>QCHN01000008.1 GCA_003279565.1 Prochlorococcus sp. AG-402-C09
GTAGATACGGGAGCTTTTTACAATGGTTACCATGGTGATAGTTGTATAACTATATGTGTAGGAAATACTTCAGATGAAGCAATTGAACTAAGTAGAGTGGCCAAAGAAGCTTTGATGCTTGGGATAAAACAAATTAAACCAAAAAATAAACTTCTTGATATTGCAGGAGCGATAGAAGATTATGTGAATGCTAATGGTTTTAGTGTCGTTGAAGATTACACTGGACATGGTGTAGGAAGGAATCTTCATGAAGAACCTTCGGTATTTAATTTTAGAACTAATGATTTGCCAAATGTCACTTTAAGAGAAGGCATGACTATTGCAGTTGAACCTATAATTAATCTTGGTTCGAAGTACTGTAATACCTTGCGTGATGGCTGGACAGTAATTACAAAAGATGGAAATCTATCTGCTCAGTGGGAACATACTGTTTTGGTTACCGAAAATGGGTTCGAAATACTTACTGATAGAGGGGATTGATTATCTTTTAAAGTGATCATTTTGAGTAGATTTTTTTTACAAATCTTGAGTAAATTATTCTAATTGATTCAATGGCTGGCATTAATAAATAAGTCATAGGATTAGGAGATACGATGATTAAATAATCCTCTTTTTCTGCTTTTTGTATTATTTTCTTCGCTACAATTTCAGGATTCAAAATTCCTTGTGGATTTAACTTTGATTTAAAAGGACCTAAGATCAATTTTTTGATTATAAAATGAGATCTTTTATCCATTAATAATTTGCTTTTCTTTAGAGTTACAAGCTCGCCAATTAGACGTTTCGTTATTTCATATACTGGACTAAAAGCTATCTGGATTTCTGCTTCTGATGTATTTACCCAAACTTCCTTTGAATTCTTGTTGGAAAGTGCTAAATCCTCAAACATTCCTATTAATCTCCAATGACTAA
The DNA here is from genome assembly GCA_003279565.1 of Prochlorococcus sp. AG-402-C09. Lineage (GTDB taxonomy): Bacteria > Cyanobacteriota > Cyanobacteriia > PCC-6307 > Cyanobiaceae > Prochlorococcus_B. The sequence continues at coordinate 913 of QCHN01000008.1, forward strand.
GTGAATTTACTTCTATCGCTTTATTTATTTCATTTGAATCAATCATTCCTTTTGGATTAAATCCATGATTAAGTATTAAAATATCAATATTAGCAAGGCTTTTGAAAAGTAGTTCTTCTTTGCCGCAGGACCAAGAAATCCATTCATTTGGTGTGCTTTCAAAAGATTTAGTATTATCTTTCTTATTATGAGTTAAGCCAACAATATAAGCCCCGTTTGCTTTCAGTACTTTAATAAGAGCCTTGCCAAGGCTGCCATTCGCACCAGTTATGGCAATTTTTAAACCATTAAACCTTGAGTTTTCTGACAAGTTTTTCTTCATTGAGTTGAATCGATTGTATCTCTTTCAAAAAATTACGAATTAATAGAGAGTTTTTGTCTATTTAGGATTTTATATCGATTTAGTGTTGAGAACTTTTTCAAAAAGCCTAAACTTATAAAGTTATTAATCTCACATCAGGTCTTTAATTAATGAGCAAGACCTTTCTAATTGGATCATGTGAACCATTTAGCGGTAAGTCAGCATTAGTTCTTGGTATTGCAAGAAAATTAATTGCTTCAAATCATTTGGTTAAATTTGGTAAACCCTTAGCCACAAGCCTTGAATTAAATGTCTCTAAAAGAGGAGACATGCAAGATATGATCGATGATGATGTCAGGTTCGTTGGAGAGACATTAAAATTACCTGTAGAAAATTTAATTCCTTCTATTCAATACTTGGGTGCCTCAACTGCTAGTAAGAGGATTCAATCTAAGATCTTAGATCCTGGAACTGAGTTTAATGAGTTGAAGCTATCTCTGAATTCTTCTGATGAGGTTGTCAATATTCTTGAGGCAGCAGGTAGTTTGCATGAGGGACTCTTATATGGGTTAAGTCTCAGTCAACTTTCTAAAGGTTTAAATGCTAAAGTTTTACTCTCTCATTTTTGGCAAGATAGTAGAAGTGTTGAAGCGTTATTAGAAGCTAAAAATCAACTAGGAGATCATTTAAGTGGTGTTATCTTAAATGCTGTCAATCCTGATCAAGTCAAAGATATTAAAGAAAATTTAGTTCCATCACTTAAGTCACTAGGTTTAGATGTGTTTGGGGTAATGCCTAGGTCACCTTTGTTGAGGAGTGTCACTGTTGAAGAATTGGTGAGACGTTTAAACGCCAGAGTTATTTGTTGTTCTGACAGGCTGGAGTTGATGGTCGAAACATTGAGTATAGGTGCGATGAGTGTTAATTCTGCAATGGAGTTTTTTCGAAGAAGGCGTAATATGGCAGTAGTTACTGGTGCTGATAGAACAGATATCCAATTAGCGGCTTTAGAAGCTTCTACTCAATGTCTAATACTCACAGGCGCTGGTGAACCTCTACCACAATTAATTAATAGATCAGAAGAGTTAGATGTTCCATTACTAAAAGTTGATAGAGATACTCTTTCAACAGTTGAGGTTATTGAGCAAGCATTTGGTCATGTTCGTCTTCATGAAACAGTCAAAGCTACTTATGCTTTTCGCTTGGTTCAAGAACATTGTGATCTTGGTCGAATCTTTAAAAGTTTAGGAATTTCTTCTTGAGTTCATGAATAGTGCTACCTTTGAATTATCTGAATTAGGATGTCCTTGAGTCGATCACTCGATCTTCCTGCATTGGGACGAGTTGATACTCTCGCTCAGGAATTAGCCTTGTTAAAAAACGAGGGGAAAAGAAGAATTGCTTTTTTAGGTAGCAGGCATGTTCCTGTAGTTTCTATCCACATCGTTGAATTAATAGCACGGTCTTTGGCGCAAGAGGGACATTCGATAATTACATCAGGTTCTCAAGGCGTTAATGCGGCTGTGATTCGAGCTGTTCTAGATGTTAACCCCTCTCTCCTAACTGTGTTACTGCCGCAGTCTCTCGATAGGCAGACTTCAGAGGTTAAGGATCTTCTTGGGAGTGTTTTACATTTAATAGAAAAAGAAGACAATAATGATTTACCTTTGCCAATGGCAAGTAGTCTATGTAATCAAGAAATTATTAATAGATGTGATCAATTGATTTGTTTCGCATTTCACGATAGCGAAACATTATTGAGCAGTTGTCATAGTGCTGAAGATATGGGAAAAATTGTGAGCCTTATGTTTTTTGATTGATTTTTAATCAAAAAATATCATCTGCTTTTAGATGTTTTTAAAGTTTCGAAATATCTCAAAAGTATATTTATAAGCAATTTGGCTCTTTTTTCATAAGATGGTATAAACAAACAGAAATTTTTATGCCCTCTTCTTATTCTTTTGATGTGGTTTCAGAATTTGATCAGCAGGAGTTAGTAAATGCTATTGATCAATTGAGGAGAGAAGTTGATCAAAGATATGATCTAAAAGACTCAAAGACAAAAATAGATATTAAAGAAGATGAATTATCAATTGTATCTCTAAGTGATATGACAATAGAAGCTGTAAAAGATATTTTATTACAGAAAGCTACTAAAAGAAATTTATCATTAAAGATATTTGATTTTCAAAAAATTGAAACCATAGGAGGGAATATGGTTTTGCAAATTGTTAAATTAAAGAAAGGATTATCACAAGAAATATCGAAGAAATTAAGTAAGTTGGTTCGTGATAATATGAAGAAAGTAACTGTTTCAATACAAGGAGATAGTTTGAGAGTTACAGGTAAAAATAAAGATGATTTGCAATCAGCAATTAATTTAATTAAGAAGCAAGAAGATGATTTGGAAATAGCTCTTCAATTTCAAAATTATAGATAATAAGTTGATATATAGAAATCTTATTTATCAAGAATTTTATTATGGATCCATTAATAAAAAAACTTTCAGAAAAAGCAATCGACTTATCTGGTCAGTCAAAAAAAGAATTAGAAAGAACATGTTGGATGATTGTTCATGAGTATAAGCATGGTGCGATGCCAACTGAATATGATATTAGAGAGATTGATGAAGAATTGTATTTGGAGGTTTTACGCACTGCTAAAGAAATCATTTAGCACGAAAATAAGGACACTTTTATCAATCTAAAATCTCATTTTGCTCAACCCTTATTACAAGGTAATTATTTTTTCTATCTAACAATTTTCACAATATTCTCTAAATCAACATAAAATCTTTATAGATAATCTTTTTTATGACAACTCCATTTCGTAATGTGACTCCGAATGGACCTGGTGGAACAACGACTCTTCTGCTTGTCCTTTCCTTTACGGGTTTTTTACTTCTCACGCAAGCATTTTTTGTTGTCCCTGCTGGACAAGTTTCAGTGGTGACAACATTAGGAAAAGTAAGTGGCGGATCACGTAAGCCTGGTTTAAATTTTAAACTCCCCTTCGTTCAAAATACTTATCCTTTTAATGTACAGACCCAAGTTAGACCTGAAAAGTTTGATTCATTAACTAAAGATTTGCAGGTAATCTCCGCTACAGCAACTGTTAAATATGCTCTAAAGCCTAATGAGGCGGGCAGAGTATTTAAAACCATCTCTTACAACGACAGAGAGATATATAACAGGATTATTCAACCATCCTTACTTAAGGCTCTTAAATCAGTCTTTTCAAAATATGAGTTGGTAACGATAGCTAGTTCCTGGAGTGATATTTCTGAATTAGTTGAAAAAACAGTTGCTGATGAACTTAATAAGTTTGATTATGTAGATGTTCAATCTCTTGATTTAACAGGATTAACAATCGCAGATGAATACAGAGCTGCTATTGAAGAGAAACAGATTGCTGAGCAGAAATTATTAAGAGCTCAGACTGAAGTTAAAATTGCTGAACAAGAGGCTTTGAGATATGACACGTTAAATAAAAGTCTTGATGATCAAGTTCTTTTTAAGCTTTTCTTAGACAAATGGAATGGCGAGACACAAGTTGTACCTGCTTTGCCAGGTAGTCAAGCAGGCAATGTTCCTGTAATAGTTGGTGGAAGGAACAGATAATTTTTATATATTAAGGGCAAATAAAACCAATTTAAATTATTAATTTAAATTGGTTTTATTTGATTTCAGCAAAACTTTCTTGAAAAGCTTTTATTGTTGCAGTTATATCATCTTCAGAATGAGCCAATGATGTGAAACCAGCTTCAAATGCACTCGGGGCTAAGTAAACACCTTTTTGAAGCATCAGTCTATGCAGCTTGCTAAAACGATCTGTGTCAGCAGACTTTGCCTCCTCAAAGTTCCTAACTGGGCCTTCACATAGATAAAAGCCAAACATCGCACTAATGCTCTGCCCATGAATGGAGATGTTTGATTCTTTAGCGGCGTTAATGATTCCATCTAGAAGTTTTTTTGTAATAGCTTCGAGTTTTTCATAAGTACCTTCTTGTTTAAGAAGTTCAAGAGTTTTAATCCCAGCTGTCATAGCAAGAGGATTACCGCTCAATGTACCTGCTTGATACATTGGACCTGCAGGAGAAACCATTGACATTATTTCTTTACGGCCGCCATATGCACCTACTGGAAGGCCTCCACCAATAACTTTACCCATAGTAGTTAAATCAGGAGTAACTCCAAAACGCTCTTGGGCGCCTCCATAGCTGATTCGGAAACCAGTCATTACTTCATCAAAAACTAAAAGAGCTCCGTTCTCTTGAGTTACCTCTCTTAATCCTTCTAAAAAACCTGGTTCAGGTGTTATGAAGCCTGCATTTCCAACAACAGGTTCCAGGATGACTCCAGAGATAGCATCAGGGTTTTCAGCAAACAGCTCTTTAACCGCTTCAAGGTCGTTATAGGGAGCAGTTAACGTATTAGCAGTTGTGCTTCTTGGAACGCCTGGTGAGTCTGGCAGTCCAAGCGTTGCTACTCCCGAACCTGCCTTAACCAAAAACATATCTGCATGTCCGTGGTAGCAACCCTCAAACTTGATAACTTTATCCCTTCCAGTAAAAGCTCTCATTAAGCGAAGAACAGCCATGCAAGCTTCTGTTCCACTATTAACGAAACGAACCATCTCAACGCTTGGGACAGCATCTATAACCATTTCAGCTAGCTGGTTTTCAAGAGCACAAGGAGCTCCAAAGCTAGTACCTTTTTCAAGAGTTTCTTGAAGGGTGGCTATCACCTCAGGGTGGGCATGCCCACAGATGGCAGGTCCCCAGCTTCCAACGAAATCAATGTATCTGTTGCCATCTACATCCCATGCATAAGGACCTTTAACCCGATCAAAAACGATTGGATTCCCTTCAACGGATTTGAAAGCTCTTACGGGTGAACTGACTCCACCAGGCATTAAATTTTTGGCAGAGCCAAAAATTTCTTCAGATCTTTTTGTGTTCAACGCGTCTGTCACGGCACCTCAGCGAATGAGCTCATAAACACAGTCAGCCATAATGGCCTAAAAGTGACTGATTCGTCTAAATTTTTGAATCTGTTCAGCATCTGGTTATTTTTTTTAATCTTTAAAACTCCTAACGCTCGAATTAGATTTAAGCTTGAAAACATGTGAGGGAGAGACTTTTGTTGAGATCTTCCCTGCTTGATTCAATGTTTTTTGGTTGATTGTGAATATTTGATTTGTTAATTCTGTGATGATTTGAAAATAGAAAATTGTCTGATTTTCTCAAAAGAAAAATTCATTTTCATCTTCTGATGGAGGCCAGCTAATGTCGACAACTACAGGTGCGTGGTCACTAGGTTTCTCTCTAGATCTTGGTTCTTTGTCTATCCAACAACTATTGGTACAACTAAGAATATCTTCTGTTAAGTAAATATGATCGATTCTCCATCCCTTGTCTCTTTCCCAAGCTGAATGGCGATAATCCCACCAGGACCAATTTTTCCCTCCAGGCTCAAAGATTCTGAAAACATCTTCTAATTCCCCTCCTAAAGCATCTTTAAGCAATTTTCTCTCTTTAGAAGAAGCCATAATTGTCTCTCTATAGTTACTTGGTGTATGTATATCTCTATCTTCAGGGGCAATATTGAAGTCTCCTAATAAACATATAGGCGTATTATTTGAATTAATTTTCCTAAGATAAACTTGTAGACATTCTATCCATTTTTCTTTGTAAATAAACTTATCTGAATTTATGGAAGATCCATTTGGAACATAAACATTTATAATTCTAATATTATTTATTTCAGCACTTATAATTCTTTTTTGCTCACTTAATAAAGTTAAATCTTTGTAGTCCTCAATTACTTGATTAAAGCCAATCTTTATGTCATTAATTGGGAATCGACTTATAATTGCTACTCCATTGTAAGACTTTTGCCCAGAGATTGAAACCTCATATCCAAGATTTGAAAAACTTTCAACTGGAAAAAATTGATCTTCTGTTTTTGTCTCTTGTAGGCAAAGAATGTCGACTTTGTTCGTTTCCAGCCATTCTTTGACATGATCTATTCTTGAACGAATAGAGTTGACATTCCAAGTTGCAAGAAGCAAGACTCTAAATTCTATTGCTTAAGTTATTATCATGTAAATTCTAACTAAAGTTTAGTTTTGAACAGAACTGCACTTTTTACTAATAGTCAATTGTTGCGAACTTTAGCCTGTTTAGCGCCAATTCTAATAATGGCAGGGCAAGTTATTTATTCATCTAAAATAACAAAACTTTCAGAAGTAAAAAATTATTCAACTGATGAGAAAAGAGATATTTATAGTACTTTTGATTCAGAAGATCAAATTGATCAAGGGTTACCGATAGATCCATTTGATTTAATGAACCGTCTTAAACAAGCAGGTGAGATGAATGACTCAACAACTCCATCTGATGCACTCGATGAAGCTCTTAATGCATTTGATCAGTCAGGGTATGAAAATGTCCCAAATGAATAAAATTACAATAGCTATTTGTAGGATTTTGGTAAATTTAAGATTGGTCACCAATGGCCCACTTCATTAAATAGATGCAGAAACATCCTATTCCCTCTGTAACTGATCCATTGCAATATAGAGCTATTGGATTAGTTAGAGGTATTTACAAGCCTCAAGATGATGACAACTTTACCCGTGGGGTTCTAATTGACTCTAAAGGTAATGAATTAGATTCAGTTTTGCTTGGGAGAGTCATAACTTTGATTCGTAATCACGTCCCTCTAGAAAAACCTCACCTCTGGGTTGTATATCCAAGATGTAGGAATAATCAAAACCTTCATTTGCAAATCACTGGTATTTGGGAACCTAGTACTTTAAAAAAAAATCTTTTGGATAAAGAAGGATTGAATGACGCTTCAAATTTGAAAGTGGATTCGGATGATTTATTTGAAGGTGATGATTATTTTTCTATAAGAGGAGAATTGGTTTTTACTAAGCAAGAAGAGAAGGAGTTAGTAATAAAAATCCGTCAAAAGCCAAGAAATCAAAAAAAGAAAGCGTTACCATTTAAGGTTAATCTTAAAGGCGAAGTACCTATTAATTACTTAAAAAATTTTATTAGTCTTGATGTTCGTCGTATCGATTATCAACTTTTGGTTGAGGATTTCCAAGTAATAGGTCCTGTGTCTCAAAAACCTTTAAACAAAAAAAGTAAAAAAGATCTAAAAAATAAAAATTAGTGTTTTTCGTGAAAACTTATTCAGATGTATTCTTTATATAAAACTGATTATAAATCTAATCTTAAATGAAATATATTTTTATTGATTGTGCTCTTGGAATATCTGGAGATATGCTGGCATCAGCATTAATAGACTTAGGTGTGCCTCATTCCATTTTATTGAGTAATTTAGCAAGCTTAAATATAGATAAAAACTTTAACTTAGAATTTAATAAGGGAGATAGTGAAGGAATACAAGGAATTATCTGTATAAAAACCGAAGTTAAATTTAAGGAGATATTTAGAAGTTTTAATGATGTAAAAAACTTACTTCTGGATTCAAGCTTGAATGAGTATGTTAAAAAAAAATCTATTAGGGTTTTTGAAATTCTTGCTGAAGCAGAAGCAATTGTTCATGGTAAAGAAATTTCAGATGTTCATTTTCATGAACTAGGCACAATTGATTCCATACTGGATGTTGTAAATGTATGCTCCGCAATTGACTTTTTAAATCTAGATAATATTTATTTTTCCAATCCACCTGCAGGTAAAGGAATTGTATCGACTTCTCATGGTCCTCTTCCGGTCCCAGTACCTACAGTTTTAGAGATAGCAAGACAAAAACAAATTCCTTTAATGGCTATTGATGACAAGTATTTTGGTGAAATAACAACCCCTACTGGTATCGCACTGATAGCAACTTTTGCAGATAAATTTGGTCAACCAGATAATATGAAAATTAAAAAAATTGGTATTGGTTTAGGAAGTAAAAATATTTCTAGACCTAATTTTTTACGAGTTCTACTATTAGAGGTGGATGATGACTATAAAGAAAAAAATAATAAGCCTGTGTGTGAGACTATAATTTCTCAGGAGGCCTGGATCGACGATTCTACACCTGAAGATATTGCAATTTTAATCGAAAGATTAAGAGCTGCGGGTGCTATTGATGTGGTTTCCTATTCGGTTGATATGAAGAAAAATAGAAAAGGTATATGTATAAAATCTCTTGTCTACCCCAAGTATCAAAAATTGCTGAGGGAAGTTTGGTTTAATTACAGTACAACAATTGGAATAAGAGAAAAAATTATTAGTCGCTGGATACTTCCTAGGCGAACAGTGATTCATAAGACTAAATTTGGAGAGGTAAATGTTAAAGAAATAATGAGACCAAATGGTCTGAATTCTATTAAGATAGAACACAAAGATTTGACTAAAATAACTTTAAATACTGGTATTCCAATAGAAGAGCTTCGTCAGAAATTATTCATTGAGTTGTCAGAATTTTATGAATTAGATGATTGGTTGAATTGATGTTTGATTTTAAAAAGGTTCTACTTGAAAGAAACACTTTTGTTTTTTCGATATTATCTAGAATTAATATAAAACTTTTAGTAACATTAATATGTTTTGCATTTCTTGGTAATTCAATATTTGCAAATTTTGACTCTTTGTCTAATCAGGTAATTACTAGTGATGAGATTTTATGGCTACTATTGGGCATTGTATTTAGTTTTCTAAGTATAATCATTAATGCTTATGCATGGAAGTTTTTAATTGATAATATTGGTTGCGATGTTAATAATTTAAATATAGTAAAAATATTTTTAGCTACAAATATATATAAATATTTGCCAGGAGGAATTTGGCATTTTGTTTCTAGATATAATACCTTGCGTTTAGAAATTTCAAATGAAAAATCAATTGAATCTATTTTGTTAGAACCAATTTTAATGCTAGTTGCAGGCTTTTTTTTTATACCCTTTAGAGGTTTTAATATATCTATTTATATACTTTGCTGGTCATCTACATTGGTATTTCTACCTGTATTTAGACAATTTCTAATCAAAAAATTGAAGGCGATGAAGGCAACAATTTTTACTAATAATGATAATATTAAACATAGAAATTTAGCACTAAGCAGCCAAAATATTTCAACAAGAATGTTTTATCCCTATAAACCACTATTTGTGGAGATCATATTTATTTTGTCTCGCTTTCTTGGCTTTTTATGTTGTATTAATGCATTTTCTATTGGGTCATTGATTTCTCTAGGTGAATTAATATCCTCATTTTCCTTGGGATGGATAATTGGCCTTATAGTCCCTGCAGCGCCTGGAGGCTTAGGTGTTTTTGAATCTGTGATTCTATTTGCTCTTGGCGCACATTTGCCAGAAGCACCTCTACTGGCCTCATTGATTTGTTATCGATTCGTCTCAACAATTTCTGATGTATTTGCATCTTTGATTTATCCAGTTAAAAGATTATTTAAAGTTTAAATGTCTATGTTAGTTATTTCTATTATTTAAGCTTGGTATTAAGGCTAAAGAGGCTATTAATCCCAGACAAATTATTATCAATGAAGGTAATATAGATTCTGCTACTCTTTCATCTCCTGCGTATTGGAATATTCTTACTGAAAGCGTATCAAAATCAAATGGTCTTAATATAAAAGTTAGTGGTAATTCCTTTATTGTGTCAACAAAAACAAGAAGTATACCCACCAATATAGGTCCTTTGAGTAGTGGCAAATGTATTTTGAAAAGCACCTCTGACCAATTCTTCCCAAGATTTATGGCTGCATTGTCTATATTTGGTGAAATCCTCTCTAAGCCAGCATCAAGGCCACCTTTTGAAACAGCTAGGAATCGAATGCTATACCCCCAGATTAGCAAGCTTAATATGTTTATTTGCCAGATACTTCCTTTAAAGGAAAGAAGAGCAAGGGCTAAAACCGATCCAGGAATTGCATAGCCAATACTAGATAAGAAGGTCAGTATATTAATCCATCGATGATTTTGCCATCTCTTTGAAATTGATATAATCAATGATATAAATGTTGTTATTAATGAAACAACTAAGGCTAAACCAAAGCTCCTAATAGTTAATCCAATTAAATCTGTATTGAATCCTTGATACATTTGATCAATATTTATTATTGCCCATGTAATTGGAATGCCCAATGTAAACATTGGAGGAGTAAAGGTTATAACTTGAGCAAGGAATAGATTTATACCTTTTAATTCCCATTTTGGCGAATCTCCACTACTTATTCCATCTGTCCATCGTTTACTTCTTTCTCTTGATTTGCGTTCAATTGCAACTAATAGAAAAACTAAAATAAGAGCAAATAAGGCAAGAGCAATGGCACCTGAAGGTTCACCCTCCTCTACCCAGCTCTCAAGTATACCAGCTGAAATACTTGGAATATTTAAAAGTTGAACGGCACCTAATTCATTTATTATTTCCATTGACATTAAAGCTAACCCAGCAGTAATTGAAGGAATTGCTATTGGCAGAGATATTCTAAAAAAACTTTTCCAAGGACCTATCCCAAGACTTCTGCATGCCTCAATTTGTTTTCTACCACCTTTCTCAAAACTCTCTGAACTTAGTAGAAATACATATGGATAGGTTGTGCATGACATTATTACTACACCCCAAAACATACCGGTTATTCTGATGGCATTTATGCTGCCGAGGTCAATGAATGTAGCTGCCAAAAGATAAGCAGGAGTTGCAAAAGGAATTAGTTGGCAAACTCTAAGAATTTTTCTACCTTTGAAATGGCAATTGGCTAAAATCCATCCATTAGCTACTCCTAGAAATCCTCCTAGAATCAGAGAAAAAATCAATAATAATACTGTTCCTTTTATTTCATTCAGATTATTTATCGTCAAATAGATAGATCCTTTCTGAATACCGTATAAAGCTTCTCTTCCAAGAGTAAATAACGGCCATAAAATAAAAAATGTTAATAGGATTACTAAGAACTTTAATATGTAGCGACTATTATTAAATACGATTAAATTATAGAAGAATTTAATATCTTTTTCTCTTTTGTAGTTCTTCGAATTTGATTTGATGTTGTTCAATTTATTTTTTGATTATTTGTCAATACATGCATTTAATTGAGAGAGTATTCTCTCTTTATCTAATTCTTTTCCAATAAAGACAAGTTGATTATTTCTTTCTTCTCCCCATTCACTATCTTCAATAGAAATTCTTTTACCAGCAAGGTGGAATACATGCCTTCTTTCACTTTCGCTAAACCAAAGGATACCCTTTGCTCTGAAAACATTACTTTTTAATTGATTATCTAGAAAATATTGGAATTTCCTAAGAGAGAAAGGTTCTTTAGTTTGAAAAGAAACAGAAAGAAAATCTTCAATTTTATTATCTTCTTCTGAGTGTTCATGATCATGAGCATGCTCATGTTTATGCTCATGTTTATGCTTATAAGAGTGATCATGAACTGATTCTTTTTGATTTATTAGATCAGTCTCGAATAGACCCACGCTTAATAGTAGGTTGAGAGGAATATTCCCTTTAATACTTTTTAAAATCCTCGCATCATTTTTTATTGCTTTTAACTTAGCTATGGTTTCTTCTATATTTTTATTAGTTACTAAATCACATTTGTTTAGAAGTAAAATATCACCATATATTATTTGAGATCTTCCTATTGAACTTTCAAGGGCAACATCATTAAAGTTCTCAGCATCAATTAAAGTTATAATAGAGTCTAATCTTGTTTGATCTCTTAACTCACTTCCAAGCAATGTCATTGCGACTGGAAGAGGATCTGCTAATCCTGTGGTTTCAATAATAATATAGTCAAGCCTCTTGTTGACATTAATTAACTTGTCTATTGCTTCTACTAACTCACCATTTATAGAACAGCAAATACATCCATTACTTAACTCTATCATTTCTTCTTCAGTCTTAACTATTAACTCATTGTCAATTCCTATTTCACCAAATTCATTCACTAAAACAGCTGTCTTTATGCCTTCTTGATTAGTAAGTATATGATTTAATAAAGTTGTTTTTCCTGATCCTAAAAAACCTGAGATAATTGTAATAGGAATATTAGTTTTGTAAGCTATAGTTTCTTTGATCTTGGATTCATTGGTGTTCATTTTAATAGGAGTAGTTAATGATACATTATGTATTGATTAATTTATCAATATCCTCAGCAAGTTTGATGTCGTTAGAAGTGATTCCACCTTTGTCATGAGTTGTTAAATTGATTTTAACTTTATTATATGTATTTTGCCAATCTGGATGATGCTCCATCTTTTCAGATAAAAAAGCGACTTTAATCATAAAGCCAAAAGCATCAATGAAATTATCAAATATAAATTCTTTCTTTATCGTTTTATTGTCAATTATCCAAGAAGGGTTTTTTTCTATAAAATAATCAAGTTTACTTTGATCCAATAGGGAAACCATGAGTTTTTTTATATGTAATTTTAATTTAAATCAAAATTACCAATTGCATGTAATTGTAATGACCTTGATTTATTTGATCTTCTATGTTCCCATATATAGATGGCTTGCCATAAGCCTATTTCCAATTTACCATCAACAACACTGAAGCTTAAATTATTTGAAGTAAGCATTGTTCTAATATGAGCTGGCATATCGTCTAATCCTTCTTCTGAATGAAGATATTCTATTTTTTTACTATTTCTGTCAATTGGATAAAATCCCTTCTCTGGGACAATAGCTTTCATGTATGCTGAAAGGTCTTTAAGAACATTAATATCCGCATTTTCATTTATAATTAAACTACAGCTTGTATGCTTTAGAAAGATAAGAAGTATTCCTTTTTTAAGTTTTTTATATTTGATCCAATGATTAATGTCTTTTGTTATGTCAGTAAAACCTTCTCCCTTCGTCTCGAAATGTAAGGTAGATAAAATCTGTTCCATTCCTGACGAAATTTCTAACCTGACTATATTAAATACTAACAGTTTATTCCATTTTCTATTAAGTTAAAGGATTTTGAATCCGATCTAATTAAAAAATATAACCTTTATGATTTAAATTATTTTAAATTGATCAAATACGAATCTATTTCCATCAATTTGATATTAAGATTGCATAAATATCAAATGGAATACTTTGTCAAAGTCTGCTTGGCAGCTTTTGGGTGATTACCTAAAAGATACGCAGTTGTTGGGATCCATACAAAGCACTCTCTACTGGGATCAAAATACATCTATGCCTATTGCTGGTTCCACTTGGAGAGGAGAGCAATTAAGTCTTTTAGCTAAGCAACTTCATGCAAGACAAAGTTCTGAACAGTTCGAAATTTTAATAAAAGAAGCAAAATCTGAACTTCAAAATTTAAAAGAAAAAAATGATTTTGAATCACAACTCATGACAGATAGGTTTAGAAATATTGAGTTGCTTGAGCAAGATTTTTATAGACAAAAAAGTTTAGATCCTAAATTGGTTGTTGAGCTTGCAACAGCAAAGTCTGAAGGTTATATGTGTTGGCAGGAAGCCAGAAAAAATAATGATTTCAAAAGCTTTTCTCCAGCTCTCAAGAAATTAATTTCATTACGAACGGAACAATCCAATCAGCTCTGTGAAAAAAGAAGTTGCTGGGAGACACTTGCTCAGCCTTTTGAACCGAACTTAACGATTAATCGTATAAGCGAACTATTTGAACCTTTAAAAAAAAGATTGCCAGAATTGATTTATAAGGCTACGAAAATAACCAACAAAAAGCGTGAAAAATGGGATTTAGCAATTAGCGATCAAGAGAAGCTATGTCAAATACTTTTAAATGATTGGTCTAGGGATCCCTCTAATACAGCTATAGCGAAGTCCCCTCATCCATTCTCCATAACTTTAGGTCCCGATGATTATCGAATTACGACTCGAATAGTTAAAGGTCAGCCACTTTCTTGTTTATTAGCTACTGCCCATGAGTGGGGACATTCTTTGTATGAACAAGGCTTGCCTTCTGAAAGTCACCAATGGTTTGCATGGCCATTAGGTCAAGCAACCTCTATGGCTGTTCATGAGAGTCAATCTTTATTTTGGGAAAATAGAATTGCTAGGAGCTTTTCATTTGCAAAGTCTTTTTGGCATCATTTTGAGAATGTAGGTGCTCCAATTCACTCTGGAAATGATTTATGGATCAATCTAAATCCATTTAGCCCTGGATTGAATCGAGTAGAGGCCGATGAACTCAGTTATGGCTTGCATATAATGATTAGGACTGACTTGGAAATTGACCTTCTCGAGAGAGGGCTTTCTGTAGAAGATCTGCCTAATGAATGGAATAAAAGGTATTTGAACCTTCTAGGTGTTTCGCCAGAGAATGATACTGAAGGATGCTTGCAAGATGTGCACTGGAGTGAGGGGATGTTTGGTTATTTCCCTTCTTATTTGCTTGGTCATCTTATTAGCGCTCAGTTAACAAAAACTCTTGAAAAAGATTTAGGAAAAATTGATAATATTATTGAATCTAAGGAAATCAGTAAAATATTAGGTTGGCTTCGCGAAAATGTTCATCATTATGGGAGAAGTATGGATTCCGAGGAACTTGTAGAGAAGGTCTCTGGAGCGACATTATCACCAAATTATTTTCTTGAATACTTAGACAATAAACTTGAAAAGCTTTCCAAAATCTCTAATTGAAATACAATTTTTTAGCATAAAAATTAAGTAGAGCATATTTTGCTTGAAACTTTTCTAAATTATGTGCCACAACTTCATTTACATTTACTGCGTTGATTTACCATGTAGGAACATCAATAAATACTATGGCTAACCTTGAGCAAGCACCTAGCAGAACAATGCCTAATCTGCTTCATGTATTACCTGCGTTTGCCAATGAATCTGAACTTAGAGTCAATACAATCGTTGAGTTAAATTCAAATACCATAAATAAATACGAACTTATTACTGAAACGGGGCATCTAAAGCTTGATCGAGTTGGATATTCGTCCCTCTCCTACCCGTTTGCTTATGGATGTCTTCCACGTACATGGGATGAAGATGGTGATCCATTAGATATCGAAATTGTTAATGTAACAGAACCGTTGGTCCCAGGCTCAATTGTTGAGGCAAGGATTATAGGAATCATGACCTTTGATGATGGAGGTGAAGTTGACGACAAAGTTATTGGCGTAATAGCCGATGACAAGAGGATGGATCACATAAAAAGCTTTGAACAATTAGGCAAGCATTGGATTAAAGAAACAACTTATTATTGGGAGCATTATAAGGATCTTAAAAAACCAGGAACTTGTACTGTAAATGGTTTCTTTGGTGTTGAAAAAGCAGTTCAGATTATTAAATCCTGCGAGGGTCGTTACTTATCTGAAATAGATCCTAATTTAATTAATTAAATTTTTAATAATTAGGCCCGTGCAGACTTGAATATTTCTTCTAATATTTCTCCTGCACCACGGCCTTTTAATTCATTGGCTAAGTCTATTCCAATTTCCTCTGCAGAGCTTACCGATCCTTTTTTTATATCTCTAATTAATCTTTTACCATCTAAGCTTGCAACCATACCCTCAAGAATTAATTCATTGTTGTTAATTTCAGTTCTAACGCCTATAGGAACTTGACATCCTCCTTCAAGCTCTCTTAGGAAAGACCTCTCTGCTAAACATCTTTTAGATGTTGATTCGTGTTCAAGTGTTTTTAAAATATCTAGAACTTCTTGTTGACCACTTACACATTCAATGCCAAGAGCTCCTTGTCCCACAGCATGGAGTGAAATATCTGTTGGAATTAACTGATGTATTCGATTGGCAAAACCAAGTCTTTGTAATCCAGCAGCAGCCAAGATAAGACAGTCATATTCTCCTGAGTCAAGCTTCTCTAATCTTGTAATAACATTTCCTCGTACATCCTTGAAAACAAGATGTGGATAGTGGTATCGCAATTGAGCAAGCCTTCTCAAGGAGCTAGTCCCCACTACAGAACCTTCTGGAAGAGATTCTAATTTGTAAATTTGATTTTTTTCATTAACGACTAACGCGTCGGAAGGATCCTCCCTTTCTGTTATGCAGCCAAGAATCAATCCTTCTGGAAGGTTGGTAGGTAAATCTTTCAGGGAGTGAACTGCGATGTCGGCATGTCCGACAAGCATTTGAGCTTCAAGTTCTTTAGTGAAAAGACCTTTATCTCCTATTTTTGCTAATGCCACATCAAGTATTTTGTCACCCTGCGTAGCCATTGCTTCGATAGTGATAGCAAGATCAGGATGGGCTTTTTGTAGTTCATCTCGTACCCAGTTCGTTTGAACCATGGCCAGCTGGCTTCGGCGAGAGGCGATGCGCAGTTGGTCTAGTGTCATTAGCAAATATTTTCTATTTCTTTACCTTAAGCAGTCAACCTCACCAAATTAAAAATCTTGGAAAATAATTTAATAAGGTTGATGTGAAATGAAATCTAATGATTTAATCAGTATTTGAATTTTTTGCTAGAAAAAGTACAGGTTGTAGTTTATTTCTTTTAATTTAGCTTGATATATTCTTTAAGTACCCCGTTTCTATTTGGATGTCGGAGCTTTCTGAGAGCTTTAGCCTCTATTTGTCTGATCCTCTCTCTAGTTACATCAAAAATCTGTCCAATTTCTTCAAGGGTTTTCATCCTCCCATCATCTAAGCCATAACGAAGTCTTAGAACATCCCTCTCTCTGGGACTTAATGTAGCGAGAACACCTTCCAAATCCTCTCTTAATAAGGTTTTTGCCACATCTTGTTCAGGATTTTCTATATCTGCTTCTATAAAGTCACCAAGTCTAGAATCTTCTTCTTTACCAATAGGCGTTTCAAGAGAGATAGGGAGCTGAGCGCTTTTGGCAATAAATCTCAGTTTCTCAATCGTCATTTCCATACTTTCGGCGATTTCTTCCTCAGTTGGTTTCCTTCCAAATTCTTGACTTAAAACTTTAGTGGTTTTCTTGATCCGTGAAATTGTTTCGTATAAGTGCACAGGCAAACGAATTGTTCTGCTTTGATCTGCAATTGCTCTAGTGATAGCCTGCCTGATCCACCAAGTAGCGTAAGTTGAGAATTTATATCCTTTCTCATGATCGAATTTTTCTGCTGCACGAATCAGGCCAAGACTTCCTTCTTGAATCAGATCTTGAAAAGACAAACCTCTATTCATATACTTCTTGGCAATCGAAACCACTAACCTTAGATTCGATTGCACCATTTTTTCTTTTGCTCGTCTACCCAGCATCAATCTCCTGCGGAAGCGAGTTAATGGCATTTCTGCAAGAACTGCCCACTCTTTCACTGAAGGGAAATGTCCATTCTCACTTTCAAATTGCGCAGCTTCTTCCTCTAATTGAAGAAGATCAGCTATCTTCCTTGCTAATTCAATTTCTTCGTCTGGCCTGAGAAGTCTTATGCGGCCAATTTCTTGTAGATAAACCCTAATTGAGTCTTCTGTGTAAACACCCTTTGGCCCTATTTTTATACTTGCTAAGGCTTTAGCTGCTGCCTCTTGAGCGCTAGATAGCACTGAGGCATTATCGTCATCATCATCTAGATCGATATCTGCTTCAGTTACTTTATTTGCTTCAGCAATTAATTTATCCGCCTCTAGATCTAAATCAATTTTTAGATCATTTGAAGATTCTTGAGGAAGAGTCTGGGTTTCTTTAGTCACGTTTACTTTGGCAGCTGTTTTTTTGATTTTTTTGGAGTTGTTTTTATTTTCCAGCTTAAGAGAAATATTTTTAGATGTATTTTTTTCCTTTAACATGATTTTCCTGATGGTTTTGTGGTCTGTTGAAGAGTTCAGGTTGTTACCCGAAAGAATGGTCGGAATCTCCTAGAGATAATATTTCAGGAAAAACTATTTAATTTTTAAAAATTCAACAAAAACACTCTAATTTGAGATTGTCCTTAATCGTGATAAATCTTGCGAAAAATCACATGACATAAATATGGACTTGAAATTATGCAGGATGTTTTGTTGAGGAATGGAAATGTGTAGGCAAGGATGTCAGGGGATTTCTCAGACCGGCTTATCTCAGAATTGGATTTTTCCTATTCTTGATAAAGCTTCTAGTCTTCCCTCTGGGTGGAATCTTGCAAGTTCCACAACAGCTATAAAGCTGTTCACAATCCAATGGTAGAAAAAATTTCTGAACTCGGCAAGTATTAAAAATGATATGAATTCTTTTATATTTGATATTTGGTTACATGTAGGTCGTGATGGACGATGTTTTTCTTATCAAGATGGGAAAAATTTAGATATTGATTTAGGCGATGTTGTAACAGTGCGTTTGAAAGGTCAACTCATGCAGGGCTTGGTCGTTAATAAGATGACCAGAAATATAACTTGTTCAAAGGAAAAATTAACCAGTATTTCATTGAGAAATGTAGAAACATTGGTTCAAAAAGCAGCTATAAAAAAAGAATGGAGAGAATGGCTAGAAGAAATCGCACATGAATTATATGTAAGTGATTTTCAGATGCTTAAGACCGCGTTACCTCCTGGTTGGTTGGGGAGGTCGAAGCTATCGAATAAACAAAAAAAACTTTGGTGGGTAAAATTGTCTAGTAATAAGCATGAGGGAAAGATATCTAATCGGCAGATTGAGTTAAAGAAAGATCTTCTCTTAAATGGAGGAGGGAAATGGCAAAAAGATCTTGAGGCTGAAGGATTTTCTTCTGTATTGATTAGAAACTTTGTCTCATCTGGTTGGGGAGAAAGAGAAAAACGTACATCTCTTCCTGAATCTCTTGGCTATGAAAAATCTAATGAGAGAAAGAAGTTAGAGGTTGAGGAGCCTCAATCTTTAACTCTAGAGCAAAAATTAGCAAAGGAAAAATATGAGTCTCTTTCTGATGGATCAGCTCTTTTGCTTTGGGGTATTACTGGATCTGGTAAGACAGAGGTATACCTTCAAATTGCAGCGATTGAGTTATCTGCAGGTAGACATTGTCTTATACTTACACCTGAAATAGGACTAGTACCACAATTAGTCGATCGCTTTCAAAAGAGATTTGGATTAAATATTTTTGAATATCATAGTAATTGTTCTAATAAAGAGAAAATTGAGACATGGAAGAGATCTTTAGACACTAAAATACCTAGTGTTTTTATTGGGACTCGCTCAGCTATTTTCTTACCATTATCCAACTTAGGATTGATAGTTCTTGATGAAGAACATGATAGCTCTTATAAACAAGAAACCCCTATGCCTTGCTATCATGCAAGAGATTTAGCAATTCATAGAGCAAAAAAAATCGGAGCCAAAGTAATACTTGGAACAGCAACTCCATCTTTTAATGTTTGGAAAAACATAGAACCCGATGGAAATATAGTTGTTGCGAAATTAAATCAAAGGATTTTGAACCGTAAATTGCCAACGGTTAGTGTAGTAGACATGCGTGCAGAATTGTCTATTGGAAATCGAAGCTTAATTAGTAGATATTTAAGAAAACAACTTTTAAATATAAAAGAGAGCGGAAACCAAGCTATCATTTTAGTTCCTAGACGTGGATATAGTAGTTTTCTAAGTTGCCGTAGTTGTGGAGAGGTCGTTCAATGTCCACATTGTGATGTTGCGCTAACTGTACATCGTTCCAAAGAGGGGAATCAATGGCTACGTTGTCATTGGTGTGATTTTCGTTCGAGAATTAGTGATAAATGTGGAGAATGTGGTTCAAATGCTTTTAAACCATTTGGGACTGGAACACAACGAGTTATGGATCATTTAGAAAGAGAACTAGAGGGTATAAGTTTGTTAAGGTTTGATAGGGATACAACAAGAGGCCGTGATGGCCATAGATTGTTGCTAGAAAGATTCGCTGATGGTGACGCCGATATTTTGGTAGGCACTCAGATGCTCTCTAAGGGTATGGATTTACCAAAAGTAACTCTTGCCGTCGTCTTGGCAGCAGATGGTTTACTACATCGTCCTGATTTGATGGCTACTGAAGAAACTCTTCAACTTTTTATGCAACTAGCTGGTCGTGCTGGACGTGGTGAGCAACCGGGAAAGGTTATAGTGCAAACTTACTGTCCTGATCATCCTGTTGTTCTTCATTTGATTGACGGCAGGTACGAAGAATTTCTGAAAAAAGAGGAAAAGACAAGAAAAGAAGCCGAGATGGTTCCTTATAGTCGAGCTTGCTTATTAAGGTTCTCAGGAGAATCTTCAGAGCTTACATCAAAAGCAGCATTTCAAGTCTCATCAAAAATCAGGAATATTTGCAGTGCAAAAGATTGGAAATTGATCGGTCCAGCGCCTTCATTAGTTGAGAGGGTAGCAGGCAAAAGCCGTTGGCAACTTTTAGTATACGGACCAGAATCAAGCCAAATTCCTATTCCTTATGGACCCGAATTATGGAAAGACTTGCCAAAAGGAGTAAGTCTTTCTATTGATCCTGACCCTCTACAGTTATGAGTAGCTTTTTCTCATTAAGGTGGTAACTCAGGGAAACCGAATCCCATTTGGAGGCGAAACCTTTGAAGAGACAAGCTCAGCAAAGTTAAAGCAATTATGAGGATAATCCCAACTGAAATCTGGTTCCATTTCCAATTTGAAATCTCCAGTTGGTTAATCTGTCCAATTTCAAGAGGGAAATAGGTTAAACCTTTTTTAAAAGTAGTTTCTAGAGGTTTAGTTTTGAAATTATTTTGATTGCCAACGTCATGAATGATTATGTTCATTTTTAATCCAGGAATTTTTGGAATTTCTCTCAAATCAAAATAAATTTCAAAATTTTGACTTGTGCCAATTATCCAGTTTTTGTTGTTTGTAATTATTTCAGGCTGATTAATATTGAACCCGCTAGTCTTTGAAGCTACTAAAGCTATCTGCTGAAGTAATTTATTAGCTTCTTCAAAACGAATAGTTGGTGATTCGAAATGCTGCTTATTCTCATGAGTTTTTAGTCTTAAGAGGCTGTGTTCTTTAGTAATATTATCTTCAAATTCTATCTGCCATGGAATTGACTCTCCAGAATTACTATCTATATCAAGTGAAATCTTTAGTCGATCTGGACCTGTAACACTCAAGTTTGTTGATATATCAACGCAACCACTCAATAGGAAGGTTAACAATAAAATAATTAATATAGTTATTATTGAAAAACCAAAGTCTAGACTTTTTGTTGGACCAGTTGGAGGATGATAAATTTTCTCCTTCTTTTTTTTCGTTTTTCTAAATGAGGATTTCAGAGACGGCTCCATCTCTATTTTGGGTATTTCCACTGACCAGTTTGACGGCCTTGGTAAATGTGGAGCATCAAGTATTGATAAAAGCTGTTTGGCTTGTTGACGCACACTCTCTTTTTTATTATGGACTAATGTTTTACAAATATCTATTGCCTTTTGTTCATCACCTTTCCCGATGTATGCAGTAACTATAATTAGTCTCAGTCGCCCTCCTATTGCTGTCTCTGATTGGACATTTGGAAGTAAAGGGTCAACTATTTTAATACAAAAGTTATAATCACCTATATCAAGGGCCGCTTCAGCAGCTTTTATAGCTGAAGCTATGCCTGACATTTAACCTCTACCCATAACCATTGTTCCAATACCTGCATCAGTGAAAACTTCTAATAGAAGTGCGTGAGGAGTTCTCCCGTCAATGATATGAGCAGCATTCACTCCCTGGGCAAGAGAGCGAATACAACATTCAACTTTTGGTCTCATGCCTGCTTTAACTATACCTTTGTCAATCAATTCTCTAGCTTCCGATAGACGTATTTTTTCTATTAAGGAAGAAGGATCATTCTCATTTATTAAGATACCTGGAGTATCTGTAAGGAGGATTAATTTTTCGGCACCTAGTGCTGCCGCGAGCTCCCCAGCAACAGTATCAGCATTGATGTTGTGTGATCTGCCATCGGAAGAGTTGGCTACACTAGAAATGACAGGGACATAACCTTCTACTAGAAGAGGGCTTAATATTTTTGTATTCACTTTTGCAACTTCTCCAACAAGACCATGAGTTCCATCTCCAAGCGTTCTTGCTTCAATAAGTCCGCCATCTATTCCACATAGCCCAACAGCTAAGCTTCCGTGTTTGTTGACTCCAGTTACGATCTGTTTATTTACTCTTCCAGCAAGAACCATTTCGACTACATCCATGGTCTCGGTATCAGTAATACGTAAACCATCAAGGAAAACTGGTTTTATTCCTAATTTTTTCAACCATTGGTTTATTTCAGGTCCCCCACCATGAACGACTACTATTTGTACGCCAACAGATGAAAGAAGAGCTAGATCTCTAAATATTGCATTCTGTAGTGTTTTGTCGACCATAGCTGAGCCACCATATTTGATTACGATCCTTTTATTTGCAAAACGCTGAATATAAGGAAGCGCCTCACTTAAGACAGAAACTCTTATTGAATCTTTGTCCATAAAGGGTTTGTTAAAATTCTTACTGGAGTTATCTTGTGTATCTTCTTTATTCATTTTCTTGTGGATTTTCTTCTTGTTTTTGCGGAAGCAAGGTTAAATCTAGTTCATTTGGTGTGGGACAATATAATTCAGCGCTTAAACCTTTAGCAAAGAATCTTCCTAAACGTTCTTTTTGATTATTCCACCTTTCTAAAGATACAGCAGCCATTTCAAATCTCATTCGTATTCCATAATTACCATCTTTAACCAATTCTTCAATTTCTAAAAGTTGAGGTGGATTGTCTATGTCCCAAAGCTTTAATACCCTTAGAGATGCTTCAAGCTGACAAGATTGACCATAGCGCCATCTAGTCACGTCTTTAACTAGTTGACCTAGTTCTTCAGAGGCTTGAGCTCTCTCTGAGGCAAATTTATTTTGAGGTACTACTCTTAGTGCTGGAGGAACTTCAGTAGTTTTAAGTGATATCCCTATGAGAAAAATAGGTACTCCATAGAAGAAAGTCGGAACACTGAGGTTTGTTGCATCAGTGAAGTATGCTGTTAGGCCAATAAGAGAGAGGGTTGCTCCTCCGATGGTGATGAGGTTTGCCGGTGAAAGAAGTTTATTCATGAGAGTGATTTTGGCTAAAATATAGGGCAAATGGGTTTTCAGGAGACAGTCTCATGGCCTTACACCAAAAACAATTTTCTGAGTTAACTAAACTTGTTGATAAATTAAACAAGGATAGATCTTGGATCCTAGAACAATTAGATAGGGGCAGCTGGCCAGAATTTAGACCTGATCTTGCTGCTTTGGAGAGAGAATTGGGTCAACTCTTAACTAGGGCTAAAGAATACATTGAAGAAAATTCTTGATCCTTCAGAATGGAATGTCATCTGTATCAGGTACTAAAGGTGAGCTGTCCCATTTGACACCTTCGTTATTTATAGAATTTCCAGAATCGCTTTTTAGATTTGATTGAGTTTTAGGAGGTAGTGATGAAGTAGCTGTGTTAGAGGAAAAGGGATGAATTCTAGAAAGAGTAAACTCAGCTCGCTTTTCTTTAGTACCATCCTGTCGAGGAACAGTATTCATTCTTAAGCGTCCTTCTATTACTAATTTAGAATTGACTTGAACTGTATTTTGAAGTTCTTCTGCTAATTTCCCCCAGCCAACTACTTTTAGTGAGCACGGAGGTTCATCAGCACGGAGGCTGTCAAATTGAACTTCTATCTCAGCTAGTGGAGTTTTGTTGTCTTGGGTAAAACGAACTGTTGGGGCCTTCTTTACAAGAACCTCCAGCATGCAATGGTTCATTTTTTTTTCTTTAGTTATTGTGGTTTATCTTGATGGATATAAGGAAAAAATGCCATCCACATCTTTGGTTGTTAACAGGAACAGCCGAAGGTCATCTTTTTGCTAAGTCTTTATTGAAAGAAGGCTGGAAAATCACTGTGAGTGTTGTTTCGGATAGAGCCTCAATTCCATATGAAAAATTAAATATTGAGAAAATATTAATTGGTGCCTTGCTTACTGAGAAAGAGATCAGGGATGTAATTATAAAAGCAAGAATTAATCAAAGTGAATTTAATTGTGTCATTGACCTTACTCATCCATTTGCTACAAACATTACAGGGGCAATCTCAAAAGTTTGTAAGGAACTATGTCAACCATTTATAAGGTATGAAAGAGCTATAGATAATATTTCAAATGCATTTTTAATAGGAAAATTTAGTGAGTTGAAAAATTATGATTTAAACAATAAATCTATTTTGCTCGCTGTAGGTGTAAGACATCTTCAAGAAGCCCTGAATTCTATGGAAAATTCAGGGTCTAATGTTTATGCCAGAGTTTTAGCTAATCCAGAAAGCATAAGAAAGACTTTGTCTTCATCAATTCCTAAAGAGAATTTTGCGGTATTAAATCCTTCAGTCTCTAGTAATGGGAAAATTGAAAAAGCACTTGTTAGGAAATGGAATATTGATGGGGTCGTTTGTAGGCAATCAGGAGGAATGAATGAAATCTTATGGCATCGAATTTGTTTAACTATGGGAATTAATCTATGGTTGTTAGAAAGACCTTGTAAATTTAAACATTTTGATTCAATAGATAGTTATGAAAAATTAATTAAAAGATTGAATTCAATTAATATGGAATAGAAAGTATTTAAAGATCATGCCTTCATCTGATTTTAATCAAGAAATTTATTTAATTATAACTAATGAAGTAGATAAAAAAAATGCATCCAGATTAGCTAATTTACTCTTAAGAGATAAATTAATACCTTGTGTGACTTTTAAAAATATCGAATCACATTTTTGGTGGGAGGGCGATATAAATGAATCGAAAGAAGTACAATTACTGATTAAGTGTAAAGAGGAAAATGTAAACGAGGTTTGTAATAAAATTTCTGAGTTGCATAGTTACCAGGTCCCAGAAATAATTTATTTTCGTGTTTCAGCTAATAAGAATTACCATGAATGGATAAATTCGATTTGAGGTTTCAATGTTTAGGCTTCTAAATGTGAACTGATCAAAGTTGAAAGATCCGTATTTGATCGAGATCCTAATTGTGTAACGATGTGTCCAGCACAAATAGATCCAATTTTTGCAGATGTTTTAGGGTTTAGACCATCTGCAAGCCCTTTCAAGAAACCTCCAGCATAAAGATCTCCTGCACCTGTGGTATCAATAGCCTTGCCAAAAATGAAAGGATCTATATTAATTTCTTTGCCATTTGAAATTAAAATTGAGCCTTTTTTACCAATTGTGATTGCGGCAAGATCACATTTCTTTTTCAACTTTTCAATAGCTAGATTTAGAGAAGAGGTTTTATACAAACTTGTTATTTCATCTTCATTGGCAAATAATATATCTATGTAATCCTCAACTAGTTTTACAAAACTTTCGCGGTGTCTATTTACACAAAATGAATCAGAAAGGGATAAAGCAACTTTTCGACCTGTATTTTTAGCTATTTCTGCAGCCTTAATAAATGCGTTTTTAGCAGCTGGGTTGTCCCAAAGGTATCCCTCTAAATAAAGTATTTTTGCTTCTCTAACTGCTGAGAGATCGAGATCCTTAGATTCTAATAGAACTGATGCGCCCAAGTAGGTGCACATGGTTCTCTGGGCATCCGGCGTGATGAAAATTATACACCTAGCAGTCGAGGGGCCAACGGTTGATGTAGGGGTATTAAAAATGGTCCCAGTCGTTGATATTTCTTCTCTAAAGATTTCTCCTAGATTGTCATTTCTTACTCTTCCGATGAAAGCTGCCTTACCCCCTAGTTGGGCTACACAAGCTAATGAATTAGCAACAGAACCTCCTGATCTCTGAATTCTGTTAGTGGTTATTTCATAAAGTTCATTAGCTTTGCTTTCATCAATCAATGTCATTGAACCTTTGCTGAGAGATAGTCTTTCAAGGAGAGAATCATCTGTTTTTGTTAATACGTCTACAATTGCATTCCCAATACCTACTATGTCAATTGAAGGATTGTTTGTCTTATTGGTCATAAAGTTAATTTAAAAATCATTAGAGCATAATTCCTTGCTTACTATGAATTTAAAAGAGCTCTTTTCGGCCCATGAATAGGATCCTCGATAACAATTGTTTGATCTCTATTAGCACCTAGGGAAACTATTGCGATGGGGACTTCCATAAGCTCAGCAAGGAATCTTAAGTAACTCATTGCAGCAGGAGGAAGGTCTTCTAGACGACGACAATTTTCCGTAGAGCATTTCCAGCCAGAAAGTTTTTTGAAAACGGGAGTACATTTTTCAAAATCTTCAACACTACTTGGAAAATAATCAATTCTTTTGCCATTCAATTCATAAGCGACACATACATGAATTTCATCCAGTTCATCTAAAACGTCTAATTTAGTAATAGCAAGACAATCTAAACCATTTACCTCAACAGCATATTTCCCAATTACCCCATCAAACCAGCCACATCTTCTTCTTCGTCCAGTAGTTGTTCCAAATTCACCACCTCTATCACAAAGTTGATCATTAATACGTCCTTGTAATTCAGTTGGGAAGGGCCCCTCTCCCACTCTTGTCGTATAAGCTTTGGCGACACCTATAACTCTGTCTATAAGAGTAGGACCTACCCCCGCACCAATGCAGGCTCCTCCTGATACTGGATTGGATGAAGTTACATAAGGATAGGTGCCGTGATCAAGATCTAAAAGAGTTCCTTGGGCGCCCTCGAACAAGATATTTTTCTTCTTTTTTGCTGCTTGATGAATTGTTCTATTGCAGTCAACAATATGTTTTTCTAGCTGGTTTCCATAATCAAGATATTCTTCAACAATTTCATCAATAATTAAAGGCTCGATTCCATAAATCTTTTGTAGGAGTCCATTCTTTTCTGCTAGTGGAACCTCTAATCTTTCTCGAAGTTTTTCCCTGCTAAGGAGATCAATAATTCTTATCCCATTTCTTTGAGATTTGTCAGCATAAGTGGGCCCGATTCCCCTACCAGTAGTACCAATTTTTTGGAGACCTCTTTTTTGCTCCATTGCCATGTCTAGAAGCCTGTGATAAGGCATCGTTACATGAGCGGTTGAGGCTAGTTTTAGTCCTGAGATATCAATATCGTTATCTTTAAGCATTTTTATTTCTTTAATCATTACTTTTGGATCAACAACTGTTCCTGATCCAATAAGACAAATGGTATCTGTATACAAGATTCCAGAGGGTATTAAATGCAATTTGAGAACTTTGTCCTCTACAACAATTGTATGACCAGCATTGACACCACCTTGATAGCGAACAACTACGTCTGCGGAGCGACTAAGCAAATCGGTGATTTTGCCTTTACCTTCATCACCCCACTGAGCGCCTATGACTACAACATTTGCCAAGGAAGAAAATTCGGCTCGAAACCGATTTACTTTAGAAGAAACAAGATTTGCAGATAGCCATACCCTGAGTCAAAGAAATGAATTAAAGATTATCTTTAATTATCTCTGACTGCCAATTTCTCTGCTTTAGACAGTTCTTTATTTAATCTCTCTTTGAGATTTTCTGGAACTGGTCTGTTCGCGAAAGTTTTGTAATGACCTGATAAAGCATTTAATGCAGTTTGCATAGTGGTGAAGGTCGTGGACGTGTTTACTTGAGATCGATTTCTATATCTTGAAATGTAATCGCTTATTAGAAAAACAGCTTCTTCTTCTGCCTCCGATAGCCCTTTATCTTTTTTAGGTAAAGTTATGGTCTCCTTTAGAACTGAAGAGACTGAGATCGTGTCTTTAGCAAAATCGCCAGTCATGAATGTTTTAGCTGCATTTACTTCTGAAGCGAATTGGGAAAATATGAGGCAGAAGCCAAGGCATATAGCCAAAGCTGCCCTCACCAACCTGATGGAGAGGTGATGAAAGGCAGTAATCATTTGTTTTTTTGCAGTTAACTAAGACTTTAGAGTCCTTTGGGCTGAATTTATAGTTTTTCAGTATTAAATTCTTCAGAAAGTTTTTTTATAACCGAGTTTAGATCTAATGACTCTGTGTTTTTTGTTTTTCTATTATGTAATTCAATGAGTCCAGAACTAGCTTCTCTACCAGAAACAATTCTCCATGGGATGCCAATGAGGTCTGCGTCTTTGAATTTTAATCCAGCTCTCTCATCTCTATCGTCAAGTAGAGCATCAACTCGATTTTCTATTAATTTTTGATAGATATCTTCAGCTAAACACTTTTGTGCAGTATTTTTTACATTGGCAATAATAATTATTACTTCAAATGGGGCAATTGATGCTGGCCAAATAATACCTGAATCATCGTGATTTTGTTCTACTGCTGCTTGAGCTAATCTGGAAACACCAATTCCATAGCATCCCATCCAAAAGTGGTCTTCTAGACCTTTATCGTTGGTAAAAGTAGCATTTAATGATTTTGAATACTTTTTCCCCAATTGAAAAATATGACCTATTTCTATACCTCTACATTCTTGAAGTTTCTGAGTTTTATCATGGATACACCTGTCCCCAAGTTTAGCTTTTCTAATATCACATATTAGTTGCTGAGTATTAATTAAATTCCAATTATAAAATATTCTATGTTCATCTTTGGTATTGTTTCCACATATAAAGCTTGTAAGATCTTTCGCGGAATTATCAGCAATTCTTATAAATTTTATTTCCCATTCTTTTGCTTTTAATAATAAACTATCGCTAAGATCAGGTCCTATAAAGCCAAATGGAACATTACTAATACCTTGCTTTGCTATATCTTCATTAGAAATTATTCTAATGTCCAGTACAATTTGGTTTAATATATGAGATATTTCATTTGAAAGTTTAATATCATTTATTTCTTGGTCACCCCTAATACTTACTAGAACTGGGTATTTTTTATTATCTTCACAAGTTGCAAGATAGAGTAATACTTTTACAATTTGACTTGGGTGGAAATTATTGTAGTTGCATAAGTCCTCTATGGTTTTTTGATTAGGGGTCTCAATTATCGAAGGTTTATTAAGTTCTAATAATTCTCCTGCTTCGATAATGGAAACAGCTTTTTCTTGATTAGCCCCATATTTGCCATCAGAACTTATTAGAATTAAATCTTCTCCAGATTCAGCCGTAACCATGAATTCTTGAGATGCTGCACCTCCAATAGCTCCACTATCGGCTTCGACACAAACAAAATCTAGACCACATTTTTTGAATATATTTTGATAAGCATCTCTCATATCTGAGTAAGTTGATTGAAGATCATTTTCATTCGCATGAAAGGAATAAGCATCCTTCATGATGAATTCTCTACTTCTCATTAATCCAAATCTTGGCCTTATTTCATCTCTAAATTTTGTTTGAATTTGGAATATATTTATTGGTAATTGCTTGTAGGAGTGAACTGTCTCGGAAATTATTTGAGTAATTACTTCTTCATGAGTTGGCCCCAGTCCTAGTTCTTTGCCTTGTCTATCTTTAAGGCTAAACATAAGACCTTCTCCTTCAGTATATGATTTCCATCTACCGCTTTTTTCCCAAATTTCTGAAGGTTGAAGTTGAGGGAGAAGAGTTTGAAGACAACCTTTTGTTGATAGCTCTTCTTCAACAATTAAGGTTATTTTCTTCAGGACCTTCCAAAGTAATGGCATATAAGCATAAATACCTCCAGTCAGACGTTTTATAAACCCTCCTCTTAAAAGCAACTGATGTGAAATTATATCGGCTTCCGCAGGGACGTCTCTAAGAGTGATCAGCATTAGGCGGGAGACGCGCATAAGCCTAAAATGTAAATCTTTATGAGATTAGTACTTTGAGTGTTGGCCATAAGAATATCTATATTGATTGTGCGGGAATCATGTTGTTTTTTTAAAGTGTCCAAATGTACATGGTGTTAATTTGATTCATCTGCTAACTTCTGTCACATGTTTTTCTAGAAGCTTTCTTTCGCAATGTTTAACGGGTCAGTAAATTCAGTGACAAATGGGAGATCAGAGCAGTCTTTAGATAAAGGATTTAATACAGCTTCTAACTCAAGTGATTCATTATTGACTATCGACGAAGTTCAGAAAACATTGAATAGATCTAGAGCTTCCGTATACCGGTATACAAATACTGATGCTAGAAATCTCAACCCTCCATTCAATCCGAGAAAACTAAACACAGAATTTAGAAGTGATCAAAAAGATCAACTACTTTTTCATCCCAATGAAGTTGCTAGATTTGCAAAAGATATACTCAGAATTAAGGAAGTAACTGTAGAGATATTTAATTCACCATCATCTGAAACACAAAATATTTTAAATGCAATACTTGATGAGTTGAGAATCATAAGCAATAAACTTGATGACCAATCTGATAAGAATCAATCTATTCCCAATCATTTACAAGATGCTGATAGAAATGCTGCTTAGTTATTCTTAAATGTGGGATAATATTTATATAATTTTAAATTAATTTTTTATTTTAATTAATTTTCACACATTCAACTAACGGTTTATCTGTTCCAACCCTTGCATGGATTTAGAACCACATTTAATTAATAAGCAATCTTCTGAGCTTGATCCTCCTTTGCTTAATAAAGAAACAGATCAACTATCATCTGATGATGATGATCCTTACAGCTTTAATAGTACCTCAACTTCTTTAATTGGTTTAGCAATAGTATTTGTAATGCTTGGGATACCATTACTAGCTGTCATTAGTGAAAGAGCAGAAACAACAAAAAGCTTGCCGACTTCAATAAATCAAAATGGACCTGAGTGATCTTCCTCCTTCACCATCGCCTGGATTAGTAAATCTAGTTGTTGAGATTCCTGCTGGGAGTAGAAATAAATACGAATATTTTAGCTCTGCAGGGATTATGGCTCTTGATAGAGTTTTGCATTCTTCCGTGAGATATCCATTTGATTATGGATTTATTCCAAATACTCTTGCTGAGGATGGAGCGCCCCTTGATGCAATGGTAGTTATGGAAGAACCTACTTTTGCAGGTTGCTTGATCAAGGCAAGACCTATAGGAGTCCTTGATATGCATGACTCAGGTGCCTATGATGGCAAACTTCTATGTGTACCCACTGCAGATCCAAGACAAAGAGAAATTAATACTATTAAGCAAATAGCTCAGAACCAATTGGAGGATGTGGCTGAGTTTTTTAGAACCTACAAAAGCTTGGAAGGGAGGGTAATCGTAATAGACGGATGGAGAGACTATGATGCTGTTGATGATTTATTAAAAAGTTGTATAGAGGCACATAATTCTGATATGAGTCGAAAATAAATATTTCAAATGTACTTTTTTGGATAAAATAATTTTTCCTATGCTTTAAAAGGTTGAAATTATTTAGTTATTCTTCATGTTCAACATGTCGCAGAGCGATTAAGTGGCTTAAAAACAATGATATTGCCTTTGAATTAATTGATCTTTTAAAATCCCCCCCGCCTAAGGAAATGCTTATCTCAGCTAGTGAGCTATATGGGGATAGAAAATATCTTTTGAATACTAGTGGGGTTATATATCGTTCTATTGGTTCGGATGTTGTCAAAAAAATGACTGATAATGAGTTATTTGAGAAACTTTGTATGGAACCCAGATTAATAAAGAGACCTTTTTTATATAAGTCTAGTAAATGTTTTTTAGTTGGGTTTAAAGAAGAAAAGTGGGCTGAAAAATTACTTTGAAATTCACACGGGGGCTGACATTGACTGAAAATAAGTAGTCTTTACAAATAAAGTAAACTATACATTTATTATTTAAAAACAAGTGCAGCAAAATCATTCAGACTCAAGAAAAGCAACTAAAAATTGTTGGTGGTACTCTTTCTTTGATACGTGGGGACCTATCTCGCTAACTATTTTTGTGTATGTAGGTATTCGTCATTTTATAGCAGAAGCTAGATACATACCCTCGGGTTCGATGCTTCCAGGATTGAAAGTGAATGACCGACTAATTGTTGAAAAACTTTCTTTGCGTCAAAGATCTCCTACCCATGGAGAAATTGTAGTTTTTAACTCACCATATTCCTTTGATAAGAAATTGATAGCGGATAGAAAAAAACAAATTCCTTCTAAATATCAATGCTCATTCATAACTTTCCCTTTAATTTCTTGGATACCTACTTTATCAGATCGTGCTTGTGATGCTTATATCAAAAGAGTAGTAGCTGTAGGAGGAGATCGTCTTTTGATTAATGGTAAGGGAGAGATTGTTTTAAACGGTCAATCAATCAACGAACCATATGTTGAATACTTTTGCCCAAGTAATAATAGATTTAATACATGTCGTCCGATGACTATAACTGTTCCAAAAGGATATGTGTTCGTTTTAGGCGATAATCGAGCTAATAGTTGGGATAGTCGTTTTTGGCCAGCAGGGGGGTTCTTGCCCGAGAAAGAAATAATTGGTAAAGCAACCTGGCGTTTTTGGCCTATTAGTCGTTTTGGTAAGCTTAATTAACAAGCCCGCAATCTATAACTTTTCCGTATATTTTTTTGTCTTTGAGCGGTTGATTAGTTGCTGTAGTTAAATGTTTTTTTTCATTAGATTGGTACCATTCTTTGTCGGGATCAAATAATAACCATCGCTTACTGTCTAAACTTAATTTTTCCTCAGATTGGTTCAAGAATTTAGATGGTCCAAAACTAATTTTCTCCCATAATTTCTCCACTTCCCATCCTGACTTTTTCACCAATTGATCCCAGAGTAAAGGTAGCACAAGGTTATAACAACTGATCCCTTTTTTCCTTTTGTTTGGAGGTAGCTTGGCCTCGGAGTCATCTGTGGGAGTTGAGTGAACAGATATTGCTGCTAAAATATCAGCCTCTAAACCTTCTATGAGAGAGGCTCTATCTATAGGGGATCCTAATGAAGGCGTTACACTCCATCCGATATCAAAAGGAGAAAGACTTGAGTTGTCATTGACTAAATGCCACCAAAAGACAGATGCCATTGGATTATAGGATGCATTTTTAAGTGTTAAAACACCCTCAGCAGTTGAAATATTCATTAACCTTAGTGCAATTTCAGGATATTTCTTATGAAGTTCAAGTAATTGGATCAGAGGGATAATTTCGCTTTCAACAGGATCAAGAGGCCAGCCTGCTCTAAGAGTATCTACACTTTGTCTAGACATTCCTCCTGCTTGTAGTGATTTATCTCTGGGTGCAAATAGTACAGGGGATTTTCCCATTTCTCCAAGTGAAAAACCTTGCTTTAGAATGTCTATTGGAGGCATGAAATCGTCATCACTTAAGCCAATAGCTCCATTTTGTAGTAGCTCTGCATGTCTCGAAAGATTAATTCCCTTTCCGCTTAGGCTAAAACCTCCCCATGAGTGTATTAAAACCTCACTTTTGATAGCCTTTAAAGCAATAATTGACTCAACGTGATCTCTCCATGAATTACCTCTTGGCAAGATCCCTAATTGACCATATCCAGAAGATGTTGCTTTTTTTATAAGTGAATGGATATTCTCTTCTTTACCATTAAAGGGAGATTCCAAAAACGAATGAGGATCAACAAGACAAGGGGCTAAAAGCATATTTTTAGCTTTTTGAGGCTTGATATTTAAAAGTTCCGCATCATGAAGAGCCTTCCTTCCAAGTGATTTGATCACACCATCTTTGATTAAAACAGTTTCTCTCTTCAAAGATGATCTGGCTTTTTCAAGGATTTGAATATTTTCAAAGAAATAACTACTAGTCATCAAATTAAAGGGCTCCAGCAGCGGTTGAATCGATAATTCCTCCCAAATGTGAAGTGATATTTAGACAGGTGATTTGATCTGGTCGGCCTTCTTCTTCTGAGAGATCAATGACTGTAATACCACCATTACCTTGCTTTATCATCCAAATTTCTGATGGCATTAACCCTAAAAGATGACAAAGAATGGTTTTGTTCACCGCATCATGAGCGACAACTAAGGCTGTTTCTTCATCGTTTAAATCTTTGCAAATCTCATCCCAACCGGTGATAGATCTGGTAGAGACGTCTTTAATATTTTCTCCCTCAGGCATTTGAACTTTTTCAGGAGAGATCTTCCATGTTTTAAGAAGATCTGGCCAGTCGGAATTGATCTCTGACTCCAACTTTCCTTCCCATTCACCGTGACCGATCTCTATGAGGTTATCTTTGAGAGAAATTTCGATCCCGGGATGTTCCTTTAGAATTATTTGAGCTGTTTCTTTTGGTCTTGATAAAGAACTGCTAAAAGCTTTTTGCAAAATATTATTTTTTAAAAATTCGCTTGCGGCTTTTGCTTGAGATTTTCCATTCTTATTTAAGGGAATATCAATTTGTCCTTGGAACCTTCCTTGTTTATTCCAGTCTGTTTCACCATGTCTGACTAGAATAATTCTTTTTCTACTATCTTTTTTTGGAATACTAGGATTTAAATGAGCGATATTATTGAGACATTGAATCTGGACTTGTCTATCTTCCCAGCTATTAAAAGCAATATTACAAAT
This sequence comes from Prochlorococcus sp. AG-402-C09, assembly GCA_003279565.1. GTDB lineage: Bacteria > Cyanobacteriota > Cyanobacteriia > PCC-6307 > Cyanobiaceae > Prochlorococcus_B. Next base: position 35,440 of record QCHN01000008.1, read on the forward strand.
TGAGATTGAGGTATTGTCTAACTTCAATCTTCTAAACCCTTTTGATGGCTCATTAATTAATTTCAGTATCAAACATCTAAGAATTGCATTATGGGCAACTATCAAAATAGTTTTATTAGAACTTGAATGAGTATTAAGTAAGTACTTTAAAAAATTTTCAGCTTGAAATAAGAGTTCTTTGATTGGTTTGAATTTTGTACCGTCGTCTCTATTAATAGTTAGTTCTTTTGGCTCTTTTTGCCAAATAGCAAGCTCTTCTGGAAACTGATTTTTTATTTCAGTTTTTGTTAAACCACTCCATGGGCCAAGGTCAACCTCTAGTAAATCATCAGTAAAAGTTGCTTGAAGGTCGCTTTGATGTTGTTCGATAATGATTCTTGTGGTTTCCGAGGCTCTTTGCAAAGGGGAACTATAAATTGCATCTATTGGAATAGAAGAGATTGTTTTCCCAGCAGCTTTAGCTTGTAATTGTCCTTCTTTTGTTAATGTTGAAAGGTCATTTCTTCCTTGAATACGACCTTCCTTATTAAAACTACTCAATCCATGACGGACAAAAATTAGACGCAATGTCATTAAATAAAGTGTCTTCTAGATAATTATGGTATTAGCCACTGGGGCAATCTAATGTTCTTTAAGTAAAGATAGAAGTCTTTCTCCATGTCAATCTTCACAAGTTGATTCTATGAGACAAGCCAAAACTGGGTGGAAATGGGCTGTAGCTTTATTTTCATTACTTTTAACTGTTTTGATATGGCGACAAGGTTTGCAAGAAAGCTTTGAGAGACCCTCAGTAGCTCCAAAAATTTCATTAATGCAAACTGAGATGGCAGTTTCAGCTTCTTCGTCTTTACCTGAAACAATACAAGATGTACTTTTAGGTTCAGAACCTCAAGAAAAACTTTATCAAGCTCTCAGAGACATTCCTTTGGAACAAATTGAGGATAGACAGAGACTGTTATTAGCAGCTCTAGAAGAATCTGAGAATGAGCAAAAATTAATCTTGAAGAATGATTTTAATGATACAAGCTTAGAAACGGTTAGAGGCTATATATTAGATAGACAAAAAGGTAAGGAAATAGATAAATTTCCTGATTTTGATGAGATTAAATTAGACCCTTTGCTTTATCAAATTTCATGCTCCACTTTAGGATTCACAGATGAAAAGTGTATTAATCAAAAATATAACTCCCTATCTGCTTTAAGACTTTTAACCTCACAATTACTACCATTTTTTGCTTCTTTTGCAGGATGTATATTATTGATTAGGTATGCTTCTATTTTCTTAAGAAAGAAAAATACTCCATGGCCAGAAATGATAGCTCCTCCATTATCATTGATAGATATGGTTCTACTTATTTCTGGCGGTTTTGTTGTTATAGGTGAAGTTGTTTTCCCCGCGCTAATAATACCAATAACTGATTTATTTTTTAATAATTTATCCTCCCCATTAAAAGAGTCTCTAAGAGTATTTATTGGTTACTGTTCTATGACTATAGGTCCTTTATTTATAATTAGATATCAATTAATGGGTCTAGTTCCTTCGGGAATTGACGGAGGATGGTTGCAATGGAAAATCAAACCAATCAAAGAAGGCCTTTTTAAATCAATAAGTGGATGGTTAATGGTTATGCCTTTAGTGCTGCTTATTGGGTGGCTAATGAATGAAATTATTGGTGACCAAGGTGGGAGTAATCCATTGTTGGAACTTGTTTTAGGTAGTGATGAAGTTATTCCATTGTTTTTTCTTTTGATTACAACTGTTGTTTTGGCTCCAGTCTTTGAGGAGTTAGTTTTTAGAGGTATTCTTTTGCCTGTATTGGTGTCTAAAGTCGGCAAAACCAGCGGAGTTTTATTGAGTGCATTGATCTTTGCTTTAGCTCATTTAAGTGTAGGGGAATTACCTCCGCTATTCGTTTTAGGAGTTGGTCTTGGTTTAATGAGATTGAGTTCAGGAAGGTTATTCCCTTGCGCTCTTATGCATTCTCTTTGGAATGGAGTAACTTTTATTAGCCTGCTTTTAGTAGCTTGATATTAAATAAAAAAAACATCAGTATTCCAGCTCTTGCAGTTGCTTGATCAAGGTGTTTGACTTGAATTACTTTCGAATTTTGATTTGCTTAGTCGCACTCTATATAAACAAAAAGCAGGACAATTTCAACAAAAGAAGTTGCCTAAGGGATTGTTCAACAGTGTTTTCTCATTAAAACAGGTTCAACGTAAGTTTCCCATTCAAGCTGCTCTTCATATCATTTTAGATGGTGCATTGGTAGGCGTACTTATTACTGTGTCTATAATGTCATCAGTTGTGCTGCATTCTCAATATTTATGGACTAAGTCTTTTACTCAACTTGAAACCACTAGAGACTTGAATCGAAGGATATTGGAATCAACTTCAATTCTTGAAAGTTACCTGTTGAAAAGTCAAAAGTTATCTAGATATTTAGTTCCGACTAAAGCGGAAGACCTTGTATATGTGGACAGACCAAAACCTGAAGAAACTAAAAAATCATTCGATATGACATTTAAAAGTAGACTTCTAGAGAGAATATCTTCTTTTCCCGTTAAGTCAGGTTATTAATAATTTTCATGAGAAGTATTAATTCTAGAAAGAAGAGAAAAACTCTTAAAGTAAAAACTCTTTCGCCCTTATCTCAGTCTAGATTCCGAATTGTCTTCATTTTATTATGTCTTGGACTTGGAGGCCTTTTTTTAAGAGTAGGTTGGCTTCAATTATTTCAGTCTGGCCAATTAAGAGCTCTAGCACGCGAAGTTCAAACAGAACAAAAGGATCCTTTGGGAACACGTCGATCTATTTTAGATAGAAATGGAAAACTTGTTGCAATAGACGAGAGACGTTTTAAGATTTGGGCTCATCCCAGGTATTTTAAGTTTCCTGGTGATTCATCAAGGACAGTTCGTAAACCTCTTGAAGTAGCAAAACTTCTTTCTTTGCCACTATCTCAAAGTGTTGATGAGATTTTAAATAAATTAGGAAATTATTCTTCAGGAGTAAAACTTGCAGAGGGGATTACACCCGAGAAGGCTAATACAATAAAGAATCTTGGAATCAGTGGTATTGATTTGGAGGCTTATCCTCAAAGGCTTTATCCTCATGGATCACTTTTTGCAAATGTAGTTGGTTTTTTGGATTTAGATAGAAGACCTCAGGCTGGATTGGAATTAAGTTTAGATAGAGATCTCAAACGTCCAGAGAAAACAAGTGTAATTCGAAGAGGAGCGGATGGAACACCTTTACCTATAGGCGTTCAACGTGGTGTTTTTGATGAGGATCAACTAAGTCTGCAACTTACCTTAGATGTAAGGCTTCAAGAAGTAGCCGTTAAAGAAATAAGTAAGCAAGTAAAGAAGTGGAATGCAAAAAAAGGTGTGGTAATTGTAATGGATATAGATACAGGAGAACTTCTGGCATTGGCTTCTACACCAACTTATAATCCTAATAAATATTGGGATTATTCTCCATCTCTTTTTAAAGAGTGGTCAGTGCAAGAATTATTTGAACCTGGTTCTACTTTTAAGCCAATTAATTTAGCATTGGCATTGGAGGAGGGAGTTATAAGCTCTAATGGAGAAGTGAATGATGATGGTTTAGTTATAGTTGGAGGATGGCCTCTCTCTAATTGGGATCGAAAGCCTAATGGTATATTGACTTTCCCTGAGGTATTACAAGTCTCAAGCAATGTAGGTATGGTTAAGATTATGGATAAAATGAATGCGAGTAATTACTGGCAATGGTTAAAGCGCTTAGGCATAGATAAAATCCCAGAAACTGATCTTCCCGGAGCAGTTCCTGGGCAAATAAAATCCAAGCAGACTTTTGTAAGGCAACCTATAGAACCTGCGGTAGCCTCCTTTGGTCAAGGCTTTTCTATTACTCCGCTTAAACTAGCTCAATTGCATGCTTTGCTGGCAAATGGTGGCAGACTTGTTACTCCTCATATAACTAAAGGCCTAAAAGGTGATTATGAGTCGTATTTCAATACTCCTCCAAAATCTAAGCAGGTTTTATCCCCTGATGTTACAAAGACTGTTCTTGGATGGATGGAAACGGTTGTGTCTTTTTACGATGAAAGTGGTATTGAGGTAAATGTTCCTGGCTATCGAATTGGAGGGAAAACGGGGACGGCACAAAAATCGAAAGATGGCTTTAACTATAATTCTAAAATCTGCAGTTTTGTTGCAAGTCTTCCTATCGATGATCCTCGCTATGTCGTTTTAGCAGTTATTGATGAGCCCCAAAAGCCAAATGCCTATGGCTCAACTGTTGCTCTCCCTGTCGCAAAAAAAATTATTGAGACTTTGCTTGTGATAGAAAAAATCCCTCCAAGTTTTTCTAAAAAAGAACATTTAGCTATCAAAAGCTAAGAGATGGCTAAATTTTCTCAAAAGTACTAATTAAGGGGTGAAATCCATAAAAAATATAGCTAGTCTATGACCTAAGAAAGACGTTTTAAATTATGGAATCCCTTCTTAAACAGCTGTCTTCTATGACTGTGGTAGTGGCAGACACTGGCGATCTTGAAGCGATCAAAAAATTTCACCCCAGAGACGCTACGACAAACCCTTCTTTAATTCTGGCGGCCGCACAAATCCCTGCTTATCAAAGTTTGATTGATCAAGCACTTATTACTTCAAGAGAAATGTTAGGGGCCAGTGCCTCCAGTACTGATGTAGTTAAGGAAGCTTTGGATGAACTGTGTGTTGTCTTTGGTAAAGAGATTTTGAAATTAATTCCTGGCCGTGTTTCAACAGAGGTTGATGCAAGGCTAAGTTTTGATACTGATGCCACTATTGCAAAAGCAAGAAAAATAATTGCTAAATATAATCAGGATGGAATTTCTAACGATCGGGTTTTAATCAAAATTGCTTCTACTTGGGAGGGAATCAAAGCTGCTGAGGCATTAGAAAAAGAGAATATTCATTGCAATCTAACTTTATTGTTTAATTTTTATCAAGCAGTTGCTTGTGCTGAGGCAGGTGTAACGCTTATTTCACCTTTTGTTGGAAGGATTTTAGATTGGTATAAATCTGCTACAGGAAGAGATTCTTATCTAGCGACTGAAGATCCAGGCGTCGTTTCTGTTACTAAAATATTTAATTATTTCAAGTCAAATGGTTACAAGACAGAGGTCATGGGAGCAAGTTTTAGAAATATAGATGAAATAACCGAGCTCGCCGGATGTGATTTGTTGACGATTTCTCCTAAATTACTTCATCAACTTAATGAAACATATTCGGATTTGCCAATTAAGTTAAATGCACAAAAACCTTTAGTAGTTGAAGAGAAAATTCACTTAGATCAGACATCTTTTGAACTAATGATGGCTGGAGATAAAATGGCCACGGAAAAACTTGATGAAGGAATTAGTGGTTTTAGTAAAGCAATTGATAAATTGGAGAATCAATTGAACGAAAGACTTGAGTTGATTGAAGGAGGAATTGCCTTAACTCTTTGAGCTTTGATTTTGAAGGAGTAATCTCTTGATCACTCTTTTTGCAATGTCTTCATAACTCATCTCACCTGAAAGAATTTGTGCAATTCTTTTTGGAGCTGTACGCCTTTTTACACCTAATTGGTATCCTACTTTAGGAAAACGATAGAAAACCTGAGAAATTCTTTTGCCCCAAGCCATCGAATTTCCCCAATTTCTTTGCATTGTTTTTGTGTATGCATCTAAGGAATTGACTTCTCCATCCAGCCAATAAATAAGGTTTTTTGCAGCTTCAAACCCACTTATGAGCGCGGGCCTTAATCCCTCTGCCAAAAAGGGATCACATAATGAGGCAGCATCTCCAATTAGTAGAATTCCTTCTCCGTTTAATTTATAATGACCATTCCATATTCTTAATTTTTTTTCACGACCAATTACCTCAGAAGGGTCAAACCCTAAATCGGGAAGAAAGGATTCAAGTATTTCATTAACTGGAATTGAATTTTTATTATCTAGAAAAGTTCCTATCCCAATATTTACTTCATTGCTTAATGGAAAGGCCCATGCAAAACCATTCTTAACTAAGCCGAATTCGAATCTAGCCGTTTCACCCCTTAAATTCCCCTTCCTTTTAATTCTTCCTGAGAAAGTTGATGCAAATTTTTGTTGATTTGGACCTAAATTAAAAGTTTTGGGCCATGGTGATTGAGATCCATCAGCAATAACAACTGCTTTTGCCTCTATTTGTCTCCCATCAAGAGCTGTAATTTGCCAAATATTAGATATTTTTTTTATATCGACTACATTAAAAGTAGATAATAAATTACAAGAAGAATTTAGTGCTTGATCTAATAGGAATGAATCGAGTTTTTCACGCTTGACTATCCAAAAAGGAGAAGATCCAGAAAGCTCAGCGACTACTTTGTCTGTATTGCACCAACTAAATTCTACATTTGTTATTACTTCATCAACTATTGGTAAAAGTTTAAAAGGAAACAAATTTTGCACTGCAGCAGACATCCCACCACTGCAGGTTCTCTCTAGAGAGGAGATATTTTTTTCAAGAATACATACATTTTTACCTTTAGTAGCTAAATGGTATGCCGCACAAGTGCCTGATGCTCCCCCTCCAATAATGGCAACATCTATGACGGTCAAACTTTTAAAATCTCAGCTTCTTTTTCAGAAAGTTTTTTTTCAATATCTTTAATAAAATTATCCGTCTCTTTCTGAATTGTTTCTTGCTCATCTCTGCTTTGATCTTCGGAAAGATCTCCATCCTTTTCAGATTTTTTGACTCTCTCTATTGCGTCACGGCGTATATTCCTTAGGGCAACTTTTCCTTCCTCTGCATATTTAGATGCGAGTTTGCAAAATTCTTTTCTACGCTCCTCAGTTAAAGGTGGAACATTGATACGAATTATCTTACCGTCATTGTTTGGAGTGAAACCTAGATCACTTGTGGCAATCGCTTTTTCAATGGAAGCTAATGAGCCCAAGTCGAAGGGTTGAATTGCTATCGTTTGAGAGTCAGGAGTACTGATAGTTGCAAGTGACTTTAATGGTGTGTCGGCTCCGTAGTATTCGACTGATATTCTGTCTAATAAAGACGTATTGGCTCTTCCCGTCCTGATGGTATTAAAGTTCCTTTGAGCTGCTTCAACAGATTTACTCATTGTGGTTTTTAGCTCTTGGTTTGACATTTAGAAAAAAGTTATTGCGAATTGATTATCAAGAAGGTTGAAAAATCTAGTATTAACTGGAATTAGATATTCTTGATCCAATTGGTTCGCCAGAAATAGCCTTAGCAATATTCCCAGGTTGGAAAATATTAAAAACAACAATAGGGATTTTATTATCTTTGCAAAGAGCAATAGCAGTGCTATCCATTACTCCTATTTCGTTGGCTAATACATCTTGAAAAGTAAGATTGTCATATTTGACAGCATCAGAGAATTTCTTTGGATCTCGATCATAAACCCCATCAACTTTCGTAGCTTTGAAAACAACTTCTGCGTTAATTTCAGCGGCCCTAAGAGCAGCAGTGGTATCAGTTGTGAAAAATGGATTACCGCACCCACCTCCAAAAACTACTACTCTCCCCTTCTCAAGATGTCTTATTGCTCTTCTTCTTATGTATGGTTCCGCAATCTGTTGCATGTCAATAGCAGATTGAACTCTTGTGGGTACTCCAGCTCTTTCTAATCCATCTTGAAGTGTGATTGCATTCATTACGGTTGCAAGCATTCCTACATAGTCAGCAGTGGCTCTATCCATGCCTGCCGCGGATCCTTTTAGACCTCTGAAAATATTTCCACCGCCAACAACAATTGCTATTTGAGTACCATTTTCAACCACTTTTGAAACATCTTTGGCAATAGATTGAACAATTTCAGGATCAATTCCATAAGGTTTTTCTCCCATAAGAGCTTCACCACTGAGTTTTATAAGTGCTCTAGAGTATGTCATTAAAAATTCATAACAATTTGACAGTAGCAAGTCTTGGGAGAACGTCTTGATATCTGTATTGGATCCCTTGCGATGGAAATATTTTCAAGTTTATAGATTAATATTCTATTCCTTCTTGAGCTTTTACTCCCTGCTCTCTAAAGGGATGATGGATTAATTTCATTTCTGTCACAAGATCAGCTGAATCGATTAATTTTTCTGAAGCTCCTCTTCCAGTTAAGACTACATGCGTAAGCTCTGGGCGCAAATTTATGCCATTTATAATTTCATCTTCATCTATATATCCAAGTTTTATTGCAATAATGATTTCGTCTAAAATTATAAGTTTAAAATTAGGGTCTCTTAAATAAGAGACCGCTTTTCTCCAACTTGACTTAACTAAATTTATATCTTTATTTCTATCTTGTGTTTCCCAGGTGAACCCTTCCCCGCATGCATGAAATTTTAATTTGTCCCCAAATATTTTCAAAGCTAATGATTCACCTGGCTCCCATCCACCTTTGATAAATTGAATTATTGCAACTTTGTGGTTATGACCAATAGTTCTTAATCCCATCCCAAGCGCTGCTGTCGTTTTACCTTTCCCCTGCCCAGTGTTGATAATTATTAGACCTTTTTCTTTAGTTCTTTCTTTTAATCTTTGTGTTTGAAGTTCTTTTCTTTTTTTCATCCTTTCTCGATATTTTTCCTCAGTGATATTTGGAATTAAATTACCACCCATGCCTATTTTTTCTGCACTTTTATCTAGATTATTAAGTCTTGAATCTTCTTTAGGAATTTTATTTTTCATTTCTTTAGATTAGATTATATAAGTGAATAAAGAATAATTTATAGGAATGATATAGCTATAAATATTAATTTTTCTTCTTGTTAATATTTGACCCTAGATAGTGCACTATCAACAGCGATTTGCTGATCTCTTCTTGTTATCCAATGATGATAGGTCTTTGTATGTATTGACACTGAGTGTCCCATCATTTTTGCAGCTACAGTATTTGGTAGGCCAATTAATATTGTTCTTACTGCCCATGCATGTCTTAAATCATAGGGGGTAAAAGATATTTTATATCTTCTAAATTGTTCAGATACTCTTCTTCCGATATGTTGGAGAGTTGTATTTTTTAGATCTGTTTTAATATCAGGGAGTAAATTTGAAGTATCATTTATGTTGTCTAGCTCAAATAAACCAACCCATTCAGGATGAAATGGCCAAACTTGATGCTCGCCTGTTTTTGTATTTGGGAAAACCCGAAGAATTTTATCCCCACCTTTTTTTAAACAAGATAAGTCATTAAAAAAGACTTCATGGTTTCTAAGGCCATAGGTTGCCATTAACCCAAAAACAAATCTCCATTTTGGATTTGGTATTAATTGAAAGCTATTAATAATTTCTTCATCACTGGGTAATACTCTGAAATTAGATTCGTGAATTCCATAACCACTTTGAAGTTGCTTCCAGTTCTCTGGTAGCTCTAATTTAAGGTGTCTAGCTAGAGCACTTAAAGCAATTCCACATTGTTGTCTGCTCCTTGAATTTTTTTTGTAACTTAAAAGGATTTTAAGGAGAAGCTCTTCGTTTAATTTAAGAGTAGATTTATGACTTACTCCAATTAATCTATTCAAATAAGGTTTGTAAGCAGATTGCCATGTACTGATCATTCCTGCGGGTGATTTGCTCCTAGAAGTATCAGAGAAAAATTTTCTTTTAAAGCTCTCAATTTCATCGCTTACTATTGTTTTATTAGCCTTTGTTGATGAGATGGCTTTTTCCCTAATCCAATTAGACCAGCAAAATTGATTTTTTTTAAGTTGAAAATCTATTAATTCTACAGCTTTTCTAGCCTCTTCTAAACCGTTAAAGTTGTATGGAAGTTTAAGACTTATTCTTTGAACTTTAGAAAGATTTTGAGATTTCTTATCCGGTAAAGAACCTCTAATGTTTAAAACTTTACCTCTTTTCTCAATTCTTAGATTGATTCCCTTTGATTCAAGGTCTTGATTGATATCTATTAACTTTTGATTCTCGTCCATCATCCTGTAAATTTAGTTAGCTTTACCTTGAGAAAGGTTTGTATAACCTTTTATAAGGAGTTTTATCTGAAATGGCTCGGGTTGGTGTCCTCTTATTAAATCTCGGAGGTCCTGAGAGGATTAAGGATGTTGGACCATTTTTATATAATCTATTTTCTGATCCAGAAATAATTCGTTTACCAGTTCGTGCTTTTCAAAAACCTCTGGCTTGGCTTATAAGCTTATTAAGAAGTAGCAAGTCACAAGAGGCTTACAGATCGATTGGAGGTGGATCACCCTTGCGTCGTATCACCGAGCAGCAGGCAAGAGAACTTCAGAGTTATCTTAGAAATATCGGAATAGACGCTACAACATATGTTGCGATGAGGTATTGGCATCCATTTACTGAGTCAGCCGTAGCGGATATGAAGGCTGACGGTGTTAGTGAAGTTGTTGTTTTACCTCTTTATCCTCATTTTTCTATAAGTACAAGTGGATCAAGTTTTAGAGAATTGAAAAGGTTAAGAGATGGCGACTCTGAATTTGATAAATTATCAATTCGTTGTATTCGTAGCTGGTTTGATCATCCAGCCTATGTGTCCTCAATGGCTGAACTAATCAAGAAACAAATCTTAGCTTGTGATTTGCCCCAAGAGGCCCACGTTTTTTTTACTGCACATGGTGTTCCTAAAAGTTATGTAGAAGAAGCGGGAGATCCATATCAAGATCAAATACAAAACTGTTCACTTTTGATTATTGACCAGCTTGAAAATTCGCTTGGATTCACTAATTCATTCTCACTTGCATATCAAAGTCGAGTGGGTCCCGAAGAGTGGCTAAAACCATATACCGAAGAAGTATTAGAAAAACTTGGAAAATCCGGTGTTAAGGAACTTGTCGTGGTCCCAATAAGTTTTGTTAGTGAACATATTGAAACACTCCAAGAGATTGATATTGAGTACAAAGAAATTGCTCATAAAAATGGAGTTGTTCATTTCAAAAGAGTTCCAGCACTTGATACGTACCCGCTGTTTATTGAAGGATTGGCTGATCTGGTCTCCTCTTGCTTAAACGGTGAAGGGATTAGTTTGGAGGAAGCATCGAAATTGCCAGAAAGAGTAAAACTTTACCCTCAAGAGAAATGGCAGTGGGGATGGAATAATAGCTCTGAAGTTTGGAATGGAAGAGTTGCAATGATTGTTTTTCTTTGTTTTTTGATGGAATTAATAATAGGTGATGGACCTTTGCACCAAATAGGACTGCTGTAAAGAGTTAAAATATCTATTTAGTCTTAATTAATTTGATAATCTAATAGTATTTAAAACTTAGAGAATTTAATTAAATCTTTGCTTAATTTAGATTAATTGAAACTAAGTATACTAGGATTTATTGTTAATCTAGACTTTCTTCTGCCGTGACCCTGACTTCTACGTCTAATCAAATAGGAGATTCAGGATCACAAACTCAAAATGAGATGTCAGGAGCTGATGCCTTGATGGATTCTCTTCGTAGGCATGGTGTTGATACTATTTTTGGTTATCCAGGCGGTGCAATTCTCCCGATATATGACGCAGTTTTTAAAGCAGAGCAAGAGGGTTGGTTAAGACATATTCTTGTTCGACATGAGCAAGGAGGCACTCATGCTGCAGACGGTTTTGCTAGAGCAACTGGGAAAGTAGGTGTTTGTTTTGGCACATCAGGTCCTGGGGCCACGAATCTAGTCACAGGAATAGCTACCGCTCAAATGGATTCTGTACCTCTCGTTGTCATAACAGGACAAGTTCCAAGACCTGCTATTGGTACTGATGCTTTTCAAGAAACAGATATTTTTGGAATAACACTTCCAATTGTTAAACATTCATGGGTCGTTAGAGATCCAGCTGAAATAGCAAAAGTTGTAGCTCAAGCTTTTCTCATCGCCTCATCGGGTAGGCCAGGGCCTGTATTGATTGACATTCCAAAAGATGTTGGTCAAGAGCTATTTAAATATCTACCTGTCGAGCCAGGCTCAATAAAGCCTCCAGGCTTTGAACTTCCATTTGCTCCAGAACACAAAGCTATAAGTGAAGCCTTAGATTTAATTGAAAAGGCTGAGCAACCACTTCTTTATGTTGGGGGAGGTGTTATTTCTTCTGGAGCACATGAAACTCTTGCGGCGATTGCTAATAGATATCAAATACCCGTAACGACAACTTTGATGGGGAAAGGAGCTTTTGATGAACGCGAACCTTTATCAGTTGGGATGCTTGGTATGCATGGAACAGCTTATGCAAACTTTGCCGTAACTGAGTGTGATTTGTTGATTGCCATTGGAGCAAGATTTGATGACAGAGTTACAGGTAAATTAGATACCTTTGCTCCTAAAGCAAAAGTAATTCATTTTGAGATTGATCCAGCTGAAATAAATAAAAATAGAATCGTTGAAGTTTCAGTATTAGGAGACGTTGGTATTAGCCTTGTTAAATTATTAGATCTAAGTAATCAAAGGAAAACAAATCCAAGAACTTCTAACTGGCTTAACAAAATTGAAAACTGGAAAAATAATTTTCCGTTGATTACTCCACCAAAAGAAGGGGAAATTTATCCACAGGAAGTATTAATCGCTTTAAGAGATTTAGCTCAAGATGCTTACATTACAACTGATGTTGGACAACATCAGATGTGGGCAGCTCAATATTTGTTGAATGGACCAAGACAATGGATCAGTAGCGCTGGACTTGGCACAATGGGTTTTGGAATGCCTGCTGCAATGGGAGTTAAAGTTGCTTTACCAAAGGAACAAGTTATTTGTATAGCTGGAGATGCGAGTATTCTGATGAATATTCAGGAGCTTGGAACGATAGCTCAATACAAGTTGAATTTAAAAGTAATTATTATCAATAATCATTGGCAAGGGATGGTTAGGCAATGGCAAGAAAGTTTTTATGATGAACGATATTCTGCCTCTAACATGTCATTTGGGGAGCCTGACTTTATTAAATTGTCTAAGGCTTTTGGTATTCATGGAATTGTAATTTCAGAAAGAGAAAACCTAATCCCTGAACTTCAGAAAGCATTGGCGAATGAAGGGCCAGTTCTTGTTAACGTAAATGTAAGAAAAGGTGAAAATTGTTACCCCATGGTTCCACCCGGGAAAAGTAATGCTCAAATGGTTGGTATACCTGAGATGCAGAAATAATATTAAAAGACATTTTTATGAATAAACGTTTTACAAAGATTTTAATATTATTTCTTTCTTTTTTTTGTTTTTACTTGGAAGTTGATGCCGCTGAAATTTTGCAAGTAACTAGTTCGTCTGTTTTGCTAATTGGAGATCATAATCGTACCTATACTGTGAAATTAGCATGTACAGAAATCACCCCTGATTTAGAGGAGAAATCTGTTAAGTGGCTCAAAAAACAACTACCAAGACATACAAAAGTAAATTTAAAGCCAAAAGGTTCGGTCGATGGTGTTTTGGTTGCCAAAGTTATTCCTTTTGATAGTAATATTGATATAAGTGAGAAATATATAGATGAAGGATTAGCAACAAATAAATGCTGAATTAAGTATAAAATTATATTTACCAATGATCATGAATATATGCAACTCCATTGCCTTAAATTGGTTTTATCTCTTCTGTAAGAATTAAATAGCTCAGGATTTGAGTATGTGCAAATTCTATTTAAATTGATTTGATGTTGTTTGATACCTTCTTTAAATAATTGTAAGATAGCAGCAGCTTGTATATCAATGAGTATTTTATTAGGGTCAGAATCTTTTTTGAATAAGGGAATCATTTCTTCTTCTTTAATTTTGTTTATGCATAAACTTTTCCCCCCCAGGCTTTTCCCTGTGAGACGAATAATTAAATTTTCAACATCTTTTTTCTCAACTTGATATTTATCTCCTTTGATAGAAGGACCTATAGCAACAATTAAATTATTTTTCTTAGAGCCCATTCCTTCTAATCTTTTTAAAGTTTTTGAGATTATTTGCTTTTTAATACCTCTTAATCCAGAATGACAAGCTGCTACATTTCTTGTCTTTCTATCAGCAATTAGTATAGGGACACAATCTGCGGTGTATATCCAGAGACTTTGATATCTTTCTTTCGTTATTAAAGAATCAGCAATTTTAGGCTTTAAATTTAATGTATTATTTACTTTAATTACTTTATCACTATGTACTTGTTGAGCATAATGAATATTAGAAAATAGATTTAGTTGGTTCTGCAATTCTCTAGGTTCATTCTTTTTAGATCTTTTCGTGAAAAATGCATGTATAAAATTATTTTCTCTTAATAAATCAGATTGAAAAAATTTAATATCTTTATATGTTAATAATCTCATTTTTTATGATTCTCTCTTTAATCTGATAAATCTATTTGATCTTTCTCGCTAAAGAAATTGTTAAATCTCACCAATATCTTTTAGCATCCAAAAACCATCTAGAGTATTTTCTTCAGGACATTTTTGAACTGAAATAAATTGAAGTCCATCTGCATCAAGTTTCGTATTTAGAAAATTATTTTCAATAGCTTTCTTTGCTTCTTCTTCGACATCGGTTACTAGCCATCTGTCAGCTTGCCCTGCTTCTAAAATTATTTGAGTTCCTTCTATTATAAGCTTTGCTGGTTCCAATCCCCCTAGCCAAGCTGCAAGTGCTAGGGATCTTTTTGGACTAAAAAGTCTAATACCAGGGATAGAAATATTTTGATCAATTGAATCTTTTATTGGAATTAAATTGGAAAACTTTATTTCCCATTCATCAGCCTCTCTAAGTGTGTTTAAAGAAAGTGAAGCAAAACTCCAAGAGTCACCTCTTACTTCCTCTGGTAAGGGGATCGCTTGGTTTGTGATTGGGATTGAAGGAGGAGCAAGGTTTACGCCAACATATCCTTTTTGGTGAGGATAAAAACTCCTTTCTCTGTCCGCAAGCCACTCAAGTAATGAATATGTTCTTCTGCTAGAAATAAGTTCAATTCCAATTTGATCTGCTGCACGTTTTATCATCGTTTTCATAGATGATCGCCAACAACGAATAACTGAAGGTTTATCCCAACCTTGTGAATAAGCTTCATTAATCGCCTCTCCTAATGCATCTTTTAACCAAATAGAATTAACATTCGAGGCTGGACATATTTTTTCCCATTTAAATGTTTTCGAATCTTTGAAATTATTTGTAGATGTAATTAATAATTCCCACCTTTTTTTTCCATTTTCATCAATTATTGGTCGGGAATAAAAGTCTATTTCCCAGTCTGTTTTTTTTAAATCAGATGTTTTTGAAGCAATCACAATTTTTTCTTCAATGTAATGTTATGAGGATAAGTTGATGTCTTTCTCCTCTTTTTGTTGGTCAACTTTTTCTTTATTCAAACTATTTCGAGCTTTAATTGCTCGCTCATTCGCTTCTTCCATTACTTTTGCTTTATCAGTAATCAGCTCTCCTGGAGGGCCCTCCAAAAGAGCTGTGTTTAATCCAATTCTTCCCCTGGATGGATCTAAGTCAGTTATCAAAGCTTTAATAGATTCACCTGGTTGAAAAACTTCTCTAAGGCTTCTCATGCTTCCGTTGGTTACCATTGAATGATGCAATAATCCACTTACGCCCTTCAAATCAACAAAAAAACCATAAGGTTTTATGGTTAATATTTCACCCTCTATTAATTGTCCAATTTCTAATTCCGAAAACCTTGAAGCAATTGCAGCTTTCTTTTCAGAGAGAACAAGTTTTCGTCTCTCTGGATTTACTTCTAAAAAAGCAGTATTAATTGTCTTTGAGACTAGAGATTGATGGTTTTCGCCATCTTCGAGTTGAGATCTAGGAATAAAACCTCTTAAGCCTTCGAAGTCACATGTGACTCCCCCACGGTTAAAGCCATTTATTTTAACTCGAATAACTTTCCCATCTTTTGCAAGATTTTGAACTTTGTCCCAGCTTTTTCTTAGTTCTAACGCCCTACAACTGATTGTGACCATCCCATCTGCATTTTGTTCTCTAGTAACAAGAACTTCGACTTGTAATCCTTTTGGGAAACGCTCTTTTAAATTTGTAATTACACCTAGACCACATTCATTCTTCGGCATGAATCCAGGAGCTTTTCCACCTATATCTACGTAAATACCATCACTTTCAACTGCAATAACTGAACCTTTTGCAATTTCTCCAGTTGTACCTATTGGTTGATTTTCTTCTAAGGCTGCTAAGAATTCGTCTTCATCAAAATCAAAGTCATCAACTGTTCTACTTTTTTGTTCAAAAATATTTTGATCATCAAAAGCTTCAATATTGTTTTTATAGTCAGAATTATTTTCCGACCTCAGAAGATCTTCCATTGTTCTCGGCTGGGAAGTTTCGCTAGAATCTTCCCTAATTAATTTTTTCTGTTCGGGAGCTTTCTTTAACTGAGAAATATCTTCTTTTTCGGCTAGAACTTTTTCATTAAATCTTTTATCTTTAGATGGTTCAGAGATCTCTTTATTAGAAGAGTCTTTATTTATGATTTCTTCCTCAGCCTTTCGACTGATGTGCATAACCTGTAAGGGCTTGCGCGGTGCATTTATTGCCGGTCTTGGTGGAGTAGCTTTTTTAGGCTGAGAATCTGACCCGGCCATAATAACCTTGGTAATAAGTGAAACATTCTTACAGCCAAGGTTAAGTTGTTTTTTAATTATTAGGAGATTTCTATCATTTTTCAAACTCGTCGATTTGAGCATTTGACCTGGCCTGAGGCCTCTAAAGCCGCTTCAGAGAAAGGATCTACATTGGTTTGGCCATTTGGCGCATGTGAACAACATGGGCCACATTTACCTTTGATTACTGATACTTTTTTTGCTGAAAATATTTTAATTAAGACACTTGAAGGGTTGCCCAAAAATATGCCTATATGGATTATGCCATCCCAATCAATTGGTTTTTCTCCAGAGCATCAGGATTTCCCAGGAACTTTGTCACTATCAGCAAATGTCTTGCTTTCACTGGTTACTGATGTAGGTCAGCAAATAGCTTCTATGGGATTCAAAAGATTAATATTTTTTAATGCCCATGGTGGACAAATAGGATTACTGCAAGCCGTTTCAAGACAATTAAGAATTCAATGCCCTTCTTTAGCTGTTTTACCTTGTTTTTTATGGAGTGGAGTTCCTGGGTTAGATAATCTTTTGACTGATAAAGAGGTTGAGGAAGGCCTGCATGCGGCCACTGCAGAGACAAGTCTTATGTTGCATATGGCTAAAAATTTGGTTCAAAATGATTCTTATTTAGATAAAAAGATTTCTAGTGAAGAGATCATTTCTACTCCAAAAGGATGGAGCCTTGAAGGTGCATCTCCATGTGCATGGCTTACAAAAGATTTGAGCTCTTCTGGTGTTATTGGTGATGCAACCTCTTCAAATGCTGAATTGGGTGCCGCTTTGGAAAATGCACTAATAGATCATTGGAAGTCAATGTTTACAAGCCTTTTGGACAGTGATTGGCCTCCAATCATGTCTTGAAGACCTATTTCTAGCAGTTAAGATGTGATAACTGAACTACCATTTTGCATTTAATTCTGTAAGATCACTCAGATTGATAAATTTCCAATAGATCTATGCAAGCTCTTGCATCCAACAATTTAACCGTAGAAAAAGAAGAGTTGATTTCTGACGCTCTTCCAGATTTTGCTTCTGAATCATATAAAGATGCATACAGCAGGATTAACGCAATTGTCATTGAAGGTGAAGAGGAAGCTTATGCAAATTTTTGTGATTTAGCCAAGCTAATACCTGAGCATGCTGATGAGCTTGTAAGACTTGGAAAGATGGAAAAAAAACATATGCACGGTTTTTGTGCCTGTGGAAGGAATCTTGCAGTCAAGCCTGATATGCCTTTTGCTAAAAAATTCTTCTCAAGACTTCATAATAATTTTCTAGAAGCTTTTGCGGCTGGTGATACTACAACTTGCCTTTTGATTCAATGTATTTTAATTGAATCATTCGCAATTTCTGCTTACAACGTTTACATTCGCGTAGCTGATCCATTTGCTAAAAGAATCACTGAAGGTGTTGTTCAAGATGAATATTTACATTTGAATTATGGTCAAGAGTGGTTAAAGGCCAATCTTGATTCAGTTAAGAAAGATCTTATGAAGGCTAATAAATTAAATTTGCCTTTAATTAAATCAATGCTTGATGAAGTTTCAAATGATGCTGAAGTACTTCATATGGATAAGGAAGAGTTAATGGAAGAATTTATGATTGCTTATCAAGATTCCCTTCTTGAAATAGGTCTAGATAATAGAGAAATCGCAAGAATGGCTCTTGCAGCAGTGATTTAGGTTGTTTAAAATTTAAATTTATCGGTCTTGATTGATTCCTCAGGAGCTTAAAGTTCTTGAGGGATTTTTTTTTTTGAGACCTTCGTGGTCTAATCTTCAATCTTGGATGAATATTTACTTTCTATTTTGATCTTGCTTTGTGCCAAATGTTTGGGCTAATCGGACATTCAACAAGTTTTGAAGATGCCAAGAGAAAGGCATTGGACCTTGGGTATGACCATATCGCTGAAGGGGATTTGGACGTATGGTGCACTGCTCCTCCTCAGTTGGTCGAGCATGTAAAGATTGTAAGTGCAATCGGAAAGACAATTGAGGGAGCTTATATTGACTCATGCTTTGTTCCTGAGATGCTTAGTCGCTTCAAAACTGCAAGAAGAAAAGTTTTGAATGCAATGGAGTTAGCTCAAAAAAAAGGAATCAGTATTACAGCACTTGGTGGATTTACATCAATAATTTTTGAGAATTTTAATTTGCTTCAAAACCAAAAAGTTAGAAATACGACTCTTGATTGGCAAAGATTTACCACTGGTAATACTCATACGGCCTGGGTGATTTGTAGACAGTTAGAGCAAAATGCACCTCGAATAGGGATTGATCTGAGCAAATCAAAAGTAGCTGTTGTTGGTGCTACTGGTGATATAGGCAGCGCAGTTTGTAGGTGGCTTACCAATCGAACTGGTGTTTCTGAACTTTTATTAGTAGCTAGACAGCAAAAACCTTTACTTGAACTTCAAACCCAACTAGGTGGAGGAAGAATACTTAGTCTTGATAAGGCTTTGCCTGAGGCAGATATTGTGATTTGGGTAGCAAGTATGCCCAAAACCCTAGAAATAGATCCATCTAAAATTAAACGACCCTGTTTGATGATTGATGGTGGATATCCCAAAAATTTAGGTGAGAAGTTTTCAGGCTCAGGTATCCATGTTTTAAAAGGCGGAATAGTTCAATTTTTCAAAGATATTGGTTGGAGCATGATGGAATTAGCTGAGATGGACAATCCTAAAAGAGAAATGTTTGCTTGTTTTGCTGAGGCGATGATTCTTGAATTCGAGAATTGTCATACCAATTTCAGTTGGGGGAGGAATAACATTACTTTGGAAAAGATGGATTTTATCGGTAAAGCTTCTGAAAGGCATGGGTTTTCTGCTGTTGGTTTGAAGTCAAATATTCAGACAATAACCGTCTGATCATTTGGTTTCTTTTTGTTATGGCTAGACGTTTTCTCCTCGAATTTGAAAAACCTCTTGTTGAATTAGAGAATCAGATTGATCAAATCAGAGAATTAGCAAGAGATTCAGAAGTTGATGTAAGTCAACAACTTCTGCAATTAGAGACTCTTGCAGCAAGAAGGCGAGAAGAAATATTTAATGCACTCACACCAGCTCAAAAGATTCAAGTGGCTAGACACCCTCAAAGGCCAAGCACACTTGATTATATCCAGATGTTTTGTGATGATTGGGTCGAATTACACGGAGACAGGAACGGAACTGATGATCAAGCTCTCATAGGGGGTTTAGCTCGAATAGGTGAAAAATCTGTCCTTCTAATTGGACAACAAAAGGGTAGAGATACAAAAGAGAATGTTGCAAGAAACTTTGGCATGGCAAAGCCAGGGGGTTATAGAAAGGCTATGAGGTTGATGGATCATGCTGATCGCTTCAATCTGCCCATCATTTCTTTTATTGACACTCCTGGAGCTTATGCAGGCCTCATAGCAGAAGAACAGGGTCAGGGAGAGGCGATCGCGGTAAACTTGCGTGAAATGTTTAGGCTTAAAGTCCCGATAATTGCAACTGTAATAGGGGAAGGTGGTTCTGGTGGCGCTCTGGGGATAGGTGTAGCAGACAGGTTGCTAATGTTTGAACATAGTGTTTACACAGTTGCAAGCCCTGAAGCTTGTGCTTCGATTTTATGGAGAGATGCTGGTAAGGCTCCTGAGGCAGCATCATCATTGAAAATTACTGGACCTGATCTTATGAAGTTGGGAATTGTTGATGAGGTTTTAAAAGAGCCTTCTGGGGGGAACAATTGGGCCCCGCTTCAGGCTGGAGATACTTTGAAAAATGCTCTTGAGAGGCACTTGTCAGAATTATTGGCTTTGTCGATTGATGAATTGAGGAATAACAGATATTCCAAATTTAGAAAAATGGGAAAATATTTGGAATCTCAGTCTATCGAAAGTGATATTTCAGTTTAAAGTTTTAATGTTTGCTTTTTACTTTCTTGTCAACAGTATTAATTACGGGTGCTTCTAGAGGAATTGGGAGGGCGACTGCGAAAGCTTTTGCTGATTCTGGATGGGATTTACTACTTTTAGCCAGATCTGAGGATGATTTAGAAAATCTTGTTGAAGAAATTGATAACAAAAATATTAAGGCCTTCTTCAAATCTATTGATCTAAGTAATCCCGAAAATATTTCTAAGGGAATTGTTGACTTAATGAATAACGGCTTGGTGCCATCAGTTTTAATAAACAATGCTGGAGTTGCATGGACTGGGAATCTTTTATCTATGCCACTTGAAAAATGGGAATGGATCATGCAAATGAATCTCACTAGCATCTTTCAGCTTTGCTCTGAGGTTGTTCCTTTTATGAGGGAAAAAGGAGGATTGGTTATCAACGTTAGTAGCCATGCTTCTCGAAATACTTTTCCACAATGGGGAGCCTATTGTGTCTCGAAAGCAGCTTTAGCAAGTTTTACCAAATGTTTAGCAGAAGAAGAACGTAAGAATTTGATAAGAGCATGCACACTTACTCTTGGATCAGTAAATTCCTCTCTTTGGGATTCCGATACCGTAGGAATGCAATTTGATAGGGATTCGATGCTTTCAGTTGATCAAGTGGCTCTTGAACTTTTACATCTTGCTAATCAGCCAACTAATCAAATTATCGAGGATATAACTCTGATGCCTTCTGCAGGAGCGTTCTGATCTTAGATAAAATCAATCAATCTTATTGATTAATTTTGTTTTCTTATTTCGCGAACAAGAGATTCAACTTTTTTAAGATCTTTAATACCTGGTGATATCTCTAATCGACTAGAAGCGTCAATCCCATCAGGTCTAAGTTTGGAAAAGATTTCAGGAATTATTTCGGAAGATATTCCACCAGCCAAAATCCAAGGAGTTTTAAATGTTTTATTGATTAGTAACTCTATTGGGATTCTTTTCCCACTACCTCCAAGGGTCTTGTCATCCCAGGCATCTAGGAGCACAGCATCAATATTTTTTTCGAATTGACTTATGTTTTCTAAATCATTAATAGATTTTAATCTGAAGGCTTTCCATACTTTAACTGTTGGAAATTCATTCTTTAATTCACGACAATAATCAATTGATTCATTTCCATGAAGTTGAATAACTGATGGTGGAGTTGATCTCTTGTTGATAAATTTGATATTTTCCAATTTTTCATTTGCGATCACTAATACTTTCTCAATATTTGAAGAAACCTTTTCTACTTCATTGAAAATTTTTATACATTCTTCTTCGGGTACAAAACGAGGCGAAGTTTTAACACCAATAACTCCAATAGCATTTATTTTGAATTGAGCGATAGATTTTGCTTGTGAGGTTGTTGTTATTCCACATATTTTTATTGCTGTTGATTTTTTGGAAGTAGATTTTCTGATCATTACCAGAACTTTTATTAGGATTAATATGAATAAATTTTATTGTGAGCTTGGAGGACTTTGAATTTGGGTGGTTGGGAAGTTATGAAGATCAGAGGTATACCTTTGAGGATCCATCCTAGTTGGTTCTTGGTTTTCTTATATTTTACTTTGTCAGCAAGAGATCAGTTTGAGACGATTCTGGATGGTCAAACATCCATTTGGAATGGATGGGTGATGGGTGCTTTTACCTCGTGTCTTTTGTTTATATCTGTTCTATTGCATGAATTGGCCCATTCTTTTGTGGCAATTGGAGAAGGTCTAAAAGTTAGAGACATAACACTTTTTTTCCTTGGAGGTATGGCAAATCTTGAAAAAGAATGCACGACTTCTAGAGGAAGTTTGAAGATTGCAATTTCGGGACCAATTGTTAGTCTTCTATTAGCTTTTTTAATGATTTTATTAAGTAATAATTTATCAGTATCAAATTTTATTCTCTCTAATTTATTTAAGCAGGTTGGTAGCCTTAACCTTTTGATAGGAGTATTTAATTTACTTCCAATAATCCCTCTTGATGGAGGTGTGATATTGAAATCTTTAATATGGCATTTTACTGGGAGTAAAAGAGCAGGGATAAAGGTTGCTATAGCCTCTGCAAGATTAATTTCTTTGCTTACTATTTTTATAGGCATTTTAAGTCTACTAAGGGGTAGTTTTTATGCTGCAATATGCTTTTTTATATTTAGTTTATTTATCTTTTCTTCATCTAAGTCACAAAGCCAAATTATACAAATACAAAAGATATTATCTGAATTATCTGTCAATCAAGTATGTAGTAGATCATACAGAGTCCTAGAGGATGATTTGCCTGTAAAAGTCTTGTCTAAATTTAATTCTTTTAATAAAGATAATGGCTCCAATGAAGAATGGATTCTTTTGTTTAGAGAAGGTAGATGGGTAGGTTATGTACAAGAAAAGATCTTGAAGAATATTTCTGTGCAAAAGTGGAATAAAAAGTTTCTTTATGAGTATTCATTGCCTATCGATGAATTACCATCAATTAGTGAAAAAGAATCATTATTTAAGGCAATAATAAAAATAGAAGAAACTAAAGAGGCAAGACTTCTTGTCCTCTCAGTTGCTGGTCTTCCCCTTGGAACTTTAGACAGAGTAGATTTAGGGAAAGCAGTACTTAAAAAAATCGGATTAAATCTTCCTGATCAATTAATTAAAGTTGCAAGAAAAGAGAATATATATCCAATAGGTTTGAATCTGCCCAACATAGCAAACTCAATGGTTTCGAGCGGTTTTGAAGAGGATCAAAAATGATTTATTTTATTGAAATTATTTATCGCTAAATGGTTTATCATTTCTTTATCACTTTCATTTAATTTATAATTAGATAATTGTAAATTTGGCCAAGTTTCAATTAATGATTTTTTTAGAAAATAAATAATCTTATCTTTTTCTTTGATTTCATTTTTTATCTTCGGTAGATCAGTATTGAAAACTTTTTTCCATAATTGTTTTGGTGGCTCTAATAATATTTCTCCATGCTGAAGTAAATGTCCCTTTTTCCAATACTGAGCGCTACCAATATATTTGTGTCTGTCTTCATTAACTAAGTCGGCTAATGTTGAAGTTGAAAAACAATTATTATTGTAAATATTCACGGCTTGATTACCAAAAGATAGATCAAGTCCAGCTTTTTTTAATCCATCTTTTAGCCATTGAGTTGTCTTTAAATAAGATTCTTTTTTCTTCTTTGGAGGATCTTTCCATATTAGTGCGTAAGTCAGCCCTCCGCTATGAAGAACAGCGTTACCTCCACTTGGCCTTCTTACGATTTTTATTTGTTCTTTTTTTAAAAGCTCAAGCCATATTTTTGGGATTCCTTTTTGATGTTTCCCAATCGATAACCAGTTTCCATCCCATGTGTAAAAACGTATTGCCATGAAAAAATCCTTGTAAGTAAATGACTTCTCTAGCAGTAAGAGATCAATTGCCATTTGCTCTGGACCCGGTAATTCAAGGGGATTTAAATAAAGGACTTCTTTTGGAGTGATCATTTTGATTCTTAGTTATATTTCATCAAAACTTTTAGAAAGCAGTTCAACAGTTCATAAACATTTAGTCCAAGGATAGTTGAATTTATTTAATTACACTTTGAGTAATATTTTGAAGTTAAAAGATTTATTTGATTTCATAGAAATCTTATTTTCAATTAATTCTCCTTTTATCTTTCTGTTAATGAATTTACAAATGCATTTTAAGAAGTCAAAGAATTGATTCCCTTATTAATTAAGTTAATATGAAAAAAATTGGGGAATTTTCATTTAATTTTGGGACAACCTCAACGAATCGAAGAGCCATTCAGAAAGAAGCGTTCAAGAAAAATCAGGAAGAACATTCCTTCTGTAAATAAAAAAATCGATGCTTTTACTCAGGTTTCTGAGTTTCAGAAAGAGGAAATTCAGCGGGAGCTTTTATATAGCTATGTGGGATTGATTTTGAAGTTTGGATTATTGATGGTATTTGCAACGAGTCTCGTGAACTTAGGATTTGCATCTCATCAACGTGTGAATAGAAATCTTGAGTTGTCATATCTATTAGATAAAGAAACAAAGAAACTTCACACGTTAAGACTACGTTTTGATGAAATATTTAGTAATGGTGGAGAACAAAGTTTTTTTAAGGAGCAAGATCAGTGGATTACTCCAAATAGTGTCAGAGTTATCTGGCGATGATTAACTTTGCTTCTCTTAGGTTTAGATTTGTTTTTGCAAATTGATTAAAAATAGTTTTTACTTAAGAAGATGGCTCTAGTACAAGCGGCACCAGGAACTGTCTTAATTACTGGAACAACTTCAGGAGTTGGTTTATATGCAACAAAGTCCCTTGTAGAGAGGGGGTGGAGAGTTATTACTGCAAATAGATCTTCTTTGAGAGCTGAAGCTTCTGCGTCAGCTATTGGCTTACCTATTAACAGACCAAGACAACTTAAGCATATACAAATTGATCTTGGCGACTTGGATAGCGTTCGCAATGGGGCTAAAATCCTCTTAGAAGATTTGGAAAAGCCATTAGATGCTTTAGTTTGTAATGCTGCTGTCTATCTTCCACGACTAAAAAAACCGTTGAGGTCTCCCCAGGGATATGAAATATCAATGGCAACTAATCATTTTGGACATTTTCTACTAATTCAGTTGCTTTTGGAAAATCTCAGTAAGTCATCAAGACCAGTTTGGAAGGGAAGATCTTGGGGTGTGGAATCATCTAGGGTAGTTATTTTAGGAACTGTAACAGCTAACAATAAAGAACTTGGCGGAAAAATCCCAATTCCAGCTCCTGCTGATCTAGGAAATTTATCTGGCTTTGAAGAAGGTTTTCGGGAACCAATATCAATGGCTAGTGGTAAACGTTTTAAGCCTGGTAAAGCTTATAAAGACAGTAAATTATGCAATATGATTACAACCCAAGAATTGCATAGGCGATTTAATTCTTCTCCAATTCTTTTTAGCTCTTTATATCCTGGATGTGTAGCTAATACAAGATTATTTAGAAACACTCCTAAACTATTTCAGTGGTTGTTCCCGTGGTTTCAGAAATTAATCACTGGAGGTTTTGTAAGTGAATCTCTTGCGGGTGATAGGGTAGCCCAAGTCGTGTCAGATCCTCAATTTGCTATTTCTGGTGTCCATTGGAGTTGGGGGAATAGACAACGTAAGGACAGACAACAATTTTCACAAGAATTATCTGATCGAGTTACTGATCCAACTACCTCTAGAAAGGTTTGGGAGTTGTCTATGCAATTGGTTGGTCTGAAATAATCCTTCAAATAGTTTGTTAATCAAATCCTAGTAGATCAAATATTTCACGGTCTTTTAAAGGCTCAGCCTCTAATGGTTCAACGTTATCTATCATTTTTTGGGCTAAAGAAAGGTATTCATTTTGTACTTCCACTACTCCTTCTTCTTTTTCATCCATCTCAAAAATTGTGCACTTTTTAAGTCTTGATCTACGTATTGCGTCTACGTTACGGAAATGAGCCATAGTCTTAAGACCAGTTCTTTCATTGAATTTCTCTATCTGATCTAATTCAGCAGAGCGGTTTGCGATTACACCTCCTAGACGAACTTTGTAATTTTTTGCTTTAGCATTGATAGCTGCCACGATTCGATTCATTGCAAAAATAGAATCAAAATCATTTGCAGTAACAATTAGACAATAATTTGCATGTTGCAATGGGGCGGCGAAACCACCGCATACAACGTCACCAAGAACATCGAAAATAACTACATCAGTATCTTCTAAAAGGTGATGCTCTTTTAAAAGTTTGACCGTTTGCCCTGTGACATAGCCACCACATCCAGTGCCCGCTGGAGGTCCGCCACTCTCAACGCACATGACACCATTGAAACCTTTAAACATAAAGTCTTCAGGCCTAAGTTCTTCGCTGTGGAAATCCACTTCTTCAAGAATATCAATAACAGTGGGCACCATCTTATGTGTGAGGGTGAAAGTGCTGTCATGCTTAGGGTCACAACCAATTTGAAGAACTTTCTTCCCAAGCTTTGAAAACGCAGCTGACAAATTTGACGAAGTAGTTGATTTCCCAATACCTCCCTTGCCATATACCGCAATTACTAGAGCGCCCTCTTGTATTTGAACTTTTGCATCCTGTTGAACTTGGACACTACCTTCACCATCAGGTTTACGAGCTACAGTCGATGTCATTAATCTTTTTCTTTCGAAAGTCCTTGATTTATATTCTTGCAGGCAAATATCTCTTTAGGAAATGTTTCGAGAATTCGAAACATTTGATATTAAATATGTATCTTGAAATGAAAACATTCATACAATAGTCGTACTACATGCGTACTTTTACTCATGCCAGTGTCTTTTTTTGTGGATAAGGAATTAGCCTTTAGATGTATTACAGGAACTAATGGGTGTGAGTTGTCTTAAAAGCAAAAGTCACCGTAGTAAGACATTACGTAACTAAAAAGTAACTAAATGCGAAAGAGATTAAGTGTTTGTTGACGGTTTACCCATTTTGGATGCAGTTTAAATATATACATGTATTAAATTTCTATGAGCGGTGCAACGCTCCTTAAAGAATCTGGTCCAAAAGAAGTTTTTTGTGGGTTAACTTCTATTGTTTGGCTCCATAGAAGAATGCCTGATGCTTTCTTCCTTGTGGTGGGTTCTAGAACCTGTGCTCATTTAATTCAAAGTGCAGCAGGTGTGATGATTTTTGCTGAGCCGCGTTTTGGTACAGCTATTTTAGAAGAACGAGATTTAGCTGGATTAGCTGATGCTCATGATGAGTTAAACCGAGTAGTAAAAAATCTTTTAGCTAGACGTCCAGAAATTAAAACTCTTTTTCTTGTTGGTTCTTGCCCAAGCGAAGTTATAAAAATAGATCTTTCAAGGGTTGCAGAAAACCTGAATATCGAACTTAAAGGTCAAGTAACTGTATTGAATTATTCGGGAAGTGGAATAGAAACAACTTTCACGCAAGGCGAAGACGGAGCATTAAAGGCTCTGATTCCATTGATGCCGAAGAGCGATCAAAAGAAATTACTTTTAGTTGGAACTCTTGCAAATGCTGTGGAGGACCGTTTAATAAGTATTTTTAATCGGCTTGGAATAGATAATGTTGAAAGTTTTCCACCTAGGCAGTCAACAGAATTAGCTGCTATTGGTCCTGAGACCAAAGTCCTTCTTACTCAGCCTTACTTAACTGATACGGCAAGAGAGCTTAAAAATAAAGGTGCTGAAATAATTGAAGCTCCCTTCCCTCTAGGTGTTACGGGCAGCACAATGTGGATTCAGGCCGCTGCGAATTCATTTGGCATCGATAAATCCATTGTTGATTCAATATTGAATCCACTGATATCGAGGGCAAAGAAAGCTTTGGAACCTCATGTTGAGAAACTTTCTGGTAAGAAACTGTTCCTTTTGCCAGAATCTCAATTAGAGATACCTCTTGCAAGATTTCTAAGTAATGAGTGTGGAATGGAGATTGTTGAAATAGGAACGCCTTATTTAAATAGAGAATTAATGAAATCAGAAATAGACTTGCTACCTCCTGATTGTCGTATTGTTGAAGGACAACATGTAGAGAGACAATTAGACAGAGTAAGAGATAGTTCGCCAGATCTTGTCGTTTGTGGAATGGGACTTGCCAATCCACTTGAAGCAGAGGGGATATCAACCAAATGGTCAATTGAAATGGTTTTCAGCCCAATTCACGGGATTGATCAAGCTTCAGATCTAGCAGAATTATTCTCAAGGCCACTTCGCAGGCATGACATTTTAAATCCTACTAAAACTCTTACATCAAACTAATTTCATGGAATTAACTCTCTGGACATACGAAGGACCTCCTCATATTGGGGCGATGAGAATCGCTACGTCTATGAAAAAATTGCATTATGTATTGCATGCACCTCAAGGAGATACCTACGCTGATCTTCTTTTTACGATGATTGAACGCCGTGGGAGTAGACCACCTGTAACGTATACAACTTTTCAAGCTAGAGATTTAGGAGGTGATACCGCTGAACTTGTAAAAGGACATATAAAAGAAGCTGTAGATAGATTTAATCCAGAAGCTCTTTTAGTTGGCGAAAGTTGTACAGCCGAATTAATTCAAGATCAGCCTGGTTCGCTTGCAAAAGGTATGGGGTTTGATATCCCAATTGTCAGCCTCGAATTACCTGCCTATAGCAAAAAGGAAAACTGGGGTGGCTCTGAGACTTTTTATCAAATCGTAAGAACTTTACTTAAAGATCACTCGAAAGAATCGAAACAAACGTGGCAGGAAGAAAAAAGAAGACCCAGAGTAAATCTTCTTGGCCCAACTTTGCTTGGTTTTAGATGTCGTGATGATGTGTTGGAAATACAAAAACTACTTGGTCAGTACGGGATAGACGTCAATGTTGTGGCGCCATTAGGAGCATCACCTGCAGATATATTGCGAATCCCCAATGCTGATGTCAATGTTTGCCTTTATCCAGAAATAGCGGAATCAACTTGTATTTGGCTTGAAAGAAATTTAAATATTCCTTTTACAACAACAGTTCCTCTTGGTGTTGGGGCTACTCAGGATTTTCTTAAAGAATTACACAAAGTGTTAGAGATGGAAATCCCTCAATCAGTAAATGAATCTAATAATTCGAAATTAACCTGGTACTCGAATTCAGTGGATTCGAATTACCTAACAGGAAAAAGAGTCTTTATTTTTGGAGACGGAACACACGCTCTTGCTGCAGCAAGAATTGCTAATGAGGAGCTTGGTTTTAAAGTTGTAGGTCTAGGAACTTATAGTCGTGAAATGGCTAGGAAAGTTCGTCCAGCCGCTAAGGAACTTGGTTTAGAGGCATTGATAACCAATGACTACTTAGAAGTAGAAGATGCGATAAAAGAAACATCTCCAGAACTAGTCCTTGGTACACAAATGGAGCGACATAGTGCAAAAAGACTTGGTATCCCATGCGCTGTGATCAGTACACCAATGCATGTGCAGGATGTACCTGCTCGGTATAGCCCTCAAATGGGATGGGAGGGTGCAAATGTCATTTTTGATGACTGGGTTCATCCATTAATGATGGGACTTGAGGAACATTTGATTGGAATGTTTAAGCATGACTTCGAATTTGTTGATGGGCACCAAAGTCATCTAGGACATTTAGGTGGGAAAGGAAATCAAAATACAAATAAAGAGGCTATAAAAACAAACTTACAAGATTCAGTAATTACAGAGGGCGATCTTATATGGACGCATGAAGGTGAAAAAGAACTTTCAAAAATCCCATTTTTTGTAAGAGGTAAGGTAAGAAGAAATACAGAGAATTATGCTCGCCAGGCAGGATGCAGAGAAATCAACGAAGAAACTCTTTATGACGCCAAGGCTCACTATAAAGCCTAGATTTGCTTGTTCTAATTACGCCAATGAGAATTTTCTTGGCTTGATTTGATTAATCTCCAAACATTTCTTGATATTTTCTTGGCAATGAGACCACCTCTCTCAACTTTTGAAGAGCCTGGCCTTACGCCTAAAAGTTTTGATACTTCTGTAGTACTAAGTGGAGCTCCTGTTTCTATCGCTAGAGATGTTAGTTCAAGTCTTTGACGAAGCTCATATGTATCACATTTTTCATCTTCTTTTAACCAATTCAAATTATCAATACCTTTATCAGACAATTTCTTCATAAGACCTAATGAGACTAAACCAAGCGCTTGCTCCGGATTGATTTCGGTATTTGATTTATTGTTCTTTGAATCCTTTGGCTGAGGTACAGACATTCTTCAATTAGATCTACATATATTGAATTTATCGGCTTAAATTAAGCATGCAAGTCTAAATTGCTAGCTAAAAAGGCAATCTTTGAGGTAATATCCCGCCCATGACAAGATTCGCCACATTTGAAAATAATGAAAGGCGACTAGGTGGCAGCCAGAAAGTTACTGGTGCAGAGGTGAATGAATATCTTGCTGACAATCCAAAGAGAGTAATAACAACTGATTCGGAAAAATCGTTAGTTGCACGTCAAGCAAGTCATGTAAAACAAATTGAATTAAGAACATATGTATTTCTAGATTCTTTGCAACCTCAACTTGCGGCTTATATGGGTACTGCAAGTTCAGGGTTTTTACCCATACCTGGTGATGCTTGTCTTTGGATGGAGGTTTCTCCTGGAATGGCTGTGCATAGGGTTACAGATATCGCTCTAAAAGCCAGCAACGTTCGATTAGGTCAAATGATCGTTGAAAGGGCATTTGGATCTCTTGCTCTTTATCACCGAGATCAAAGCACAGTACTTCATTCAGGGGATGTCGTTTTAGATGCCATAGGAAGCACAATTGATAGGAGAACTGATCCGCAAGTTACTTGGACTGAAGTTATTCGCTCTATTACTCCGGACCATGCTGTTTTGATTAATCGACAAAATAGACGTGGCTCAATGATTCAATCTGGGATGAGTATGTTCATCCTTGAGACTGAACCAGCGGGATATGTTTTGATGGCTGCGAACGAGGCAGAGAAGGCATCAAACATCACAATCGTCGATGTTAAGGGAGTTGGTGCTTTTGGAAGACTGACTTTAGCTGGGAAAGAAGGTGATGTTGAGGAAGCGGCGGCAGCGGCGATGAGAGCTATTGATTACATAAATAGAAATTAATTATTTTTTAATTCCTATAGCTTGCAAAAGGTAAGGAGCTAATTCTCTAGCTGCTTTTCCTCTGCTCCCAAGCTTTGATAATTGTTCATTATTTAATTCTCCATAAGTGCAATTAGTTTCACGAACCCAAAATAATGATTCAAATTCACCATTTGGATAAGCAGGTTTTTTAAGAATTTCACCCCAGCAAATCCCTATTGTATTTTTGATAATCTCTCCACTGTTTGTGCAGAGCACCATTACGCTGCATACTTTTGCACTTCTGTAAGGACTGTCGCCAAGAGCAGTAAGAATCTTGTCTATTTTTTTTTCATTTGTGTCTGCAAGTCGCGCAGAAAAGATACCGGGAGCATTTCCAAGAGAATCAATTTCAAGTCCAGAATCATCTGCAATAGTCCAACTATTAGTTAATGCTGCCGCTGCTTTTGCTTTCAATATTGCATTATCCAGGTATGTTTTGCCGGTTTCTTCAACATCCAGAGAGCTAGGTTGTTTTTTAACTTCAATTGGTAGAGGCCCAAGCATTGCCTTTATCTCAGCAACTTTCTTGGGATTACCACTAGCTATTGTTATTAGTGGCTTTTTCAAATCAAGTAATCTAATTAGTTTTTATAGTCTTACAGGAAGAAGCTAAAAACAATAGTCGTTGAATTTTTTTAGATGATTTTGAGACAGTTTTTGGGTGAACATTCCAACCCTGACATAGCCAGAGAGCTGTCTCGTGGGTAAAAATAACTACATGGACTTGTTTACGCAATGCAATATGAGTATGTCCTGACCATTAATCGAACAGCGTTACTCAACTGTCGTAGCAAGGGTGATAAGCACAGCTTATGAATGCGACTAGAAACTGTAATCAGCGCTATTAGAAAATCCTCTTGACTAATTGCTCTTTGGCGGGCCATTGTCCCTCCTGAACATTCCATCCCTTTACTGAAATAGGACATGGCTAGCGAAACAATGGGTATTGCTCTCGGCATGATCGAGACACGCGGATTAGTACCAGCTATTGAAGCTGCTGACGCGATGACCAAGGCAGCAGAAGTGCGCTTAATTGGTCGTGAGTTTGTTGGTGGTGGTTACGTAACAGTTTTAGTTCGCGGAGAAACTGGTGCTGTAAACGCAGCAGTTCGTGCAGGCGCGGACGCTTGTGAGCGAGTAGGTGACGGACTTGTTGCAGCTCACATCATTGCTCGTCCTCATCGTGAAGTTGAGCCTGCTTTGGGTAACGGTAACTTCTTAGGTCAGAAGGACTGATCTTTGACTAAGTCCTAAGAGGAGAGGACTTTTCAAATTTTCAACCTTCTAACTAATAAACAGGAGCTATCAATGGCTAAAAAGTATGATGCTGGAGTTAAGGAGTATAGAGATACTTACTTCACTCCTGATTACGTCCCCCTAGATACTGATCTACTTGCATGTTTTAAATGCACAGGTCAGGAAGGTGTACCAAAGGAAGAGGTTGCAGCAGCTGTTGCGGCTGAATCATCTACAGGTACATGGTCAACAGTTTGGTCGGAATTACTTGTAGATCTTGAGTTCTACAAAGGCCGCTGTTACCGCATCGAAGATGTCCCTGGAGACAAGGATGCCTTCTATGCATTTATTGCCTATCCGTTAGATCTTTTTGAAGAAGGATCTATTACTAACGTTTTAACATCACTTGTTGGAAACGTCTTTGGTTTTAAAGCCCTGCGTCATCTTCGTCTTGAAGATATTCGCTTCCCAATGGCATTTATCAAAACCTGCGGCGGACCTCCTAGTGGAATCGTAGTTGAACGTGATCGTCTAAATAAGTACGGTCGTCCTTTACTTGGTTGTACTATTAAGCCAAAACTAGGTCTCTCAGGTAAAAACTACGGTCGAGTTGTATACGAATGCCTAAGAGGCGGTCTTGATCTAACTAAAGATGATGAGAATATTAATTCTCAGCCATTCCAGCGTTGGAGAGAGCGTTTTGAATTCGTGGCTGAAGCTGTAAAACTAGCTCAACAGGAAACTGGTGAAGTTAAAGGTCACTACCTTAATTGCACAGCAACTACGCCTGAAGAGATGTATAAGCGTGCTGAGTTCGCTAAAGAACTTGACATGCCAATCATCATGCATGACTACATTACTGGTGGTTTTACTGCTAATACAGGTCTTGCTAATTGGTGCCGTGAAAATGGCATGCTTCTTCATATTCACCGTGCTATGCATGCGGTTATCGACCGTCATCCTCAGCATGGTATCCACTTCAGAGTTCTTGCTAAGTGTTTGCGTCTATCTGGCGGAGATCAACTCCATACAGGAACAGTTGTTGGAAAACTAGAAGGAGACCGTCAAACAACGCTTGGTTATATCGATAACCTACGTGAATCCTTTGTTCCTGAAGACCGTACTCGCGGTAACTTCTTTGATCAAGATTGGGGTTCTATGCCTGGTGTATTTGCTGTGGCATCTGGTGGTATTCATGTTTGGCATATGCCAGCATTGCTTGCAATCTTTGGAGATGATTCTTGTCTCCAGTTTGGAGGTGGTACTCATGGACACCCTTGGGGATCAGCTGCTGGTGCAGCCGCTAACCGAGTAGCTCTAGAGGCATGTGTTAAGGCACGTAATGCAGGTAGAGAAATCGAAAAAGAAAGTCGCGATATCCTTCTAGAAGCTGCAAAGCATAGCCCTGAATTGGCAATTGCTCTTGAGACATGGAAGGAGATTAAGTTCGAATTCGATACAGTCGATAAACTCGACGTTCAGTAGAAAAGATATAGAGGTGGCATTCTAAGTTGCCTCTACCTTTCTTATATTCACTAGTCGATAATTCAATCGACTTTTACTCATTTACTAACTTAAGTTCACCATGCCTTTCCAGAGCACAGTAGGTGACTATCAAACAGTCGCCACCCTGGAAACATTCGGCTTCTTACCGCCGATGACCCAGGACGAAATCTACGATCAAATCGCTTATATCATTGCTCAGGGTTGGAGCCCAGTTATTGAGCATGTTCAACCAAGTGGTTCAATGCAGACCTATTGGTCTTATTGGAAATTACCTTTCTTTGGTGAGAAAGATTTGAATTTGGTTGTTAGCGAGTTAGAAGCTTGTCATAGAGCATATCCTGACCATCATGTACGTATTGTTGGTTATGACGCATACACACAAAGTCAAGGTACTTGCTTTGTAGTTTTTCAAGGCCGCTAAATAATTAGGCTTTGATAAAATTAGCCTCAAAAACTTTTTTGGGGCTAATAATTCTTTAGAGAATTTAAAATTATTTTTTGTAACCTCTCCATTGGGTTGATATGGCAAAACAAACAAGTCGACAATTAGTTCTTGAACGCCGCCAGGCTCTTAGCCAAGGAGGCAAAAATGCATCCATTAAAGGTTCTACAGCTAATAGAGTGCGTTCTTCTAGTGATGCGAGAGCTACTAGGACAGACTCTGGTTTTGTGAAACCGAATAAATCTATGACTAGTGCAAATAATTCTTCCTCTCAATCAAGTACTAGTAGTTTTCAATTAAGTACTTCTGGGAGCTCAAGTAGTTCAAGATCATATAGAAGTTCGGTAGCACAACCAAGTCGGCAACTTGTTATTGCAAGAAGAGAAGCATTGTCACGTAGAGGTAAATCTGCAGATAATACTAAAGATATAACTCGTGTTGAGCTTGAAAGGAAAAAGGTTCAGAGTGCTCCTTCTTCTCAGGTTAAAAAGTCTGAGCATTGTTGCCCGGAGTGTGAGCAAAAATCGTTACATGAAACCAGTAATAGAACTTCAAAGCCAGAAGTTAGCTTGAAATTAAATAAAAGAACAACTGATCACCGTTCAACTGTTAAAAGAAAAGCAATCACGAATTCAAGTAGAGCTTTTGTGCTGGCTAGAAGAGAAGCCTTATCAAAGCATGGTAAATCTGCTGGGAAACAACCAACAACAGCTGCATCAGTTGCTCGACAAGGTAATCCGGATTTGACCACTAAGGAAATAGCTCAACGTGTGAGAGAACTTAAAAGTAAAACTGGTGCCACTGGATCAAAACGTACTTCAGTAACTCGTCCTTGTGGTCCAAATAAAAATGGTGCAAAGCAAAATGCTAGTGCTCCTGATGCTCATTGGAAAGTGGGAATGAGTGAGACCGCAACTGGTCAACTTGTTACTGGAACTCAAGCAAATAGATCTATAAAAACTACTGGTAATGAAGCAAGTACTTGCCGTTCAATAACAGGTACTCAGTATCTTGGTTCAGAAGTTATTGATTCTTTCTGCAATGGTTCAAGCACACCTATAAGCCAGCCAGCAAAGGTAGGGGTTACAAATACAACTCATGGAAATTTAGTTACGGGTAACGAGGTTGGTAGATCAGAAAAAGTTACTGGTGATGAGCCTGGTACTTGTAAAAACCTTACTGGTACAGAATATATTTCTGCTAATCAATCTAATCATTATTGCGGAGGCGTTAATCCTTCCCCTTCAAAAATTGGCTATAGCCAAACTATTGATGGTCAAAAAGTCAGTGGAACCATGACAGGAAGGTCGGCTTTGGTTACTGGAGATGAAGCAGGGTCAAATAAAGGTTTAACTGGTGATCAGTATTTAGGTTCTGATCCACTACCTTCTGGTAGACCAGCAGAAAAGGTTGGCTCACTAACAACAATACGTGGAAACGGTGTAACTGGTACTGATGTCTCGAGAAGAGAGAATGTTACTGGTAATGAGGCTGGCAGTTGCAAGAATGTGACTGGAGATGAGTATGTGGGTGCTGGGCAATATGATGCTTTTTGTGGAAGCAAGCCTGCTCCTGATCCAGCAAAAGTTGGCCTAAGTATTACTAATAAAACTCTATCTGTTAGTGGAACTATGACAGGTAGATCGCATCTCGTAACTGGAGATGAACCTGGTACTTGTAAGGCAGTAACAGGTACACCCTATGCAGGATTAGATCAGGCAAATCAATGGTGTGACAATTCAGCTTCATCTGAGATAGAGGCTAGAACTCCTAGGAAAGTTGCTACTCCAGGAGCAAGATTGACTGGTCAGCAGCCTGGTATAGGAGGAAAAATGACAGGCGCTCATAAAGGTGCTTGTGAGCCTTTGACTGGGACTCCTTATGTAGGAGGTGATCAATTGGTAGACAATTGTGGCCTATCAAATATTCCCGAAGGTTATGCACATCAGGAAAATACCGAAAAAGCAGCTGCATGGACAAGTTTCAGCGTGAAATCTCCAGCAAGGCAAGCTCATATTCAAAATGAAATTAATGCAGGTGTAACCGGTACGAGCTACGAAGATAGCTCAAGAATTACTGGCCCATTTGATATGGCTGCAAATAAAGTGACTGGTACTGAACAATTTCGCTTTGACAGAAAACCATCAAATTCTCAGAATAATAAAGTTGATCAAATAGTTAATGAAGAAGCTATGCAACGGCCAACTTCACAAATAACAGGAGAAGGACAATCTGCAGGATTGAATATAACTGGTGATGATTGGGCTAGAGGAGAACATGTCACTGGAACAGAAGGTGCCTCTGCTAAGCGTAGAAATCCTTCTCGTCCAGGACCAATGAGTGCAATGAAAGCATCTGAATTAAAGAGAAATCAAGAGGTTCCCGAACCAGATTTCCTAATCACTGGTTCTAGTGGGAATACAAGGGATGGTCAACTGGTTACTTTCTCTGGTGGAGCAAGAGGTTAAATAGTCGATGGCCTATCGTAATTTGGCCAAGAAATCTTTTCGTGGGCCTACAGCGCCTATGAAGAGATTTGTAGACCTAGAGAACCAGAACTTGAATTCTGAAGTAATTAAGACTACTAATTCTTTCTCGGATGAAATAAAAACTATTAGCTCTTTATCCACTGATCATCCTTTAACCAATTCTCATGAAAATCAGAAGTTAAATCAATATGAAAATAAGGTTAAAGGTCGATTTGATAATATTGTTCCTCTTTTAAAAAGAGTCTCTAGTCTTCAAAATGATTTGAATTTTGTAGAAAGAGCTCAAAATTTATGTCGCTCAGAATTAGGTTATGAATTACCACTACACATACTTGAAAAGGCTTGGGTTGGGAGTGTTGACATAAGCGCCTTGTTTGCATGGTGTGTTTTTCAATCACACCAATTGACGAGTAATGAATTTTTTGATTCAGATCCACTAGAGGGATCTGAAAATAGTCGATATGCAAAATCTTTTCAGTCTTTCCTTTATGAATGTGGCTTTCATCTTTTAGATATAACTCCTTGTGCCGATGGTCGATTAGCTCATGCCATTTCTTATGCATTACGTATACCTTTTAGTTCTGTTAGGAGGCGTTCTCATGCAGGGGCACTATTTGATATTGAAAAAACAGTTAATCGTTGGATAAAAACTGAACATAGTAGATATAGAGAGTCAACTCCGAACTCTGCAATTGAGCCAACAAGATATTTAAAATCAGTAATCTATCATTTTAGTTCTGTAGACCCTACACACCAAGGATGTGCTGCTCATGGTAGTAATGATGAGTTAGCAGCATCAGAAGGCTTACAGCGATTATTAGATTTTAGGGAAGCAGTCGAAAATAGTTTTTGCTGTGGTGCATCCGTTGATTTGCTTTTAATTGGTATTGATACAGATACTGACGCGATAAGAGTTCATACGCCTTCGAAAACTAATGAAGTTGATTTAGAATCATGGGTATGTGCAAATGAAGTATACAAAGAGACTCAATTTCTAAATGCTGAGGAAGCTCTTCAAAAAATTCGAGAAAATATTAAAAGGGTTTGCCCTGGAGAAACAGAACCTAATATGGTCAAATTTATTGCAAAGCTTATTTCAAATAATATTTCCCAAATTGACTATGTGAAGAATTTTTATTCCGGAACCTACCAAGATGCAGGACATGCTGAGAGATTTATTGGAGTAGGTATTGGCTTTAAAGAAGTTCATTTAAGGAATCTTACTTATTTTGCTCATTTGGAGACTGTTGAACAAGGAGCTCCTGATCTCGATGTCGGAGTGAAAATATTTACAGGTTTAAATATCTCGAGGAATTTACCAATCCCTATTGTTATTCGCTTTGATTACTCAGGTAGTGTCCCTCATGCAAGGAATAGAGCATTATCTGATTGTCATAGAATTAACGAGGCTATTAAGTCTCGTTATCGAGGTTTAATAGATGATGGTTCACTTCACACATTTCTTACTATTCGAGATCGAGATAAAAAGGCTCCTGCAGAAGTTGTAGGTTCTTCACTCGATCCAGTCACTCAGGAGGCTCACTAAATGCTCATTTGTAAAGTTCTCAAACCACTTGTCTCAACCAATCGTATTCCAGGCTTTGAACATAAGCATTTACAGGTTGTATTGGACGGTAGCTCAAAAAAAGTTGCTGTTGATGCTGTTGGATGTAAACCAGATGATTGGGTGATTTGTGTAGGAAGCTCTGCCGCTCGTGAAGCTGCTGGAAGTAAGTCTTATCCAAGTGATTTAACCATTGTTGGGATTATTGATCATTGGGATCCAGAGACTCAACAACAGATTCCAGGAGGAGCAAAATAATGGAGATCATGAAAGTTATGGGACGGTTGGTATGTTCACAGAGAGTGGAAGGTTTAGGACATATGCATTTAAGAATTTTGTGTAATAACAAAGGTAAAAGACTTGTGGCTGTTGACCCTGTCGGTGCGCGAGAAGGTAATTGGGTTTTTACCGCAACAGGGACCGCTGCGAGGTGGGGATGTCCAAACCCAAATATTCAAACTGATTTAACCATTGGTGGGATCATTGATAATTGGTCACCTGATGATTAGTTTCAGTACTATTCAATAAAGCTTAATTTTATAAATTCCTAAACTATGACTAACTCTTCAAATCGTCGACCAAAAAGTAGTAATAAAGCTATAAAGCCTAAAGATCAAGTAGTTGATATTACTCCTATCAATTCAACTACTCAAACAAAAACTTCTTCGAAGATACAGCCTTCCTCAACCGAAAAAACATCTAGTACTAAAAATATTCCTAGCGCTAAAAATCTATCTAATGGCTCTAGAGGTGCTGCTTCAACTAAAACACCAATTGGAAACAATAAAGATTTTGAGAGTAATTCAAACTTTGGTATCGCATTAGGAATGATAGAGACTCGTGGATTAGTACCAGCAATTGAAGCGGCCGATGCAATGACGAAAGCTGCGGAAGTTAATTTGATCGTTAAGGAACTCGTTGGCGGAGGATATGTAACAGTAATGGTTCGAGGTGAGACTGGTGCTGTAAATGCTTCTGTGAGAGCAGGAGCTGATGCTTGTGAGCGGGTCGGGGATGGATTGGTCTCTGCCCACATTATTGCCCGACCTCATGTCGAGCTTGAGCCAGTACTTAAAAATAGTGGAGCGAAAAGGAGAAGTTGAGTAAGTTTAAATTTTTAATTTTTTCTTCAATCAATTCACGATGTAGTAGTTTTTATAAAAGATAATTTTTTTTCATGGAAGGATGGAGGCAAAAGAAAAGACCAGAGTGTCTAGAAAAAAGATTTGAATTTCAATCTTATGAAAAAAATAGAGATTTTCTCGATGCCTTGGGTGATTTTTGTGAGGAGGTCAATCGTTTTCCGGATATAAGTTTTGGGAAAACTTATGCAAATATCACTATCAGGCCTTTAGAAATTAATGAGAAAGAGGAAATATCAAAAGATGATCATGATTTTGCAAGTAAAATAGATTCTTTAAATAAACATAAGGAAGATTAATCTTCTTCTTTCGGTTGTTCTAGATCTCTTTTGATTAATGCCATTAGATAAGAGGGCGTTTTATATCTTCCAGGCAAACAACGATTAAGAGTCTCTAAATGACTCCAGCAAACTGTTCTTTGAATTTGATCAGCAGTACGTCCTTGTTGCAAGAGCCTCCTAAGTGCTTTGCAGTAGAGAGGGTATCCTGCTTCTAGTTCGCCAATAGTCAACTTGGCAGTGGACATTGTCTATTGCGAATCAATTATCAATTTAGACAATAAAGGGGCCAATTAGCAAAGTGGCAAGCTCTTTTTTCGTCACAATGTGGTTTTTATTTTTCGTCTCCTAGCCAGGCTATGCAATCTATCTCAATTTTTCCACCCTTAGGAAGATTTGATACTTCAACACATGCTCTTGCTGGGCTAGCTTTTTCGCTAAAGGTTTCTGCATAAATTGCATTTACTTTTGCGAAGTCATTTAAATCAGTTAAATAAATGGTTGTTCTAACAACATTTGAATTTTTCCCACCAGCGGCTTCAACTACAGCTATTAAATTTTTTAAAACTTGTCTGGTTTCTTCTTCTATATTTCCATTCCCGATCATTGTCCCAGTTGAAGGGTCTAAAGCAATTTGACCGGAGCAATACAACCAGTTATCCACTAAAACAGCTTGGTTGTAGGGGCCAACTGGCTTAGGCGCAAGGTTTGTTTCGATGGGTTCTATAGCTGAACTGTTCATGAATGATTCGGCTTAGTTAAGAGATTTGACACTTAAATTAGAATTTAACATTTCCAACTATCTTTGTGATTTCTAAGCATTGTAAATTCTTCGATATTTTTTGCTCTTAAAAATAAATTTGTTTTTCTTTCTTCTGAGATTGTGGATGGGAGACTAGACATTCCTTTCATACGCTTATTTTGAACAACCTTTAATCTTTCGATAATAGAAATATTTTTAGATTCTAAACTCAATGCCCATTTTAAGTTGTTTTCTGTATATTCATGAGCTGAGTATATTTTAGTATTTTCTGGCAGGGTTTTAAGTTTAGATAAACTTTCAAACATTTGAGAAGGAGTTCCTTCTAGAAGTCGACCACAACCCCCACCAAAAATAGTATCTCCAGGAAATAATATATTATATTTAGCAGTTTCTTTTGATAT
>QCHN01000009.1 GCA_003279565.1 Prochlorococcus sp. AG-402-C09
ATATCAAGATTTGGGAACCAAGTAAGTAAGACCCTAATGATCAATATTGTTGAATAAATTCCAAGTGTTTTTAAAAGTACAAGAAGAATAGTTGGAATAATTTCGTAGCCCATTAGCCTTTGATCTTTTTTAATATATTAAGCCGCATTCTTGTCTTCTGCTTGATCTGGTTCAGGTAATACAGAAAATGTTTGATGAAATTTTTCTGAGAGAGTTAACCAGAATGAACGTCCATCCTTTTGACGCCGACGTTCCACAAAGTTTTTATCTACGAGTTCTTTAATGTGATCGTATGCTCCAGATCCTCTGAGATCAACCAATTCTGATTGGAGGATCTTTTTCTTTAGTGCAACAGTTGCCAATGTTCTTAGAGTCGCAACGGATAAATCTGCAGGTAGAAGATCCTGAACTAACTCACCTAGTCCTTGCTTTAATTCCAAGCTGTAATAATTTTTACTTTCGTTTATTTCTAGAGACGTGTCGCGTTGAGCATATCCAGCCTTAAGTTCCCAGAGTGCTTTTTCTATTTCAGAAATATCTTTGTCAAGTAATTCAGCCATCTCTTTAGATGATGTTGGCCTTCCTTTGAGGTAAAGGATTGCTTCAATCTTCGCGGGTAATGAAATTGGTATGATCTCACTCATAACTTTGAAAATAAAAAATATTCTTTTTGATATCCAAAATTACCTCGTCTAATTGAACTATGCACCTAAAAATAATTTATATGCTGGATTTTCGGTCTCTCTCCAACTTTTATAACCTATTTTTTCAACAAATTCATTCCAAGCTGGAATGTCAGAATCGGTTACCAAAACCCCTATTACTATTCTTCCAGTATCAGCGCCATGGTTTCGATAATGGAAAATGCTTATTGTCCATTCTGGTCTCATTGAGTTAACAAATCTCATTAAGGCTCCTGGCCTCTCTGGAAATTCAAATCTGTATAGTAATTCTTTGTATTCTCCCTTTGATATTTGATTTATTGATCTTGGTAGCCTGCCCCCAACCATATGCCTGAGATGAACCTTTGATAATTCATCATTACTTAAATCATTGCAATCAAAACCCTTTCTTTTAATTTCATTGATTAATAATTCCCTATCATTAATATTCGATACTTCTACACCCATAAATATTTGAGCTGTTTTACCTTCTGACATTCTGTAACTAAATTCAGTTAAACTTCGTGATCCAAGTGTTTCACATAAGAGTTTTAAACTTCCAGCTTTTTCAGGAATCCCGACTGCAATCATTGCTTCCTTTTCTTCCCCTAGTTCGGCTCTTTCAGCTACAAACCTTAGGCGTTCAAAATTCATATTTGCTCCGCAAGCTATAGCAACTAGGTTTTTATTTTTCAACTGATTATTTACAACATGTTTTTTTAAACCAGCAATAGATAATGCACCTGCTGGTTCAAGAATTGATCGAGTATCCTCGAAAACATCTTTTATAGCTGCACAGATTTCGTCAGTATTTACTGTAACCATTTCATCAACATTTTTTTTGCAGATTGAGAACGTTTTTTCTCCAACCTTTCTTACTGCAACACCGTCTGCAAAAAGGCCAACACTTTCAAGCTCAATGGGTTTATTGGCTTTTATGGAAAGTGTCATTGCGCATGCATCTTCAGGCTCAATACCAATAATT
Source organism: Prochlorococcus sp. AG-402-C09 (assembly GCA_003279565.1). GTDB lineage: Bacteria > Cyanobacteriota > Cyanobacteriia > PCC-6307 > Cyanobiaceae > Prochlorococcus_B. The sequence goes on from QCHN01000009.1 coordinate 1,648, forward strand.
TTTGTATCTGGCCATATTGCTTTTACATATGCACTCACTCCAGCTATTAGTCCTCCTCCTCCTACAGCAATGTATATAGCATCAGGTTTTGTATGACTCTGTCTAAGTATTTCTAGGCCTATTGTTCCCTGTCCAGCAATAACTTCAGGATCATCAAATGGATGAATGAAAGTTAGATTTTCTTTTTTGGATATTTCTAGTGCTTTTTCATAGCACTCATCATAGGTTTCTCCAAAAAGAATAACTTCTGCTTTAAGTGATTCAACAGCTTTTACTTTCATTATGGGAGTTGTCAGAGGCATAACAATTACTGATCTGCATTTAAGGAATGAAGCACTTAAAGCAACTCCTTGTGCATGGTTCCCAGCGCTTGATGCAATTACTCCCTTAGATCGCTCTTCTTTGGTTAACTTAGACATGCGATTAAACGCACCTCTTAACTTGAATGAAAAGACAGGTTGAAGGTCTTCTCTCTTTAACCAGATGTCATTTTTGAATTTTTTGCTTAAGTTTTTTGCCCTTTCTAGTGGGGTTTCTTCAGCAACGTCATAAACACGAGCTCTTAGTATTTTCTGTAAATAGTTGTCCATATCTAGTTTTTCAACGATTTTGGGTTTATGTATTTTCTACATTCCATTTGTTCTTGTGCAAGTTTTATCAAAATGTAGGGTAGACCTCGTAGATTGGAGAGATTCAATCTCAGGGTTGTATGCGTCTGAGCCAGTTAAGTCATCCGAATGAGCTTCATGGCTTAGCCATTAGTGAATTGGAAGATGTTGCTTGCCAAATTAGAGAAAGGCATCTTCAAGTAGTTTCTACTAGTGGTGGGCACTTAGGTCCAGGCCTTGGTGTCGTTGAGTTAACAATCGCTCTCTATCAGACTTTAGATTTGGATGTCGATAAAGTCATTTGGGATGTTGGACATCAAGCATATCCACACAAGTTGCTAACTGGACGATATGACCGATTTGATTCACTTAGACAGCAAAAAGGCGTAGCTGGATACCTAAAAAGAACAGAAAGTAAATTTGATCATTTCGGAGCTGGTCATGCGAGCACATCAATTTCTGCTGCTCTTGGTATGGCTATTGCTAGAGACCGAAAAGGCGAAGATTATAAATGTGTTGCAGTAATTGGTGATGGTGCTTTAACCGGAGGAATGGCTTTAGAGGCTATTAATCATGCCGGTCATCTTCCTAAAACGCCTCTTTTGGTTGTTCTAAACGATAATGATATGTCGATTTCTCCTCCTGTTGGAGCATTGTCGACTTATTTAAATCGCATGCGTCATAGTCCACCTGTTCAATTCATATCTGACAGTGTTCAAGAAAGTGTCAAAAATCTTCCTTTTATGGGAGATGCTATTCAAGAGGAATTTAAATCTCTTACTGGAAGTGTTAGACGTTTAGCAGTTCCTAGTGTTGGTGCTGTTTTTGAGGAATTGGGTTTTACGTATATGGGTCCTGTAGATGGTCATGATATTTCTGAATTGACTAGGACATTTAATGCTGCTCATAAAGTAGGTGGACCTGTAATGGTTCATGTCGCGACTACAAAAGGAAAAGGTTATCCATATGCGGAGGCTGACCAAGTTGGTTACCATGCTCAGTCTTCCTTTGATTTAACAACGGGAAAATCTATTCCTTCTAAAACTCCTAAACCTCCTAGTTTTAGTAAGGTTTTTGGTCAAACTTTAGTAAAGCTTTGTGAGCAAGACAGCAAGATTGTTGGTATTACTGCTGCAATGGCTGAGGGTACTGCCTTAAATCTTTTACAGAAAGCAATTCCTGACCAATATGTAGATGTTGGTATAGCTGAGCAACATGCTGTAACTCTTGCTGGTGGAATGGCTTGCGAAGGAATTAAACCAGTTGTAGCTATTTACAGTACTTTTTTGCAAAGAGCATATGATCAGTTAATTCATGACATTGGAATACAGAATTTACCTGTTACTTTTGTATTAGATAGAGCTGGAATTGTTGGTGCGGATGGCCCAACTCATCAAGGGCAATATGACATCAGTTATTTAAGATGCGTTCCTAACTTTACTGTTATGGCTCCTAAAGATGAGTCTGAACTTCAGCAAATGTTGGTTACGTGTATTAATCACAATGGTCCTTCAGCTCTAAGAATACCTAGAGGCTCAGGAGAAGGAGCAGCATTGATGGAAGAAGGATGGGAGTCTTTAGAAATTGGTAAGGCTGAGATAATAGAAGAGGGCGACAATTTATTAATCATTGGCTATGGATCTATGGTTTGCCCAGCAATTAAAACAGCGGCAATACTTAAGGAATCTGGAGTGAATACTACTGTCATTAACGCACGTTTTATAAGACCATTAGATGAGAAAACTATTCATAAATTTGCTAAAGAAATTGGTAAGGTTGTAACAATGGAAGAAGGAACGTTATTGGGTGGTTTTGGATCAGCTGTTGTTGAATCTTTTAATGATAATGATATCTTTGTCCCTACATTAAGAATTGGTATACCAGATAAATTAGTAGATCATGCAACTCCACAGCAAAGCAAGGAATCCCTTGGCTTGACACCTGAAATGATGGCTGATCAAATTAGAAATAAATTCAATTTTAATTAATTATGTTCAAAAAAGAAAAGGATTATTGAAAACAATAATCCTTTTCTTTTTTTTAAATTTAGAAAATTAAAGCTATAAAACGCCTCTCGCTGCAAGACCCAATATTGAGCCTATTCCCAAAACATGGCCTAAGCAGTTTGCACCAACAAAAGCACCATGACTTAGACCACCATAAAACTGAGGATTAGGCATTGGAAAACCTTCGTTTGGCTTTTCAATATTTGATCTTGCTATGGCATATGCGAGCAAATTACAAATGATCATTACAACGGCACATTTTGGAGACCACTGGAATGTCACTGGATCAGCTGCTGCCAGCAAAGTTGTAAGCATCATTTATTCCTATTAGTTGTTTTCATTATCGTTCACAAAGCATACTAATGAGTCATTTGTTACTTTCCTCTTAAGAGTTATTTACTTCTTTTTTACTTCGTACGGACTGCAACATTAAAACAAAACCATAAACAACTAAAGCATCACTTATAGTTAAGAACGATTCTGCAAGTCCGTGTAGAACATCTATATTTGTTAACTCCTCTTCAAAATAAATCAGTGAAATTATTGCAAAAACTATTGTCATGAAAACAAATAATAGAGTTAATTTAAATCCTAATAATGATATTTTTGGTATTGCCTTTGTTTTTCCAGCGTATCTCAGAAACACAAGATAGGGAATTAGTGAAAGTATAAAAAATGGACTTGGATCAACTCTTGCAATTGATTCAAGACTAAGAATTGAAATATTCATTGATTTGGTTGTGAAGATTCGGATCTATACAAATTCCAAGCAGCAAATGCAAGACATATATTTCCAAGAGTTGTAAGAGCTGCCTGTAGAACAACTAATCCTTTTAATTCAATACTGTTGTCGAATATATGCCATGTGATTGCTGCCATAGCGCTAGCTAAATTTGGTAACATTGCTAAGGCAAAATAACCTAAGGCTTTGTTCTTGGATATTGATGAAATATAGTCAATTATTATTATTGCAATCGCCCACTCAAATAGGGTTGCAATATGAATAAACCATGTTCCTAAGGAAAGTTCATGCATATTTTATTTGTTGTTTAGTTAACTCTTCTAAAACTTCTTGAGCATGACTAAGTGGCCTTACTCCTATCCATTTGTAAACAACTATACCTTCTGGGTTGATCAGAAATGTATTTCTTTTTGAATAGGGATCTAACCATGAATCGTATAACTTACTGATTTCCGAATTTGAATCTGATAGTAAAGTATATCCAAGTTTTGCTGATGTACAAAATGACTCATGCTCTTCTTCAGTATCCGCACTGATTCCTACTATTGAGGCGTTAAGTTTATTAAATTTTGATAGATTATCTTGAAAATTTTGTGCCTCTAATGTACAACCACTTGAGAAATCTTTAGGATAAAAATATAAAACTAACCACTTTGCAGAAAAATCATCCAATGACCATTGCTTTTTATTAGGGATGTTTTTGCTATATCCATTCAACAAAAAATTTGGTGCCTTTTTGCCAAGGGTAACTGAATTTATACTTGCAAATAATCTCGAAGGTTTAATAAATAAAATACTAGAAAATAAAATAAACGATTTTATAAATTCACTTCTTTTCATTTGATAAAAAATCAAATTTAAAGTTTGTTTAAATCAACCCCTAATGATTTGGCATATTTTCCTAAACCTTTTTTTTGAATAGTTTTTAGTGCTCTTGTCGTAACTCTTATGTTAATCCATTTGTTTTCTTCTTCCCACCACAATCTACGCTGCTGCAAATTTGCTTGCTGCAATTTTTTAGTTCTGATATGGGAATGGCTGACTGACATTCCGTTATTAGCCCTTGTGCCTGTAAGTTGGCAAACTCTAGACATTTTTTAATCTTATTCGTTTATTTATTCTATCAAATGAGGTTGAGTTTATACGAAATTTTTCATTAATTTCCCTAGCAGCTCAGCATTTCTAGTTTGAAAAGCTGCTATATCTTTGACCTCAAGCCCTCCAATTGATAGTTTTGCCATCTCATAAACATGTATGGCGATGTCGCTAGCTAATTGACCTTCTTCTGATTTAGGGGATCCTTCAATAACTATTTGGTTAGAATTTAACTTGAGTAAGCCTTGAATAAGTGGGTGGTTTGAATTGACAATTAAATTATGATATTCAGGAAGACCAGGCAGTTTCTGTTCCATTAATGCTGTTATATCATTTATTCTTCTCATTTGTTCTGGTAACAATATTAATGAAGGTGGTGAATTATCACCTTTTAGATTCTGTATTTGTACTGTGACTTTTTCATTGTTTAAAGCCGAACTAATAATTTTTTTAAGTGTTTCTGACTTTGTATTACCGTCTTTATCTGCAATCTCAGGCGAATCATCTTTAATACTTTCATCCAGTTCAGAATCGACTCTTACAAAATTTATTTCTTTATTTTTTTCCTCTAGCCAAGGAATAAACTGAGTATCAATAACAGTATCAAGTTTTAAGACCTCTTTACCTTGTGAAGTCCACATATTGAGTGCTGTTGATTGAGAGACTTCATCTGTTGAATATAAAATCTTTTTGTTCTCATCAGTAAGCCTATTCTTATATCCTTCTAGGGTAGTAAATGTTTTTGAACCAGATTTTACTAACTCGTTATTCTCTTCATTATCTTCAACAGGAACTTTTGTTGTTGAATATAAAATTATCTCTTTTACTTGCTCGGCAAATTTCTCATCTTCCATAGCTCCAATTTTTATAAAGGGAGCTATTGAGTCCCATATGTCAGCATAAAATTGGATTTCATCCTTCTTTAATGTTTTAAGCTTATCGGCTAACTTCTTAGCAATAAAGTTTCCAATAGATTTAACTCTTCTATCTGATTGTAATGCGCTTCTACTAACATTTAACGGAATGTCTGGTGAATCTATCACACCCCTCAAAGGTAATAGATATCTAGGAACTATTTCTTTAATTGAGTCACTAACAAAGACCTGATTACAGAAAAGTTTTATTTCACCACTTTCCCAATCTGCTCTTCCGCTTATCTTTGGAAAATATAATATTCCTTGCAAATTATATGGATAGTCAGTATTTAGGTGAACCCATAAGAGAGGATCTCCCTGAAAGGGATAGAGGTATTTATAGAGTTCAATATAATCTTCATCTTTAAGATTTTGCTTGCTTTCTCTCCATGGTGGATTCATTTTATTGATAACTTCATCTTCAAGTGAGATTTCAATAGGCATGAAATCACAATATTTTTTAATTAATGTCTTAATTCTGCTTGGTTCTATATATTCAATTTCTTCTTCCATTAAATGTAAAACTATATCTGTACCTATCTCTTCTTTATCTGTTTCATCAAGTGTATATTGAGGCGATCCATTACATTTCCATTGAATAGCTTTTGAGTCATTCTTTGCTGATTTGGTTATTATTTCAACTTCTTCTGCAACCATAAAACTTGAATAAAAACCGAGTCCAAAATGACCTATAAATCCATCATCTGGTTGCTTATATTTTTCGAGAAACTCTTCTGCGCTTGAGAATGCTACTTGATTAATATATTTCTTAATTTCATCGCTAGTCATACCTATTCCATTATCACTAATGGTCAATGTCTTATGTTCTCTGTCAATCGAAATTTTTATTTTTTCATCGTCAGCAGCGACACAATCTCCTGCAAAGGCGGCCATTTTCCTTTTTTTGATTGCATCTACGGAGTTACTTATAAGCTCTCTAATAAATATTTCATGATCTGAGTAAACTGCTTTTTTTATTATTGGAAATATATTTTCTGTGTGAATAAGAATAGTTCCTTCTTCTTTAACGGGCATGTCTTGTCTAAATTTTTATCATCATAGCTATACAAATTTATATTTAGGCGTTAAATGCAAAAGTGTTATTGATTACAGCTCAATAGTTTTCAATCCCTGACAATTATTAAAAAATTTAAAGCTAATTGATATCAATCTATCCATTCTATTTTAGTACATCTGTTAGATTTTAAGAGTTGATTTGTTTCATCATTGCTCTTTAAAGGTTCATGTGAAATTACTGAAATAATCCCCTTTCTATGCAATTCCTTCTGTTGTTTTAATGCTTTATACAAACTTGCACTTTGCTTATATGCGATTAAAACTTTTACACTATTAACAAGTTTTTCTTTGCTTGTGGAGACTAACTCTCTTACTTTATCAACGCTAATACTAAAACCAATTCCGTAGCAATTTTGGGCGCTTGAACTAAATTTTTTAACTAAATCATCATATCTACCGCCTTTAGCAATAGTAACAGGAGCACTTGTTGATGATGAAACAAGAGAAAATGTTAATCCACTATATAATTTATATTTGGTTCCTAATGTAGGGTCTAGTTGTACTTCTATCCCTTTCTCTTTAGCTAATGGCTCAATAATAGTAAATAATTCCTTTAGTTTATCAATGTATGAATTCGAGCCATATATGAGTTTTAGATTAGTTAACACTTTTTCAGGTGTTCCTCTCATATTCATGATAGTTTTTATAAACATTCTTTGTTCTTCTTTTACATCAAGTGTACTCAATGCTATGTAATCAAGATCACAGAGAATTTTTTTTATTTGGTCTGTACTTGATGTATCAAACGAGCTTAAAATAAGTTCCAATAGATAAGTATTTCCAATAAGCAATGTCATTTTATATTTCTGATCAACTTCAATTACTTCTAATGATTCGATGAGAAGAGATAGAAGTTCTATTTCTGCATTAATTGCCTTTGTTCCTATTAATTCAACTCCGCTTTGAAATGACTCTTCAATATCAATACCACCATCTATGCTTTGATTGCATTTGAATGAAGTTCCTGTTGACCAAAAACGAAGCGGCCTTTCATATTCATTAAATCTAGTTGAAGCAGCTCGAACAATTGACGCTGTTATTTCAGGTCTTAATCCAAGAGGTTCATCGGAAACGATTTTTAGTATTTCATTGTTCGAAATCCCACCAGCTGCCATCAGTGTGTCTAGACGTTCAATATGCGGCGGTGATATTCGCTCATATCCCCATAGTTGATATAGGGAGGATAGTTTTGATGCAATGAGATGGTTCTTTCTTACTTGCTGAGGGTTTAAGTCGCGCGCACCCGAGGCAGGTTGCAATGTCATTATTTGAATCTTTTTATTAATTAAGGATCACATATATTAAGACTATTTTCCACCATAAGAGTTAGGGGTTAATGGTCTAATTTTTCCAAGTTCTTTTATTAGCTCATTTTGGATCTCTGGATTACAAGCAAGAATTCTGCCGGTATTGAGATCAAAATCTCCGGATGGATAATTGGAAACTATTCCACCCGCCATTTCAACTAGTGGTACTCCTGCTGCCATATCCCATTTTGCAAGTCCACGTTCCCAAAAACCATCCACTTTGCCTGAGGCTACAAATGCTAGATCTACAGCGGCTGCACCTCCTCTTCTTACCCCATGGGTAAGATGGGTTAGCCAACAAAATTCTGAATAATTATTATCTAATACTTCTCGTCGGTCATATGCGAAACCTGTAACTAAGAGTGAATCAGATAAGGAATTCGTGTTCGTTACATTTATTTTATCGCCATTACAAAATGATCCATGTTCTGGAGAAGCGTAATAAATTTCATTCAAAGAAGGTACTGATATTGCTCCCAATATTGGATTGCTATTCCAAATTAAACCTATTGAAGTTGCGAAAAATGGATATCCATGGGCATAGTTTGTTGTTCCATCAAGAGGGTCTATACACCATTTTAATTCACCATCCTTTGACTTGTATCCACTTTCTTCAGCAAGAATAGAAATATAAGGAGTCTCTTTTTCTAAATATTCTATTATTATTTTTTCACATTCTATATCTGCATTAGTTACAAGATCTCCATCAGTTCCCTTACATTTTATCGTTTTAATCCTTCCATAATTATTCATTAGAGATGCTCCACCTTTTTCTGCGGCCTGCTTGGCAATTTCTAATAATTTATTAATTTCATCTTTACCTAGACCTGCATTCAAAGCAGCGGTTTTACATGATGGTATAACCATGACTATTATTTTTTTTTATATTAATCGTCTACTATTGGAAGATTCTATTTATCTTTAAATCAATTTATTCTCATTAATAAATTAATGATTACTAGGAACTTGTTTGGTATAAAAGTATTTAATAAATAAATGCGATAGTTAAATTTTTAACAAGACCTCTCTTGTGGTATATATTTAAATTCAGCATTTGAAAGACATTTCATTGCTGATTTCAAGGAGAGGTGGCCGAGTGGTTGAAGGCGCAGCACTGGAAATGCTGTATAGGGGCAACCCTATCGAGGGTTCGAATCCCTCTCTCTCCGTCTCGAAAGGTAACTTTTAATAAAAAAGCTTTAGTTGTTATCCAAATTTTCCAGAAATATAGTCTTGAGTTGATTTTTGCTTTGGTGAATTGAACATGTTTTTTGTTTTATCAAACTCAACTAAAAATCCAATTTTTCCACCTAAATCCTTATCTTTTTTCTCTGTGTTGAAAAAAGCTGTGTAATCACTGACTCTATTGGCTTGTTGCATATTATGCGTAACAATAATGATTGTAAAATTCTTCTTTAATTCATGAATTGTCTCTTCAATTTTTAATGTGGATAATGGATCAAGCGCTGAGCATGGCTCATCCATTAAGATCACATCAGGTTCAATAGCAATTGTCCTTGCTATGCATAATCTTTGTTGTTGACCACCAGATAATGAATAACCACTTTCGTTTAATTTATCCTTGCACTCATCCCAAACAGCTGCCTTTGTAAGAGATTCTTCTACTAATTGATCCATATTACCTGTATATCCATTAACTCTTGCACCAAAGGCAATATTTTCGTAAATACTTTTAGGAAAAGGATTGGGTTGTTGAAAAACCATTCCAATTCTCCTTCTAACTTCAACTGGATCTATATCCTCTGCATATATATCTATGCCTTCAAAAATAACACTGCCTGATAATTTGCAACCTTCTATTAAATCGTTCATTCGGTTGATTGCTCTAATGACGGTTGATTTACCACATCCTGATGGACCAATAAAAGATGTAACTTGATTCTTTTCAATATCACAAAACACATTTTTAACTGCAACTGAATTGCCATATGTAATTGATACATTATCTAGTGAGACTGAAGATGTAGATTTTATATTTTTTTTGTTCATTAAGTTATTTTATTATTAGTTTTGATTATAATTATACTTTATTTTTTGAAAAAGCACCAAGTGTGCCTATCCATCTTGAAAGGATATTAAGACTTAAAAGTACAACAACTAATATGAATGATGCTGCCCATGCTAGTTGATTTTGAGCTTCATATGGTTCAAGAGCGAAATTGTAAATTAACACTGACAATGAACCCATTTCATAGAAAAGATCATCAAAACTTGTAATGTAGTAACGGGAGAAGAGAGCTGTAAATATTAATGGAGCTGTTTCTCCTGCTGCCCTAGCGAGTGCTAATAATACGCCTGTAGATATTGAACTAAATGCAGCTGGTAATGTGATATTGGTTATCATTGTGAATTTTGATGCACCAACTCCAAATGCAGCTCTTCTCATGTCATTTGGAACTAATTTAAGTGCTTCATCAGTAGTTTTAATTATTGTTGGAACCATTAAAATTGAAAGTGATATTCCGCCTGCGATACCGCTGAACATTGATCCAAATAGTATTTTGGTAGATACAATAATTGCGTATATAAATACACCAGCAATTATAGAAGGAACCCCAGCAAGTACATTTGATCCAAACCTTATAAATTTAGCAAACTTTCCAGATTTTGAATATTCGGCAAGATATATTCCACCTCCTACTCCAACAGGTATTGATATTATTGAAGCAATAACTGACATTATAAAAGTCCCAGTAATTGCTGGCCCTATTCCTCCAGCTGAGAGAAGATCATCTCCGGGTGGCTCGGGTTCAAGTATTAAGGTATCTAAGTTTATATAACTCCCACCTTTAATTAATACATAGCTTATAACTAATATTAAAGGAAGTACAGAAATGATGGCAAAAAGAGCAGAAGCTATATTTAAGGCTTTGTTCCCAATGTTCCTAGTTAGAGAGGGATTATAAGTTAGTGATTTTTGTGTAGTGTAATTCATTTATTGATATTTTAAGCTTAATCTTTTTACAATCCACTGAGCAAATACATTAACCAATAAGGTTAATATCATTAGGATTAATGCTGCATACATTAGTGAAGAGACTTGGCTACCATCTGCTTCACCAAATTGATTGGCAAGCATGGATGAAATTGTATATGAAGGAGCAAATATTGACCAACTAAAGTTATTTGAATTGCCAATAATCATTGTTACTGCCATTGTCTCACCCATAGCTCTTCCTAGAGCAAGTAAAACTCCTCCTGTTATCCCAGAAATTGCGGCTGGAATAATAACTTTAAAAATAGTAGTCCATCTTGACGCTCCAATTCCATAGGCAGCTTGCCTAAGTTTTGATGGAACTTGATTTAGAGAATCTTTTGAAATCGATGTAATTATAGGTAATATCATTACCACAAGTATTAATATTGCTGGCATCATTCCAGCGCCTAAAGGTTGGGTGCCAAAAAATGGTATAAATCCAAATAGTTCGAAGATTATGTTCAAAAATGGTCTAATAAAAGGTTCCATAATAAATACAGCCCATAGACCTAAAACTACTGATGGAATAGCGGCTAAAAGCTCAACCATTATTCCAATTACATTTCTTATATATTCGGGAATTATATTTTCAGTTATAAATATTGCAGTGCCGACGCCCAATGGAATGGCAATTAATAATGAAGCAATAGATGTAAAAAGGGTTCCATAAATAGCTGTGAATGCACCGTACTCATCTGTAACTGGATTCCATGCAGAGCTAAAAAGAAACCTCAGTCCATATCTTGAAATTGATTCAGTAGATTCATAGTAAACAACTGCAAATATGGAAAAAAGCACTATGGCTACCATTGAAGCCATGGCAACAACAATATTTTTAAAACCAACATCTACCAACTTCTCTGAAGTTGGTCTTTTTTTTAGTGAAAATTTCGACTTACTTGCTTTGTCCACGCGCAAAAGCAATTTACATTATGAATCTATATCTAATTTCAAATTTTTCACTAAGAGAGGGTTAATGTTTGGCTTTAAGTGTTGAAGGGTACATAATAAGTATTGAATACCCTTAAATGCTAGTTACTGTGGGGCTTAAATAAGTATTGCCATGGGGAGAATAGTTGGCATTGACTTGGGAACGACTAATTCCGTTGTAGCGGTGTTGGAGGCTGGTAGGCCTGTTGTTATTGCTAGTGCTGAAGGTGCTAGAACTACGCCATCAGTTGTTGGCTTTACGAAGGAATCTGAATTGTTAGTCGGTCAACTTGCTAGACGGCAATTAGTTCTTAATCCTAAAAACACTTTCTCCAATTTGAAAAGATTTGTTGGCAGAGCATGGGATGAGCTTGAAGAATCAAGTCTTTCTGTTCCTTACAGTGTTCGCTCAAATGATCAGGGAAATGTACGCATCACCTCACCTGTAACAAAAAGAGAATATGCCCCTGAAGAATTGATTGGAAATATTCTTAGGAAGTTAATAGATGACGCTGAAACCTATTTAGGTGAAAACGTTGATTCTGCTGTAATCACAGTCCCAGCTTATTTCAATGATTCACAAAGACAAGCGACTCGAGATGCTGCGATTTTGGCTGGTATATCTGTAGAAAGGATTTTGAATGAGCCTACCTCAGCCGCTCTTGCCTATGGATTTGATAAAAGTTCGTCAAGAAAGGTATTGGTTTTTGATTTAGGTGGTGGCACATTTGATGTTTCTCTAATGTCAATCTCTAATGGTGTTTTTGATGTAAAGGCTACTTCAGGTGATACACAATTAGGTGGTAATGATTTTGATCAAAAAATTGTTGATTGGCTAGCAGAAGATTTTTTAAAGAAATATAAAATAGATCTAAGAAGAGATAGACAGTCCTTACAAAGACTTACCGAGGCAGCTGAGAAAGCTAAACAAGAGCTTTCTGGTGTTCAATCCACTCCAATATCACTTCCTTTTATTTCTACAGGTAATGATGGTCCATTGCATATAGAGACGACTCTTACTAGAAAAATGTACGAGAGCCTTTGTAATGATCTTTTAGACAAATTATTTGATCCTGTTAACACGGTTATTGATGATTCAGGTTGGAATCCTGAGGAAATTGATGAAGTTGTTCTTGTAGGAGGCAGTACTCGGATGCCTATGGTAAAACAATTAGTTAAGACACTTGTACCAAATCCACCTTGTCAATCTGTCAACCCTGATGAAGTGGTCGCTATTGGCGCTGCAATTCAAGGAGGGATTCTTTCAGGAGAGTTGAGAGACCTTTTATTAAATGATGTCACTCCCCTTTCACTTGGACTTGAAACGGTTGGAGGTTTAATGAAAGTTCTGATTCCTCGTAATACTTCCATACCAGTTAGACAATCAGATGTTTTTAGTACATCGGCCTCCAACCAATCATCAGTAGAAATTCATATTTGGCAAGGAGAGAGGCAAATGGCCTCAGATAACAAGTCATTGGGTAAATTTAGATTGTCTGGTATACCTCCAGCTCCAAGAGGAGTTCCTCAAGTTCAAGTAGCTTTTGATATTGATGCAAATGGTTTATTAGAGGTAAGTGCAACTGATAGAACTACTGGAAGGAAACAGTCTGTAAGTGTTACTGGTGGCTCAAATCTGAATCAAAATGAAGTTAATAAATTGATTGAGGAGTCAAAAATAAAAGCATCTGAAGATAGGAAAAAGCGTGCTTCTATTGATCAAAAGAATAATGCTTTAACACTTGTTGCTCAAGCTGAAAGACGTCTAAGAGATGCTTCTCTTGAATTAGGACCCTATGGAGCCGAAAGACAACAAAGATCAGTTGAAGTTGCGATGAGGGACGTTGAAGACTTGCTTGAAGATAATGATTTGCAAGAACTTGAATATGCAGTTGGTTCTCTTCAAGAAGCATTATTTGGTTTAAATCGACGCTTATCAGCAGAAAGAAAAACAGAATCTAATCCCATACAAGGAATAAAAAATACTTTTGGATCCTTAAAGGACGAATTATTTTCTGATGATTACTGGGATGATGATCCTTGGGATTATTCACAACGAGGTCAAAATAGAAACGGTGACAATAATTATGGAAAAAGGGATATAGATCCTTGGGACAATGACTATTACCGTTGAGCCTAATTATTGGTCCCTATTAGGAGTCTCACCAGAATGTGATTCTACTGAACTTAAATCAGCCTTTAGGAAAGAGGCTAGAAAGTGGCACCCTGATTTAAATAAAAATGATGTCAATGCCGAAGAAAGATTCAAATTAATTAATGAAGCCTATGCGATTTTAAGTGATCCCAAAAAGAGAAAAGAATGGGAGATTCAACATAATAAAAGTCAAGATATCTTTGAAAATAGATTCCCAACTTATGAGGAATATTTAGATATTGTATTAGGAATAAAATCTAATTTTAATAACGATATTAATAATACATATTCTGATCCTTCTGAGATTGAATATGAAAACCATGAACAAACTAACTTCAATGAATATATTCCAACCACAAGTGAACCATCCCCACAACCAACATTAATATATGAAGACCAAGAATCAATCGTAGAAATCACACCAGATCAAGCTCTTTATGGTTCATCAGTTGATATTGAGTTACAAGATGGCACACTTGTAGAAGTTTTAACGCCTGCATTTGCTGGTGATGGATGGAGATTAAAAATTGAAGGCGCTGCAATTGGTTGTCGTGATCATTTCGTTCAATTAAAGGTTCAAACTGAAGATGGCTTAAGAATAGATGGCTTAAGAGTTATGTATCGTCTTGAATTACTCCCACATGATGCTTTGCTTGGCTGTGCTGTTGATATACCAACTCTCAATGGTTCGGTGACATTACAAGTACCTCCTAATTCTTCAACAGGAAGGTTGTTACGACTTAGAGGCCGTGGATTGAAATACGAAGAATATCGAGGTGATCAAATCGTTGAAATTATTATTGTGTTGCCAGAGAATCTGAGTGATTCTGAACTTGCATTATATCAACGTTTAAATGAAATATCCATGGAGAATTATTAGAAATATATTGTTTATTTAACTTATCGATTTATAATGTAGTTGATTGTTTAATTCTTATGTTAGTTAATGTCCTTTTGTATGAAGCGGGGACTGAAAGTGAGGGCATACATTCCCTAGAACTTAAGGGTTCAACAGTAATTCTTATGTTCGAAGATAAGGACGATGCTGAAAGATATTGTGGCCTTCTAGAAGCTCAAGACTTTCCAACACCATCTGTCGAGCTTTTGACAAGGATCGATATTGAAGCTTTCTGCGTTGAAGCAGGCTATGAAGCTCGTTATGTGGAAAAAGGTTTTATTCCGAGTACTGATGAAGAACGCCTAATGATTTCCCCACCCCTCTCAAATTTAGAAGTTGCAAATTGGCAAGATAAGGATAGATTAAACGATAATTCGTCTTCTAATGATCAACTCGAAGATATAAAAAAACGCTTAGAAAATCTTTTATGAGTAATTACGAAAATAACTTAAAAAATTATAATTATCGAATATTAACTGAGCAAATTAATAATAGATCAAATGAATTGGATATAAAATCAACTAATGAAATAGTCAATATTTTTTCTGAATCTGATAAAGAACCTCAAAAGGCTGTTGAGAATGCTATTCCAGAGATAGTTAGTGCTATTGATGAGATTACATTCAGACTTAAATCAAAAGGTAGATTGTTTTATATTGGTACTGGTACTTCTGGAAGATTAGGTGTATTAGATGCCTCCGAATGCCCCCCAACCTTTTGCACGAATCCAGATCTGGTTCAAGGAATAATTGCTGGAGGTATTCCATCATTAACAAGAAGTTCTGAATCTTTAGAAGATGTAGATGATATTGCTATTGCAGACCTTAAAGATAGAAATTTCTCAAATAGAGACGTCCTAATCGGAATAACAGCTAGTGGTAGAACTCCATATGTTCTTGGTGCATTAAACTATTCTAAAAGTTTAAAAGCACTAACTATTTCTATTTCCTCAGTTCCAGAAACTGATTCAACCTTAGATAATGATATCGATATTAGGCTGATTACAGGGCCAGAGATTCTTGCGGGCTCGACAAGATTAAAAGCTGGGACAGCTACAAAGATGGCTTTAAATATAATTTCTACATCTGTTATGATTAAATTAGGAAAGGTTTATGGCAATAGAATGATTGATTTATCAGTAAGCAACGATAAGTTAATGAATAGAGCATTAGGTATTTTATTTGATATTGGTTCGGTTGATAAAGAAACTGCTGTTCAACTTTTAAAGAAGACAAATGGATCCGTAAAGTTATCTTTATTAATCGCTTTGTCTGGGATGGATGTTATTGAAGCTAAGCAATTACTTGATGATTCGAAGGGAAATTTACGAACAGCACTATTTACTGTTAAAGGTGAATGAATTATAGTTAATTTAACTTTTGGTATTCATAATATATTTTCTGCATTAAATTTTAAAACAGTTATTATAAAAAAAATTAATTTTTATCTATGTCTAAAGTATCTATGAACACAGATAAAGGGCAATTGACTATTGACCTGTTTGATAATGATGCACCCAAAACAGTAGAAAACTTTTTGAAGCTTGTTAAAGAGGGCTTTTACGATGGCCTTTCTTTTCACAGAGTAATTAATGGCTTTATGGCTCAAGGAGGATGTCCGAATACAAGAGAAGGATCAAGAGGAATGCCTGGCACTGGAGGACCTGGATATTCCATTAATTGTGAAATCAATTCAAATAAACATGTTGCTGGTTCTCTTTCTATGGCGCACGCAGGAAAAGACACTGGCGGCAGCCAATTCTTTTTAGTTCATGCTCCACAACCTCATTTGGATGGAGTCCATACTGTTTTTGGTAAAACCGATGACATGAAAATCCTTCTATCTATTACTAATGGTACTAAAATTAATAGTGTAAGTCTTATAAACTAGAATTAATATTTATTATTAACTCCATTCAATACTACTAGTTTTATCTTTTAAATCCCAATCAAATAAAGGCGAATTTTCAAAATTAGAAAGTTCGCTAATTTCTTTCTCTTCGATTAATATATTTTGAGAAGGATGTAATAGTCTTTCATAATTATCTGTTTTGATTATTCCAATCCTCTCTCTATTTTTCCAATTACTTAATTCTTTAAGTAGTGACTCAAGTAACCTTTTATCTATTAAGTTTCCTTCTAAATGAGTCTTAATATCTCTATGTCTAACATTCCATATAAATAATGGGTTCTTACATAGAGCTATCAACCTTGGAGCGTTTTGAATAGAAATATTTAAAAAATGATTTTCTGACCATTTATTTGCTTTATCTTCAAAATGTTTTAATTCATTATTATCAATTTTACCATCCCAATAAACAACAATATTTTGTCTTTCATTGCTTAAATTTGCCTGAATTTTGTTATCAAATAAGTGTCCAAGTTTTTCTCTTTTCACCTCCAAATATGCTGCATTGTGATCGCCAGGACATATAACAAGTGGTACTCTTGATTCAACCTGAAGTCCGTATCCTCCAAGTCCTGCTATTTTTCTTGGATTATTTGTTAATAACTTAAGTCTGTTTATTCCTAAATCTGTCAATATTTGTGCACCTACTCCATAATTTCTTAAGTCTGCAGGAAAACCCAACTTCTCATTAGCTTCAACCGTATCTAATCCTCCATCTTGCAAATTATAGGCTTTTAATTTGTTAACTAAACCTATTCCTCGACCTTCCTGTCTTAGATATACAACAACTCCTTCTCCTTCTTCAGATATTCTTGATAAGGCCGCTTCTAACTGGGGTCTGCAATCGCACCTTAATGATCCAAATGCATCTCCAGTTAGACACTCCGAATGCATTCGCACCAATACTGGCTCTTTTAAATTTTCTAGATCTCCTTTTATTATTGCTACGTGTTCAGATCCATCCAATTCATTCTTATAACCTATTGCCTTAAAATCTCCAAATAGGCTAGGCAACTTTGCAATTGCTTGTCTGTACACAAATCGCTCATTCTCAAGCCTGTAATGAATTAAATCTGCAATACTTATCAACTTTAATTTTCTTTCCTTCGCATATTTTTTCAATTCTGGAAGTCTTGCCATTGAGCCATCCAGATTTTGGATCTCACAGATAACGCCTGCAGGGGATAGGCCCGCTAACAAAGATAAATCTACTGCTGCTTCCGTATGTCCAGCTCTTTTTAATACCCCACCAATTTTTGCTCTTAATGGAAAAATATGACCTGGTCTTCTTAAATCTACAGGTTTTGTTTGACTGTTAAGAGCAACTTGAATTGTTTTAGCTCTATCTTCAGCTGATATTCCCGTTGATACACCAAATTCAGGTCCTGCATCGATGCTTACAGTGAAGGCTGTTTGGTTGGAATCGGTATTTCTGTCGACCATTAAAGGTAGATCTAACTGGTCTAATCTTTCCCCTTGCATTGCTAGACATATCAAGCCTCTAGCTTCAGTTGCCATAAAATTTATTTGCTGAGGAGTCGCAAATTGAGCAGCACAGATTAAATCTCCTTCGTTTTCTCTCTTTTCATCATCAACGACAACAACACATTCACCGTTTCTAATAGCAGCAAGAGCATCCGCTATATCATCAAATTCAATTTCATAACAATCTTCTGATTTCAACTTATTCCTCGTGTTTGTGGTGAAATGGTTCTTTGCTACTTATTCTCAAATGAATATCTCATCATTCTACGAAATAAACTTGATGTTATGCCAATAAATACATCGAAAGCTGGAAGGATCGCAATTATTGGAGCATCTGGATATGGTGGACTTCAGCTCGTTAAGTTGATTAATGAGCATCCAAACTTTGATATTTCAACTTTAAATGGAGAGCGATCAGCAGGTAAGAGCTGGAATGAAATAAATCCCTTTATGAAACTTGTGGGGGATAAAGAGATAACTAAAAGCAATATTGATGAAATCGCTCAAGATTCTGATTATGCGATATTGAGTCTTCCAAACGGCTTATCATCACAATTAACCCCTTTATTATTAGAAAAAGGTATAAAAGTACTAGATTTATCAGCTGATTATAGATTTAAATCATTAGATAAATGGAAGGAAGTTTATTCCAAAGAAGCTGCAAAATATCAAAGAATTGACTACGAATTATGTGAAGAGGCTGTTTATGGCTTTTCAGAGGAATTTAACAGTGAAATTTCAAAAGCAAGATTAATTGCTTGTCCAGGTTGCTACCCAACCTCATCTCTTAGTGTCCTTATTCCATTCTTAAAACAAGGATTAATAGAAAGTGAAGGAATTATTATTGATGCAAAATCTGGTACATCCGGCGGGGGTAGAAATCCAAGTGAACAACTCTTACTCTCTGAATGCTCTGAATCAATTATGCCCTATGGAGTCATTGGGCATAGGCATACAGCAGAGATAGAAAGTATTGCGAGTCACTTTGCTGGCCATGAAGTCAACTTGCAATTTACGCCTCATTTGGTACCAATGGTTAGAGGTATTTTATCGACAGTTTATGCTCGTTTAAGAGATCCTGGATTAACAGCAGAAGACTGCAAAATTGTAATTGAAGCTTTTTATAAACATCAACCATTTATTGATATTTTGCCTGTAGGTATTTATCCAGCTACTAAATGGGTTAAAAATACTAATAAAGTTATGATTTCAGTTGAAGTTGATAAACGTAATGGAAGAATAGTACTGATGAGTGTTATTGATAATCTTCTAAAAGGTCAAGCAGGACAGGCTATCCAAAATTTAAATATTATGCACGGACTTGAATCAGATATTGGTCTTCCTAAGATTACTTATTACCCTTGAAGCTAGTTCTTATATTCATTGCTACTTTTGCTATCGCTAAAGGTAATATTATATGTTCCATTTGTTGAATTCTTTTTGTTAAAGTCTCTTTATTATCATGTTCTTGAATAGGTACTGCCGCTTGAATAATTATTGAGCCAGAATCAACTTCCTTTTGTACATAGTGAACCGTGCATCCAGTAATAGTAACCTTTTCGTCTATTGCCTGCTGTATTGCATCAATGCCTTTAAAAGAAGGTAATAGTGATGGATGTATATTAATTAGTCGGTTTTTATATCTATTAATTAATTCTTCTCCAGCAATTCTCATCCATCCAGCCATAACAATAAGTTCTACGGATAAATCCCCCAATTTTTTTGATACCAGCATGTCATGTTCTAATCTTGATTCATAATCTCTATGGTTAATAACTACATAAGGTATTTTGTACTTGATAGCCTTCTTTATTGCTAGGCAATCAGGATTATTGACAATTAATATAGAAATTTCTGCATTAAGTTGGTTGTTTTGAATTGATTTAATAATATACTCAAAATTAGAGCCATTACCAGAAGCAAGGATACCTAATCTTATTTTAGGCTTAAATAAAGGGCTTTCTGAATCTAATGGGCTAATCAGGCAATGTTCATTTAAATCATAAGATATATTGTTTTCCATATTTTTTTTATTATCTTGTTTCATTAAACAATTATTATGTACAACTAAATATATGACTTTTAGAAGAAATTACAATATCAAAATATAAAGACATATTTAATAGTAATTAAAGTTAATTTAACATTTAGATATCCCAAAGGTCAGATAAAAATAACTATCAAGCTTATTTACATTCCTATTTGTCAATTACTAAACATTCGCCAATTGAAAACCATTCTTGACTAATATAAATTAAATCAATTTGTTTAACGGTTCTCTTTTGAGAATACCTGCTAACAGAACTCATTAAGGAGTATTCTCATATCAATAATGGCAATAACTGACATCTTCCAGATGAATAACAACGATAAATGGTTAAGGTACTGCGACCTTTTATTTAGCGATGATTCATTAGGTTTTTGGCTAGATATAAGCAGAATGAACGTCGAGAAGAGTGATTTTGAAAAATTTAAGGACATTTATTCCAAAGCTTTTAATTCTTTAGAAAGTCTTGAAAATGGATCGATTGCCAATATTGATGAAAGCAGGCAAGTTGGTCATTACTGGCTTCGAAATCCGAAGATTGCTCCAAGTAAGGAAATTTCAGACTCTATCACCAAAGAAATTCAAGACATAAAAAAGTTTGGAGCATCAATATTAAATGGTGAAATAACTAACAGCGATGGAAAAAAATATACAGATGTTTTTTGGATAGGTATAGGTGGTAGTGGTTTAGGTCCCTTACTTATTAAAGAGTCATTTAAGAGAGAGTCAATTGGATTGAATCTACATTTTCTAGACAATGTTGATCCTGAGGGGATTTCCCATAAATTAAATTCCATTCTTCCTAATATTGAATCAACTTTGTTTGTAGTTGTTAGTAAATCAGGAGGCACTCCTGAACCTTTGATAGGAATGGAGCAAGCTATGAAGTTTGTCCAAGATAAAAACCAGAACTGGTCATCTCGAGCGATAGCAATTACTACAAAAGGTAGTAAGTTAGATGCCTTAGCTTCTAGCGAGAATTGGTTAGATATTTTCGATTTACCTGATTGGGTTGGTGGAAGGACAAGTATTACTGGTGCTGTTGGATTATTACCTGCCTCCCTAATTGGCGCTGACATTAACAAGTTCTTAGATGGAGCATCTCAAATGGATGTTCTAACAAGAGAAAAAGACATTAAAAATAATCCAGCGGCACTTTTATCCTTAGCTTGGTACAAATCTGGTAATGGAAAAGGGTTAAGAGATATGGTTGTACTTCCCTATAGAGACAGATTACAAGTTTTCAGTAGATATCTTCAACAACTTGTGATGGAATCCTTAGGTAAGAAGTTAGATAGAGATGGAAATCAAGTTAATCAAGGTATTGCAGTTTATGGAAATAAAGGTTCTACTGACCAACATGCATATGTGCAGCAATTAAGAGATGGTATAGATAATTTCTTTGTTAACTTCATTGAAATTCTTCACGATCCAGAAGAGATAGTTGAAGTAAAAAATAAACGACCTGGGGATTACTTGTCTGGATTTCTTCAAGGAACTCGCACAGCATTAACTGAAGGCGGGAGACAGAATTTGACAATCACATTTAAATCATTTGACGAGTCAAGTCTTGGAGCTTTAATTGCATTATTTGAGCGAGCAGTAAGTATATATGCTGAATTGATCAATGTAAATGCTTACAATCAACCAGGAGTTGAAGCTGGGAAAAAAGCCGCTACAAATATAATTAATCTACAAAAAGAAATTGAAGAACTTTTGGAAGATGGAAAAGAAAGAACTTTAAGTCAAATTAATGATGCATTGTGTACTGACTCAACTGAGTCGATTTATTTGATTCTGAGAAAACTTTCTGAGAATTCTGATCATTACGCAATGAATGGTAATAAATCAAATCCAGATCAATTAATTATTTCGAAAAACTGATTTTAAATAACTATATTCACTAATTTATTTGGAACCACAATTATCCGTTTTGGTTCTTTTCCATCTATCCATTTCTGAGCTGCATCACTTTTGATAGCTATATCCCCTAATTCGTCTTTAGATAGATTTTTACTAGCATCGATTGATCCCCTAACTTTTCCGTTAATTTGAATCATAAGTTTAAAAGTATCTTGTTCAATCGCACTTGCATCGAATTTTGGCCATGACTGAAGATGAATACTTTGAGTATTTCCGATTGTATTCCAAAGCTCCTCTGCAATATGAGGAGAAAATGGAGAGGTTATTTTAACTAATATTGAAAGAACATTAGTTAGAGTTTCATTACTACAGTTATTAACTATTGAACTTAGGCCATTCACAGCTTTCATAAGTTCAGATATTGCTGTATTAAATTGAAGATTGTCCAGATCATCAGTAATTTCTTTAATAGCAATATTAATTAGACGTAAAGCTTCATCATCTTTAGACTTTTCTTTTACTATATTTAATCTTAAATTACTCTTTGTTAGTTCAAAAGTATTAATAACAAATTTCCATAGTCTCTGTATAAATCGATATTGTCCTTCAACATCTGAATCATCCCATTCTAAATCTTTTTCAGGTGGAGCTTTAAAAAGAATAAACATTCTAGCTGTGTCAGCACCATATTTATCTATGACTAATGATGGGTCTACGCCATTATATTTAGACTTTGACATCTTTTCATAGATAATATCGATATTTTCTCCAGTAATTGGATCTTTAGGATCATTAATATTTTTAATTTGCTCTTTTGAAAAATATTTATTATTATTTGGATTTTTAAAAGTAATAGCTTGAACCATTCCTTGTGTTAATAGTTTCTTAAAGGGTTCATCAATGTTTAATAATCCACAGCTTTTTAGAGCTTTGGTTAAAAATCTTGAATAAAGTAAATGAAGGATTGCGTGCTCAATACCACCGACGTATTGTTTAACAGGAAGCCATTTATCTATTTCGCTTTTTATAAATGGATTTTGCTCATTTTCAGGGTTTATATATCTTAAAAAGTACCAAGAAGAACACATAAAAGTGTCCATTGTGTCAGTCTCTCTTTTTGCTTCATTTCCACATTTAGGACAACAAGTATTTATCCATTCTGTTTTTGTAGTTAAAGGCGACTTTCCTTTACCAGTTAATTTAATATCAATAGGTAGAGAAACAGGTAAATCCTCGTCTGGGACTCTTACTTGACCACACTTCTTGCAATTAATTATCGGAATCGGGCAACCCCAATATCTTTGTCTAGATATTAGCCAATCCCTTAGCTTATACGTAGTTTTTGGTTTTGCCCAATTAGCATTAGAACCTAATTCAAGTATTTTTATTTTTGCAATATCAGACTCTATTCCATTGAATATATCTGAATTTATCATGATTCCCTTATCTACGTACTCAGCATTTAAATAACTATCATCTTCATCATTATTGGGTCTTATCACATAATTAATTGGTAAATCATATGATTTGGCAAACTTATAATCTCTACTATCATGAGCGGGAACACCCATAACGGCTCCTGTTCCATATTCCATAATCACATAATCGCCAATCCAAATAGGTATCTCTTTATTATCAGCTGGATTAATTGCATTTACGCCTAAATACATTCCAAGTTTTTTTCTACTATCTGAATTACGTTCTAGATCACTTAACTTTTCTTGTGTATTCCTAAACTCTATTAATTGATCAATATCTTTATTATTTATTAATTGATCAATTAATGGATGATTTGAAGCTAAGACCAGATAACTTACTCCATAGATTGTATCTATTCTTGTAGTGAAAGCTGTTATTTTTTTGTTATGATTTTTGATATCAAATGTTATTTCTGCACCGATTGACTTACCAATCCAATTTTTTTGCATAATCCTGACTCTCTCTGGCCAGTCTTTAAGCTGAGCTAAGTCCTTATTTAGATCTTCGGCAAAACTAGTAATTCGTAGGAACCACTGGTTTAATTCCTTTTTCTCAACCTTAGCACCAGATCTCCAAGACTTACCTTCAGCATCTACTTGTTCATTTGCAAGAACAGTTTGATCAATTGGATCCCAATTTACTGTTGCTTTTTTTTGATAGGCAAGATTATTTTTATGTAATTGATTAAATATATATTGAGTCCATTTATAATAATCTTCTTTGCAAGTCGTCACTTCTTTAGACCAATCTATTGATAATCCAAGTCGATCTAATTGATCTTTCATTTGTGAAATATTTTTATCTGTCCAGGTAGATGGACTTGTGTCTCTCTCTATTGCTGCATTTTCAGCCGGTAAACCGAAGGCATCCCATCCCATTGGATGAAGAACGTTATAACCTTGCATCCTTTTATATCTAGCCAGTACATCTGTAATGACATAATTCCTAACGTGCCCCATATGTAAAGAACCAGAAGGGTATGGGAACATTGACAATGCGTAAAAAGTATTGTCTTTCTTTACATCAGTATTTGTTCTATAGAGCCCTTGATTGGCCCACTCTTTTTGCCAATAAGCTTCTATATCACGAGGCTCGTAACGCTGGTCAATAATCTCTGAAGTAGTATTATTCAAGGAAGATCTCCTTCAGTAGTTGATTTGCCAATCAGATAATGTTCTCATAAATTGATGCCCAATATGCGAATAGTTCTGAAATTACTACCAGGAACGCTTTATTTTCTTTGAACATAGTTAAACAAACTTTAAATCATGAAATATAATTTCTCAAAATATCAAGGACTTGGTAACGATTTTATTATCTTTGATGCTCGTGGTAATAATTTAGATAATTTATTTACTAAAAATAAAGATAACTTTATTGAACATATGTGTAATAGAAATTTCGGCATCGGAGCTGATGGAATTATTCTTATATTAGATTCCGAAAATAAATGTTTTGTGAAAATGAGGATATTTAATTCTGATGGTTCTGAACCAGAAATGTGTGGCAACGGTATAAGATGCTTGATTGCTTTTTTAAATGATAATAATGAAATTAAAGATAAGTCTGAGATTCGAATTGATACTAAAGCTGGTCTGATTATCACCTCTATTGCAGCTAATGAAAATATTAAAGTAAATATGGGAGAACCTATCCTTTCTTCTGAAGATATACCTACTAAATTGTTAATGAATAATTTAACAGTTCCTAATGGAAAGATTAAAATAAATGATCAAATTTTAAATGTTTATGCTGCTAGTATGGGCAATCCTCATATGATCGTATTTGTTGATAAAATTGACAATATACCATTTGAAGAGTGGGGAAGATTCCTTGAAAAACACAATACATTTCCTAATGATACCAATGTTCACTTTGTTGAATTAATTGATAAATCAAATATTAAAGTTAAAGTATGGGAAAGGGGGTGTGGGCCGACACTAGCTTGTGGTACAGGTGCTTGTGCGTGTCTCGTCGTAACATCTAAGCTAGGTAAAACTTTAAACAACGCTAACATTTATTTACCAGGTGGCAAATTAGAAATTGAATGGCCCAACCAAACAGGTCCAGTTTTAATGCAGGGACCTGCATTAAAAGTTTTTCGTGGAGAGATAGATATTTAATCACATTTGAAAATGAATAATATTTATCTCGATGCATCAGCGACTACTCCGCCACATATAGATGTAATTAATAAACTAAAGGATATTCAATCTGAATGCTGGGGGAATCCATCAAGTATCCATAAAGTTGGGGTTGTTGCAAGAGAGATTTTGGAAAGATCTAGATTATCAATATCTAATAAATTAAAAGCTTCATCTGACGAAATTTTTTTCACATCTGGAGCAACTGAGTCAAATTATCTTTCTCTTAAAGTTGTATCTAATAATCTTGATAAAGGAAGACTTGTTATAAGTAGCGTTGAACACCCTTCTATTAACTTAATAGCCAATCAATTACTTAATGATGGCTGGGATATTAAATACTGGCCTGTAGATAGTTATGGAATTATTAAACTAGATTTGTTGGAGGAGATGTTATCTCCTCCAACAAAAATGGTTTCGATAATCTGGGGCCAAAGTGAGATTGGGTCCATTCAGCCCATAAATCTCATAGGTAATGAATGTAAAAAACGAAATATACTTTTTCATACTGATGCTACACAGGTCCTCCCTAGCGGTCTTATTGATTGGAGTAAATTAAATGTTGACATGCTTAGTGCCTCTGCCCATAAACTTCAAGGCCCAAAAGGTATTGGATTATTAATGTTGCGAAGAGGCGTTCGAGAGTTATTACTTAATGATCCTTCATATGGATTTAAGAATGGCTCTATAAGATCTGGTACTGAGGCAGTTCCTCTTATTGCAGGTTTTTCGACAGCGATTGACCTACTAAATGAATATATAGAGGTT
The DNA here is from genome assembly GCA_003279565.1 of Prochlorococcus sp. AG-402-C09. Taxonomy (GTDB): domain Bacteria; phylum Cyanobacteriota; class Cyanobacteriia; order PCC-6307; family Cyanobiaceae; genus Prochlorococcus_B. The sequence continues at coordinate 28,072 of QCHN01000009.1, forward strand.
ACAGATAATCAAACATCATTCCCAAAGAATAATGTCTCCAAAATGACTTCTCTTTTAAAAAAAAATCTAGTTAAGAATAAACAACTTACTTTTATTGGTCCTCATAGAGAACGACTACCGAATAATCTTTCATTTCTCTGTCATACAAAATCAATGATTCCAGTTAAAGGTAGAGAAATTGTACGATTATTGTCACAACATGGCGTTTATATAAGTAGTGGTAGTGCTTGCTCATCATCTAGTCAAGGACCAAATCCCATACTGGTAGCAATTAATGTTGATAAACCACTACAAGAATCTGGATTAAGAATAACTATTGGTCCATGGATTTCAAATGATGATATTAACTCAGTTTCAAATATAATATATGAATCATTGCAATCCTTAGAATTCAAAAAACAATGATCATCAAATGAAGAATAAGCTACCCTCAGATCTTAGAGAAGCGGAATCAAATGTATATGAATCAATTCAAAGTTATTTTTTAAGTAATTCTGAACAATCTTTTCTTTCTATCAACCTAAAATTTGAAGGATTAAGAATTAATCCAATAATTTTTCGTTTATCTAATAAACTAACTGAAATTAAACTCGACAATATTTTATTGTGGGCCGATGCTGGTGGAGCGGCTCTTGCTAAAAGAGACAACCCTGAATTGGCTAATAAGATTTTTACATTTAAGGAGTTTATTAATTCAACTGATTCATTGAATTCAGTCTTATTAGTCTGTTCTCCTCAACCATATGATATTGAGATGTTTGAGCAAGTATGTTCCCATACTAATTCAGCCGTAATTATGATAAACGGAAAGTTGGAAGATCCAATAGTAGGAATCGGAAGTGTCGGCAGGGAAATGAGAAAAAGATTTGCTGAAAAATGGAAAGTACTTTATTTTGTGCAACCATTATCTATGGGCGCATTATTAAAAAAATTTCCAAATGATTGGGAGCTTTTTAAATTAAATCCTAATGGATATTCTTTTGTTAAATCATTTGAGAAACGTCCTGATGATGAAACTATAATTCTAAACTTATAATTTTATGATTAAAAAATTATATTTATATATTGTTTTAATCTTAATAGCAGTAAATATAGTTAATGGTAATTTATTTTTATTATTCTCATATATAAGACAAAGGGATAATATTAATAAGATAAGTCCTGAAAAATTTAATATATGTGAACCTTTGCAAAATAAGATAGTGGATTATACTTATAATTTTAATAGTAATATTAGCGTTAGTATTTTAGATAAATCCGGTGATTTCATTGTAGATATTAATGGTCAAATACCAAGGATTCCTGCTTCTAACCAGAAGATTCTTTCTAGCGCTTTCTCTTTAGATACTTTAGGTCCTTATTATACTCTTAAGACATCTTTAAAAGAGATAAATGATGGAATCTTATTTGTTGAAGCATCAGGAGATCCAGATTTTGATAAAAGTCATTTAGAAGAGTTAATTAATGATCTTAATAGTACCAACTATAATTCTAATTCAAAATTACCAATAATAATTAAAAATAGCAATACCAAAAATTGGTGGCCTTCAAGCTGGTCATATGCGGATAGAAAAGAAGAATATGGAGCACCTATTACTAAGTATTCAATAGCTAGTAATGCAAGTATTAACGCTTTAAATAATCCAATTGATAATTTCATTTATGAGTTAGAGACTGCTCTGAGAAAAAAGAATTTATCTAAAAAATTTTTTGTAAAAGCCGTTAATGAAAACTATCCTATTGATTATATCTCAACAATTAAAGTTATTAATTCTGCCCCTTTATATATCTTGCTAAACCTTATCAACTCTGAAAGCCACAATTTTACTGCTGAAGTCATTTTCAGACATTCAGTAAATGACTGGTCTCATGATTTTCCTAATCTAAAATATAGTAATTGGATAAAAGATCAAAACTTTAACTCTGACAATTTTACCTTTGCAGATGCTAGTGGTTTATCTAGAAAGAATAGAGTAACCACATATGGCTTAACTCAGTTTTTAAGAAGAATGAAGCTTAATAGATTTTCTGACTATTATTTCTCATCTTTTTCAATTTTAGGTGTTAGGGGCTCGTTGTCTAATGTTAATGCTCCAGTAAACCTTAAGGGTAGAATTTTAGCTAAATCTGGAAGACTTAATAATGTTAGATCCGTTTCCGGTATTATATTAGGAGAGGGTAAAATATTTAGTATTATAGTTAACGATATGGATAATTCGACAAAACATATTATGAAAATATTATCAATAGTAGACAATACTGATAATTGTAATTAATTTGTATTTAGTGCCAAAAGATCTTTGGCTATAAACTCAGGAACCATATGACGAATCTCACCACCGAATCTTGCGACTTCTTTAACTACAGAACTACTTAAAAAACTATGATGCGTTTCTGTCGCGAGAAAAATCGTTTCGTATTGATTATTTAAAGATCTATTTGTATGAGCAACCTGTAGTTCATATTCAAAATCACTCATAGCTCTTAAGCCTCTTAAAATAAGGTCCACATTATGTTCACGTGCACAATCCACCGTTAGACCTTTAAAAGCTATTGTTCTGCAACCTGGTATATCTCTGGTAGCATTTTTAATCTGCTCTATTCTTCTCTCGCAAGGAAAAGTTGCCTTTTTTGAAGGATTTTCTAGTACTGCAATGAGAACTTCTCCAAATAAATCACTTCCCCTTTGAATTAGATCAAGATGTCCAAACGTTAATGGGTCGAAACTACCGGGATAAAGCGCCTTCATGGTTTTTTAACTTTAAAAAAGTCCATTTCTTTCATAGAATCTCATATCTATAAACGTATCAAAGCGCATGACTCTTAATCAGGATGCCAAAAAAGTTCTTTTGCGCAAAATCCCTCACGGATTATTTATTTGTGCAGTGAGAGAAGGAGATGAAATAAATGGTTTTACTGCTAGCTGGGTAACACAAGGTTCATTTACACCTCCTTTAGTTGTAATGGCAGTTCGCGCTGATGGATCTAGTCACGGAATTATTCAAAGAACTAAGATGTTTTCTCTAAATGTATTGAGAGAAGATCAAAAGGATCTAGCAGCAGTGTTTTTTAAGCCACAAAAAGGATTAGGTGGACGATTTGAAGGTTGTAAATTCACCTATGGAGAGCTTGGTATGCCCTTAATCGAAGATGTTATAGGTGGCGTTGAATGCGAAGTCATTTCAGGCGTAGAACATGGAGATCACACAGTCTTCGTGGCTGAAGTAAAGAGTGCCGTATTGAATAAAGATGGATCTGCCTTAAATTTAGCGAGCACAGGTTGGAACTATGGTGGTTAATTTAACGAGACAAGATCGGTGGAATTAACACCGTTAATAAAAGACAAGTCAAGACTATCGAATTTTTTGAAGGATATACCAAATGATCCTGGATGTTATTTGATGAAAGATAGTGATGATAGATTGTTATATGTTGGAAAGTCTAAAAAGTTAAGAAATAGAGTTAGAAGTTATTTTCGAGGAAGTGATGAATTAAGTCCAAGAATTTCCTTAATGGTAAGGCAGGTTGTAGATATCGAATTGATAGTTACTGATAATGAAAGTGAAGCATTAACTCTAGAGTCTAATTTAATAAAATCTCGTCAACCCTATTTCAATGTTCTATTAAAAGATGATAAGAAATATCCTTATATTTGTATAACATGGGGTGATAAATACCCCAGAATCTTTTTAACTAGAAAAAGACGTCAAAGACAATTAAAAGATAAGTATTATGGTCCATATGTTGATGTTTACTTGCTTAGGCAGACGCTGTTTAGTATAAAAAAACTTTTTCCTCTTAGACAACGAAGAATACCTCTTTACAGGGATAGAACATGTCTTAACTATTCAATTGGTAGATGTCCAGGTGTTTGCCAAGAGCAGATTAGTTCTGAGGACTATAAAAATACACTAAAAAGAGTTGAAATGATTTTTCAAGGTAGAACGGATGAATTAAGAGCATTATTAGAAAAACAAATGATCTCTTTTTCAGAGTCATTAAAGTTTGAGGAAGCTGGATCAGTTAGGGACCAGCTTAAAGGTATAGATAGATTATATGAATCTCAAAAGATGATTATTCCTGATTCATCTGTATGCAGGGATATAATTGCATTGGCAACAGAAGAAAATATATCATCTATTCAAATTTTTCAAATGCGATCAGGTAAGTTAATTGGAAGATTAGGATATTTCTCTGATAATAATAATCTAAGTAATTCTCAAATACTTCAAAAAGTTGTTGAAAATCATTACTCCAATGTAGACCCTGTTGAAATACCAGCAGAAATATTAGTTCAACATAAATTAATTAATACAGAGTTAATATCTGATTGGCTTAGTGAAATAAAAAAACAAAAAGTTCATATTAAAGTCCCAAAAAGATCAAAGAAGGCGGAAATTATTAAATTAGTAGAAAAGAATGCAAATTTAGAGTTGCAAAGGATAAAACAATCACATGATAAAAATTTACTAGAGCTAGACGATTTAACCAATATCCTTGAGCTGGCAAAAATTCCAAAAAGAATTGAATGTTACGATATAAGTCATATACAAGGTAGTGATGCTGTCGCTTCTCAAGTTGTTTTTATTGATGGTATCGCAGCTAGGCAACACTATAGAAAATATAAAATCAAAAGTTCTAATATAAAACTAGGACATAGTGATGATTTCGAATCTATGGCTGAAGTTCTTACTAGGAGATTTAGAAGATGGGCCCGTTTTAAAGAAGATGGTGGTGATTTGAATGAATTATCAAATAATGAATCTAGTGTCTTAGACAAGGATAATTTGAATGACTGGCCCGATTTAGTTGTAATAGATGGTGGTAAAGGACAATTAAGTTCAGTATTAGCAGCTTTACAGGAGTTAAATCTTGATCAAAATATAAATCTTATATCTTTAGCTAAGAAGAAAGAGGAGATTTTTATTCCTAATTATAAACAGTCATTAGACACTGAGCCAAATCAACCAGGAATGCTTTTATTACGAAGGCTTAGAGATGAAGCTCATAGGTTTGCAATTACCTTTCATAGGCAAAAAAGAAGTCAACGTATGAAACGTTCTCAATTAAATGAGATTCCTGGATTGGGACCACAAAGAATTAAATTATTATTGGAGCATTTTAGGTCTATAGAAGCTATCCAAATGGCATCTCTCTCTGAACTTTCAGCAACACCTGGCTTGGGAACATCTACTGCCGTTGTTATTAGAAATTATTTTCATCCAGATGAAAATAAATAATCTATTTATAATATATTAACGAATTAGGGACAGCTAATCTTTATTATAGTAACGTATAGAGTGATATGAATGCACGAAACATTTAATAGAATATGATTTTTTCGCCAGAGACATATTTATGGTTTAAATCCTTTCATATTATCGGAGTAGTAGTTTGGTTCGCAGGCTTATTTTATTTAGTCAGATTATTTATATATCATGTAGAAGTACAAAGTGAGAAGGAAGAAATTAGGGATGTATTTAATAAGCAATATACATTAATGGAGAAAAGACTAGCTAATATTATAACAACGCCTGGAATGATTTTAGCTGTCATCATGGCATCGGGATTATTATATATGCAGCCTTCATATCTTTCTCAGACATGGATGCAGATTAAACTATTGTTTGTTGCTTTTTTACTTATCTATCATTTTTATTGCTATAAAATCATGAATGAATTAACAAACAAACAGTATAATTATAGTGGCCAACAATTACGAGCTTTGAATGAGTTGCCAACACTATTATTAGTAGTTGTTGTTATGCTTGTTGTATTTAAAAACCAGTTCCCTACAAGTGCAGCTAGCTGGTTAATATTTGGATTGATTCTCTTTATGGCAGCAAGTATACAATTTTATGCTAAATGGAGAAGGAATAGGAAACAACTTACTTAATTTATATGTCCAATATTGATACTATTAAATTAAAAAAAATAATTAAATCAATTACAAAAGAAAGTTGTCCAAACTCTATTAATTTCCATATGCATTCAACATATAGTGATGGAAGTCTGACCGCTAAAGAAATTTATAACCAAGCAATTGAGCTAAATATTGATCATTATGCAATCACGGATCATCATTCAGTTGATGCTTATATCGAATTAAGTAAATTGAAAGACGCTACACTCAATTACAGATTAAGTTTTCCTAAACTTTGGACTGGAATAGAAATTACTTGTCTATTAAAAGGGTGCTTGGTTCATGTTTTAGGAATTGGTTTTGACCATAAATCAAAATACTTATCACCTTATATTGACAATAAGTCTGCTATTGGTAATGAATTATTAGCTTCGACTGTGGTTGATTCGATTCATAAAGCTAATGGTATTGCTGTGTTGGCTCATCCCGGAAGATATAAGCTTCCATTTAATATCTTGATTGAAGAAGCATCTAAACTAAATTTTGACGCTGTTGAAACATGGTATAACTACGAAAGAGCACATGATTGGATCCCTTCGGAATTTGTCTGCGATAAAATATTTGATTGTGCAAACTCTTATTCATTATTATCAACATGTGGTACAGATAGCCACGGGTTATCTCTTCTTAGACGTTAAATAATTTATTAATTATTTTTAGAAGAATTGGTTTCAATTTTACTATCTACATCTGATAATAATGTTTTTATAGATGATATTTCTTCATTAGTTGGATTTGTCCATAGTTTTCTATTAGATGCTTCTAGTAATCTTTCAGCGATATCTCTTAAAGCCCAAGGATTGTTGTCACTAATAAATTTTTTCGTATCATTATTCTTTAACCAATTATTCAAAATAGATTGATAACACCAATTAGGAACTAAGTTTGTAGTTGCATCAAAAGAGAACAAATAGTCAAGGCTAGCTGACATTTCGAAAGCACCTTTATATCCATGTTTTTTCATCCCCTCTATCCATTTTGGGTTTGATAACCTGCTTCGAACGACTTTATCAATTTCTTTTGAGAGTTTATGAATTCTTGGTCGTTGATACCTTGAATTATCGGCAAAATAGGCTTGAGGATCTGTTCCACTAGTTTTTTTAATCGCGGATATCAATCCACCTTGAAATTGATAGTAATCATCTGAATCAAGGATATCGTGTTCTCTATTGTCCTGACTATGAAGTACTACTTTTACCTTTGACAAATTATTTTCTAATCCTTTTTTGTCTTTTATGATTTTATTTGAACCTTCATATCTCCATTTACTCCATTCGATAAAAGCATCAGCGAGTTCTGATTGATTCTCCCAAGATCCACTATTAATTATTTCTTGTAATCCTGCTCCGTATGATCCAGGTGCTGATCCATATATTCTTGATTTTGTATTTCCATTTCTATATGACTCAGCAAGTGGATTCATAGAATAGGATTCTTTTAAATTCCCAATAAGGTTTTGACCTCTTCGAATCAATTCAATTATCTGAGGAAATGCATCCCTGAATAAACCAGAAATTCTTAATGTTACGTCTACTCTTGGCCTGTTCAATACACTGATGGGAATGACCTCTACGTCAACTACTCTTCTTAAAGTCCCGTCCCATATTGGCCTTAAACCCATGAGAGCAAAAAGCTGACAAATATCTTCTCCACCATTTCTCATTGTTGAAGTACCCCAAATTGAAATAGCAAGATGTGAAAGGTGTTCTCCATTTTCTTGTAGGTAAAGTTCCATTATTTGATCAGCGCTTCTTTTACCTAAGTCCCAAGCTGTTTCAGTTGGTATTGCTCTTATATCAACAGAAAAGAAATTCTTACCTGTTGGTAAAACCTCTAATTTCCCTCTTGTAGGCGCCCCAGAAGGACCGCTAGAAATTCTATTTCCTTCTAAAGCACTGAGGAAATTAGTTTTTTCGTTGGCTGAACTGTTTAATAGTTTGGGTAAAATATTATTTAATAAATGATTTATAAAAATATTAGGTTTTTCATGATCTAGGTAATTTAAGATTTTACTATCAAGTCTTATATTCTTTTTTGATTTTATTTTGTAATTAAGAAATTTAAAACAATGAAACTCAATTATATATTTTCCGATGTCATTCAACCAGTCAACTACTTTGCCGACTTTCCTAGCATTAATTGCTGTATAAGCTTTAAATAAATCAATGTCTACTTGTTTTAATTTTTCACTCTCTTCGTCACTCCAAGGGTCAAACGTAAACCCTAAATCTTCTGCTAAGCATTGAGTAAGACCGAGATTAGTTCCTGTCGGGACATTGGAAATTGTGAGTGTTAACTCAGTTAATTTATCCATACTCTGATTAACTCCGAAAACATGAAGACCAGTTCTTATCTGGGAATTCTTAATTTCACATAAATAACTCTCTGCATTATCTATTAGATCTTGTATATTTAATTTTTCTTTTTCTGCTTTTAATTTATTTGATTCAATACCTGGCCATGAATTTTTAATTAATAGATCTACTATCTTTTTTTCTAATAATTCATTTCTATTATCATTAATTAATTTAGATTCATAATATTCATCTATAAGGTTCTCAATTATTAATAGGTCATTAAAACTACCCGAATGAGACAATGGAGGAGTTAAATGATCTATAATAATTGCGTGTGTTCTTCTTTTTGCTTGAGAGCCTTCACCAGGATCATTTACAATAAATGGATATATATTTGGAATAGGAGGACAAAGAATAAAAGGGAAACAATTATGACTTAATCCAACCCCTTTACCTGGCAACCATTCCACGCTTCCATGTTTACCTATATGTACAATTGCGTTAGCTTTAAATGTATTATTTAACCAAAAATATTGTGCAATATATTTATGTGTAGGAGGTAAGTCTGGCGAATGTAAGTCAGATAAATTATCGCTCTCATAACCTCTATTTGCTTGAATTAAAATTGTTATATTTCCAAAGGAAATGCCATTAATTGGAAATCCATTCTTTTCTAATTGATTAGAATTTATTGGATCTCCCCACCGATTTGAAATTTTATCTTTTACTTTAGCGCCAAGTTTTTCCCAATAAAGTAAATAATCTTGAATATTCAAATATGATTGAGGTTCATTTGATATTGTCTCTTCAGAATTTGTTCTATGACTTACTAATAAGTTGATTAAATCTTTACTATTATTTGGAATATCTTTATTTCCTAGATAGTATCCCTCATCTTTAAGCCATTTTAAAATATTTAATAGGCTTTCGGGAGTATCTAATCCTACACCATTCGCAATTCTTGAGTCTTTTACTGGATAGTTTGCTATCACGAGAGCTATCTTTTTATTTGAATTCTTCGATTGTTGTAGATAAATTAGATTTTTTATATATTTTATGCACCATTTAATATGTATTTCATATGGCTCCGTTTTATGTACAGCAATTGATAAGTCATTATCTGTATAAGTAAGGTTTTTAAATGCAATTGGAATTGTACAAATTCGACCATCAACTTCTGGTAAAACAATTTGTATTGATAGGTCTATAGGATTAAGACCTACTGCAGATTCATTCCACTCAGTTATAGATGAACTAGATATTAGAAGTTGATATACAGGTATATCTAATCTGTCCCACAAGTTATTTTGAATATCATCATGTTTATATTCAATTGAAGAAAATGAGGTTGTAGTAATTATTGCTTTAATTTCATCTTTGTCTAATAAGTTAATTATTTGATTCTCTATATTTTTAGATTTCAAACTTGTAATCCATATTATTTTGGCATTTAAGTTATATTTATTAGATATATCAATGATTTTATCCGCCAACTCTGTATTACCCGATTGTAAAAGTGATTTATAGAGGAATACAGCAATAGATGGATTATTACTTTGTTTCCATTTCCATTTTATTAACTCATCATGATATTCAATTAGATCTGAATTTACATGAATTTCTTCCTGATTAATTATTTTCCCAAAAATTTGAATCAAATTATTATAGTTTTTTATACCTCCTTGATTTAAAAGTTTTTGAATTAAATCAACTTTGTCTTGATTTAAACTACTAATTTCTTGAACATCATTTGCTGTACTTTCAATTCCAGAGACTACTATTAGATGTCTATTTGGTTTCTCTAACTGCCATAAACCTAATTGTTCAAACCCATAAGACCAGTATGATCTTGACCCTAAAAACCTAACAACAACAATCTTCGCTGTGTTACATGTATTAGATATATAATGATCTATTGATGCATTTGAAGATAAATAAGCAATTGGCAATGCTCTTATTTTATTTTTCCACTTATTATTGTTAGGGAGCTTTAACACTGTAGATAGACAGGTTATATCAGATGTAGCACTAGTTAGGAAGATAACTGGAGCTGCTGGCTGCTCGATAAATGTATTTTCTTCTTGAGGTTCATTCCCCGGAAGGGTGGCAATTCTATGCATTCATTTATTATGTGTAATTAGAGCAGTAAACAAAGAAATGCTGATTTTTTTCATCTTAGCTGGAACTGATAATGCATAATTTTCTTCCATTCGCTTGGTTTGAAGGTCAATGCATACCATTTGATCAGGCGAAGCTATCTATAGCTACCCACGCACTTCATTATGGAACTGCAGCCTTTGGAGGAATGCGGGCTATCCCTGACCCGAAAAATAGTAAATCATTTTTATTATTTAGAGCAGACAAGCACGCAAAAAGATTATGTCAAAGTGCTAGATTTTTGATGACTGAATTAGACGAGGATTTTGTATTAAAGTCTCTTGAAACCTTTCTAGTTAAAAACAAACCGACTCAACCTGTATACATCAGACCCTTTGTATATACTAGCGATTTAGGAATTGCACCAAGGCTACATAATATAGAAACTAATTTCTTTATTTATGGAATAGAACTAGGAGATTATCTATCACCTGATGGGGTTACTTGTCGCGTTAGTAGCTGGACTCGCCAGCAAGACAACTCACTTCCATTAAGAGGTAAAATTAGTGGAGCTTACATTACTAGTTCCTTAGCTAAAACTGAAGCAGTAAAAAGTGGATTTGACGAGGCACTTTTACTAAATAGTCAAGGAAAAATCAGTGAAGCTAGCGGTATGAACATTTTTATAGTTCGTAATGGTGAATTAATTACTCCTGGTGTTGATCAAGATATTCTTGAAGGTATAACACGCGCCAGCGTTATAGAACTTGCCAAAAAAGACGGTATAAAAGTTATTGAAAGACCTGTAGATAAAACGGAATTGTTTATATCAGATGAAGTATTTCTTACTGGAACGGCGGCAAAGATTACTCCTATAAAAATGATTGAAACTACATTAATGAGTAAAGATATGCCAATAATGAATTCATTAAGAACAAAGTTAACTAAAATTACAGAAGGTTTAGTTCCTGAATATGAAAATTGGGTTAAACGAGTGCAGATAGATTAAAATAAAAATATATAACTTATTTAAATTTATGATTTTCATTTTTATAAGAAAAGTATATAATTTATGACTGATTTTTTAGACTATCTCAACTCTGAAAAGAGACCGATATTAGTCTTTGATGGTGCTACAGGCACATCTCTGCAAGATCAACAACTTAATGCAGATGACTATGGTGGAGAATCATTAGAAGGTTGTAATGAAAACCTTGTATTGACATCAGTCTCTAGCGTTGAAAAAGTACATGAATCATTTTTAAATGCAGGTTGCGATGTAATCGAAACAAATACATTTGGAGCTACTTCGATTGTTCTAGATGAATATGGAATTGGAAACAAAGCTTATGAGATCAATTTAAAAGCAGCACAAATAGCAAGGAACGTTGTAAATAAATATCAAACACCGGAAAAACCCAGATTTGTAGCTGGATCTATTGGGCCAACAACCAAGCTACCCACCCTGGGTCATATAAGTTTTGATGAGCTAAAAAATTCTTATCATGAGCAAGCCAAAGCGCTTATTGAAGGCGGAATTGATCTTTTTATTATTGAAACTTGTCAAGATGTCCTTCAAATTAAGGCTGCTCTTCAAAGCGTAAATGAAGCTATTGGCTCTGGAAAAAGAATTCCATTAATGGTGTCTGTAACCATGGAAACTACCGGCCAGATGCTTATTGGTAGCGATATTTCCTCTATTACAACAATACTGGAGCCATTTAATATTGACATTTTGGGCCTTAATTGTGCGACTGGTCCCGAAGAAATGAAAGATCATATTAAATATTTGTCTCAGCATTCACCATTTCACATAAGTTGTATACCAAATGCTGGACTTCCTGAAAATGTAGGTGGCAAGGCTCATTATCGATTAACTCCAATGGAACTTAAGTTCCAACTTAGTCATTTTATTAATGATTTAGGTGTTCAACTGATTGGAGGTTGTTGTGGGACTAGACCAGAACATATAAAGCAACTCTCAGATTTATCTAAAGAGCTTTTATCTTCTGAACAAAGATTGATTACACTTTCAAAAGAAAGATCTATAATTCCTGCGGCATCATCAATATATGAGTCTATTCCCTATGAACAAGATAACTCTTTCTTGATAGTAGGTGAGAGATTAAATGCTAGTGGATCTAAAAAAGTACGAGAACTCCTAAACGATGAGGATTGGGACGGACTTGTTGGAATTGCAAAATCTCAGCTGAAGGAAAATGCTCATGTATTAGATGTAAATGTCGATTTTGTTGGAAGAAATGGGATCGAAGATATGTCTATGTTAGTCAAAAGGCTAGTTAATAATATTAATTTGCCTTTGATGCTTGATTCAACAGATTATGAAAAAATGGAGAGTGGACTAAAACATGCTGGTGGAAAATGTATTTTAAATTCTACTAATTATGAGGATGGACCAGATAGATTCTATAAAGTAATTGATCTTGCTAAACAATACGGATCAGCGGTCGTAATTGGAACTATCGACGAAGATGGAATGGCTAGATCAGCTGAAAAAAAAGCAGAAATAGCTTCAAGAGCTTATACGGATGCGACTGATTCTGGATTAAAATCTTATGAACTTTTTTATGATCCTCTAGCATTACCTATTTCAACAGGATTAGAAGAAGATAGAAAGAATGGTTTAGAAACTATAAAAGCAATTAAGTTAATAAAAGAGAAACATCCAGCAGTTCACTTAATCCTTGGAATTTCAAATGTAAGTTTTGGTTTATCGTCTAGTGCACGAATTGTTCTTAATTCTATCTTCCTTAATGAAGCAATTAAGGCTGGTCTTGATTCTGCAATTGTTTCTCCCTCAAAGATTTTACCTCTAAATAAAATTAGTGAAGAAGAGATAAAAATATGTTTGGATCTTATTTATGATAGAAGAATATTTGAAAATAAAGTATGCACATATGATCCTTTAACAACATTAACTAGTTATTTCGATGATTCAAAGAAACTTTTAAATAAAAGTACTAATAATGATGATATAAAATTACCAATAGAAGAAAAACTAAAGAATCATATTATTGATGGTGAAAAAACTAATTTACATTCAAACCTTGATATCTCATTAAAGAAATATAAACCATTGGTAATAATTAATGAATATTTATTAGATGGCATGAAAGTTGTTGGTGAATTATTTGGTTCGGGTCAAATGCAATTACCCTTTGTTCTTCAATCTGCAGAAACAATGAAATTCGCTGTTTCATATTTAGAGCAGTACATGGATAAATCTGAGGTCAATCAATCAAAAGGAAAATTTATTATCGCAACAGTTAAGGGTGATGTTCACGATATTGGTAAAAATCTAGTTGATATAATTTTATCAAATAATGGTTATGAAGTTATTAATTTAGGAATTAAGCAAGATGTTAATTCAATAATCAATGCACAGAAAGAGCATAACGCAGATTGTATTGCCATGAGTGGACTTCTAGTTAAATCCACTGCATTTATGAAAGATAATCTTAAAGCATTAAATGAAGAAGATATATCTGTACCTATTATTCTTGGTGGTGCAGCACTCACTCCAAAATTTGTTAATCAAGATTGTGCAAGTGTGTATAGAGGGAAAGTTATTTATGGTAAAGATGCTTTTACAGATTTGAAATTTATGGATTCATATATGAAAGCAAAGGAATTTAATAACTGGGATAATATCTCAGGCTTTAAAGAAGGTGCTCCTGAGGGGATCACAATTGGTAATTATAAAAATACTAATAATGATAAAAAAATTAGTATAAAAAAAACCAAAGATAATCCTATTGAGGACACATCAAGATCAATCAATATATCTCAAATAGATCCTATTAAACCACCTTTTATAGGCCCAAAGTTTTTATTAGAAAAAGATATAGATATAACTAATGTTTATAAATTCTTAGATCGTAATGCTTTATTTGCAGGCCAATGGCAAATGAAACGTTCCAAGCAGATGTCTGCTTCCGAATATAAAGATTTTTTACTTAGGAAAGCAGAACCGAAGTTAGATTACTGGATGAATAAAATAATAAAAGAAAAGCTTATTAATCCATCATTAGTGTATGGATATTTTCCTTGTGGTAGAGTTGGTAATAATTTAAAAGTATATGATAAAGATCATCAAAGTCTATTAGGAGAATTTTTATTACCTAGGCAAAGATCTGGAAAAAGATTTTGTATAGCAGATTTTTATAATGACTTAAATAACAATCAGCCTACAGATTATTTGCCAATGCAGGCTGTAACAATGGGAGATTCAGCTAGTGAATATTCTCATAAATTATTTAGTCAAGATTCATATTCTGATTATCTGTTTTTTCATGGGTTGACTGTCCAGCTGGCAGAAGCGCTTGCTGAATATATACATTCTATTATTAGAATTGAATGTGGCTTTGAAGATTATGAACCTGAAGATATTAAAGATATTTTAGATGTTAAATACCGAGGTTGCCGTTATTCTTTTGGGTATCCAGCTTGTCCAGAAGTTACAGATTCTAGGAAACAACTACTTTGGCTTAATGCAAAAAAAATTAATATCTCAATGGACGAAAGTGAGCAACTTCATCCAGAACAAAGTACAACAGCTATTGTTGCATTACATCCAGTAGCTAAATACTTTGGAATTTAAATATCTTCCACAATTAATCAATTATTTTAGAAAATTAGCTATTCATTTCACCGATAGTTTCTAATACTTCCATCTGAAACTCAGACATTGATTCTGAGTCACTTAAATCAATGCCCTCTCCGGCGGCATTTTGAGTTAATTCCTGAAAGTGAAAAGCGCCCTCACCCGTTGCCAAAAATTCCATGGCAGATGTTTCGCCGCTCTCGCGAAACGCATCGCATAGAGCTAAAAAAGCTTCGTCTTCGGAAAAGTCCCAATCCATTGAGGACACATTACTGAATCAGTTTTTAACTCTTTCCCCCCTGCTTTCGTCAACCTTATTTGCCAATAATCTGAAACTATTTTGCAAATTGATAAATTTGAATTTTCTTGCGTTATCTATAAACCATTGCAGTGCAAAGGATTACGACCGAATACTGTTTTAAGAAATAATTCATGAATTTAAGCTTATAAAAAATTAAAAGCAAAAAAAAATATTTTCATCGAAACGGTTTAAAAATAAACAAGCAATTCCTGTGAGGAATTAAGCGGCCTCTAGAACGCCGAAAATCGTCTCTAGAGCGTCGAATCAATTGTGTGCATGGAAATGATCATTCATGTGTTGGTTGGCCTGTCAGGAATGAATTTCAAGATTTCTTGAATCTTGAATACGTTCTTACAGCTCCTTAAATTATTGATTAGCCATTGGTTAATAAGCTTTTATTTAAATTTTAAATTTATAGATTATTAATTATATAATCTATAAATATTATTTATCAAAGGTCTACTTGAGGTGAAGAGCGAATCTATATGGTCAAAAGCTCTGGAGATTAGTAGAAATGCTGTTAATTGCGGAGCTATAATCCCTCTCAATACTTTAAAATATAAATCTAGTGATCTATATTGTGATTTCGAGCTTCGTTTTCTCAAAAGTTCTATACCTAAATACTTAAAAGAATATGGTCCTAAACGAAATCCATTCATTCCTTGGGATCCTAGACTGCAAATACAGAATATAAATGATAAACATACATTAATATTAAATAAATATCCAGTACAGATAGGGCATATGTTATTAATAACAAATAGCTGGAAACCACAAAATGGCTGGCTAAATGAAGATGATTTTAATGCTATTCAAAATGTTGATAATGATACTACAGGATTATGGTTCTTTAATAGCAGTAAAGAATCTGGTGCTAGTCAGCCTCATAGACATTTTCAATTATTACCAAGACATTATGAAGAGAGTATTTGTCCCAGATATGATTGGTTTTGCTCTTTATTAAATAACAAGAAACACGAGTACTCTGAAATAGCTCATTGCATTGCCATTAGACAAAGGAATAAAAATAATAAGCTCAACTCGAATGATTTATTTAGCTCGTATAAGTCTATGATTAATGAGATGAATATAGGCGAGATCGATGTAATTGATAAACCTTCAAAACCATATAATTTACTTATTACATCTGAGTGGATTGCACTCATAAAACGTAAAACGGATAGATCAAACGGCTTTAGTATAAATGCACTTGGTTTCGCTGGTTATTTTCTTGGAACACAAAGTTCAGATGTTGAGACTCTTATTAAATTTGGGCCTGATAAAATATTAAAGGATGTAATTTAAGAAGTTAATTTAGCTTTCTAAAGTAGTAGTGGTTGAATTCATTTGTTCTTCAAGCTTTGATATTGATGCTGTAATAGCCGCAAGCTTTCTTTCATAAGATTCTTTAATGGATATTAAAATATTTAATTTCTTAGCTTGAAAAAGTTTTTTTCTTTCATTCCAGTTATTTGATGATTCGCAGAAGTTCATTGCTGATTACAATTTGATTATCTTAAAAATAATACATAATTATTTTGATCTATGTGGCAATAATTTAGTTTTAAGATAATATATAGAATTTAATATATTATATAATTAAAGATTAATTATATAAATTCAAAGCTAAACGTGTGTTGAAAATAAAAAGGCATTAATATGTGACTAGATATTAGGATCTTGTGGCGGAAGGGGTAGACAAGGAAGTTAAGAGAATATCAATTGATTTACCAATTGATCTAGTTAAAGGCGTCGATCGACTTCGCAAAGAGTGGGGAATCAGGGCTAGAGGAAAAGTTTTCGAGAGATTATTAGAAGTTATTTTATCTAATGATTTAGATGAGGAATTAATTGAGAATAAACAATTAGATTTTAATCATAATAGTAATAATGATTCTTCAACTCCTCAAAATGGACTAGGCAATAGCAAACAGGAAGAAAAAGCACTTGTGATAGTTGGGAATAAGAATATTGAAATAAAAAATGTAGCTGTCAATGGCGTCAAAGCTAATGATCTTCTAGTTAATAAAAAAGATCCTGTCTCCGCAGGCATTGAATTACCAGGTTTTATTAGAAAACAAACTACCAACCTAAAGAGAAGTTTGAGTAAAGACAAAGCTTTTAAAAATATGGAAGACACCTCAATTACTACTATTGACATTGATGATTTACTAAAGGCAAAAGATGCTGCAGAGAAACATTGGATATATCTTTATGGGCAAAAACCGACTGAAAGTGTGGTAGAGGCATCAATGATATGGCTTGCTAGAGATATCTGGCCAAATGTAGATGGCACAGAAAGTATACCTTTCACTTGGAATGCGGCCTGTAAAATGCTTAATTCATATTGCGGAGAGTGGAAAATCGACTCGGTAACTTTTGATGATGTGGTGATATTGGCAGGCGCTCTCGAAGACCCCTTTTCAGCTAAAAACTTAAGAAGTAGAATCCCCACTCTCATTCGTAGATTCGTTAATAAATTCAAACGTAGTCAAAATGTGACTTCATTCCAAACGCTTGAGTCTACGATGACTGTTCATGGTGCTCTTAAGTTGTTGGGTTTACCAACCAAGGCTGGATCATCTCTAACCCTTTCTTTTATTAGAGATGCATATAAAGGAAAAGCTCTTTCCAATCATCCTGATTCTGGAGGATCAAATGAAACCATGAGAAAACTAAACGAGGCTTATCAATTGCTCAAAGATTTATATAAAAACTAGAATCTCATGTGTCTAGAATTGGTCCTTGTTTTAGTCTAGATATTTGACTCATCCTAGACTAAGTAGATTAGATTCAGACCTTTTTTTGAGGCTGATAGTAAATCCTGGATTTGGATAAAATTAATCCGTTATATCAAATCATTATTAATGCTTTTGAATAAATAAAAATCATCAAAGGTATATTTAGTCATTAATAACATTTTTAAATGCATAAAAATAGTTATTTTTATTGTTATTAGCTTAGAGAGATTTATTTGTTTTAATGCAGCTATAAGCTAATTATGTCCATCTTTTGTCCATTTAATAATAGGAAGCTGTATCTCCTTGGTATGAATCGATTTTTTGTTCTGCATAACTGTTTATAAAACAGTTATGCTCTTATCTCGATAAAAAATATGTTTTCGTAGTCATGCTGCGCACGTTATTCGGTAGATTTGCCAAAATCTTCATTCTCGATTGTCTCTTACGGGACTCCTTCTGAGTCCCATTTAGATTCTAATGTAAGAATAAAAAGACAACTTTTACCTTAATTTATTCTTATCACCATTTTACCAAGGCAGAAGTATTTAATGCTGTTCATTTCAAAAAGATTTTCTCGAGTTATCAAGTAATGCAAAAAAACATTTTGACATTTTAGTAATTTTTTTATACCTTATCTAATACTTCTTATACTGGTCTTATGCTTGGACTTATGTTGAGACAAATAATAGATCAATGAGACTAACTTCTTAGTTCTGCATTGATTTTTTCTTTAAGTGCATTTCTAATTTTTTCATGTATTGGATTTATGTCTTCTTCTACTAGCGTTTTTTTGGGATCTCTGTATTTTATTCTAAAAGCTTGGCTAACCGAATCCTCGGGGATAGAGGAACCCTCGTAACGATCTATCAATTCAACTTTCTCTAAAAGTGGTCTTCCAGATTTCTTTATTAAATTAATTATTTCTAAGGAACTATATCTTTTTGAATGAATAAGGGCAATATCTCTTTCCATAGAAGGAACTGTGGGATAATCCTTATAAATTCTTGTCCAATTTGTTTTTCTTGTCGCAGCTTTTATCAATGAATCAAATTCAAGGTTAAATAAGTAAGTTTCGTCTATTAGATCAAATTTATCAGACATAGATGGATGAATTTGTCCAAAGAAGCCGATACTTTTTCCTTCAACAAATATTTCAGAAGTTCTACCCGGATGCATGAAATCTTTATCAGTAAACTGCTTATCAATAGTTTCAATTCTTAGAACTTCTAGAGATTGCTGAAGTTTTCCTCTTGCTTCAAAATAATCCAATGATATTTGTTTTGATGTTTTGCCCCACTTACTAAATCGTTTACTCCCAGTCAAAGCACCTGCTAACAAATTAGTTTCAGTAAAGGTTTCTTTATCTTTTGTGTATGTTTTTGCTATTTCAAAGATCCAACACCCTTCAGCTCCAGAAGATACATTTCTGTGAAGAATATTAAGATGTTCATCCCATACATTTGTTCTTAATCTACTTGTCTCTGACAGTAATGGATTCTTGATTAATACAGCATTTTTAGCAGTGTTCTCAGGACCAACAAGTGAAGAAGTAACTACTTCTTGAAAACCATTGTGGATGAGAGAATTTCGTATACGTCTTTCAACTAATTTAGCAGGTGTTAATACTCCTGGCTCAAGAGGTTCGGGCATATTTGAATCAAAATTATCGTATCCAATTAATCTTGCTATCTCTTCTATTAAATCAATTTCTCTTATTAAATCAGATGATCTATAAGGAGGGATTTGAACATTCCAGCCGGTAGAGTTTGCAGTAAGTATGCAACCAAGTTTTTCTAGAAGAGTCTCAATTTCATCAGATTTAAGATAACGAAGTGTATTAGAATTATTCTCTAATAAATTAGTATCTGAACATCTTAATTTACCTAGGATGCAGTTAATTTTTTCTAATCTAAGATTAACACTAATACTTCTTTTCTTAAATTCATTGTTGATATGAGTCGATTTAATTTTCCCACCTAATTCTAATGAGATAATATTACTTGCTCTTTTTGATACAGCTGTTGTCATATTAGGAGAGATACCTTTTTCGTATCTACTGCTTGCATCTGTCCTCAGGCCTATTTCTCTACTACTATTTCTTATTGATGTTGGTGTAAATACAGCTGCTTCTAACCAAATCCTTGTTGTACCATGACTTACAGAACTATTGCTTCCACCAATAACTCCAGCTATTGCAATTGGAATATCATTACATGTAATTAAGTTTATATTTTCATTTAATTTATATTCTTTTTTATCAAGCGCAACAAATGATTCTCCCTCTTTACCATTTCTAATACCAAAATCATTTGGTATTACTTTTCTACCAACAATATTATCTAAAAGATCTGCATCAAAGGCATGTAAAGGCTGACCTTGTTCAAGCATTAGGTAATTTGATATGTCTACAATTGGATTTATAGAATTTTGTTTTAATGAATTTATTTTATTAGAAATAGTTTTATTTATCTTACCAGAATTGTCTATATTATCTATATATGTAAGTGTATAAATAAAGTCTGAACCTATCGTTTCCTTATCTCTTATTTTTGGGTCAAATTTTGTGAAGTCTTCATTGTAATTTAAACTTGGCAATGTCAATTTAGAATTTGTTATTGTCGCTATTTCTCTTGCTATACCAACCATAGACATACCATCAGGTCTATTTGCAGTAATAGCCAGATCAATTATGGTTTCATTCAAACCAAGATAATCAACAGCATTTGTGCCAATTGGAGGGATATTTGATTCATTTTCTTCAAGAATTTCTATACCTTCATTAGTACTTTCAATGCCTAATTCCTCCAATGAACAAATCATTCCTTCGCTTTCTACGCCGCGTAGGTTAGAGAATTTTATTTTTAATGACTTTGATGATAAATAGGCTCCAACCTTCGCTACAAGGACGTGATAGCCTGCTTTTACATTTTGCGCACCACAAACAATACTTAGCTTTTTAGGTAAACCAACATCTACAGAACAAACTTTGAGCCTTTCGGCATTTGGATGCGGTGTGATTTCATCAACAAAACCAATAACAACATTCTTTGCTTGATCTGATAAGTCTTCTAATGATTCAACTTCAAACCCTGTCATTGAAAGCTTTTCAGCCAATTCATCAATATCATTGTTAAATTCGACAAGATCTTTTAGCCAGGAAACAGATACCTTCATGACTTGCTCTCACAGGAGTTAAACATAGGTGGTTAAATGAATTTATAAAAAAGGGTGCTTAACCTAGTAAGATTGTACTTTGTTCCCTAGACTCACAAAAGTTGAGCTAAGTTCATATGGCTAAAAAAGGTACCAGAATAGTGGTCACTTTAGAATGTACTGAGTCTAGATCTGTACCTAGCTCAGAAAAACGTTCAGCAGGAGTATCTAGATACACCACAGAAAAAAATCGTAGGAACACTACTGAGAGACTGGAACTTAAGAAGTTCTGTCCTGAATTAAACAAGATGACTATTCATAGAGAAATCAAATAATTATTTCCTTTCATACACTTTTTAAAATGACTAACTCACTATTTAAACAAAAACTATCTCCTATAAAGCCTGGAGATCCTATTGACTATAAGGACGTAGAATTACTAAAGAAATTTATTACTGATAGAGGAAAAATTTTACCTAGAAGACTTACGGGATTAACTGCTAAGCAGCAAAGAGATTTAACCACAGCTGTTAAAAGAGCAAGAATTATTGCCCTACTTCCCTTTGTTAATCCAGAAGGATAGGATCATATTTTCAATATTCTATTATTGATAGAATGTGCATTAAAACAATTGAGAGTGAAATTACAAATATAATATCTAGATTTGAACAACAAGATAATTTAAATTCTGTACTTAAGGATCTTACCTATCTGAAAACATATTCTATAGATGATAATAAAACGGTAGAAATAGATGATGCTATTTCTTTAGAGAAGTTTTCTGGTCAGTACAAGTTATGGATCCATATTGCATCCCCTACATCGTATATTGATTATCAATCAGCTATTGATAAGAATGCGAGGAAGCTTATCTCAACTTCCTATTTGTCAACAAATACTTATTACATGCTTCCCGAAATTTTAATTAATAATGTGTTTAGTCTATGCGATAAAGAATCGAGAGAGTCATTAAGTTTAGGTATTATCCTTAATGATGATGGTAGTGTTTCTTTTTCAGAAATAGTAAAGAGTTTAATTAAGGTAGATTACCGATTAAATTATACAGAAGCTGATGAACTTATTGACTACGCGCCAAAAGAAGAAGAAGATTTAAGTATTATCTCAACTATTTTACAAAGTAGAAAATGTTGGAGAAAGAATTTAGGTGCTATGGAAATACTAGAATCATATGGAAAAATTATAGTAGAAAATAATATTCCCATCGTTAAGATAATAGATCCAACGTTATCAAGACAATTAATAAGTGAAGCTATGATCTTGTACGGAGATATAACTTCAGAATTTACTAAGCTAAATAATATACCTGTTCCGTATAGAGTTCAAGAAAATATAGCCAAACCAAGTAATGATATTATACAGGATTCTTTTAATAATGTTTTAAACAATTTTTTGCTTAAGAAAACTCTGGGTAAGTCCTATTATGCCATAAAACCGATGTCTCACCTTAGCTTAGGATTAACATCTTATTTACATGCTACATCGCCTATTAGAAGATATGCTGACTTGTTAGTCAACTATCAATTAAATAAATATCTTAACAATCAAGATCTTATATCAAAACAAGAAGTTGAACAAATTATAAATGAGATTAATAATATAGGAAGACAAAATATCATGAGATTTCGTGAAGATCAAAAATATTGGCTAAGAAAATGGTTCGAAAATAACTCATTTAAGGAATACCAAGTTATATTACTAAATTGGATAAACAGATATAAAAATATTTGTATTTTATACTTTACAGATCACAAATTTTCTACTGCATGTAATTTATATTCTAATTTTAATATAAGTATCGGAGAAAACTTTAATGTTAAAGATATAACAAAGAATAACAATGATAATATTGAGTTTGAATTAATTTCATCTTTAAAATAAATATTAAACATATATGTGCAAAAGTTTTAAAAATATAATATAATAATTTAAATATATGAATAATATGAAATACACAATTACAACTCCACTATATTATGTTAATGACAAGCCTCATCTAGGTAGTTCTTATACAACAATCGCTTGTGATGCAATAGCTCGATTTCAAAGATTAAAAGGCAATACAGTCCTCTTCCTTACAGGTGTTGACGAGCATGGTCAAAAAATTGAGCGAACTGCAGAAAGTAAAAATCTTCAGCCACAACTTCATTGTGATGAAATCACAGAAAAGTATAAGTTTTTATGGGACAAACTTAATATCAGTTATGATCGCTTTGTAAGAACAACTTCTAAAGAACATACATCATTGGTTCATCAATTTTATTCCAATGTTTTGAAATCTGATGATGTTTATATGGGTAGGCAAAGTGGATGGTATTGCGTTGGATGTGAGGAGTATAAGGATGTAGAAGAGAATGATAAAAGTCCAATCTGTTCAATTCATAAAAAAGCATTAGAGTGGAGAGATGAGGAGAATCTCTTTTTTAAATTATCAAAATATCAAGATCAAATTGAAAAATTAATTCAAGTTGATGGTTTTATTTCACCGAAAAGTAGAAAAAATGAAATTATAAATTTTGTATCTAAAGGTTTAAGAGATTTTTCTATTTCAAGAGTAAATTTAAAATGGGGAATATCTGTTCCTGGAAATAGCGATCATACTTTTTATGTGTGGTTCGATGCTTTATTAGGTTATGTTAGTGGATCTCTTCGTGATCAATGCTCTCCAGAACTCACTGATGAATCGTTATGTAATTGGCCTGCAAATATACATGTAATTGGTAAGGATATTCTCAGATTCCATGCTGTTTATTGGCCTGCAATGCTTCTCTCTGCAGGGATGCAAACACCACTTAGTGTATTTGGTCATGGTTTTTTAACTCGAGAAGGTCAGAAAATGGGAAAATCACTAGGTAACGTGCTTGACCCCATTGATCTTTTGGAATATGGGGGTATCGATGCAATGAGATGGTATCTTTTGAGAGATATTGAATTTGGAGAAGATGGTGATTTTCAATTGAGAAGATATGTAGATATTGTTAATAGTGATTTAAGTAATACCATTGGCAATTTGTTAAACAGAACAATTACAATGTCTAAAAAATGGTTTAATGAAAAAATTCCAATAGATAATACTTCATTACCTGAATCTCCTCTTAAGGTTCAATCTGAGATGAAAATAAATGAATACATGGAATCATTTAAGAATAATAATTTTAAAAATTCTGCAAATGCAATTATTGATTTAGCAAATTCCGCAAATCTTTATCTAAATGATCGTGCACCATGGAAGCTCATTAAGGATGTTACAAATAAAAATGTAGTAGCCCATGATATTTACTCAGTACTCGAATCTTGCCGAATTATTGGAATACTATTGAATCCATTCGTACCAAATTTAAGCAGTAGAATATTATATCAACTAAAAATAGATCCTTCAGTTATTGATTTTGAGCAATCATTGCATTGGGGTTTACTAAATCCTAGTAATGGACTGGAGGATCCAAAACCTGTAATGGATAAGATTGAATATAAAGATAGTTAAAATAGTTATGAAATTTCAATTTTATTTCTTACTATTACTAACCATATTACCTCTTATTGGATGTGAAAAAGATAATAAATCAAATACACAGTTAAATTATAAAAGTTATATTAATGATTTCGAATTGATTCAGGACAACAAAAGCAATGATAGACGCATCAAAATAACTAGTCCTCAAGCTATTATAGACTCTACAAATAATGATATCGAAATATTTCAAAGTTCAATAGAAATCCTAAATAAGAATGGTCAAGACTTTCAAGTTAAATCAGGAAACTCTATTCTCAATAATTTATCAAATTATATTAAAGTCTTTAATAATGTAGATATATCATTTATAGATAAAGATGATTACTTTATTAATACTAATTCATTTGATTGGAACTTAAGAACCTCAATTATAGATATAGATAATCCGCTAAATATAAATTTTGCTGATACTAATATAGTCGCGACTAATGGGATCTATAATATTGATTCTAGCTTGCTCAAAATAGATAATACTGAATTTAACAGAAATGTATATAATTCTGAAGGGAAAGAGGAATATAAGATCAAAATAAAATCTGATTTTGCAAAATGGTTTATGAATAAGAATACATTAGAGTTTACTTCAAATGATAAACAGGTAGAAACGATTATAGATATTCTAATTATTAAGTAGAACGTATAATTTATCAGACCATCCTGAAATCCATTTTTCATCTGAATTCGTAAATGATCTCTTTGACCAACCTCCAACAATTGTTAAACCTCTATTAGATAGAGGATAAATAATAACTGCTGGCAAATTTTCTAAAACAGTGTCAAACTCTTCTCTTCCTGGAAATAATTCTGTATTAACTAATGAAATTAATCTTTTTTGATCTGTAGCTCTATTACATATTTCACCTGGTATAAAATTTTTGTTTGATATTAGTCCTCTTCTAAGTATAACTTTATTATCCCAATATATTAAAATTGTACTTGCTGCTGTTGCAGTTAGTATTTGTTTGCTTCCCCACGCTAATTCATTTTGTTTTTCTTCTGATAATTCATCACAAAGTTCAAATCCTTCTTTACCAGTCAAAACTACTTTGTTAGGTTGCTTTGGATTAATTTCAGTCCAGAGGTAACCAATAGTTATTAAAACTATCGAGGCAATCCCAGATATTGTCTCTGCTCTTACTAAAGATGGATTAAATTCATTAGCAGTAGTAATATTAATAATTGATAAAATTAATAGAAAAGATCCAAATACTATAACTAAGTTAGAAATTTTATACATTTATCTCTAAAACAAGTTTTATACAGTCAATTTTAATTCTATATTATACATATAGTTGATTATCTAAAATTTAGTAGCAATATACCTATATTATAATATCCGTCATTATTCACTGTTATATCTACTCGCTTAAAATATGATCACACCAATAAATAAAAATTATAAAGGGCTCATAGTTATTACAGGGCCGACAAGAAGTGGAAAAAGTAAATTAGCCGAATTCTTAATAAAGGAACAGCAGTCAGTAACATATATAGCAACATCAAGACCAAGACCAAATGATCCGGATTGGGAACGAAGGATTAATGTTCACAGACAAAGAAGACCTGATTCATGGAAGCTAATAGAGCATCCAGATGACATATGCAGTGCAATTGAATTAATCGGAACTGATGAGTCGATTTTAATCGACTCATTGGGTGGATTAGTTGAAAAGCATCTAGTAGAGAATAATCATGAATGGGAATTATTCCAAAATAAATTATTAGATTGCCTTACAAAAAATAAATTATGCATTGTAGTTGTTGCTGAGGAAGTTGGCTGGGGAATAGTTCCATCAACGCCAATAGGACATTTATTTCGCGAACGTCATAGCTCACTAACTTCATTGATTAGTCGTCACTCAACTAATAATTGGCTTGCGGTTAATGGGACAGCAATTAATTTAGACAAAATTGGTGATCTTATACCATGAATAAATTTAATATTAATAGACCTCGTGTGGCCTTATTTGAACCAAGGATTCCTCAAAACACTGGAACTATCGGTAGATCATGCTTAGCATTTGATTTGGCCTTAGATATTATTAAACCTACTGGATTTAGTTTTGAAGATAAATATTTAAAAAGAGCTGGTTTAGATTATTGGTCTAATGTAGATGTACATTTATACGATTCATTTGAAGAATATAAAATGTTGTTTACTAACTCAAGAATCATTGCTCTAACAAAAAAAAGTAATAATACAATTTCTAATATTACTTTTAAAAATACAGATATACTTTTATTCGGTAGAGAGGATACAGGATTACCAGATGACATACTGAGTATGTGTGATGTAATTGCTGGGATTCCAATGCCAGGAGGTTCGCAAATGTTAAAAACTGGAGGAGTTAGGAGTTTAAATTTATCGGTAGCCTGTGGGATAGTTTGTTATTCAGCATGTCTACAATTAAATCTCTTAAGTAAATCGTAGAATGATTTAACCAAGATAATTACAGTATAATACACCTTCATTAATTACATTGCCCTCATCTATTTCTAACCATTCTTTGTATTCATCATAAAGTGCTTCTCTGTTAACACCTTTCAAATTATTAAGTCGTCGTAGTGAAGCGTTAAGCATTACCTCAACTGCTTGTATTGCTCCAGATTTCATTGATGACATTTAAAATTTTAAATTAAATAAATATTAGAGCATGAAAATAAATTTTTCAGTTTCATTTATTACACAATACAAAATCAAAGTCTAATTCTCAATTTTAAACAATATAAGTGATTACACTTTTATTAAAAGTTTATTTCAATGTTACATTCAAATATTTCTAAATAAATCTGTCAATTACGGATTTTACTATTTAACAATTGATTCATGAATATACAAAATTGAATTAAAAGTATGCAGTTTACCTTTCTATATTAATTTGTGTTTGTGAGGATACAATTAATTGTGTTCTTTAAATTATTTAAATCTTGAAGGTAAGAAAACCTTCAGTATATAAGCTTTGAAAATCGATCGCTAAAAATAAAAATTTTGATAAAAAATGATTTTATTTCATTAAAATAATCTAATTAACTAGATCTTCTCAAGCCCGAGGATGCAAATCTGGATACCTAGTACTTTGATCTTTAATTCTGTTTGGGTTCTCTCTATCTGAACTTCTTGCTGCATTAAAAATGATAATAAAGGGGATGAATATCGTAAAAAAATAAAAATGTAATAATATTAGATCCCATGGTACTCCGGCATTTCCATAATCGGGAAAAAACAGAGCAGTGGCTAAAGAGTGCATGTCAATAAACATATTCACTAATTTAACTAGAATCTGTCATGAGCGTGAGCTACTTTTTTGACCATGACCTTATTAAGATACGCAATTCTTTTATACGTTTTTCTGCAGCCTCAATTTTTTCTGTTTTAAAGTTAGAAATACAATAAAAAAATATATTTTAACTTGTTCGTTGGTATTTTTAATTGCTATAAACCGTAATTTATCTATGGAAAGAATGAAATTACTTCTATTAATATATTGCTTTTACTACTTAAATATTAAATATCGGTTTATTTCTTTGCACAAGTAAGAATTACGACTTATAATTTTTTAAATTTAATTCAAACATGAAGTCTATAGTATTGATAATAAAAAACTTAAAAAATCTATTACCCTATTTTTTATTGATAGCTATATATTTCATGTTAATTAATATTGAGACAAGAAAGGATAAGTATAATAATATAAATATTGAAAAAGAAAATAAATTACCAGATATAGATTCTAGTACTGAAGATAAACAATTAAGAATAAAAATACCTGTTATTCCTTATTCAGAATAGAATTCTAATTAATTTTTATAGTAGGACTCCTTAACTTATGTAAGTCTATTTGTCTTTGTTCTGCTCTATCATGCTGTTTTTTGATCTCTTTGCAGTGCTTGCAGTTACATGTCATTTTTATAGTGTATAAGATCAAGAAAAATAGAGTAATTGAGTATGTGAACTATTAAAAATTCATTGGTGTAATAAAGATGGAATAAGGGCTCATAGAAAACCTATAATAAATTTAACAAAGTTATCCTATAATTCAAGTAAACTTTTCTAATATATTTATTTCGGTTTTAGATTCTTATTCTCTTTACTTTTAGTTTATTTTCTATAGATGATATAACACTTATTGTATAAGTCTTTATTGATCTATAGGCACGATTTTTCTTTCGATTCTTTTTTCGTAATAAAGGTCAAGTGTGGAATTTAGTTCTGCTAGTAAATTGAGAATCCTGTCGTTTTCCTGATTTTTTTTGACTTGGTCAATGTTCTTCATCTTACTAGGGAGGACATTAGATTAAAAAAGCAAACAAAATATTCGATAATATGCTTTCAAAGAAATGCATACATCTATTAAACCCTTTAGTGGATTTCACTGATTTTTCTAAGCTTGAATTTATTATTGTCGATCATGTTCACAAACGTGAATATAATCTGTTCGGTTAACTTCCAATTATCCTTATGTGATTGAGGTCAAAATGGTATGATTTAGAAATAAATTTATTAAATTATTCTATTAATAACCTTCAATGATCTAAAGTTAAAGAGTAAACACTGGAGATATATATGAAAAGAACACTATTTTCTTTAAATGGTAAACGACCATACTCATTAATGGGATTAGATAAAAAAGCCGCACTAGCAATCCAAACCCACTTTCGTTTAAGTAATTATCAAATGTTAGTGCTTACATGGATAAAAGGTTTATGGACTGGCATTTTATTTTCTCTCGTTCTTCACTATTTTATTAGTCATTAGATCCTATATAAGTTGTTTAAACTTTCCCTTTTTACGAATGACTAATTAAGAATTTAATCTATATTTAATATCTTATTTATATTCTAGTATATATCTTTATTCCAATAGATCTCTAATACTAGCACTATCGAATATTTTTATAATAACTCTAAGAATTTTTCAATATATAACCAAACGAGTAACAACAATATTATTCGACAAAATGAAAGTATTTTAGATGATCAATCAAAATCAATTGACAATTCAATGCCTCCAACCTTCAAGGATCGCCTTAATCAAATTGATATGAAATAAAAACATATTTATTTTCTTTATGATAATTGTTATCAATATACAATAGCTAATAAGTACTAAATATTAGGTGAAGTAATTCAAACACCACAAGTTCTTATATCAGCTTTAATCATTTTTTTATGTCAGTGGAGAGACTTGAACTCTCGACCTCAGCGTTATGAATGCTGTGCTCTAACCGGCTGAGCTACACTGACTGACTGACTGAATCCTAAATGAGATGCAGATTTAGTACTAGCTTGTTCAAAGAAAATACTCCTAGAACAAGAGTTATCAAATCTGAAATTAAAAGGTATTCAAACAACATATTAATTCAGGATGGTCGTATACGGTAGAAATCTTTAGAACAAATTTTAATTAATGTGTCTCTATAAAGCTAAGCTACTAAATCTACTGTTCTAAGAGTGATGCTGAACGAATAACTAACTGACCTTTAGCAAGTGATAGTCAAAAAAAGAAACAGTGCTTCTTAAAAACTAAAAAAGGCTTATACATTGAAAAGATAAAATAACAAAATTAGTTTTTAAGAAATGAACTAATCTTTAGATATGAAATTAATAAATGAAACTTATGGTTCATATTATGGATGTAAAGAAAATAGAAAGACAATATTAAATAATTAATTTTCTTTTTTTTCTGTAGTAAATATAAAAAAGAAGTACTTGTGACCTTATGAGTAGTAATTACTTAAATGCATACCAGTCTTTAGTAGAGTATCCCTACAAGATTTCATATACTAAAATTTCTAAAGTTTCCTATCTTTTGAAGCTAAAGGCTCAAAGTAATTCATTATCTGATTTAGATGGAAAGCACAAAGCTTGGGGAGAAAAGAATCTTAAACAAAATGAATCTAGTACATAAAAATTGTAATAACTTAAAATTCAGACTTAGTTTTTATCATATTTTATAAACTCAATTTCGATATAGAGTTATCTTAAATAAATATTACCATTATAAAAAAAGATAGCTATGCATAAAGTTAGGGGTAAGCGAAACATAATGAAGATTACATCAAAAGAAAAATTTGTCATCTTCAATTATTTAAGGGTTTAGAGGTTCCTCAATACACTGTTTTTTCGTATCCACTTCTTCTTGTATGAATAGGTTTGATCAGAATTAATTTGTCAACGTAAGAGATGTCAATTTTAAGTACTAAGAAATTATTTGAGGGTTCTTTCTTTGTATTACCGATAAATCTCGTGTTTGGTCAAAAACAAAATGATCTCATGGGCTTGGCCAGTTCCACATTAATTTAGATTTATCACTTAATTTCTACCAATGATGCAATTTATCCATGCCTAAATCAATTCTTGAGTTTCCTCTAAACCTAAATTGACATTTAGATTTAGAAAAAAGCAAAAAATACTTCAACATTACTATTCAAAGCTAAACTCATGATATTTTTGACTTCTTTGATCAGTGTATATTTGCATTTCATAGGTCCTCTAAAAACTACTGTTCATTCTCTTGGCGTATTATCAATTCCAATAGTAGCTAGTTGTAAAAATCTTGAGGAATATAATTTTGACTCTTTTTTTTGAGCTGAGCTTATTTGATATAACCATGGTGGCATAGGAATAACATCTTTTAATATAGGCAATAATATATTCCAATCATTAAATATAGTTTCGTAATCACTAAATCTGAAAATTTATCTTTCTGATTAACTTAAAAAGAAAAATTGTGAATTTAAATTATTATATTTTATGGTTCATCTTCTTCATTTCCAAGCCTAATTTCTACACCGACAAAAGTTGCAAACAAAACAATGAAAAGTCCAATTATAGGTTTCCATAGGCCAACATGTGTTGCTGGCGAAGAGGGTTGAAAGAAGTCAGGAATCATTACTTAATAATACATCTATTTTTCTACTTCCCAATCTTCTTCGGCCTTATCAAGTAAATCTTCAACAGTATTATCAAAAGTTTCAGCTACTGATCTCAACATTTTTGAAATAGTCTCATCAGGGCAAGCAAGATCTTTTTGAATTCCTTCAGCACAGTCTTTAATTTCCTCCCAAGCATCTACTAGGACTTGAGAATCTACAGGTTTCCAATCTTCTGTCATAGATAATCTCCTCGTTAAGGGATTGATAGTTGAATATTTCATGAACTAACAAATACTAGCTTTTCCTAAGTTAAAGAATGTCTTGGTTTCTTCATCTACATAAAGGAACAAGCTCAGGTGCTAGTTTCATCCGGTCGTGAAAAATTCCTAATAAGAAATGCAGATGCTCCGGGCAAAAGCCGAGTCATTAATTAATAAGACTCCTCCACTGCAACAAGCTTGCGCTCAACTCGAGGCAAACCTCTCAAGAAAGGAATAAAAGACAGTTACAGACAAGTCCCAAAGAACATAGTCAACCATGTGTCAAGAAGTTTCAAACTTATAATTCCTATTTACGTAACAAGAAAACCAACTATAAATAAATATAGAGATTGGATTTTTACCATGCTTTTGCCTAAGCCAGTTAGACCTGTTGATTCTGAAAAAAAAGGAAAAGACGATTAGTTATTAGATATATCCATTTAATTAATTTTCGACCAAGATAGGTTTTTCATTTTATTCAATTAAGAATATAGATATTAGTTATATCTATATTCTTTTTTACGTATACATTAAATCTTAAAATATCTATATATTTTTATTCTAGAAAATTTGATCGTTAAATATTACTTAACTCAAAAAAGACAAAAAGGCAACTGAATTTTTAATTGATTTATCAAAAATTCAAGACTTGAACTATTGACATTAAGGATTTCTTTGGCAAGTTTATTGATGTATTGTACATTCAAATTTTATACTTTTTTTTCATTTGTTTATCTAAGAAAATTTTTTTTAATTTGTTTATGAAAACAGCATCTAAAGAGTTACAAAAACTTAGATTCATAGCTGAGAGCTCATTGAATCGAACAGCTGAACTGCAACAAGTCTTAGCTCAAATTGAAGCGACACTATCAAGAGCGGAATCACAAAAGCTTAATGAAAAAAACAAGCACTAAAAATATAGATCTGTCATGACATACCTATCAAAAATAAACTTTGATTTAAAAAAAAATTATTTATATCTAATAGGAGTCCGCATACCCAATACATGATGAATCAAATAATTATTAACCAAGAATTAGTCTCAGCTGAGAGTCCGAATTGTAGATAATACCTTTATATTCAAATGATTAATGAGGGTAAAGTTTAGAAATCTTTTTAATTTGTTTTTCCTTTTGACGATATTTAAGTTTACGCTTTGTAGCTAATATAAAAAAAATACCAGGTATGATCCAAATAATAGCAATAAGAAAAGTCATTAAGACTTGGTTTTTAAAAACAGCTTCGATCATTTTTCATTTATTATAAGAATATATATAAATAAACGAGTGTTAGGTCAGTAGGGTTTTGACTACAATGAAAATTTTTAATGATTAAGTAAAGGATTTTAATTTTTTTTTACACGAACAGGAGACTAGATTATTTAGCATTATATGTTTTGGTATTAAAAGATACTGATCAAATCAAAAGCAAGAGATAATGTAAACAAGATCGGCAGTATGCGTGAACATTTTGCCGATTTGTAGCTTTTTTAAACTATTGAATTATTAATCACAAACTTTTTAGAGAATTATTATTTACTAT
>QCHN01000010.1 GCA_003279565.1 Prochlorococcus sp. AG-402-C09
ATGCTGACAACCATTGCAAAGTAGGAGACAGAGTACGGATTAAAGAGTCTCCTCCAATTAGTGCTCATAAACGATGGACGGTTACAGATGTTCTCGTTCAGGGTATGAAATCTAAGGAGGCTGCAAAATGATTCAGCAAGAAACATTCTTAACCGTTGCAGATAACAGTGGTGCCAAGCGTTTGCAATGTATTAGGGTCTTGGGTTCTAATCGTCGGTATGCCCACGTAGGCGATGTGATTGTTGCTTCTGTTAAAGATGCGATGCCAAATATGGGAGTCAAAAAATCAGATGTCGTTAAAGCGGTTGTTGTTCGCACTAGAGCAACAATGCGTAGAGAGACTGGAAATTCAATTCGCTTTGATGATAACGCTGCTGTTCTTATCAATGATGATCAAAACCCAAGAGGTACTAGGGTTTTTGGTCCCGTCGCACGAGAATTAAGAGAGCGCAATTTCACTAAAATTGTCTCTTTAGCTCCGGAGGTTATTTAGTCATGCCAGCAATTAACAAATCCAAAGCTCCTGCTGATCGGATCAAAATGAAGATCCGTAAAGGAGATACTGTTCAGATTATTTCTGGAAAGGACAAAGGTAAAACCGGTGAAGTACTTAAAACACTTCCCTATGAAAATAGAGTTTTAGTCCAAGGAATTAACCAAAGGACAAAGCATGTTAAACCATCACAGGAAGGAGAAACTGGTCGAATAGAGACCAAAGAATTTCCCATGCATGCCTCAAATGTAATGATCTACTCAACTAAAGAGAAAGTTGCTAGTAAGGTTGAAATTTTTCTAGATAAAGACGGATCAAAGAAACGACGATTAAAAAAGACTGGGGAATTAATTGATTAATTCACTATTCCTTTGTCTGAATTAACTAAAGCAGACTTTCTTTTCCTAATTGAATTCTGACCAAGACCAGAATTAAATCCTTTCCAACAATGTCACTAAAAACCCGTTATCGAGAGACAATTAGACCAAAGCTTTTAAAAGATCTTGGTCTGAAAAATGTTCATCAAGTTCCTAAGGTGCAGAAAGTCACTTTAAATAGAGGTCTTGGTGAAGCCGCAACGAATTCAAAAGCTTTAGAAGCCTCTCTAAAGGAAATGGCAACAATCTCGGGGCAAAAAGCTCTTGTGACAAGGGCTAAGAAAGCAATTGCTACTTTTAAAATCAGACAAGGAATGCCTATTGGTTGCTCAGTCACACTTAGAGGTGATCGCATGTATGCATTCTTGGAAAGGTTCATAAATCTGGCACTTCCAAGAATCAGAGATTTTCGTGGTGTCAGTCCTAAAAGCTTTGATGGCAGAGGAAATTACACCATTGGAGTCAAAGAGCAACTTATTTTCCCTGAGATTACTTTTGACAAAGTCGACACCATTAGAGGCATGGATATCACAATTGTGACCAGTGCTTCCTCTGATGAGCAAGGTAAGGCTCTGCTAAGTGAAATGGGAATGCCCTTCCGTAAAAAATGAGTTTGATTAGCTAAATACTATGGCCAACCACGATCCAATTTCAGACATGCTCACGCGCATTCGAAATGCAAGTGAAAAGCGTCATGAACAAACCAAAGTCCCTGCTTCAAGAATGTCTCTTAGTATCGCTAAGGTTCTTCAGCGTGAGGGTTTTATCGCAGAAATCAATGAAGAAGGAGAAGGCTTTAGAAAGCAGCTCATTCTTGGATTGAAATATACAGGTAAGCATCGATCACCCATTATTCGTTCTATGCAGCGAGTAAGTAAACCAGGGTTGAGGATTTATAAGAACACTCGAGGATTACCAAAAGTTTTAGGGGGCCTTGGAGTTGCGATAATTTCTACCTCAAAGGGGGTTATGAGTGATCGTGATGCTCGCAAGCAAGGTGTTGGAGGAGAAGTCCTCTGCTATGTCTGTTGATTGATTAGGTATTTATTATGTCTCGTACTGGAAAAAAACCAATCTCCCTTCCTGAAAAGGTAGATGTAAAACTCGATGGACTTTCCATCACTGTTAAAGGTCCCAAAGGACAACTGCAACGAACTCTTCCTAATGGGGTAAGTCTTAGCAAAAATGAGAATACTCTTATTGTTAAGCCTTTAAATGAAAAGAGACAGTCCAGGGAAATGCATGGACTATGTAGATCTCTTGTTGCAAATATGGTTGAGGGAGTTAGTAATGGTTTTACAAAAAAACTTGAGATTGTTGGTGTTGGCTCAAGAGCTCAAGTGAAAGGGAAAACTCTTGTTGTTAGTGCTGGTTATAGCCATCCTGTTGAGGTTGTTCCTCCAGAAGGCATCACTTTTAAAGTTGAAAATAATACAAATGTGATCGTAACTGGACCTGATAAAGAACTAGTTGGCAATGAGGCTGCCAAAATCAGAGCAATTAGGCCGCCAGAACCCTATAAAGGTAAGGGAATCAAATATGAAGGAGAAAAAATAATTAGAAAAGCTGGTAAGTCTGGCAAAGCTTAATCTTGCTTATTTGTTTTTTAAAATTTCTTAGCCATGTCAAAACTCTCCAGAAAACAACAGACACAAAAACGACATAAACGCTTGAGGAGAAACTTAAGCGGAACAGAAGCTCGACCAAGACTTGCTGTTTTTCGTTCTAATAACCACATCTATGCTCAAATAATTGATGATGATGCTCAAAGCACTATATGCGCTGCATCAACTTTGGATAAAGAATTGAAAGCTTCTTTAAAAGTTAATGCTGGAAGTTGCGATGCCTCCACAGCGGTTGGAGAGCTTGTTGCAAAAAAAGCTTTATCAAAAGGCATCAAACAAGTTATCTTTGACAGAGGTGGGAACATCTATCATGGCAGGGTTAAAGCTCTAGCCGAAGCTGCCAGAGTGGCAGGCTTGAACTTTTAATCATTGCTTTAATAATGACAGACTCTAAAAACCAGTCCCCAAATAAAAAAACTTCTGGATCATCAGATACCCCACCTGCTGCAGATGGTAGGCAGGAAAATCGTCGTAACCGTGGCGAAAAACGTGGCAGAAGAGATAGAAGAGGCCAAGAAAGAGATTCTGAATGGCAAGAACGTGTTGTTCAAATTAGAAGGGTCTCCAAAACTGTAAAAGG
The DNA here is from genome assembly GCA_003279565.1 of Prochlorococcus sp. AG-402-C09. Taxonomy (GTDB): domain Bacteria; phylum Cyanobacteriota; class Cyanobacteriia; order PCC-6307; family Cyanobiaceae; genus Prochlorococcus_B. The sequence goes on from QCHN01000010.1 coordinate 3,076, forward strand.
TGGAAAGAAAATGAGTTTTAGGGCAATAGTTGTAGTAGGAAATGAAAAAGGACAAGTTGGCGTTGGGGTTGGAAAAGCTGGAGATGTTATAGGGGCCGTTCGTAAAGGAGTTGCTGATGGGAAAAAACATTTAGTTCGTGTTCCTTTAACCCGAAATAGTTCTATTCCAACTCTCTCTAATGGTCGAGATGGAGCAGCGAGCGTTTTAATCCGTCCTGCAGCGCCTGGAACAGGTGTAATTGCTGGTGGTTCAATTCGTACTGTTTTAGAATTGGCTGGGATTAAAAATGTACTTGCTAAGAGATTAGGTAGTAAGACCCCTCTCAATAATGCTCGTGCAGCAATGGTTGCGTTAAGTGAGCTAAGAACTCATAAAGCCACAGCAAAAGAGCGTGGTATTTCACTTGAGCAGATTTATTCTTAAAAATCATGACTATTAAATTAGAATCTCTTCAATCAAATCAAGGATCTAGACGTAAAAAAATGCGTAAAGGTCGAGGTATAGCTGCTGGCCAAGGAGCTAGTTGCGGCTTTGGAATGAGAGGGCAAAAATCTCGATCAGGTAGACCTACTCGCCCAGGCTTTGAGGGTGGTCAGATGCCTTTATATAGAAGAGTTCCAAAATTAAAGCATTTCCCAATAGTTAATCAGAAGAATTTTACCGTCCTCAATGTTTCCAGTTTGAATGCATTGAAAGAGGGGGCAGTTGTTAATCTTGACTCATTGGTCAAGGAGGGCATTTTGACAAAACCAAAAAATCCACTAAAAATTCTTGGTAACGGTAAATTAGAAGTGAAATTAACTGTTCAAGCTGCGGCTTTTACAAGATCCGCTAAAAAGAAAATTGAAGAAGTTGGCGGTAAATGTGAGGTTTACAACTAGCTTCTCTATACCACTAAATTGATTTAATACTTTAGCCTCCAATAAGTAACTTCTGTTAAATGTTAATAAGTCGTGGTCGAAACCCAAGCGCAGGTGAAGTAATCACCCAGCTATTCAGTAATGAAGAGCTTAGAGGGAGAGTTTTGACTACCCTGGGTTTATTGCTAATTGTTCGATTAGGAATTTATATTCCTATGCCTGGCATAGATAGAGAGGCTTTTAAAACTTTTATTGATCAGGGTGGGCAATTGATTGGATTCCTTGATATTTTTACAGGTGGTGGTATCTCAACTTTGGGTATTTTCGCACTAGGTATTCTTCCATTTATTAATGCCTCAATAATTATTCAATTGCTTACTGCCTCTTTACCGCAATTGGAAGATCTACAGAAAAATGAAGGCGAGGCAGGAAGAAGGAAGATTGCTCAAATCACTAGATATGTCGCTTTGGGTTGGGGATTGGTTCAAAGCACAGTTTTTGCTTTGATTCTTAGACAGTATGCAGTACAAGGTCTTGGAGAAACTGAATTTGTTATTCAAACATCACTAGCATTAGTTACTGGATCGATGATAGTGATGTGGCTTAGTGAGATTATTACTGAAAAAGGGATAGGCCAAGGCGCTTCTTTAGTTATTTTTTTGAATATCGTTGCGACTTTGCCTAAGGCACTTAGCTCAACGATTGAAAAAGCTCAAACCGGAGATAGAGCTGATGTTCTGGGGATAATAATTCTATTGATAGTTTTTTTAATTACTATTGTCGGTATTATTTTTGTTCAAGAAGGTGCTAGAAGAATTCCAATCGTAAGTGCAAAAAGCCAAATGGGTGGTACAGCTCTTTTGCCAAGTAGGCAAAGTTATTTACCCCTGAAATTAAATGCTGGTGGAGTTATGCCAATAATTTTTGCATCTGCATTAATTTTTCTCCCAATAACAATCGCAAACTTTACTCAAAACCCTTTACTTATTAAGGCTGCTAGTTCACTTAATCCAGGTTCATCTAACCCATGGCCATACGCAATTACCTTTTTTGCATTGATTTTGGGTTTTGCTTATTTTTATGCTTCTTTAACAATAAATCCAATAGATATTGCTTCTAATTTAAAAAAGGGTGGAGTTGCAATTCCAGGCGTAAGGCCTGGAGGTTCTACTTCTAATTACCTTTCCGGTGTTCAAAACCGCCTTACTTTACTTGGTGGATTATTTCTTGGTTCAGTTGCTATTGTCCCTGCTGCAGTAGAGAGGGCAACTAATGTTCAAACTTTTCAGGGGCTTGGAGCAACTTCATTATTAATCTTGGTAGGAGTTGCAATTGATACATCTAAGCAGATTCAGACTTACGTCATTTCTCAAAGATATGAAGGTTTAGTGCGTCAATAGAATTTTTACTATGATTTTTATTTAAATGAAAAAGAAATTACTATTCCTTGGCCCCCCTGGTGCAGGTAAAGGGACACAAGCAAATCTTTTTTGCAAAAAGTATGGATTAGAACATCTTTCTACTGGAGAGTTACTTAGAGATGAGGTCTCTTCTGGATCCGTCTTAGGGCTCAAAGCGGCGGAGGTTATGAATAAAGGAGAATTAGTAAGTGATGAATTGGTTCTCTCAATTGTTGAAGGAAGATTGGTAAATATTAATGAAGGGTGGTTGCTTGATGGTTTTCCGAGAAATGTCAATCAAGCTAATTCTCTAAAAGGTCTTCTAAAAAAAATTAATCAACCTTTAGAAGGAGTGGTTTTAATAAAATGCGCTGATGATTATTTGATTAAAAGGCTTTTGGAAAGAGGAAGGCAGGATGATAATAAACAAGTCATTATAAATAGACTCGAAATTTACAGAGAAAAAACTTCTCCCCTTATTAATTTGTATGCCAAGCAGGGAATTCTCGAGGAGATAGAAGGTAATGCTGACATAGATGTTGTGTTTTCATGTATCGAGAAAGCTTTAGGCGGATGATGTAGTAAAGTTATAGTTTGGAAATAGGAGAGTCTCACCAAATGAAGGTTAGATCCTCAGTCAAAAAAATTAGTCCTGACGATCAGATCGTGAGGCGCAGGGGCCGGATCTATGTGATCAACAAGAAAAGGCCTCGAAACAAACAGCGTCAGGGCTGATTCCTGACTTTCTTAAGAAGCCTTGAACGATTAATTTTCTTTTCGTTTACTTCTTACAACAAGGTCATCATTAAATTATGATGATTTTTATTGTCCTCTTCGATTTATCCCTAAGTGGCACGGATCTCAGGCATCGACATACCTCGCGAAAAGCGGGTAGAAGTTGCCCTTACTTACATCTATGGTATCGGCTTAACCAGAGCTCAGACTATCCTCGAAAAATCGGGCGTTAATCCTGATATACGTGTAAAGGATTTAGACGACAGTGATGTTCAGAAGCTCAGAGCTGTTACTGAAGAATTCACCCTTGAAGGAGATTTGAGGCGCCAAGAAGGAATGGCCTTGAAACGTCTTCAAGATATCGGATGTGTTCGTGGAAGAAGGCATAGGATGAGTCTTCCTGTTCGTGGTCAACGAACCAGAACTAATGCTCGTACACGTAGAGGAGCTAGAAAAACTGTTGCAGGAAGAAAGAAATAATTTCTTAAGACTCCTGTTACCATCTGGTAATTCACTAAATCTTTTTTTTAATAAGGCACAGCCTAATGGCTACAACCTCAAAGAAATCCGGTTCTAAGAAGTCAAAGCGCAACGTTCCTAATGGAGTTGTGCATATTCAAAGTACCTTCAATAACACCATTGTCTCAATTACTGACACTTCTGGTGAAGTCATTTCCTGGTCATCAGCTGGAGCTAGCGGGTTTAAAGGAGCTCGAAAAGGCACACCTTTTGCTGCTCAAACCGCTGCTGAACTTGCTGCCCGAAGGGCGCTAGAACAAGGGATGCGTCAAATAGAAGTTCTTGTAAGAGGACCAGGCTCAGGTCGTGAAACCGCAATAAGGGCGTTGCAAGTAGCTGGTCTTGAAATTACTTTGATCAGAGATGTAACTCCTCTCCCTCATAACGGTTGTAGGAGGCCTAAGCGCAGACGCGTTTAAAATCTATTCACTTAAGTGAAATTTTCTTTTTTTCCCACATCGCATTAGACCGTGTTGCAATACCAGATAGACAGGATCGACCATCAAGTTGCTAATGATCGTTCCCAAACAGGCGTTTTCCTCATTGGACCTCTTGAGAGGGGTCAAGCTACAACTTTGGGTAATTCTTTACGCAGAGTATTGATGGGCGGACTTGAAGGCAGCGCAGTTACTGCTGTCAGGATCGCAGGAGTTAATCATGAATATGCAACAATCCCTGGAGTAAGAGAGGACGTTTTAGACATCCTTTTAAATTGCAAGCAAATTTCAGTTGATAGTAGAAGTCAGGATCTTGAGATAGGAAGAATTGTTGTAACTGGTCCAGCTGAAGTAAAAGCAAAGGATATTCAGTTCTCTTCTCAAGTTGAAGTTGTTGATGGTGATCGTCCAATAGCAACGGTTCACGAGGGCCACAACCTTGAATTAGAGTTACATGTAGAAAGGGGTGTTGGGTATCGACCGGTTGATAGAAGAAATGAAGAGACAAGTGCAATCGATTTGCTCCAAATTGATGCTGTATTTATGCCAATAAATAGAGTTAATTTTACTATTGATGAAACAGCAGTAGCTGAAGGGGGTTCTACTAGAGAAAGATTAAAAATGGAGTTGGTTACAGATGGATCTACCTCTCCAGACGATGCATTAGCCGAAGCTGCAAATCAATTAATCGAACTCTTTCAACCTCTTGCTACTGTCTCAATGGTAGAAGAGATTCCTGAAGAGCCTGAGCCTGCAGCAGAGGCTCAAATACCCCTTGAGGAGTTAAACTTGTCTGTAAGAGCTTACAACTGCCTAAAGCGTGCCCAGGTGAACTCTGTTTCAGATTTGATGGGTTTCAGTTATGAGGATTTGTTGGAAATTAAGAACTTCGGTTCTAAATCTGCTGATGAAGTTATTGAAGCTCTAGAGAGAATTGGAATTTCTATTCCGCAAAGTAGAACTTCTGCATGACTTTCGGTCTTATTAAAACTACATTTCAAAGCTAATCCAAATGCGTCATCAACATCGAATTCCACAATTGAGTCGCCCTGCTGATCAAAGGAAGGCACTTTTAAGAGGATTAACCACCCAATTAATTCGTGAAGGTAGAGTGACGACCACCAAAGCAAGAGCCAAAGCTTTGAGAGATGAGACCGAAAGAATGATAACTTTAGCTAAGGATGGCAGCCTCTCTTCAAGAAGAAGAGCTATTGGGTATGTTTATGATAAGCAGTTAGTTCATGCTCTTTTTGAAAAAGCTCAAGAGCGATATGGCGATCGTCAAGGAGGCTATACTAGGATAGTTAGAACTACTCCGAGACGAGGTGATAATTCAGAAATGGCTATTGTTGAGCTTGTATAGGAAATTAATTTTATAAAACTTAAACCAATAACTTTTAATTTTTAGTTTAATTTGACCTATCGTATTGCTCTTGTTATTCAATACGATGGATCAGGTTATAGAGGCTGGCAAAACCAAAAAGATTCAATAACTGTACAAGGAATCTTAGAAGAAAAAATTGCAGAGCTTGATCCAATTAGACCAGTCAAGGTAGTAGCAGCAGGCAGAACTGATTCAGGAGTTCATGCGTCTGGACAAGTTGTTCATTTTGATTGTTCTGGTCCAATTCCTATTCATAAATGGGCATCAGCTCTGAATGGCAGACTTCCAGAATCAATTAAAGTTCTTGAAGCAGTCGGTGTTCCCAGTGATTGGCATGCTTGCTATTCGGCCAAATATCGAAGGTATAGATATTCTATTTTTAATGGTTCTTATCCAAATCTTTTTCTTCAAAATATAAGTTGGCATAAATATAGATTTAGATTGGATGACAATTTAATGAAGCATGCTCTAAATGACTTATTAGGTTTGCATGATTTTGCAGCGTTTCAAAAAGCAGGAAGTAATAGGAGTAATTCATTTACCACAGTGCAAGATGTTTCTATTTTCCGTCATGGAGAGATAGTCACAGTTGAAATTCAGGCTAGTGGCTTTTTGTATGGGATGGTTAGGCTTTTGATGGGTCAATTAGTTGCTGTAGGAGAAAAACGACTTTCTCTTGAGCAATATAGATACAGGTGGAGAAAGGGTTTGCGCTCTGAGGTGAAAGAGGCTGCTCCGCCGCATGGTCTGTGTTTGATAAGAGTTGGTTATGAGAAAGAAATCTTTTCAAAAGAGAAAAGCTTTGATACTTTCCCTAGGTTTTCTCTCCCAATATTTGAGTCTTCAAAATACATAAACTAAATCAAAGATTAATGAATTAAAATTGGGAATTTTGTTAAATCAGTAATTAAAATTTTATGCGAACAAAAAGACCAGTTTTAAGCCATGAAAGTGTAGAATCATTTTTCTGGAGAATCAGTTCAATTTTTTGACTTGATAACTTCCTTAAACAGTATTATCAAAACGATAATGCTTATTCAGCGTTAAAGGTGTTCAGAAAAAATGAACAAGACATCAGTTCCATCGCCGGATTCAATAGATCGCCAGTGGTTTCTGGTGGATGCAGAGAATCAGACTCTTGGTAGATTAGCAACCGAAGTTGCTAGCGTGCTGAGAGGTAAGACAAAGCCAAATTTCACTCCTCATTTAGATACTGGTGATTTTGTCATTGTCGTAAATGCAGAAAAGATCAAAGTAACCGGCAAAAAATCAGATCAAAAGCTTTACCGTAGACACTCTGGACGGCCTGGTGGAATGAAAGTGGAAACCTTTAAGTCTCTTCAATCAAGAATTCCAGAGAGAATAGTTGAAAAGGCAATTAAAGGAATGCTTCCTCACACAAGGTTAGGAAGGCAATTATTTACTAAACTCAAAGTCTATAAGGGCTCTAATCATCCCCATTCAGCTCAAGAACCTAAAATTCTCAATCTAAATTCTGAATCTGTTACGAAATGACTACTAGTTCCACAAATAAAGTAGTTTACTGGGGAACCGGTAGACGTAAGACATCAGTAGCCAGGGTTAGGTTGACTCCTGGAAAAGGTGAAATAATTATCAATGGTCGGCCTGGTGACCATTACTTAAATTTTAATCCTGCATATATATCTGCTGTCAAAGCACCTTTGAAAACTCTAGGATTAAGCGAATCATATGATGTTTTAGTTAATGTTTATGGTGGAGGTTTGACCGGTCAATCTGACGCCATTAAGCAAGGAGCTGCTAGAGCTTTATGTGATTTATCTCTTGATAATCGTAAAGCTCTAAAAATAGAGGGCCACCTTAGTCGTGACCCTAGAGCAAAAGAAAGGCGTAAATATGGTCTTAAAAAAGCTCGTAAAGCTCCTCAATTCTCAAAGAGATAATATTACTTTTCATCTTAAATCTTGCTCTTTTTTATTATGCCCAAATCAGACATTCATCCAACTTGGTATCCAGAAGCAAAAGTTATTTGTAATGGAGAAGTTGTTATGACAACAGGTTCTACTCAGCCTGAAATACAGGTTGATGTTTGGAGTGGAAATCATCCTTTCTTCACTGGTACACAGAAGATTTTAGATACCGAAGGAAGAGTGGATAGATTTATGAGGAAATATGGTATGGATTCATCGGACTCAAGTGAACAAAAAGATAAATCTACAAAAGAAAAAAAAGAAAGTTGAGAACAGTTGATCTAAAGCTTTAGGGAACAAAAAGAATGGATTCTTCAACCCTAATAAAACGATTAGAAACAGCGAAAAGTAGTTTTCAAAACTTGGAGTTGCAATTAGCTGATCCAGACGTCGCATCTGATCCAAAACAATTAGAGAGAATTGCTAGAGAGAGATCACGGTTAGAGCCTTTGGTTAATGATTATTTCAAGCTTCAGGTAATAGAAAAAGAGTGTACGGAAGCTAAAGGATTAGTTAAAGAAAGTAGAGATGATAAAGAGATGGAACTTTTAGCTAGAGAAGAACTTCAAAGTCTCGAACTCTCAAAAAATGAATTAATTCAAAAGTTGACTTTGGCTCTTTTACCTAAAGATCCAAGAGATGAAAAGAGTGTGATGCTTGAAATAAGAGCTGGTGCAGGAGGAAATGAAGCTTGTTTATGGGCTGGCGACTTAGCAAGAATGTATGAGAGATATGGACAAAAACTAGGCTGGAATGTAAAACCCATAAGTTCAACAGAAGCTGATATGGGTGGTTTTCGTGAAATGATTATCTCAGTCAAAGGAGAGTCTGTTTACAGCCAATTAAAATTTGAAGCAGGTGTTCATAGAGTTCAAAGAGTTCCTTCAACTGAATCTCAAGGACGAGTTCATACCTCCACTGCAACTGTTGCTGTAATGCCAGAAGCTGATCCAGTGGAGGTAAAAATAGAATCTACTGACTTAGAAATTAGTACGGCAAGATCAGGTGGAGCTGGTGGGCAAAATGTAAACAAAGTAGAAACAGCTATCGATTTATTTCATAAGCCCTCAGGTATAAGAGTGTTTTGTACGCAAGAACGTTCTCAATTACAAAATAGAGAGAGAGCAATGGAGATTTTAAGAGCTAAATTATTAGAATTAGAAATAGCAGAGGCTAATGCAAAAGAAAGATCTGCTCGATTATCTCAGGTGGGGACTGGTGATAGAAGTGAAAAGATTCGAACATATAACTACAAAGATAATCGAACCACTGATCATAGATTAGGAATTAATTTTCCCCTCGAGCAAGTTCTAGCAGGTCAATTAGAAGATGTTATCGGCGCATGTATTGCAGAAGAACAAAAAAGGCAAATGGAAGAGCTTAGTAATCAAGCTGAAGATTAAAAAAAGCTAAGCTACCCATCCAATTACATATTTACTCCATTCTTTATGGCGACCAGAATGAATTTGCTTTGTGGTTTCAAAACTCATGTTATTTAAAGGTTTATAAGGTTTTGTTTTTAATGGCATCTTTGCCTCATCTGGAGTTCTATTACCCTTCATTACGTTGCATTGAAGACACGCAGTAATCACATTCTCCCAATTGTCGGTTCCTCCTCTACTACGGGGTAAAACATGGTCAATTGAAAGTTTTTTGTTTTTTTGACCACAATATTGACAACAGTTATGATCTCTTTGAAATATATTTTTTCTAGAAAGAGGAATATCACGATATGGAACTCTAATAAATTGTCTTAATCTAATTACTGTAGGGGCTTTGACATCTTGCCTAATATTATGTGTCTCATCTTCTTCAAGACTTTCAGCCTTGCCTTTAAGCATTAAAACAGTCGCACGACGCCATGAAGTGATGTTCAATGGCTCATAGGAAGCATTTAAAACAAGAACTTGACCCATGCAAGCAAGCTATTTAAGCGGCATGCTAGTGGTATTGGAGCCTTGCTGCAGTTTCCCTTATTACATTGATTACATGCCCAGTATGTCAAAGATCAATAAAAGAGAAAGATCTTTCTCTTTTGGTGGGATAACAAAAAATGTAATGAACCCAGATCCTCGAAGTCGTGCATGGGTTGAGGTCGATTCGAAAGTTATTGAAAATAATGCAAGAGTTTTGAAAAACTTTATTGGTAAAGATTGTTTGTTAATGGCAGTAGTAAAAGCTGATGGATATGGACATGGTGCAGAGACTGTTGCAAAAGCTGCTTTAATTGGAGGTGCTGATAGTCTCGGAGTTGCAACATTAGAAGAGGGGATTCAATTAAGAAATGCTGGCTTGAAGTGTCAGATTTTGATTCTTGGAAATCTAATAAATGCAGAAGAACTTTATTCTTCCTTTTGCTGGAATCTTATTCCCACTATTAGTGGAATTCGTGAGGCGATAATTTGCAATAATATCGCAGAAAATAATCATAAAAAATTTACTATTCACTTAAAAGTTGATACTGGAATGACAAGACTTGGTTGTGATTGCAATCAAGTTCAAGAATTAATTACTAAGATTGATTGTTTGGAAAATATATCCTTAGAAGGTGTATATAGTCATCTAGCAATTGCTGATAAAGATCTAGGAAATAGTTCTCAACTAAGTTTTACTCAGATTCAGTTAAATAGATTCGAGAAGGTTTTAAAGGATTTAGGCAAAAGAAAGAAGCTTCTATGTACACATCTAGCTAATTCAGCGGGGACACTTACAGATAGTCGTCTTCATTTTGATATGGTTCGAGTAGGACTTAGCTTATATGGTTACTTTCCAGTAAATGATTTTGAGTCTGATTTGAACCTTACCCCAGCCTTGAAAGTTAAGGCTCGAGTTACTTTGGTGAGAGATGTTGAAAAAGGGATTGGAGTTGGGTATGGACATATTTTTAAAACTCAAAGGAAAAGTAAGCTTGCTGTCGTAGCTATTGGTTATGCAGATGGTGTAAGCAGGACTCTTTCTGGAAAAATATCAGCCTCAATAGATGGAGTGTTGGTTCCTCAAGTAGGCGCAATTGCAATGGATCAAATGGTTTTTGACATAACTGATAAATCAGATATTAAAACAGGACAGGTTTTAACCCTTCTGGGAACTGATGGTGAGGTTTGCATATCTCCTCAAAATTGGTGTGATTTGTCTGGATCAATTCCATGGGAAGTTCTCTGCAGTTTCAGAAATCGACTTCCTAGAGTTGTCACTTAAAATTTGTAGAGGATCACAATACAAATTTTTTGAGCTTTGACTTGATATGGTATTGGTAATGGAGAGGTGGCTGAGTGGTTGAAAGCGGCTCCCTGCTAAGGAGTTACAGGAGGTAACTTCTGTCGAGGGTTCGAATCCCTCCCTCTCCGTTCTTAATTTGGTTCAGGTTGCTTCATAAAAACTCAAACGCCAACAGTGAGTGGATATAACGAAATTGATTGATTTAGATGCACCCATACTTTCTCATATAGTTCATTTTTTTTTGGTGAAATTTTGGGTGAGAAACAATCTTGTGTTGGGTGATGATATAAATGCAATTTTTTGTAGAGGGTTTTATTCAATGAATGGTGAAGAAGAAGCGTGGTGGGAATCGTTAGAGGAAGAAATTAAAGGAAAAGCTGGACAACCTTTTGAAGAAGTCCTATCAGTAGTTGATTAAGCAGCATCAACACAGGCATTGAACTGATGCTCTATTAATTCCCAATCATTAGAAAGAAGTTCATTCCAAGTTTCATGGGCAGATTCATAGTCCAATCTTCTTGTGTTCTTTAATTTGGTTGGTATACCTTCTTCGGTGCAAAACCAAAGTTGAGTGAAGACAGTAGGAGAAACCATTAGCGACTTCGGGTCTCTAATGAACAGCAGACAAAAATCTCTTGCTGGGGCAACTAACCATCCTGATGGTGTGGGTAATGCTTCTCTAATAGGTTCATTCATGTAACTGACATCTGATGGTGGATTCATTTCCTGCAAAGATTCTGATGAGATCAGCAGCCAGGAGGATCACGAAGTAGAGACAAAAAAAGCACCGCTCACAGGCGCTTTGATTGCCTGCTCTTGTGACGGGGGTACGATAATACAAATGTACTACTTAAGGCAAGGGCTCCAGGATAATTGTTTTACCTTAAAGAAGGAGGCGAGATTTTGGTCGCCCCCTTTAAGTTCAGCACTTGTGCAATGGTCCATCAGGCCAAAGTGAGTTAAAACAATAATGAGTAAGTAGTTAATTGAAAATGGATAGTAAAGAATATGATTGGATTTTTGTTTATAAGATTCGTGATTCAGGTGATGTGATTTATAAAGTCACTATTCCATCAGAACGAAAAGAAGATGCAGTTGAATTATTTAAGAGAGAACATCCAGATGGATTGATCTGTAGTGGTATCAGGAGAGGTGATTTTAAATTGATACCATTCAAGGAACTATCTTCAAGTGATCCTTGGGAAGAGATTGCTTCGTAAGTGATATTCAAATCAAATCAAGGCAAATCCTTTACCAAAGAAGAAGCAATAGATCTAATGGTCTCATTGAGTGCAACTGACGCAAATTCAGCAAAGAAGTGGAGAGGTTTCTACAACTCTTTATCGCAGAAAGAGCTTCAGGATGAATGGGATGAGTATTGGAAACCTTAATTTTTTGCATTAAGAAAGGGACCTTACTGATTGATCACAGTTCTCTTGGTGTTACTCAAAGTTTCTCCCTCTCCGTTCTAATTGGATGTCAATGAAGTTCATAGTCTAGTAAAACTGTCTTTTAGGAAAAAATAAATTGAAGAATTTTTTTCTATCAAGAGATTAAATAGAAATTTCCTTTATGAAATCCAATAGCAAATTTTGGTTTCTTTTAAATCTTGTGTGTCATATCTATTCATTAATGGTCAGAGGGGTGCAGGCATAATCTCTCCCTTTCCTTTCTTATTTATGGCAAAAGTTTTTATAGACTTAAAGAAAAGACAATCTATTGCATTACTTCATTGCAACTAGCCAATATTTTTAAAATCATTGTGATCTGGATGCTTGAATAGGCAAAATTTTGGATTTAAAGTGCAAGCGAAAACAGCTCAAGCAGAGAAGAAAGCTGCGGCAGAGAAGAAAGTGCTAGCAGAGAAGAAAGCTGCGGCAGATACAAAATCTCGAGTCATTAAGAAAGTTAATTCTCGACCTCAAATTGATTCTCAAAAGAAACGAGACTCAAGGACTGAATTGTTGACGGTATCAGTCTCCTTAAATACAGGGAAGATCGTTGCAATAGCTTCTGTGGGGATTTTGGCTTCGGCTATTCTTGTTTCTGCGATGGTATTTATTGCTGGGTAATTCAATTTCACGAATATCTATGTGAAAGCAACTTTTTTCTTCTGACTTTCTGCTATGTTTTCGTTCTTGTTGTTTTAGATAAACTTAAGCTGTGCTTAAAGAAAGAATCCAAGAGGTTTTTGAGTTCACTAAGAGTGAGTCCCCATATAGGAAAGCTAATAAAGGTTGGATTAATCAAGATATATTTTTAGATTTAAGCCCCTCCGCTAATACAGTTAAACAAAAAAATGAAGATGCTAAAGTAACATTATTTTGGGCCCCAATAAATAGTTTATTATCTAATATTTTTATTATTATTAGTCTATGTTCAGTACTAGTATTCACCTCAGTATCTTTTGCAAAAGGTAGATTTGACTTGAATTTATTTCATAACTCTGAGATTGGAGATATTGTCGAAGTTGAAGAAAATCACGCTCTCGAGATAAGCGAATCAGAGGATATAGATTCTATGAATTCTATAATCCAACAAAATGTTGATACAAAAGACTTAGATAAGCCAAGTCAAGTCAATTCATCAGATAATGATCCAATGAAAGTAGATAAAAAAATAGATAAACAAAAGAATACAAAAATAGAAAGTCAAAGCAATAAAGATATTAAAATTTTAAAAAGTAAGAAACCAAAATCAAATTTTATTTGAACCATTTTTTGATACCAATAAACAATTCTTTGTTTTTTTAAAAATTGTTTTATCAGTGAAACTTTTTCTGTTTTTTGGCATAGTTAGATGCTTTAATCAAAGTGATTTTTATGAGTTTTTAAGGTGTCTGAAGCAAAGGGTAATCAACTCGCGACTATATCTGTTTATTTAAATACACCAATAATAGCCGTTCTTTTGGCTGTTGGATTTCTTTTGGGATCTATTTTATTTGCTGGAATCTTACTTATTGCTAAATAGCTAATTTGTTTAATTCACTGCTAATCGCAGGAAGTAAAAATTGATCTTTGACTAATTCTTTCCCAGTTGTAAAAACAACTGTAAGCATAGGATTCTTATTAGGAGCTTCCCACCATGCAACATCATGGCGAACTTCACTCATTAACCCTGCTTTGCTCCAAAGCTTCGTGGCCAAAGGAAGACCTGCTCCTAAAAAACCATCTACTTGATTCTCTAAATCTTGCTTGCGGCTAACTGGATCGAGTGAGCGTTGAAAAATTTTTATCAAATGCTCGCTTTCTAATCTTGGGAGCATTTCAAGAGTCATTAATGATTCAAAGATTCTGGCAGTTCCATCGGTTGTCATACTGTTTCGATTTTCATTTTTTTTTCCATAAAAATCTTTTTCCCTTCCAAAAGGTCCTTCATTCCAAGTTTTTTGACTGCAGTTCCAATTTTTTATTTCAGGCCATCTAAGATCATTTAGCCATTGGTTAATTAATTGTCTTTGGATTTTCCATCCTTGATAGTTTGATTTATTAAGAGATGGACCACTTGTTGTACCTGTTAAAAGATCTAAGATATAACTTGTAGCGTCATTATTGGAGTATGCAATCATTTCATGCAATGCTCTCCTAAGTTCTTCTGAGTTAACAATTAAGTCTTGTTGAAGCCATACCTGAGTTGCCAATGCATAAACTATTTTTACTACACTGGCAGGATAAAAATTTCTGTTTGTATTCCACCCTGTTCCAAATCCACTAGATGACGTCGGACTTTCCTTGTCATAACGGACGCATGTTATTGCAATATTTTCTTGAAGGTTGGGAAGACCTTCTTTCTCAAGCCTATCTAGGAGACCTTTTAGGCAAAGCGCCATCTCAGGGTCTTGTCGGTAGAACGCCATAGCGCTCGAAAAGAACTTAATATGACCTTAGAGGTTTTAATGACGAAATCTTCATTTGTTTTGGGAAGTTTGTGGAAACTGCGAATAAATATAGATGGATTAAAAAGTGAAAATAGTGATGAATTAGTTACTCAAGCAAGAATTGGTAGGAGTTTTCAAGTGATTGATAGTTTAAGATTTAATTTTAAAAATAAGGAAATTGTAGATAGAGTTAAAGTGCGTCTTTTGGAAGATGACTATATTTGTTGGTTTAAATTTTCTGAATTAATTCATAACGCTTCAAAAATAGAATCCTGGGAGTCTGAATGTTTCACTGAAGAGAAAATTATTTCTAAGATACCTAGAATATTGTCTTGGACTAAGGCTGCGAAACAGATAAATAATGAATATTTATGGGGTGGAACAATAGGTCCAAATTTTGATTGTTCTGGTTTGGTTCAATCTGCTTTTGCAAGTTCAGGTATTTGGATACCAAGAGATGCTTATCAGCAGGAAGCATTCTGCAAAAATGTAGCATTGGATATTGGAACTTTAGGTGGAAAATTAATTCCTGGTGATTTACTTTTCTTTGGATCTTCTGAAAAATGTACACATGTGGGATTGCACATTGAGAATGGTTTTTATATTCACAGTTCTGGGGTAACTGATGGGCATAATGGAATAGAGATTGACGGTTTATTTCAACCGAACCTTGGAAAAATTGCTTCTTTTTATAGATCTAAATTTAGATCTGCTGGAAGAGTGATTTCTTGTTATCAGAGTGAAAAACTCTAAAGAAGATTAATTGACCCTTATGAGGAGTTTTGAATGAATTCTAATGTCGCCTTATCAATAGTTGTTCCTATCTATAACGAAGAAGAAAGTCTTCCTTTTTTGGTTAATCAGTTATTAGAAGTTTTACAGCCTATGGAGGAAACTTTTGAATTGGTTTTAGTAAATGATGGTTCATCAGATAACAGCGCTGAGGTGATCAGAAAACTAAGCTTTGAGATACCAGAATTAGTTGGAGTTCTTCTACGTAAAAACTATGGACAGACTGCTGCTATGGCAGCAGGATTTGATATTTCTTCTGGTGAGATAGTCGTGACACTTGATGGTGATTTGCAAAATGATCCTAAAGATATTCCTTTATTGGTTAATAAGATTAGGGATGGATTTGATCTTGTAAGTGGGTGGAGATATCGAAGGCAAGATGCTGCTATCAGTAGAAAGCTTCCATCAAAAATTGCTAACAGATTAATTGGGAAAGTGACTGGAGTTCGTCTTAATGATTATGGATGTTCTTTAAAGGCGTATAGGAAAGAAGTTTTGACTGATATGAGATTATATGGAGAATTGCATAGATTTTTACCTGTTTTAGCAAATATTGAAGGAGCTAGAATTACGGAGGTAAAAGTAAATCATAGGGCCCGTCAATTTGGTTCTAGTAAGTATGGTATAGACAGAACTTTTAGAGTCTTAATGGACTTGTTGACTGTTTGGTTTATGAATAGATTTTTAACTAGACCCATGTATGTTTTTGGGTTTGGTGGGATTCTTGCAATTATTGGGAGCTTCATAACAAGTTTTTACTTATTAATCATCAAACTTCTAGGCGAAGATATTGGTAATAGACCTTTGCTTATTTTCGCTTTACTTCTTGCAGTGACTGGAGTTCAACTTTTTGGGTTTGGCTTGCTTGGAGAGCTTCAGATCCGGACTTATCATGAAAGTCAAAATAGACCAATTTATCGCATTAGAGATACATTCCGGGGAGGACGAGAGGCTTGAAATTTTTTATTTAAATCAATAGTTTTTCCTTTATAAGATGAAATGCCAGCTGCAGATGCAATAACAACTCGACTGTCAGAATCCCTTAATCCTCTTCTTAAAAAAGGCAATGCTTTATTGTTCTCCCATTGACTAGCAATTTGAATAGCTAATAGACGATCACTTGGGTTGCTAGAGATTAATTTAGTTAATTGTTTTTTTGTTTCTAGTGAATTTAGTGAAAGTTGATGTATAAAAGGCTCTGATTTTTTGTTAATCAGTTTGGGTGATTTTTGAGTTTGTAACCTCTTTTCGATTACCAAAGGAGCTGATGTTACTTGGCCCTTTGAAAGAGAATCCTTTTGAGATTTAAAAAAAGCTGACGCCCTGGATTGTTTTTTTGAACTCCAAAGGATTAAAGCAATAATTAGAGCTAAACCACCAGCAAAAACTTGATTCATGATGAGAAAACCTGTTTAACGATGCATCTTAGTAAAAAAAGATAAATGGATTGAACTTTTATGTCATCAATGGGTTGTATTTGGTTTGATTAGATCATAATTCTATAAAATAAAAGTGGATTTATTGAAATAAGTAATGACTAGTGAACTAGCTTCAAGTTTGCTTCCCACAATTCTGATTCCATTAGTTGGAATAATGGGTCCAGCCGTTTTCATTGTTTTGATTGGTAGGTACATAACAGCTACTGAGTAATTTCAAAAACTTAATTTACAAATTCTTTTAGCCCATGACTAAATCTCAAGAAACACTTATGCAAAAGTGGGCTGTGAAAACAGTCACAGACCCAACTGTTGGTAATCTTCAAACCCCTGTTAATAGTGGTTGGTTTACGAAGATGGTTATAAATAATCTTCCTGTTTATAGAGAAGGGTTATCGCCAAACTTTAGAGGCCTCGAAACTGGAGCAATTTTTGGCTATTTACTCTTTGGTCCGTTCTCTATGACAGGGCCTCTTAGAAATACTGATTTTGCCTTGACAGCAGGTTTACTTGGCGGCGTGGGAGCTATTCAAATACTGACTGCTCTTTTTATTCTTTACAATGCTGCGGGTAAGGCGCCTAATGTGCAGCCCCCTGATGCAACAGTCCCAAATCCTCCTTCTGATTTATTTACTCGAGCAGGATGGAATGATTTTACAAATGGTTTTTGGTTAGGAGGTACAGGAGGTGTTGTATTTGCTTGGTTGTTAATTGGTACTTTGCATCTAGATACTGTTCTACCATTAATTAAGGAATATCATCTACTTGGAGCTTAAAAATAATTTATTTCAACTGATTGATGATTTGTTAAAAGCTTGAACTTAGATGAATTTATCTGTTTTTACTTATAAATATCTATAGATAATCTCATAAATATTAGTTCCCATAAAAAAAAGAACACTGTCTTTATAGGCGGTGTTTTTTTAACTGGAGGCTGCTTGTTAAAGATTTATCCGAATTTACCAGAAGTAGAAGCGATAACAAAGGCTCCAAAGGTGACAAAGTTTCCAACTGTGAAATGTGTCAAACCAACTAACCGTGCTTGGACAATTGATAATGCAACAGGTTTATCTCTCCAGCCTACTAAATTAGCTATTGGAGTTCTTTGATGAGCCCAAACAAGAGTTTCTATAGATAATCTCATAAATATTAGTTCCCATAAAAAAAGAACACCGCCTATAAAGACAGTGTTCTTTTAACTGGAGGCTGCTTGTTAAAGATTTATCCGAATTTACCAGAAGTAGAAGCGATAACAAAGGCTCCAAAGGTGACAAAGTTTCCAACTGTGAAATGTGTCAAACCAACTAATCGTGCTTGGACAATTGATAATGCAACAGGTTTATCTCTCCAGCCTACTAAATTAGCTATTGGAGTTCTTTGATGAGCCCAAACAAGAGTTTCTATAAGTTCTTGCCAATAACCCCTCCAAGAGATGAGGAACATAAATCCAGTCGCCCATATGAGATGGCCAAATAAGAACATCCAAGCCCATGGAGATAAAGCATTTACACCAAATGGGTTATATCCATTGATTAATTGTGAACTATTTAGCCATAGATAATCTCTAAACCATCCCATTAAATAGGTACCAGATTCATTGAATTGAGCTGTATTACCCATCCAAATTGCTAGATGTTTCCAATGCCAATAGAAGGTAATCCAGGCAATAGTATTTAAGGCCCAGAACATTGCTAAATAAGTAGCGTCCCAAGAAGAACTATCACAAGTACCACCACGGCCTGGTCCATCGCAAGGGAAAGCAAATCCTAAATCCTTTTTGTCTGGAATTAGTTTTGTTCCTCTAGCATCAAGAGCACCCTTTATAAGAATCAAAGCAGTTGTATGAAGTCCCAATGCAATTGCATGATGAACTAAGAAGTCTGCGGGTCCTATAGGTAAGAAGTTTGTAAGAGCATCTGGTCTGTTAATCATATCCATCCAGTAATGGTTGCCTGGCATGGTGCTTGCAGCTATTGACGCAGAACTAGATGCATTAGCTAATAAAGCATTAAAGCCATACATCATTTTTCCGCTTGCAGCTTGAGCAAACTGAGCAAATACTGGTTCAATAAGAATCTGTTTTTCAGGTGTGCCAAAGGCTACAACTACATCATTGTGGACATAGATTCCAAGAGTATGGAAGCCTAGGAGCATTGTTACCCAACTTAAGTGGCTAATTAAGGCTTCTTTTGTACTGAGGATTCTTGCTAATACATTATCTTTATTAAGCTCTGGATCATAGTCTCTGACAAAGAAAATTGCTCCGTGAGAGAACGCACCGACCATCAAGAACATTGCTATGTATTGATGATGGGTATATAGAGCTGACTGAGTTGTGTAATCCCTTGCGATAAATGCATATGAAGGAAGTGCACCCATATGCTGGGCGACCAAACTACAAGCTACACCTAAAGAAGCGAGTGCAAGTCCAAGTTGAAAATGGAGTGAGTTGTTAACTGTCTCAAATAGTCCATTGTGCTTTATACCGAAATAACCCTTATGTGGATCTTTTGGATGACTTGTATTGTGTGCTTCAACAATTTCTTTAAGGCTATGGCCAATACCAAAGTTAGTCCTATACATATGGCCTGCAATTATAAATACAACTCCTATAGCCAAATGATGGTGAGCAATATCTGTAAGCCAAAGTGATTCACTTTGAGGGTGAAGTCCACCTAAGAATGTAAATATCGCTGTACCAGCTCCTTGAGTAGTTCCAAAAACAGCATCAAGAGAATCAGGGTTTTGAGCATAAGCTCCCCAATTCCCTGAGAAAAATGGAGTTAGACCCTCTGGATGAGGCATAACAGTTAACCAGTTATCCCAGCCAACATGTATTCCTCTTGATTCAGGAATGGCTACATGAATTAAGTGACCAGTCCAAGCAATACTGCTGAATCCAAAAAGAACAGCTAGGTGATGATTTAATTGAGATTCTGCATTTTTAAACCATGCTAATGAGGGTCTGTATTTAGGTTGAAGATGAAGCCATCCAGCAAACAATAACCAGCAGACAAGAATGTTGATAAAGATTGCGCCCTGGAAAAGCTGCTCATTGGTTCTCATGCCAATTGTGTACCACCAGTGGTATAAGCCTGAGTAAGCAATATTGACTGGAGAAGTTGCTCCTGCCTGAGTTAGAGCATCAGTAAGACCTTGTCCAAAATGAGGATCCCAAATTGCATGAGCAATTGGACGAGTATGAGTGGGATCTAAAACCCATTGCTCAAAGTTTCCTTGCCAAGCAATGTGAAAAAGATTTCCTGCCACCCAAAGACCAATGATGGCTAAGTGACCAAAATGAGTAGAGAAGAGTTTTTGATATAACTGTTCCTCTGTCATACCGTCATGACTTTCGAAGTCGTGAGCGGTAGCTATGCCGTACCAGATTCTTCTGGTTGTAGGGTCTTGAGCAAGACCCTGACTAAAAGATGGAAATTTAGTTGCCATTTTATAAAAGATCAGAGAGGGTCAGCCGAGACCGATTAAGCGAGCGTGGAAGAAGGCCCAAGTTGTAGCAATTCCTCCTAGAAGGAAATGAGCTGCTCCTACTGCACGACCTTGAGTGATAGATAGAGCTCTTGGTTGAATAGTTGGAGCCAACTTAAGTTTATTATGAGCCCAAATAATTGACTCAAATAATTCTTGCCAGTAACCACGGCCACTGAATAGGAACATAAGACTAAATGCCCAAACGAAATGAGCTCCTAAGAACATCAAACCGTACATACTTATGGGTTGACCATAGCTTGTAAGGACCTGTGATGACTGAGCCCATAAGAAATCTCTAAGCCATCCGTTAATAGTTATGGAGCTTTGAGCAAAGTTTCCTCCTGTAAGACCCCATACATCACTTTGCATTTTCCATGAGAAATGGAAGATAACTACTGATAAGCCGTTATACATCCAGAACAATCCAAGGAAAACATGATCCCAAGATGAAACTTGGCATGTACCTCCTCTTCCTGGTCCATCACAGGGGAATCTAAATCCAAGGTTCGCTTTGTCAGGAATTAGTCTGGAGCTCCTTGCGAATAAAACTCCTTTTAAAAGAATCAGAAGAGTTACGTGGATAGTAAAAGCATGGATATGGTGAATCATGAAATCAGCAGTTCCTAAAGGTATAGGAGCGATTCCAATCTTTCCCCCAACTTGACTTACGGAACCATTAAAGACCTCGCTAACCAAACCACTTTGAAGGTTTACATTCGCACCAGCAAGAGTGGTAGAGCCAGCAGCTGAATGATGAATATTTTGAATCCATTGAGCAAAAACAGGTTGAAGTTGTATACCTGTATCACTGAACATATCTGCAGGTCTTCCTAAAGCACGCATTACATCATTGTGAATGTAAAGACCAAAGCTATGGAAACCTAAGAACATACAAGCCCAATTTAGATGACTAATTAATGCATCTCTTGCTTTCAAAATTCTGTCTAGGACGTTATCAATATGGACAGCTGGGTCATAGTCTCTAATCATTGCAATACCAGCATGAGCTGCTGCACCGACAATAAATAATCCTCCTATCCACATATGATGTGTAAATAGACCAAGGACGGTTGGGTAATCAATCGACAAGTACGGATATGGGGGCATCGCATACATGTGATGGGAAATAATGATGCTCAAGGAGCCAATCATTGCGAGGTTTAAACCAAGCTGAGCATGCCAACTATTAGCTAAAAACTCATAAATTCCCTTATGTCCATTTGGAGCAGGGAAAAGAATTGGATCTCCAGCATGATTATCTAGTATTTCTTTAAGACTATGGCCAATGCCAAACATTGTTCTATAAAGATGTCCACCAAATACAGCTAGTACTCCAAAAGCTAAATGGTGATGAGAAATATCTGTCATCCATAAGCTTCCTGTAACCGGATTTAGACCACCTTTGAAAGTTAGAAAATCACTAAACGCCCACCAATTTGTAGTAAAGAAATTTTCAACTGTTCTTCCTGCTAGGCCAGGGAATATTTGACTAGCAATAGCAGGATTGCAAAGTTCGTGGGGCAGAGGCATGTCTGCAATTGAAGCAATAGGAATGCCATCAATAACTAGAGGCTTTCCAGCATCAATTGCATCCATAAGCGCTGCAGTTGGTGCGCCAATGTGAATGCAATGTCCAGCCCAAGCAATAGAACCCAATCCCACTAGACCAGCTATGTGGTGATTGAGCATCGATTCAAGATTCCTGAACCAATCAAGCTTTGGGGCGGCTTTGTGATAGTGATATATGCCTCCATGCAACATAATTGCAGCCATTAGTAGAGCACCAATAGCTAGAGCCATTAGCTCAGTTTCATTAGTAATACCCCAACCTCTCCACATCTGGAAAATTCCTGATGTGATCTGAATGCCGTGATAATTACCGCCCAAATCAGCATTGAGCATTTCTTGACCAACTATTGGCCAAACGACTTGAGCTCCAGGTTTTACGTGAGTTGGATCTGCTAGCCAGCCAGAATAATTTGAAAAGCGAGCTCCATGAAAGAAAGCTGCGCTCATCCAAATAAAGATGACTGCTAAGTGGCCAAAATGAGCAGAAAATACTTTTCTACTTGTTTCTTGTAGATCTCCAACATGGGTATCAAAATCATGCGCATCAGCATGAAGATTCCATATCCATGTAGTGGTCTTTGGACCCTTTGCAAGAGTCTTGGACCAAAAACCAGGCTTATCAAGCTTGGAAAAATCTACAGGGATTGCATCAGTTTCGATAGGTTTATCGAGAACTGGCTCTTTTTTTTGTTCTCTTTCTGGTGGGCTAATGGTCATCGAGTGATTCCTTCAGGAATGTGATCGAGGTTTGGGGGGCCTAATCTTACGAAGATCAGGGTTAAATCTTAATTAAGTAATTCTACTTATGAAGTGGGATTACTTTGTGAAAGATTTTAGGAATTCAAGACCTACCTTTGAAGTTACTTGAAAAACCTATATAGGGGTTATGACATAAGCATAAAGTAGACAGTCAGTTACTACGGAAGCATGTAACAAATGTTCTACACTTTTATTATTAAGTCGTCATTGAATCCATGGTTTTTCTTAATTAGTAAATCATTGCCTGTTGTGGAGGGCCGGGGAAAAAGTTATTTAGGTCTAGGAGCTTTATTTGTTGTAACTATTAATTGGGTAAAAACTCGTTCATTACAAGAGTTTTTCCCTTTGACAAGTTTAAGTTAGATGCTTGCCATTAGGTAAAAATACTACTCAATTTCTTGATAAGAGCTTTTTATTGAAGTCAACAAACTTATTTGAAAACTATATTCACCATTTTTCAGTATTCATTTTTACTAAAGCTTTCTTTAAGAGGCTACCTTATATAAATAAATCAAAAATTTATTTTATCTCTCGTTCTGGAAAAAACATTAGTTAAAACTCCAAAAAGGATTGCATTCGGATTCTCTTTAAGCGCTCTGCCTTTACTTAAGAGATTGCAAGAAAGCAAATACATAGACCAAATTTTTATATCTGATGGTTCAACTCTTTCTCTAGAAAAAAAAATTGAAGGTTTAGTTAAATCCTCGCCAAGTGATTTTTTAAAAGATCATTGGGAGAACAATAATAAATTAATTTTTGTAGGTTCAATCGGTGCTGTAGTTAGGCTTATCTCTCCTTTTGTTAGATCTAAAGAAAATGATCCAGCAATATTGGTAATGGATTCAAAGGCTGAAAATGTTATTACTCTTTTAGGAGGCCACAAGCAAGGAGGAGACAGGTTTGCTAGTGAGCTGGCAGCTGCTTTAGAAGCAGAAGTGATTTGCACTTCAGATTCATTCACAGAAAAAAGAATTCCTTTGGATTGTTTTGGTGAAGGATGGGGTTGGAAAAGAGGAGGAAAGAATGTCGATTGGCGAAAATTAATGATTAGCCAATCTAAGCAGCAAAAAAATATTGTTGTTCAATCTAAAGGGTCAACATTGTGGCAGAAATTAAATGCCTGTTCCAATCTTTCTTTTTTAGAGAAAAAAGATTCAAAATCTTTTGAAAATATCGACTTATACATTGGTCAAGAAAATAAGAATATATGTTCATGGCATCCACCGACAATAATTATTGGAATTGGGTGTGAGAGAAATACAGATGAAAAGGTCATTCAAAGAGCAATTAATGAGTCTTTGAATCAAAGTGGCTTATCACATCTTTCAATCTCTGGTTTAGCAACTATTGATAAAAAAAATGATGAAATAGGATTATTGAATTTGTCAAAAAAAAATGAATGGCCAATTTATTTTTTTAGTGCCCCTGAACTTTCACAAGTCAAAGTGCCAACTCCTTCAAATGTTGTTTTGAATGAAATGGGAACTGCCTCAGTCGCTGAAGCTGCCGCAATTTTATTGGGAGGTCAGTCTGGAAGATTAATACAAGAAAAAAAAATCTATTATTCCAACGATGATGAGTGCGGTGCTGTAACAATTGCATTGGTAGAAGTATCAATTCCCTTTGCACCTCATAAAGGTGAATTGCATTTGATTGGCAGTGGCCCTGGAGACTTGGAAATGCTTACCTCTGACTCACGTCGAGCTTTAACTAGATGCTCTGCTTGGATCGGTTATACCCCTTACTTGAATTATTTGGATTTAATTCGTCGTCCTGATCAGGTGCGAATTGATTCAGAATTAACTTTTGAAAAAGATCGATGTCAATACGCTCTTGAGCTTGCAAAAGAGGGAGTAAGGGTAGCTCTTATTTCATCTGGCGACAGTGGAATTTATGGAATGGCAGGGTTAGCTCTTGAACTTTGGCTACATGAAAAGATTGATTCAAGGCCTTTATTTCAAGTGCATCCAGGCATTAGCTCCTTTCAAATGGCTGCTGCAAAACTAGGAGCTCCTTTTATGCATGATTTTTGTTCTATCTCCTTAAGTGATCTTTTGACTCCGTGGGATCAAATTGAGAGGAGAATTAAAAGTGCAGCGATAGGTGACTTTGTTATTGCAATATTTAATCCAAAATCAAAAAAACGTGATTGGCAGTTAAAAAAGACTGTTGATTTATTAATCGAATTTCGCAAATCATCCACACCTGTTGCTATCGCTAGAGAGCTTGGGAGGCCAGATGAAAGCATAGAAATACACACTCTTGAAACCTTGCCATTTGATCAGGTCGATATGCTGACTATTTTGGTCATTGGTAATAGTCAGAGTGTCATAAAAAACAATAGATTTTTAACACCAAGAGGCTATTTTTCTAATTGATTTTTTGTTGATTGCTACAAACCAGATAATCGAATAATTAGTTTTAAGGTTATTTGTAGTAATCAAGTTTAGAAGAAGTTAAAAAATCAAGTCAATTTGGAAATTCTTTCTAAAGTTAGTTTGTTATTAAAAGAGCTTTGCTTAAACCAGACTGGTTACGTGTTAAGGCACCGCAGCAAGAGAGGATTGGCAATGTTGCTGATCTATTAGTTGATTTAAAACTCAATACAGTTTGTCAGGAAGCAAGTTGTCCAAATATTGGAGAATGTTTTGCAGGAGGTACTGCTACTTTCTTGATAATGGGTCCTGCCTGCACTCGGAAATGCCCTTATTGCGATATCTCATTTGATAATTCGAAAAGACTTTTAGACCCATCAGAACCTGATCGTTTAGGTGAGGCTGTTTCCAGGATGGGATTAACTCATGTTGTAATAACTTCCGTCAATCGTGATGATTTAGAAGATGGTGGCGCTAGTCAATTTTTGAAATGTATTAAGGCTGTTCAAAAGAAATCTCCTTTTACATCTATTGAAGTTTTAATTCCAGATCTTTGCGGTAATTGGGATGCTTTGAAAGTTATTTTGGATGCCGCTCCAAATGTACTAAATCACAATATAGAGACAGTTCCAAGGCTATATCCAAGAGTCAGACCTCAAGGAAAATATGAAAGGTCTTTGGAATTATTAAAAAGAGTTCGTGAAGGTTGGCCAAGAGTGTATACAAAATCTGGCTTAATGGCTGGATTAGGGGAAACAGATGAAGAGATTTTGAGTGTTCTTTATGATCTGCATCTAAATAAAGTTGATATAGTAACTATTGGCCAATATTTATCTCCAGGACCAAAACATTTGCCTGTTAATAGATTTGTATCTCCTTCTCAATTTGATAGTTACCGTTTTGAGGGGGAAAATAACTTAGGGTTTTTGCAGGTCATTAGTTCACCATTAACTAGAAGTAGTTATCACGCAGGAGAAGTTAAAAAATTAATGATGTCTCATCCAAGATGATTTCAAAACTTTGGTTGACTTCCATCAATAGATATCCATTCTTGAAGATCCCAGATAACTAAATTATTTTTAATCATGGGATCATTTTCTATGATCTTTTTTGCTGTTAAATAATCCTTTGCTTCAAGAATTAATAAACCTCCACCACCCGGCATCTTTTGTTCATTTATTAAATATCCGCTATGGATGTAATGGCCGGAGTTGCTAATATTTTTAACCCATTCTTTATGCATTAATAAGAATTTTTTCCTTTCAATATTAGATAATTCTAAGGTTTTGTCTTTAAACTTCTCTGTCTTAATAAATATAGGCATATTGTCTATCTATATTGTCGCTTTCTCCAGCGCTTCCTCAATACCTAATTTATTCTTTTCGCTTGGAGGAACTACAACCTTAAATAAATTTTTCCACGAAGACCAGTCTGAGAGAATCTTTTGCGCTAAAGGACTTTTGGTTTTCTGATGATATTCAATAATTAAGTCATTTAAGAATTGTTCTTGGTTAGTTGCAGTTAGAGGATATGTCTCAACAATTTCTTTATTCATTCTCAAGTCAAGTTCATTTTTTTTGTCAAGAATAAAAGCTATGCCTCCAGTCATTCCTGCTCCTATGTTTCTTCCGGTTTTTCCAAGCACAACAACAACTCCTCCAGTCATATATTCGCAACAATGGTCACCCGCTCCTTCAATTACAGCATGAGCTCCACTATTGCGAACTCCAAAACGCTCACCTGCTATTCCAAGGGCGAATAATTTCCCGCCAGTTGCTCCATATAGACATGTGTTACCAAGTATTACCTGAGTGTTAGATGTGTCATTAATAATTTCGGGAACAATCGTAATAGAACCTCCGTTAATACCTTTTCCTACATAATCATTAGCTTCTCCTATCAAAGATATATTCATTCCTTTTAAAATAAATGCACCAAAGCTTTGTCCAGCGGAACCTTTAAATATCAAATTCAAATTCCCATTAAAACCTTTATTTCCATATTTTTTAGCTATTTCTCCAGAGATTCGTGCACAAACACTTCTATCTGTATTAACAATTGGAATTTCTTTGGAGATGCTTCCTTGAGTTTTAATTGCATTAGAAACTTCTTCATCTTTCAGTATGGCATTTTCAATAACTTCTCCATTGCTATGAGCTTTAATTTCGTGTTTTAACCATGAACGATCTTTTGAGTTATCTATAGGTTTGAGAAGGCTAGATAGGTCAAGTTCTGTTGTTTTTGTTAAGTCTAGATTTCGTTGGATTAATAGATCTGTTCTTCCAATAAGATCCTCGACTTTTGCTACACCAACTTGACTCATCAATTGTCTGACTTCCTCAGCTACGAAGATAAAAAAGTTAACTACATGTTCTGGTAAGCCTGGGAATCTTTTTCTTAAGCCTTCTTGTTGAGTTGCTATACCTACTGGACATTTATTTGTATGGCAAATCCTTGCCATAATGCAACCTTCGGCAATCATTGCGATTGTTCCAAAACCATATTCCTCTGCTCCAAGTAAAGCCGCAATCAGGACATCCCATCCTGTCTTTAAACCTCCATCTGCTCTTAATAAAACCCGTTTGCGAAGACCATTTTCTAATAAAGAGCGATGCACTTCCGTTAATCCAAGTTCCCATGGTAGACCAGCATGTTTAATTGAACTAAGTGGCGATGCACCCGTCCCTCCATCATGTCCTGAAATTTGGATGACATCAGCATTGGCTTTGGCTACTCCCCCTGCAATTGTGCCAATCCCTATCTCAGCAACTAATTTCACACTGACTTTTGCAGTTGGATTTATTTGATGTAGGTCATGAATAAGTTGGGCGAGGTCTTCTATTGAATAAATATCATGATGAGGAGGAGGAGAAATAAGAGCTACTCCTGGCTTGCTATTACGAAGCTTTGCTATGTATTCATCAACCTTTGGCCCAGGCAATTGTCCTCCTTCTCCAGGCTTTGCACCTTGAGCTACTTTGATTTCTAATTGCTTGCCACTAGTTAAATATTCAGGGGTTACACCAAATCGGCCAGACGCAATTTGTTTAATTGCAGAACATGCGGTATCTCCATTTAAAAGACCTTTGAGATTAGGTAATGTCTTTGATTGATTATTTTCGTCAACATCCTCGAGAACATTGAATCTCGCGGGATCCTCTCCTCCTTCACCACTATTACTTTTGCCTCCAATCCTATTCATTGCTATTGCAAGAACTTCATGCGCTTCCCTGGATAGGGCACCTAGACTCATTCCGCCAGTGCAAAATCTTTGACAAATACTCTCAACACTTTCTATTTGATCAAGTGGTAAAGGCTGGGTTGCTGTTTTAAATGTAAGAAGATCTCTGAGGGTAGTAGCGGGACGACTTTCTAGAAGTCTTTGATAAGTTTTGAAGTGGTCATATCCAGGCCCAGCTTTGACTGCAGCATGAAGAGTTTTTGACATTTCAGGATTATTTAAATGAAATTCTCCACTATTTCGATATTGAACAAATCCATTAAAATCAAGTTTTTTTTGCTCTAGTTCTGGGAAAGCTTTTTTATGAAATGAAACTGTCTCAAGTGATAATTCGCTCAAAGTTAGTCCTGCTATACGACTTGTTGTTCCCTTGAAAGCTAAATCAATTAAATCTGCACCTATACCTATAGCCTCAAAGATTTGAGCTCCGTGATAACTTGCTAATACTGAGATACCTATCTTCGAAAGTATTTTTCTTAATCCATCTTCCATTGCTTTTTTAACATTATCTTGAGCAATCTCTATAGATAAATTAGACAACTTCCCATCTGAAATAAGTTTTTGAGTTTTAGGTAATTCCCACCAATGGCGAGTTGTTTCCCATGTCAACCAAGGACAAATTGCACTTGCTCCAAATCCAATCAGACAGGCTATGTGATGAGTACTCCAGCATTGAGCTGTATCTATAATTATCGAGGTTTTTAGTCTTAGCCCTTTTCTAAGTAAGTGATGATGAACAGCACCAACAGCGAGAAGAGGTGGAATATAGGAGTTCTCTTGATTAATATCTCTATCAGAAAGGATTAGTATTTCTCCACCATTAATTACACTATCTTCTGCCTCTTGGCATAGATTTTTGAGACCTTTTTCAAGGTTTATTTTATCATCATGAATAGGAATTAAAGTCGATATCTGCTTGCATGAAATTTCTGACTTCGTTATTGAAATTAATTCTTTTTCATTAAGTATTGGTGATTTAATATGAATTAGTCTTGCAGACTCTGCTTTAGGCCTTAAGGGTGCTTTTCTAACCCCAAGATTCATCTCTAAGCTAGTGACTAGCTTTTCTCTAAGAGGATCAATTGGTGGATTAGTAACTTGTGCAAATCTCTGTTTGAAATAGTCGTAAAGAATATGTGATTTATTAGAAAGTATTGCTAGTGGTATATCATCTCCCATGCAATAAGTTGGTTCTTTTGCATTTGCTGCCATGCTGTTAATTATATAATCAAAATCTTCTGCACTAAAGCCAAATGCAATTTGTTGCTGAAGCAATTTTTGCTTATCAAATTTATTGTTTGTTTCCCAACTTTGGTTATTAAGGTTTATGCGATTTGCTTTTAACCAATCTAGGTATGGGTATCTATTTGCTGACTCTTCTTTAACATCCCAATTACGTAAAATTCTCTTGCTTTCTAAATCTACCGCAAGCATTTGGCCAGGACCTAAGCGACCTTTCTCTTGGATTAGATCTTCTTCTAATTGAACAACACCTGTTTCAGATCCCATAACAACATATCCATTTTTAGTGATGCAATAGCGAGCTGGTCTTAAACCATTTCTATCAAGAGTTGCGCCTATGTTTATTCCGTCAGTAAAGACTATTAAAGCTGGGCCATCCCAAGGCTCTTGGGTTCCTGCAGCATATTCGTAAAAAGCAGTTATTTCAGGTTTATTTATTAATTCTGGTTGGTCTCTAAAAGCTTCGGGAATAAGTGTTAATAAACTATCAGTTATTGGTCTTCCACTTCGAACTAATAGTTCAAGATTTAAATCAAGATTTGCTGAATCACTATATAAATTATTGACTATAGGTTTTAGATCTTTTGCATTTTCTTTCCAAACGGAACTTATATCTGTTTCTGTTGCTTTAGCCCAATTAATATTTCCGAGTAATGTATTTATTTCTCCATTATGACCTAAAAGTCTCATTGGTTGAGCTAAAGGCCATTTAGGCAATGTGTTTGTACTGAATCTTCTATGGTAAACCGCATATGAAACTTCAAATCTATCGTCCTGTAAATCACTATAAAAAGGAGCTAATATTTTAGATCTAACCATTCCTTTATAAACAATGGTTTTGCTACTTAAAGAGCAAATATAGAGACCTAATTTATCCTCCTTTAATTCTATATTTGCTCGATTAGAAATCTTTTGCCTCAATCTGAAAAGTAAAGCCTCAAGATTGATTTCTTTATCCTTAACATCAACTAGCCATTGTGTAATAAAGGGTTCATTTTCCCTTGCAAGTTTGCCTAAAACTTCTTCATGAACAGGAACATCTCGCCACCCTTTGGAGGTTATCCCTAACAGCTCAGCTTCCTGTTCACATATCTCCCTCGCTATTTCTCTATTCTTAGAGTCTTTTGGCATGAAAATCATACCTATTCCTGATAAATGGGGGTCGCATTGTTTAGCCGTGTCCCAAACTTGCCTTAAATATGACCATGGAATTTCACATAAAATCCCAGCACCATCACCTGAGTCACCATCTCCGCCGCATCCGCCCCTGTGCTCCATGCAACTGAGACCTCGTAATGCCTGAGACAAGACCCAATTATTTCTGTTGCCTTCAAGGCTCGCTATAAAGCCAACACCACAAGAATCTTTTTCCCCAGAAAAGGCATCTGGATAAGTGCTATCACAGTATGGCCAATTGAATCTTGAGGGTCGTTGATGCATGTTTTTAACTTACTATTTTTTCTTTTCTTACAAAGGTGCGATCGGTAAGCTTTGAAATAGGTGACTAGATTGTTTTGATAGTTCCTAGAGTTACATCTTAAACATTTTTGTCTACCATCTAGTTTTTTATTCAATACTTTCTTTAAATTATCTATAACTTATGCTTAAACCTGAATAAAAATAAAATATTAATTGAAAAAAACTATGAATTTGGGTGGTTGACCAAGTAATCTGAAGAATTGTTGAATCTGGTCTAACTTAGACCAAATCTTAAATTAATGCCAACCATTCAACAGTTGATAAGAACAGAGCGAAAGACTCTAAAAACAAAGACAAAATCTCCTGCGTTGCGAGGTTGTCCTGAACGGAGAGGAGTATGTACAAGGGTTTACACCTCAACCCCTAAAAAGCCTAACTCTGCCCTTAGGAAAGTAGCTCGTGTGAGATTGACCTCTGGTTTTGAAGTGACTGCTTACATTGGAGGTATCGGACATAATCTTCAAGAACACTCAGTTGTTCTATTGAGAGGTGGGAGAGTGAAGGATCTTCCAGGAGTTAGATACCACATAGTCAGAGGAACTCTTGATACTGCAGGTGTAAAGGACCGTAAGCAGTCAAGGTCAAAATATGGAGCTAAATCTCCTAAAGATTAAAAATTTATTTGATTTATTGAATTTTTCCCTTTATACAATTTAATTTCATGTCAAGAAGAAACGCTGCAGAAAAAAGACCTGTTCTCCCTGATCCACAATTTAATAATCGTTTGGCGAGTATGATGGTTCATCGTTTGATGAAACATGGGAAGAAATCAACAGCTCAAAAAATTCTTTCTGATGCTTTTGGTTTGATTAATGAAAGAACTGGCTCAGATCCCATTGAGCTATTCGAAACAGCAGTGAAAAATGTCACACCTCTTGTTGAAGTTAGAGCGAGAAGAGTGGGTGGTGCTACATATCAGGTTCCAATGGAGGTTCGTCAAGAAAGAGGAATTGCTATGGCACTTAGATGGTTAGTAAATTTCTCAAGATCAAGAAATGGTAGAAGCATGGCTCAAAAGCTTGCTGGGGAGCTCATGGATGCAGCCAACGAGGCTGGAAATGCAGTGAGGAAGAGGGAAGAGACTCATAAGATGGCCGAGGCAAACAAAGCTTTTGCGCACTATCGCTATTGATTTTAGTCAAATTTTTCTATTTAAATCCTCAAAATATTTCTTTTTTAGCATGCTTAGTTGTAGAGTCCATGCGCATTTTAAAGCCCTTTAGTCGGAGTATTTTCTGTGGCACGCGCCTTTCCTTTGGAACGAGTAAGAAATATCGGAATTGCTGCACATATTGATGCTGGTAAAACAACTTGCACTGAAAGAATTCTTTTCTATTCAGGTGTTGTCCATAAAATGGGAGAGGTGCATGATGGTG
The DNA here is from genome assembly GCA_003279565.1 of Prochlorococcus sp. AG-402-C09. Taxonomy (GTDB): domain Bacteria; phylum Cyanobacteriota; class Cyanobacteriia; order PCC-6307; family Cyanobiaceae; genus Prochlorococcus_B. The sequence goes on from QCHN01000010.1 coordinate 35,218, forward strand.
CAGCTGTCACTGACTGGATGGCTCAGGAGAGAGAAAGAGGAATAACTATCACTGCGGCGGCGATTTCGACCACCTGGGACGACCATCGTATAAATATTATCGATACCCCTGGCCACGTTGACTTCACTATTGAGGTTGAACGCTCGATGAGAGTGCTTGATGGTGTGATAGCAGTTTTTTGCGCTGTTGGTGGCGTCCAACCTCAATCTGAGACTGTCTGGCGTCAGGCAGATAGGTATTCAGTACCAAGAATGGTATTTGTAAATAAAATGGATAGAACTGGGGCTGATTTTCTGAAGGTCCACGGTCAAATTAAAGATCGATTAAAAGCTAATGCTGTTCCAATTCAATTACCAATTGGGGCTGAAAATGATTTAAAGGGGATTATCGATCTTGTAGAAAACAAGGCATATATATACAAGGATGATCTTGGAAAAGATATTGAAGAGACTGAGGTTCCTTCAGATATGGTTGATTTGGTATCTGATTGGCGATCTAAATTAATGGAGTCCATAGCAGAAACTGAGGAGGAATTACTTGAAGCGTTTCTTGAAAACGGAGAGTTAACAATAGAACAACTAAAATCTGGGATTAGGGAAGGTGTTCTTAAACATGGTTTAGTTCCAATGCTATGTGGTTCAGCTTTTAAAAATAAAGGAGTTCAGTTGCTATTAGATGCTGTAGTTAATTATCTCCCAGCTCCCGTTGATGTGCCACCTATTCAGGGCTTGCTTCCTAACGGAAAAGAAGCTGTTAGGCCTTCAGACGATGGCGCTCCTTTCAGCGCGCTTGCATTCAAAGTAATGGCAGACCCATACGGGAAATTGACTTTTGTTCGCATGTACTCTGGCGTTCTTGAGAAAGGAAGTTATGTTCTGAATTCAACCAAGGATGCAAAGGAGAGAATATCTAGACTGATAATTTTGAAAGCTGATGACCGTGAGGAAGTTGATGAATTAAGAGCTGGTGATCTTGGTGCTGTACTTGGTCTTAAAAACACGACAACAGGGGATACTTTATGCGCTTCTGAAGAGGCAATTGTTCTTGAAACTTTGTACATACCTGAGCCAGTTATATCTGTTGCGGTAGAACCTAAGACTAAAAGTGATATGGAAAAGTTAGGCAAAGCTTTGACATCTTTGTCTGAAGAAGATCCAACATTTAGAGTGAGTACGGATCAAGAGACAAATCAAACTGTTATTGCTGGTATGGGTGAACTCCACCTTGAGATTCTCGTTGACCGTATGTTGAGAGAATTTAAGGTTGAGGCAAATATTGGAGCTCCCCAAGTTTCTTATAGGGAAACTATTAGAGCAAGTTCTTCAGGAGAAGGAAAGTTCGCAAGGCAAACAGGAGGTAAAGGTCAATATGGACATGTCGTTATAGAAGTTGAGCCAGGTGAGCCAGGAACTGGGTTTGAATTTGTCAATAAAATTGTAGGTGGATCAGTTCCTAAAGAATATATTAAACCTGCTGAATCTGGGATGAAGGAAACATGTGAATCTGGAGTGATTGCAGGCTATCCTCTTATTGATGTCAAAGTCACTTTGGTTGATGGCTCATATCATGATGTTGATTCATCAGAGATGGCTTTCAAAATTGCTGGCTCAATGGCTTTCAAAGATGGAATCAAGAAGTGCAATCCTGTCCTTCTGGAACCTATGATGAAAGTTGAGGTAGAGGTCCCTGAGGACTTCCTAGGCTCTATAATTGGAGATCTGTCCTCTAGACGAGGTCAGGTCGAAGGTCAATCCATCGATGATGGACAATCCAAAGTCCAGGCAAAAGTGCCATTAGCCGAAATGTTTGGCTATGCCACTCAACTCCGATCAATGACTCAAGGTCGGGGTATTTTCTCAATGGAGTTCAGCACCTACGAGGAAGTTCCTCGTAATGTTGCTGAAGCAATTATCTCCAAGAATCAGGGCAATTCCTGATCTCTAAAATTTACTAACCATCCCCCGATTCTTTAAAAAAAATGGCTCGCGAGAAGTTTGAGAGGAACAAACCTCACGTCAACATAGGTACTATTGGCCACGTTGACCATGGCAAAACAACCCTTACTGCTGCAATTACAAAGGTTTTAGCCAAGAAGGGTCAAGCCAAAGAACAAGATTATGCAGATATTGACGGTGCTCCAGAAGAGCGCGAGCGTGGAATCACAATCAATACTGCCCACGTTGAATACGAAACTGATGGAAGGCATTACGCTCACGTTGATTGTCCAGGCCACGCCGATTATGTGAAAAACATGATCACAGGTGCAGCACAGATGGATGGTGCAATCCTTGTAGTTGCCGCAACAGATGGAGCAATGGCTCAAACAAAAGAACACATTCTTTTGGCGAAGCAAGTTGGTGTTCCAGCATTGGTAGTTGCACTAAACAAATGTGACATGGTCGATGATGAAGAAATGATCGAACTCGTCGAAATGGAGATTCGTGAACTTCTAACAAGTTATGACTTCCCTGGTGATGATATTCCTGTTATTCAAGTTTCAGGTTTGAAAGCTATTGAAGGTGAAACTGATTGGGAGACAAAAATAGATGAATTGATGACAGCTGTTGATACCTCAATTCCAGAGCCAGAGCGTGAAGTTGACAAACCATTCTTAATGGCTGTTGAAGACGTTTTCTCAATCACTGGTCGTGGAACAGTTGCTACTGGTCGAATTGAAAGAGGAAAAGTAACTGTCGGTGAGGAGGTTGAAATTGTAGGAATTAGAGATACAAGACTCACAACGGTCACTGGTGTTGAGATGTTTAGAAAGCTTCTTGATGAAGGTATGGCAGGAGATAACGTTGGTCTTCTTCTACGTGGAGTTCAGAAGGAAGATATTGAAAGAGGAATGGTTCTGGTTAAAAAAGGATCTATCACACCTCATACTAAATTTGAGGGTGAGGTATATGTATTAAAAAAAGAAGAGGGTGGCCGCCATACGCCTTTCTTTGCGGGTTATCGTCCTCAGTTTTATATCCGTACTACAGATGTAACAGGTCAAATTACAGCATTCACATCTGATGATGGAAGCAATGTTGAAATGGTAATGCCTGGGGACAGAATAAAAATGACAGGAGAATTGATTGCCCCTGTTGCAATAGAACAAGGTATGAGATTCGCAATTCGAGAAGGTGGACGTACTATTGGCGCAGGAGTAGTTTCTAAAATTATTGAGTGATGATTGTGAGGATGACTTGTAATTGATACAGGTCATCCTCTAGATTAAATAAAGAAATGAACTAATAAGTTCATATATAAAAGAACCTCGAAAACCTAATTAGCTTTTGGTAATTCCATTATGTCAACTGCAATTGCACAGCAAAAAATACGTATACGCCTAAAGGCTTTTGATAGAAGAATGCTTGATTTATCTTGCGATAAAATAATTGAGACTGCAGACACAACAGCTGCTTCAGCAATAGGGCCAATTCCTCTTCCTACAAAAAGAAAAATTTATTGTGTTTTGCGTTCCCCTCATGTTGATAAAGATTCAAGAGAGCATTTTGAAACCAGAACACATAGACGAATTATTGATATTTATAGCCCTTCAGCAAAGACTATAGATGCTCTAATGAAGTTGGACCTCCCAAGCGGAGTTGATATAGAAGTTAAGCTCTAGATCTTTTTCTCTCAAACACGAGATTGATTATCTAGGATATGTTTAATTAGGAATACTCATTTGAGCGAACTTTCAGTTAGGGAGTTACCACTTTTCCCATTGCCTGAGGTTGTGCTTTTTCCTCAGGAGTACTTGCCTCTTCATATTTTTGAGACTAGATATCGGGTTATGCTGCAATCTGTTTTGAAATCGGATAGCCGTTTTGGAGTTGTTAGATGGGATCCAATTGCAAAAAAAATGGCTGATGTAGGCTGTTGTGCTGAGATCATTAAGCATCAAACTTCACAAGATGGTAGAAGTAACATTGTGACTATTGGACAGCAAAGATTTCGAATCCTAGAAGTAATTAGCGAAAGTCCTTTCATAAAAGCTTTAGTTAGTTGGGTTGATGATGATCAAGTTTCAGATCAAAAACAACTATTAGAACTCAAAGATTCCGTCGCAGTTGCTCTTAAGGATGTAGTTTCGCTTACCTCGAAATTAACTGAATCTGAGAAAGAACTCCCTGATTCTTTGCCTGACATACCCAGAGAATTGTCTTTTTGGATAGCTGCTCATCTTGGGGGTCCAGTGGCAAGTGAACAGCAAAATTTATTAGAATTAACAAGTACTTACCACAGATTAGAGAGAGAATATGAACTTCTTGATCACACAAGAAAGCAACTTGCTGCTAGAACAGCTTTAAAAGATACTTTCTCAAACGCTGATCAAGCCAACAATTAACCATGCAATGGATATTAATTTTTATATTTAGTGCTTTCTTTCTATTAACTTTAAGTAGTCAATGGCTAAGGAAAAGTCGTAAATATGAGTCTATTAATAGTGTGGCATCCTCATATGATGCTTGGACTAATGATCGTTTGTTAGAAAATCTTTGGGGAGAACACATCCATCTTGGATTTTACGAAAAACCAAGAATAAAAAAAGACTTTAGAAAAGCTAAGGTTGATTTTGTTCATGAGTTAGTTCGTTGGAGCGGTTTGAATAAATTACCAAAAGGATCAAGAATATTAGATGTAGGATGTGGCATTGGGGGAAGTTCAAGAATATTATCTAATGATTATGGATTTGATGTAATTGGTATTTCTATAAGTAAAGAACAAATTAAAAGAGCAAATGAATTAACAACTAATAGGGATTTTTGTCGTTTTGAGGTAATGAATGCACTTGACTTAAAGTTTGAGAAAGGAAGCTTTGATGGGGTTTGGAGTGTTGAAGCTGGACCTCATATCTTTGATAAACAAACTTTTGCAAATGAGATGTTGAGAGTGCTAAGACCTGGTGGAATTTTGGCAATTGCAGACTGGAATCAGAGAGATTCAATAAAGAATCCATTAAATTCTTTTGAAAAGTTCATTATGAATCAACTATTAATTCAATGGACCCATCCTGCATTTTCAAGTATTGAAGGATTCAAAAAAAACTTATTAAATAGCCCTTACTGTGGAGGCTCTGTGGAGACCTCAAATTGGACAAAATACACAATTCAATCTTGGAATGAATCTATATATGAAGGGTTTAGAAGGCCTTCATCTATCTTTAAATTAGGTTTTAGATCTTTAATAAAAGCAACTAGAGAAATCCCAACAATATTAATGATGAGATGGTCTTTTTCAAGAGGCTTGATGAAATTTGGAGTTTTCAAATCAAGAGGATAAATTACTCAACATCTGAACCAAAGTAACATCCAAAATTAATTATTTGACTGCAAAGTGGAGATAACTCTTCAGTAATTTTTTCAAAGTCTTTTTTATTAGAATTATTTAAATCAAGATCTATGAAAAAAACATATTCGCCTAGTTCTCTTTTAGAAGGACGAGATTCAATTCTACTCATATTAAGGCCAAGATTTGCTATGCAATTCAAAGCTTTCAGTAATGCACCTGGGCTATTTGACTTAAGAGAAAAAGCCATACTTGCCTTATTGCCATCTGCTTTAATATTCTTTCTACTAAGGAGAATGAATCTAGTGCAATTGCCTTCAATATCATTAATAGGATAAGCAAGAATATTTAGTTCCTCACTTGCATCTTTGGATCCTATTGCTGCTCTAAATGAGCTTCCTTTTACCATCCTTATCGCTTCAGCTGTTGAATTGGTTGGTAAATGAACTGCATTTGGAATATTGTCATTTAGCCATTGGCTACATTGAGCTATTGCCTGAGGATGAGAAAGAACTTCTGAAATGGTTGATATTGATCCGCTGCTCATTAATGAGTGTTTGATAGGGAGTACTAGGGCTCTATGAATAAATAGATTTTTATGTCTCCATAGAGAATCTAATGTTGTGGTAACTCCACCTTCTACTGAATTTTCAATTGGTACTACGGCTGCTTCACAAAGATTGTTTGCAAGACTATCTACTACAGATCTCAAACCTTTGCATGGAGAGAACTGTGGAGATTCAAGTCCTTCTAAGGCTGCTAGGGCTTTTGCGGCCTTCTCAGCGTATGTTCCTTTAGGACCAAGGTAGGCCACTCGAGTTGACATTAGATAAAAAAAAAGGGGTAAATGCCGATAAGATCAAACTGAGCAAGTTTTTGATAATGGCTCTTGCCTTTACAGCACGACAAAAAATTGATCTAGTTGTTCAAGAAAATGAGGAGCAACTACCTAATTATCTCCTACAACAGGAAAGAGTTGTAGGAGCAATGCTTGATCCGAAAAAATTAACTCCTTTGGGGCCAGGTAGCTTCAAGTACGAAGTCACAAGTTTTAAGGTTTTTCAACTTCAGATAAAACCAGTGGTATCAATAGGGGTAGAAAATACTGATAGGAAAATCAGAATGTTTGTCACTGAAAGTCAATTGGATGGCTTGGGATTTGTTGAAGATTTTGAGTTAACCCTAGACGCAATTCTTGAGGCAAAACCATCAGGTCTTGAAGGGGAAGCTCTTTTGGGTGTAACAGTTAGTCAGCCTCAGTTATTAAGATTAATTCCTCCCCAAATGCTCGAGACCACCGGGCAATCAATATTAAATGGAATATTGCTGGGAATTAAAGGTAGAGTTGAGAAGCAGCTAATTGTTGACTTTAATAAGTGGTGTCAAGAAAATTAGTTAGGAAATAAATATCAATTTATTTCGAGTCTGGAGAGAAAACTTTTTCGATGGAGGTTGCTTGAGCCTGCTTTTTTTAAGCTTTTCCTATGTATTTCAGTTCCATAACCTTTATTTTTTTCTAGGCCATAAAGACTGTATTTGTTAGCTAATCGTTTAATTAATTCATCTCTTGCTTCTTTTGCTAAAATGCTTGCTGCAGCAATTGAAGGGAAATAACTCTCACCGCGCACTTGTGTCTTTTGTTTGCCTGGCCACATTCGAATGGGTAAAATCCCGTCTACAAGAATTAAGTCTGGTGGAGATGAAAATTTTTCCAATGCTCTTAGCATTGCTTTCTCAGTAGCCTTTCGGATTCCGATATTGTCGATTTCTCTTGCTGAGGACTGGCCTATTGACCAAGCTATGGAGTTTTCTTTTATTAAAGGAACTAAGTTGTATCTTTGTCTATGACTTAATTTCTTGCTGTCTTTCAAACCCTCAGATAAGAGCTTTGATTCGTTGGTTTTGCTTAATATTACAGCTCCTGCGAAAACAGGGCCAAATAAACAACCTTTGCCTACCTCATCAACGCCTGCAATCAGATATTTATCAGTACGCATTTTTAAGAAGACGCTGAGGATCTTCTTCTTTTTCGTCTAGGATCCTCATTGACTTCTTGTGATTCGTTAGAATTAGATTCATTATTTTCATTGATTGATATATTATCATTAGCAATATATTCACTTGTTTCTTCATCTAAATCTAGATTAATAACTTTTTCTTTGGAATTTTCTTTTTCTTCAGAAGTGGTGGAATGTTGTTCAATAGGGTTGTTATTTTTAAGACGAATAATATCTTTATTATTACTTTTAACGTCGGAATGACCAAGTTTTTTTTGTTGAGAAGCTTCAAGAACTTCCTTTGTTTCTCCTCCCACCTCAATTCCAGGCCTAATTATATTCACTGTATAGTTTTTATATAGTGGAGGTTCTTCCAAAATTAGAATAGGATTAAATCCCATTGAGCTATATACTGTCTCTTCATTCTCATTCATATTTATATTGATTACTTTATCTTCTTTCTCTTTATTATGATTTTCTTTATTACTATCTTCTCCAATTGTTGCTGAAGAGATAGATATTGAATTATCTATAGATGATTTTTTTTCTTCATTTGCTAAATGTGTATCGGTCTCTTTCGTCTTATTTATACGTTTCTTTTTTATATTAATCTCAGGTGAGGATTGTATATCTTCACCTGAGATTAAGGTTGCATTAATTACACTAGATTCATATGAGTTCGTAGGGTTTATATCTTGAATAGTGATATTTGGAAGATGAACTTGACCTTGTGAATTAGTAGAATCTTTTCCAAATAGTTCATATATATTTTGACCTTGTCTTTTTCTCGTTAGCTCAACAAGTCCAAGCTCTGTTAGCGAAGCAATTTGTGGCCGAGCTGAGTCTCCATTAATAGCAGATGTGAAATGTTCTAATAATTGAAGTTGATCTCTTCTTGTATCCATATCTATGAAATCAATAATAATAACCCCACCAATATTTCTTAATTTTAATTGTCTTGCTATTTCTATAGCTGCTTCACAATTAGTCCATAAAACTGTTTCTCTAGAATTCGCAGATCGTGTAAATGAGCCTGAGTTAACATCGATAACAGTCAGGGCTTCTGTTGGCTCAATTATGATATATCCGCCAGAAGGTAGATCTACTCTAGGTTTTAATGCATCATTAATTGCAGAAATGACTCTATATCTTTCTAATATATTTTGTGAATCACTATGTAATTCTATTGCTAACTCTTTGCTATCTTTTCCAAGGAAATTTTTAACTCGACCAATTGCTTCAGTATTGTCTACAACAATTTGAGTCGCATTTTGTCCGATATTATCTCTAAGAATTCTATGAATAAAGTCCTCATCTCTATTTAAAAGAATTGGTGGGGTGCAACTCTCAGATGCTTGTTGAATAAGCTCCCAATGCTTAAGAAGATTTTCGAGATCATCAATTAAAAATTCTTCAGAAATATCTTCGGCTTCCGTCCTTATTAAAAGCCCAGTACTGGGAGGCTTCACTAACACCCCTAATGCTCGAAGTCGATTCCTTTCACTTTCTCTGCTTACTCTTCTCGAAATATTTACACCTTGCCCATAAGGTTGTAATACAAGATATCTACCAGGGAGAGCTATATTTCCAGTTAATCTAGGTCCTTTTGACCCAGTGGGTTCTTTCATCACTTGAACCAAAACTTTTTGCCTTGGTTCGAGTAACTCTGTTATTCCTGAAGTTGCTTTTTTTAATCGCAGTGGACCTAAATCATTGACATGAATAAAACCATTTTTTTCACTTTCTCCAATATTGACAAAAGCAGCATCTATTCCTGGAAGAACATTTTCAACTGTACCTAAGAAAATATCTCCGATTTGGTAGCTACCTTGAGCCACGATTAATTCATCTATTCTCTCATCAGTGAGCAGAGCGGCAATCCGCAATTGCTCAGCAATGACAATTTGCTGGGGCATATACAATGTGGAGCTTTTTCAAGCTATTAAATTGATTAGCAGAAAAACTGCAAATAGAACATTTGGAAATTTTTAACGTCAAACAAACTTAAAGAGATTTTTGAATACTGTTCGGGATGGGAATTAAATATCGTCCGGTTGAAACCGTTGGAGTTGCCAACGTCTAATTTAGGTGTCCCTTTAAGAAAAGCTGACGTTAATTAAGAACTTTTAGGGCCTTAAACCCTTTTCTTAGTTCTAAATTAATTTTAACACAAGATCACATATGAGTATATGAGGCCTAAGTGCTTGATCGTCTTGAAAACTAGTTCTTAATTATGGAATCATCTGTTTTTGAAGATATAAAGGTGTTTAAGGGATTATCCTTAAATTAAATCTTAGCGACTTAGCGTTTTTCCAGTGGTACAAGTTAATGCTGATTACCTGAAATTAAAAGCAGGCTATCTTTTCCCAGAGATTTCTAGAAGAATTAAAGACTTTAGCATCAAGAATCCAAATAATCATTTGATCCGTCTAGGAATCGGCGATGTTACCGAGCCTCTACCTTTGGCTTGTCGTGAAGCAATGAAAGCCGCTATTGAAGAAATGGGAACAAAGGAGGGATTCAAGGGGTATGGACCAGAGCAAGGTTATCAATGGCTGCGTGAAAGTATCTCTGAAAATGATTATTTATCTCGTGGTTGCGAGATTTCAGCAGAAGAAATTTTTGTTTCGGATGGCTCTAAATGCGATAGCAGCAATATCTTAGATATTCTTGGAAAAGACAATAAAATAGCCGTAACTGATCCTGTATATCCTGTATATGTTGACACTAATGTCATGACAGGTAGGACAGGTGCAGCCAACTTGTCAGGAGAATATAAAGGTTTAAATTATATCCCAATTAATTCAGAGAATGGATTTCAGGCAGAAATACCGAAAGAAAAATTTGATTTAATTTATCTTTGTTTCCCTAATAACCCCACTGGGGCAGTAGCAACAAGAGAACAATTAGTTTCATGGGTTAAATATGCAAAAGAAAATGATTCTTTGATTCTTTTTGATGCTGCTTATGAGGCTTTTATTAAAGATGATTCGATTCCTCATTCGATTTTTGAAATTGAGGGTTCTAAAGATTGTGCAATTGAGTTTCGCTCTTTTTCAAAAAATGCAGGCTTCACTGGAACAAGATGTGCTTTTACTGTTATTCCAAAGTCTTTAAAAGGTAAAGCAGGTCAGGAAGAAGTTGATTTGTGGTCCTTATGGAATCGTCGACAAAGCACTAAATTCAATGGGGTCAGTTATGTGGTTCAGAGAGGTGCGGAAGCAGTTTATTCTGAAGAAGGGCAAATACAAATTAAAAATTTAGTAAGTTTTTATATGGATAATGCTCAAATTATTAAATCGAATTTGAGCTCTGCGGGATTTGAAGTTTATGGGGCGATCAATGCCCCTTATGCATGGATAAAAACACCTAAAAACTTGAGCTCATGGGATTTCTTTGACTTCTTGCTTGAAAACGCAAATGTCGTTGGGACTCCAGGAAGCGGCTTTGGAGCAGCGGGAGAAGGTTATTTTCGATTATCAGCATTCAACAGTAGAGAAAATGTCGAAAAAGCTATGCAAAGGATTGTAAAACTTTAATGCGTAATCTCATGGTAAGTTCCTTGTTGAAAAGTGCTATTCATCTTGGCAGTTTAATTATGGTTGATTCTGCAAATCAAAGTGATGGAGACACTGCTGTTATTGATAGGGAAGTTCAGCGAGTTAGAAAAATATCTCCCAAATATAAGGTTTTACTACATAATGATCCAGTTAATACTATGGATTATGTGGTTGCAACTTTAAGGCAGGTGGTTCCACAATTAAGTGAACAGGATGCTTTGAATATTATGTTAGAAACGCATAATAATGGAATCGGACTTGTTATAACCTGTGACTTAGAACCTGCGGAATTTTATTCTGAATCTTTAAAGGCAAAAGGCTTAACTAGCTCCATAGAATTAGAAAGCTGAAATCATTAATTAACTGGTTTTGGGATAGATGGTTGCGTCAAGAGATGCGTTGGATACCAACATTCACTCTTTTTTTATTTTTATATCCTGCTGGATGGTTTCTTAGTCAATTTTTCTACTTATTTAATAGAGATATTAGTCCAAATAATTCAAGTATTATAGGTACCATAATTTCATTCATATTGTTTCTAGTCGTTTTGCCTAGCTGGGGAAATATTAGATGGAAAACTAATCATCTATGGCTATCTATAGGCGTAGGTTTTGAAAATAAATTTAAAGCATTAAAACAATTTTTTAGTGGATTTATATTTTCAGTTTTTCTTCTAGGAATTCTTCTTATGTTCTTTATATTATGCGGATGGATTGATAGAGTTGACTATATCAAATTCACTCAATTATTAAACGCAATATTACTGATAGTGGGGATTGTTTTTGCTGAAGAGATAATTTTTAGAGGATGGTTATTGCAAGAAATGGTGCTTTTGTTTGGCTTGAGAAGAGGAATAATCTTTCAATCTATAATTTTTAGTCTTGCCCATTATAGATCTGATATTGGTTTATTAGCTTTGATTCCATTCTTATCTGGTCTGTTTTTATTTGGAATAGTTTTAACTCTCAGAAGAACTATTGATAGAGGTTCTTTGTGGGGATGTATTGGTTTACATGGTGGATTGGTTGGCATTTGGTATCTCTTTGATTGCGGAATGGTTAGTTTTTCTATTGAAACTCCTTATTTTTTAATGGGACCAAGCAAAGACATGGTGAACCCAATCGGCAGCGTTATTGGGATAACAATTTTGTTAATTACGATATTGTTTCAACGAAGGCTTTTTGCGAGAACAGGTCGATTTTTAGTCTCGACAGTTAATGCTTCGTCTAAAGATGAAACTCCATAATCTCTTTCTAATAAGTTCATAACTGTTCTACCGAAATCATTGGGATTTGTATCAAAGGCCTCTAGGCAAATCCTTCCAAACTCTTTGCCCATCGGCTCTGGATTCCAGAGGAGTTTTCTTGCAGTCCAAGGCATTAAACTCATAGGGTTATACCCAGGTTTTAATAAACCTTTTTTTAGCCCATATTCTTCAAGTAAAGTGTGAGGTTGAAGTCCTATGAAAAAGATAGAAGGCTCAACAATATCAGCTCCAAAAATCTTCTCTAATTCTCTATGGTAGGCAACTGTTTGTCTGATTGTCTCTGGACGTTCGTCTATAACATTGAATGAATAATTTACTGAAACTTGCTCTTTAAAACCTGCTTTTGCTAGAAGTTCGCAATTCTTTAGAACAGTTTTTAAGTTGTATCCCATTCTCATTTTTCTAACAAGTTCTTGTGATCCAGAAGTTATTCCAATTTCGAAATAGCTCATACCTGTCCTAACCATCAATTCTGCTAATTCTTCATCTAAATTGTCAGCTCGTATGTATGCGGCCCAATGAATATCATGTAAACCTTCATCATATATAGCTTGAAGAATATCTTTAGCGTTTTGAATATGTCCTCTAGAGGGTATGAATTGGGCATCTGTAAACCAAAAGCCGCGAACACCAAGGTTGTACAGTTGTTTGATCTCTTTCACAACCTCACTTACTGGATTAATTCTTACTTTTTTACCTTCAATAACTGTGTAAATACAATAACAACAATTATGAGGACAACCTCTTTTGGTTTGGACTCCAATATAGAAGTCACCACCATCTAGATACCATTTAAATTCAGGCCAGATAGATTGAATATAGCTGTAATCACATGCAGTTTTAATGATGTTATTTGGCTTCTCATGAATTAACTTTTCTCTAGGAGATTCACCAACAATAAAACATCTTTCACTAGTGATTGATTCGTCTCTTATTAATTTTTCTATTAATAGTTCTCCTTCCCCTAAGGAAATAATAGTGCCTTTAGGAAGTGAATTTTTTAATTGATTATAGAAAACACTAACAGCGCCACCACCTAGTATTGAAAAGGCTTTTGGATTATATTTTTTTGCAGATTTTAATCCCTTTCTAATTAATCTTTGATTTCTCCATATTTCTCCATAATGACTCTTTAATAATTGGAAACCACCTAAAGCACCACGAATTTTCTTGAGAGGATTGCGAGCGTAAAAAACTTCAAATGAATTTTGTAGTGGATTTCCGCCTCTTCCATCTACAGGGGCATAAATTTGTATATCTCTCCATGAAAAAACTAATATTGTAGGTTTAAAATTTTCAATACTACTTATTAATATTCTTTCAACATCCAAAATTGGTAACGAAGCTAAATCAATAATTAATTGTTGAATTTGTGGAAAGCATTTATGAACATGGTCAGCTAAATAAATTGGTCCAATTGGAAAAATAGGATTACAAGGCAGTCTGACGTATAAGATCTTAGCCTCTGATAAAGGTCCAACAATTTTTAATTCAGAAGTCAGATTTGCTTTCATCAGGACATCTATTGATAATAAAAATAATCATTTAGAGATAAACACTAACAATTTGTTGACCTTTTTGATTGAAAATCAGATTAATAGTAAAAAGAAAAAAAAATCAAGTCTATTGTAAATCCAGCCAAAACTTAGTTGTAGTAGGAATTTTTATATTTTTTTGCAAGTAGAAAGAAAAAAAATTGATTGAAAGAGAAAGTTTTTATAGAGGCTTTTTAAATTGATATTGATCAATTGATTTAAAAGACAAAAAATAGATCAGACTAAAGTTATCGCTTTAACGATTGGATTATGAATCCTCCAATGACTTTGATGATATACATTCTCAGTGGTGCGGCTCTTGGAAGTTTGATGCTGCTTAGTGGTATCCCTGCGGCTCCTCTTCTAGGATCGATCTTGGCGGCAGGATTCTTAAGCATTAGTGGCCAATTTGAACCTGCTCAATGGCCAATGGGTACAAAAACTTTGCTTGGAATTGGTGTAGGCACTGTTATTGGAACGGGTATTAATCGAGATACTCTCTCAGAGTTACAAACCCTTTGGAAGCCAGCTATCGTAATCACTCTTACTTTAATTCTTACAGGCCTCTTGGTTGGATTCTTGGTAGTCCGGTTGTTTGGAATTGATCCATTAATAGCTTTGTTAGGATCTGCTCCTGGAGGGACGCTTGGTATGAGCCTGGTTGGAGCAGAACTTGGAGTAGGAGCTGCAGTAGCAGCAATTCATGCATTTAGATTGATAGCTGTTTTATTAATCACTCCAGCTGTTGTTAAGTATTTAGCTCCTCTTGTTGGCGTGAATATAAACTAGGATCCTAATAATTAAAAGTCAGACAATTAATAATTAAAAGTTATTTGATTTGTCAAAGTTTCCAAACAGAATTTTCGGGTATTTTAGGGCCTACGGATTTATCCTGTGGCTCTTTAGTGCTGATTCGCCAGTCGGGGACTCGACATTGTACATACCCTGGGTTCTGAATAAGGACACCTGGTTTTTCATCTTTTTTGTATGTAAATCCTCCCTTCCACACTCCTCCGTCTTTGAGTGAACCTTTGAACCAAACCCAACAACTTTCATTCTCCATTTAATTTCGCCTAGTGGTAGCCTTGATATCTTAATTCTCTTTCGTTTTTCAAACTTTATTTACCTTCTTCTGCTTCTGCGTCTTTGTTGCAATTTACGCTTATATTTTTCAACAGGAGTTTCATGATGACGCAGGCGCTTTAATTCACCAAAGATGCCGGCTTTGGAAACTTGACGTTTAAAGCGGCGAAGTGCTGATTCAATGCCTTCGTTTTCTCCAACAGTTACTTGAGTCAAAAAGATAAAAAATGCTATTAGATAATTTTACAGGACGATAAAGCATATTTTTGTTTTGTCCTTTTTGGGAGAAAAAGATCTAGAGTGTTTGTTGAATTATCCAAATAGCTTTCTTCAAGTTTTGCTTATTAGTCAAATCATTGAGGTTTTTCCCTTTTCGGACCATTCATTATTACTTCATAGGTCCGTTATCCAATGACTATTTACATAGGGAATCTCTCATTTGATGCTGAGGTAGAGGATATTGTTGGTGTGTTTAGCAGTTATGGTGAAGTAACGAATTGCAAGCTGCCATTAGAAAGGGAAACCGGAAGAAAAAGAGGCTTCGCTTTTGTAGATATGGCCGATGATGCTCAAGAACAAAAAGCAATCGATGATCTTCAAGATGTTGAATGGATGGGTAGGGCTATCAGAGTGACAAAAGCAAGACCTAAAAATAATTAAATAGATCAATGAGGGTATTTAATACCTCTCAAGATAAACCTAGTTGGAACTCGATTAATTGTATTTTTTAAATTTTAATTAATTTTAGATTTCAGTCTATTAGCGAATTAAGCATTTTCTGAAATTAATGCTGTAATGATAAGAAGTTCAGAGCAATGCCTTTTTTAATGGTTTACTCAACAATTCCTTTCTCAACAATCACATTTGGCGGATTTAATCCTTTAGCTGCAATTGCAGGTTTAGTTATCTTTTTTCAGATTTCTCAAATTTATTATTATGGATTACCTGAGAATGAACCATCAGTTGAGCTTTCTGAAACTGGTTCATATAAATATCTTCAAAAACAATTTATTGGTGTTCAAGTAGTTACTGCCCTTATTGCTGCTTCAGTTATGCTTGCGGGTCCTGATAAGATATTTTTCCCCTTTAAATATTTTTAAGCTTAAAATAGATAAAATTTATTTTTAGGTTTAAAGGCAGCTATATTGGCTGCCTTTTTTATATATTTAGAGATTCAACTTGAATTAATAACTAATTTTTAAAAATAATGTTAGATGGTCAATTTTTTTGTTTTGATAATTTTCGTCTGAGAATCATCACTTTGTTCATGATGGACATCAACCTATGAGTTTGGTGTTTTTAATAGTTTAGTGAAATTATTTTTTATGCAATTTAATCAAAGCGATACTGATAATTTTCAAGATATTTTTTATGGAAATGAAAAGATGATTCTATGCAAAACAATTGAAAATCATAATTATTTATATCCCAATGGGCATTGTTTTAATCAACAAATGAGATGGTTCAAAGTAATTTTTGAAAGGGGTTTAAAGCCTTATATCGCTATCTAAAAGAGTCATTAACAATAAATTTTATATATATAAAAATTAAATGAAAAAAACTAAAAGACATGAAAAAAGTGATCCTACTGACCCCTATGAAGATTTTGTAAAATTAGATAAGCTCGATGCTTATGAGGCGCAAATTAAATCAAATTTACTTCTTAGAAAAAATAATAAATCTATTAAATAATATTAGTTATACCATTGGTTAGAAT
>QCHN01000011.1 GCA_003279565.1 Prochlorococcus sp. AG-402-C09
ATATTTCTATGGCTGAAAAAAGATTGAAAGATTTCAACCTAAAGTTAGAGGTAATTGAACATTCAAATTTGACTTATGCTTTATGACTTTTTATTCCCTATCCAGTCTTCAGGCTTTTTCATCATCCAATTCATAATTCCATCACTATCCATGTTTTTTGAGCTAAGGCCAAAGGCAACGATAAATAAAATGCCAAAGAAAATTATTATAGCGAGTAAAAGAGGACTGACTCCCATCTCTGAAAGAGTAAGACCAAAAAGATATTTCATGATTTTGAATAGAAGATTTTTTTGAAATGATAAAACTTAAGTGTATGAGTTTGATTATCCATGCCATAAAAGCTCAGACAATTCACTTTTTTCCATTGAAATGAACTGTTGAAACATTGTCTCTTCGTACACACTTCTAAGTTCCTTCTCATTTGCTTTGTCTGCCATAGCCTTTGCTAAATTTCTCGCTATCTCTTGATGATTAAGCGCCTGTTCCATTTGCTCAGAATAAATTTTATTATTCCTTTCTAGAATTAATTATTAGTTTTATTTCGACAGTATTCACATAATGTATTTCGCATGTATCAAATTTGCTAGTTAAAAGACTTTGTGGCTCTAAAAATCACTACCACTTATACCAATAAATTTAGATACTGGAGAAATAGGTTGGGTTCATGCTGCGAAAATAAAAGAGATTGTCAATCTTTATCAGCAACCAGAGGAACATCAGCAAAAAAACCTCCTTTTTAGGGGAGGCCTTTTACTTCTTAAACCTGAGCTAGCAGTTACTAGCAGAGCTAAGTCGTTAACTTGATGAAATCACTATAGTCTTTTTTAGTCTTCTTCGCTTTCTACTTTCACCGCAAGTTCTCTAAGCATCTTGGCAATTACATCTTTTGACCAACTGAACTCTTCTTTCATCCCATCCACGCAATCTAAAACAGATTCCCATGCTGCCTCATATTCTTTAGGGTCTACTTTTTCAGTCATGCTTAATTAATGATTTTTTTTATTAAACCGTCTAAATCTTTTTAAGCCAAAGCCCAACTCCGTTTTATCTTTAGAGGATTACGTCCTCTTTTTTTATGGGAGAAGCTAAAAGAAGAAAAGAATTGGGACTCCCACCAAGAGAAAAACCAGTTGAGTTAAAGTTGCCTGTACTTGATAAAGAAAATATCCAAAAAAAAGTTAGGTCTTTTTTATATAAAAATCCAATTGTTCCATTTGTTTTTTACGGCCTTGTACTTGGAGCTTTTGGTTGGGGGCTATATAACCTTGTAAAAGGCTATCAATTAATTAACTCATAGACGACTCCCAAGCAACACACATGTTCGGGTGTTCACCTGTCTCGCAATAGAATTCTGCATATTGCCCAGAAGCACCATCACAAGTGAAAGCAACTGGTTGAATAGGAAAAGATCGATTTCATCCAGATGGAAAATTCTCTCCACCTCCAGTATCAGTGCATCCTGTAAGTAATACTGTCAAAGAGAAAAAAAGTAAATTACGCAATAGTGTAGAAGCTCGTCCACACTATATAAACTCGTCTAACAAATAGGCTATTGCAAAGCAGTGGTTGGAAAACCATTATCTTATTTTTGGTTGTACCTAAAAAAACTTCTTTTCCGTATTAACCACTTGAAAGTGTGTGACCTGTCGTTATAACGAGCACAACTTGAAAAGTTTTATGGCTTTCATTTCTCGTTTGATTAACAAAAGGATTTCTAATTTAATTAGTAAATTTAATGTTTCAACAGAAGTTGTTGAACAATTTGAAAACGACTACCCACTTGATGGCATGGGGGATCATCATAGGTTCTTGCTTTAAAAAATCGACTTAGTGAGCAGAATCGAGAGTGCGTCATACAGTGAGGCATGATTTTGCTCAGTCGGTGCAACTTGTCTTTAAGCCCACAAAAATTCAACAGTAAAAGTAATATGATTTGTTTATGAAATACAACTTGAAAGATCTTTTAGTAGATTCTGCTATTGTTGCTGTTTTTCTTGGTGTTTTGGCTTTGATAGTTGGATCATTTCCTGCAACCTTCAGTAAATTTCTGCCTTTTCTTAAATAAGCATGGATATCAACTATCACTTGCTTATTGATATTGTTCTCGTCTTAGGGGCACTATCTTTTGTTTTACTCACAAGGAAATTAAAAAAAGAATGATTCCAATCCTCGCAACCTCTACAAAAGCGAACTTACTTATCTATGTTGGCGGTGGTGGCTTCGTTTTATTGGGAAGTTTTTTCTTTGGTCGATTAGTCACGTTCTTTTTTCCAAAAAACCCATTAATCAGAAACGGGGAAAATGAGAAAGATGAATGAGCCTGAATTTCTTGAAGTTAATCCTGGAGATACGTACTTTTGGTGAAGATGAGATTGCGAAAGTTCTCTCGTTTGTTGGAGGTGCAAGATATCCAGATACCCCTTCAGTTTTTTATTTCGCAAACGTTGATTCAGGCCAAATCAAATTTGTTTATGGTGAGGAAGTAAAATAAATTCTGTCTAAGCGTGAATAGCTGCTAAAAATAATGCTTGAAGCTCTTTTTATCAAATGCCCCTGAATAAGATTATTCCTGATTCTGTGATTAATTACTGGAAAAATGTATTCAATAATTTTTGGACGAAATTCAGTGTTCCTAAAAAAGCCAACTAGTTATGGATCCAATACAAGTCTTAGGCCAGAAGGATCTTAGGAGAGAGATTCAAGTTATAGATGAAAATACTGCAGGTCAGTTGCTAGTTAAAAATACACATGCAGGAGAAAGGTACGTAAGAGGAATGTCTAAGAATGCGAAAAGGCATTATATCAACAGGAAAGATTGTCCTGTTAAAAATCATTTTCTTGGTCTACCAAAATGGAGTAGGGAGGATGCTGTAAAAGCTTTTGATACTTTTCTATGGTCCCAACATCAAAAAGATGCAATAGAGAAACCCCTCAAGGATTGGTTTAGTGCCAGAGTCAAGGAGCTAATGGCGGGACATAATTTAGACCTTATTGATGATATTGATTTTGTAAGAGGAAATGATGATTCTCATGGTTTTACTTTGAAAAATTATATTGAATATTTAGCTAGAGAAATCTAGTGAAGACAGGATCTCCCAACTTTTTGGGGACGTAACACATATATTTAATCTATTCTTTGAGACATAATTGCTTACGTGTAAGTCAAAATAAATTAAACCTTTTAAGCAGCATGATTGGGATTGTGGAATTATTTCCATTTAGGTTTTTTTATGACAATGAAAATTTAATGGAAAGTGCTTTTAAAGGAATCAGCTCTATAGGTGATTATTTTTGGAGTACTTTCTTTGTTTGGTTTTTACAACTAAGTTGAAGTGAAAGAGATTCTGAATCATAAGTTTAACTAATTCTCGAAAACCCCACCTTTAAACTGTCACGTGTCTGAGTATTTGTTCTTAGTTTTGTAGTAACTTTTTTCACTTACCTGCGAGTACAAGGTCAAATGGCTCAACGAATTAACGTTGCTTTAAATTCAATCCCATCAGGATGCAGAGATTTAGCTGAATTTGCTTTCTTCTGCGGAGTTGGTTTTACTTTTGGGAGCTTAGGTCTTATATGACTTCAACTAATAAAGCAATATCCGAAACAACAATCAAAAAGTTTGTTCCTTATTTTGTAGTTGGAAAACTTGCCGTCTTTACTGTATTTCTTGTTTACATGATGCAGGGATAATAAGTATATAAATCCATAAGGAAAAAATTTATCCAGCGGTTAGCCCTACCTCAACCGAACCTCAACCAATCCACATCTCTTTTTATCTTGATACCAACAGAGAATCAGATCTAGGCTTCTCTGTGTAACTTTTCCTCTCTAAATCAAAATGACAGCTGCAACCTATAAAAAAACTGCTCTAAAAGTTTTAGTTCTATGGAACCTTCCTGCCTTACTGCTTTTGGCTGGTGCATTCCAAGTTGGTTCTTCAGTAATCATTTAGCTTTACGACAAGACAATGGATATGAACCCTTTTAAGCCGATTATTCAACATTTTGATGAAGTTTGCATAAAAATTCTTTCAATAAAGCGGCCAATAAATAATTTTTATTCAAAGCTGCTCTTAATTAAAGCCACTACGTAATTTTTCAAAGGTTAGGATTTTCAAAAAAAAAACTAATGGAGATCAAAGAATTTAATAATCATGGATTAGATAACCTGGGTATTCATTGGGTCCAATATCTTTTAGTGACTTTAATTTCTTTATTGATATTTCTCTTAGGAGTAGATAATGCGGTTCCTAGCTTCCATCATTTTGTTTTATCGCTGTTATTCCAGCTTCAATGCGGTGGCTTAAATTGTAATGGTGTGAAAATTAATTAGTTATAGTTTTTTAAATGAAACAGCAGTAGCCAATTAGAAATTTATAAAGTTAATCTGATAAACCCTTTAGTGACATTTTGATCAATGATGAGTACCTCTTTTATATATGAATGAACTAGTTACTAACTTTCTTATTTGGAAGTTGGACAACACGACTTGATTTGAGATATTAACTTTAAAATTATGACTGCATTATGGAACGCTAATTAATGCTCACAATATATTTGATTCTTTTCCCTTCTATGATTGCTGATGCTTTTGATCAAATCGAAGCTAAAAAAGAATGTAATAAATGGGTGCAAGAAGGAGGGAGTTATCTCATGTGGGCAAAAGATTGGAAGAAAGTCGATGGTGGGTTGCAAAGGAAATGGAACATAAAAAGAGTTTCCAAAAGAGTATGTCAAACGGATCTATTAAGTTATCAATTTTTTGGATTGGAGTATCAAGTCAGAAAGGGAAAAGTTCTTGTGAAAAACGAGATGATTGAGAAGAAACATCAATTAATAATTAAAAGGACTTTTATCTTTAAGCCATAGATCGTTTTGTACAAATTAGATTAAAATCCTTAAATCTGATAGAAGAAGAGTTGCACCTAGATGACAGAACAAATTGAAGTGCTTGGACAATTTGATGTCAGGAGAGATGATGTCGCTACTGAAAGTGAAACTGGACTAACTGATCTGATCTCAATTGATAAAGCGCGAATAACCAATACATTTGTCGGAGATCAATTAAATGCTGCTTTGGATGCAGTAAATAATAAAAAAACATATGTTAGAGGTTATGAGAATCAAGCTAAAAAGTTCTATATAAGTAGAAAAGACTGTCCAGTAAGAAATTTTTGTGAGGATTTGGCAGGGCCAAATAAAAGAGCAGAAGCAATACAAATGTTTGATGCATTGTTCTGGGGTTCATGGATTGCTTGTGATGAAATGCCAGAGCAAGCAAAAGAATGGCTCGATGCGAGAGTAAAAGATTATAAAGATGGGAGCAAGATGGATTTTATATGCGATTGTCGAAAATTTAGAGGTAATGATGCTGATAAGACTCAGGCAAGCGAGATGACTAGGGCAGAATATCCATTTGATTGTCATGGTTATACCCTTAAAAAATATATTGAAGAACAAGCTAAGTAACTAAATAATGGATGTTTAATAATTTAATTTGTTTTAAAGACCTCAATATTTTAACTTTCAATGCTTTGCTTAATTTAAAGAATCACTTAAAAAGTTTTTTTATCTTTTTTTATTTTCTAATTAATTATGTTTCCCAAAAACTCTTCTATTGTTTTAGGAGTACTTGATCTGAGGTCCTAATGCTTTCACCATTATCATTCAGGGACAGGTTCCCATTTTTCCTTTAAGTCAATTTCCTATGAAAACCACATTCCACCATTCTTGCATGCTTCCAAGAAACATTTGTTTCCCTCTTCAATAGCCTCAATCAAATTTTCGGACTTGTGTAATTCTACTTTTTGATTGTTGAGAGGTTTTTCTTTCATTGGCCATAGCCTTGATAGCAATGATCTTGTTCTTGCTCTGGCAAATGAAACCATCGATCAATAGTCCTAAAGAGTTGTGGCCGCTGATTAGCTTCCTATATTTTTTATAGCCTAAAAAAAGAGATTACCTATTACTTATGTTATGAGATAAAGATCAGCATGGATTGAGATCCAACTGATGGTGTGATTTCTCCTGATTTGTTTTTACTCAGATGGTTCCTTTAGTTTCCTTTGCTTTCTTCAAGTAACTTTGCTTAGAGTAAGAAGATGAGCTGACAAAGATCAGCTAGAAAGGGTTAATGAAATTCTTTTTACCGATTTACCAAGATCTTAATGATTACTTCGCTGTTAGAACTAAGACTATATCCCGTATAGCTATAGCGGACATTATGGATAACAGTATGCTGATCAGATGGTATAGCAAGATTTTTGATAGCTATTTACTCGTAAAAGACTTGAAAGGTTTTGGATATTTTGAATCTGATTACTCACATGGTTATTTACAAGCCACATTTCGATTTAACAAGCTTGCATTGGAAGTAATCCGTTTTCAATTAGAGCTGCGTGGACTTAATAGAAGAAACACCAGAGAGATTTCTATTATTGAAGAAGCTATGAAAGGCTAATTAAATAGCAACAACAATAAAATGGGCTATTAGCTTTTACTTAGGTGATTCTTTTATTGATTCTTTTTCTTAAAGCCTTTAGTTGGTAATTAAATCTCAATTGTTTTATATGTTGCAACTTTTCGGCTATATCGACTGGCATTGACCTTGCAGCTTTAACGAGCTCAAAAGCGTACCTATGCGTATCTTTTGTATAAGAATCCATAGTCGAAGTAGGGACTTATAGACATCATTGCAACTAAAAATATATTTTGTCTATAAAAAAAAAGAAAGTTGAGTATTAACGCTGTTCGGTTGGTAGTAAAAATGTCCTAACCAATGTCCTAAATCGTATATATCAGATAACTTTTTTTTTTCATATCTCATATATTAGTGAATTCTTGTTCTTGTTCTTGTTCTGTTTGTTTTAAACGCCGTTAATCAACTTGAAGTTCCGCACCTTTTTTATTTATGAATAGTTATGTCAGAAGAGCCTGATGAGTTGGCTTCCTAATACAGCAACTTTAAAAGAAATATGCAATTGTAAGTTTTAATGCAAAAAATCAATGTCATTCGGAGCCGAAACACCTTTTATACTTCTTGCTCGTATTCAAGTGAAGCAAGATAAGGTTCAAGAATATTTATTACTTGCCGCTAAAACTGATAAGGCTGTTGAGGATTCAGAACCAGGAATGTTGCATCATACTTTTGATCAAGATCCCGAGAATCCTCTTTGTTTCGTTTGGTCCGAAGTTTATAAAAATGACGAAGCTTTCCTCGCTCATTTAGCAAATCCACCTGTAAGAGAATATTTACAGGGTCATGCAGAACTTGGCGATGATTTTACTGTCGAGGTTTATGGAACTGTTGGAGAAAAATGTAAAGTGGCAATGGTAGCAACTGGATTGCCATTGAAAATCTTTGAAAGCAAACTTGGTTACAGTAAGGTCTAATTAAATGGAAAGACTTTTTATTATATGTACGTTTGATTGCTCGTTTGAATACTATGAAGAAACGATTGAAAATTTTGTCAAGGAATATGGTGATGGAGTCGTTATTGACTATGACTTAAACAAAATCAATGACCATTCATCACATTCCTTCTATAACGTCACAAGCTTAGATGCTTTTATAGAAATACTTGACACTCCATTTGCTAGGAAGTGGGACAAAGCAAACAACTGCAAAGATATTGTTTATAAGCTTGAGCTTGTTGAATAATGTCATGAACAGCTTTTTTAGTACGACTTTTGATCTTAAAAATTAATCTGTGGGTTGTGCGATTATAAGTATTTTGACTAAATGGATAATCTGAGAACTATTGGGGAGGTAACCGTTATTAACTGTCGTAAAAACCTCTGCCAAATGATAATTATATCTTTTAGAACATGAGGGTTATTTATAGTTGATTATGACTTCAATTCCTACGTATGCTTTTCCCTCTTTCTCACCAATTTTAGTTGTAGGTTTTTTAGGTATAGCTGTTTCTCTATACACTCTTTATACCGTTAACAAGGCTTACTATAACTCCCCTTTTAGAAGCGAGGGGTAGCTTTAGATGAACCTTAATAACAACGCTGAAAGATTTTCCTGTATTACATTTATTCAAGTGCAGGGAATGGAGACTATTCCACTCTCTTCACTTTTTAAAAACAGATATTGATCATCCATAGTTTCACAATTAACAATTTTAATAATGGGAAACATATTAAAATTAATAGAAATTCTGGACCAAGCTCCAAATTCAAACAAAATTCTTCAGTTGATTGAATTAGCTGAAACTGAATCTTCAGTAGACATTACTAAGCAATTGGACCAGCTTAATGGTGTTTGGGAATTGAGATGGAGTAGTTCAAAATCTCCTTTCCTAAATTATTCGCCGTTATTAGATAACCTTCAAGTTTTAGATCCCAAAAAAGGTAGAGGATTTAAATTTTGAGGCCCAAAGGTTTTTGGGCAGATATTTAACTATTTTACATTCTGGCTGAGGTGAATATTGTTGATCAGAAACGTATAAATTTTTCCTTTGAAAAAGCAGGCATAATCGGACCTCAGTTATTTGGTAAAAACTTAACCATCTAATAGAAATGAAAAATACTCAAAAGGGTTGGCTAGATACAACCGTTTTAAGTAATAAACTTCGAGTATGTAGGGGATATAAGGGGACAACGATTGCGTTATTAAAAAGAGACGATCTATCAATAACTTACTTTTTCAATCCAATAACTAGTTAAATACGTCATCCTATGGTTATGCGTTCATTAAAAGTAGTTTGACTAAAATATCTGTTATGAACCGATTCCTCAAATTAATAATCATCATCTCTGGAATGCTTGATTTTATCTCGTTGAATATGACAGCTAGGGCAATAATCAAGCTTCCTTTTCCCATACCATTTCCTTTCTATACGACTCTTGCAATTTAAACATTCATATTTATGTCTCATGAAAACAGCATGTTTATAAGATCTTCTTAGCTCCCCATTCGCTTTGTTTTTATCTGAGAATGATTTTGAGACTGTAAATCCTCCTGTTTTATAAGCTAAATGTGAGATGTCTTTGATTGATTGCCACCTCGAAAAAGCTAGCCTTTAAACTTCCCTAAAAAAAACATTTTTGATATGTGTCTATAAATTATTCTCGTTTAAATATCGATCGACTTTCATGAAAAATATGATCAGCTTTACTCGTTGAATCAATCTTTCAACAAAATCAGCATCGCACCTCCTTGTACTCTTGCTGAAAGCCATTTGCCATTTTCTTCTAATGCAATTAGGGCGAAAAATGGCTTTTTCTTTTCTTCCGGTTCTTCAAGAGATCTTCTCAATATAATATTTGTGCCAGTCTTGAGTTCAATTCTCCTAAAAAAGAATGGTAATAAAGGTTGCTTTCCTTTTAATAAACCAGAACCTGAAAACTCTATAGTGAAAAGTCCAAATTGAATGGATATAATAACAGAAAATTTAGATAAATCTTCAGTTGAGACGTCCTTTTTGTACTCTATATTTGCTGAGAAGATTCTAAGCAATGAACTGAAAAAAACATCTTCTGCATCCCTGTCTTTTTTCCATACTGAGACAATCTTCCAATCTCCAATAAGTGAATCAAATTCAATTCCACTGCCTTGACTCTTTGAAAGTTTTTCCAGTTTTATTAGCTTTTCTTTGTCTGGGAGTTTAACCGAAGCCTTTTTCAATAATTCTTCTTTATTTGAACTTTTTAAAAGGGGAGAGACTTTTTTTCCACTTTGAAGCAAAAACAGAAGTGGTATTATTGCAATTACTAATGTGGCATCAATTAACAGGAATTTAGTTATATTCATTGCACTGAACTAAAAGAAGATTTTATTTTAAAAGTTATTCCTTTATAAACCTCTCGTCCCTTTGTATAAAGTTAGATAAACAGGACTTAAAAGTCTATAAACAATAAAAGTAGTTCTTAGTTTTTTCATCAACTTTTAATCTATTCAAAAAGGATCTAAGGAGTGTTCTATTAAATTTCTATTTTTTTTCAATTCCTCCTCTTTCAAATTTCTTATACAGTACATAACCAATAAGGAATAGAGTAATCAAAGAAAGATTCTGATTAAAAATTCCAATTATTAGATACGCAAATACAGGAATTAATAAGAATCTCTTAGCTGAGATTTTCTCTTCAGGAGTTAAATCTTTCCATTCAAGGTATCTTCTCCATTGGAAAACTCTTTTCATCTCTCTTTCCTTGGTCTTTGGCCCATTGAAAAATTTATTTATTAAAACCTTTAGTTTATCTGAAAAGTTCATAATCGTATCTTGCCGCTTTTTCAACCCATCCTATTTTTTAAAATAACAGTAATTGGGTTGGAAGAAAATCCTGTTTGAATAAAGTGCTCTTAATACTCTAATTTTTTTTACGTTTACTAAGTTTTTCCCAAATAACTGCAGATTCTTTAATCAAATCAGTTGCGTCTTCCTCACCCATAGAAGTGTAAAAATCTCTCATTAGCTGTACGTATCTGAGTCTAAGTTCTCCCATTTTTATCTCTCGATCTATATCACTTGAAGAAGTTTTATTTTTGTAGGAGGCATGAGACAGATTGAGAGTGTTGTGTTGGTTACTACTCATGGAAATAATTTAATTGGATTCGTATCGAGAGAAGGAAGTATGATGTTTAGCTATACTTAGCTCTCGGTGGCACTAACTTAATTATTCTGACTTGAAGTCTCTAGTAGTGCGTTTTGAGTTTGTTCGGTTTTAGGAACTAAATTTTTTATTGGCTACGAATTAAACAGCATTGCTTGGCTTGATGTAAGGATTAAGCTTGTAGGCCGATATCTTTACTTTAACTTAGTAAAACTTCAAAATGAATGCCTGGAGTATGTTGGTTCTCTTCCTTTCTTTAAAAAAGGATGGCATTAACTTTAATTTGTTAACTCATATCGAGTGATCTGATTCAGCGTCAAGAGAAAATTAGGTGTTAAGACTCTCTTGTTTCTTATCGCTAAAGAGGCATTAATTGTTTAATTGTTTTGTTATGATGCCTTCACGAGTATTGGATGACTTTATTGATGATTGTTTCCTCAGTGGAGATGATATTTGCAAATTTCAAATCTATAGATCAAGGAAGTATGAAAATAGAGTCAACCCAATTGCATCTCAATTAATAGAGACTAATCAAAAAAGTACTTTAAAATAGACCATATTAAAATCTGATTAAATTTTAACTTCTGCGTGTCTCTTTAAGCTTAATGATCACAACAGTTTTGATCATTTTTAGATTTCAATGGATTATCGCGAGATTTACATGTAAAATAAAAAATATGGTATGTAAGTTTTAAAAAATGCCATTAAAGAAAAAGCCAGTACAAGTTCCATGGGATTTAAATGTTGGAGACGATCATTATTTAAAAGAGCCTTGGACGCTTAAGAAAGGAAAAGAGTTTATTACTATTGAGACAAATAATAATACTAAAGGAAATTTCTATCTTCAAAAGGATGATGAAAAACGTCTATCTTTAAGCGCTTTACAGGCTAAGTTGACATTTCATCAACTCATTGAATTTGGTTATAAGCTTCAAAAACCAAAAAAAAAGAAAACAAAAGATCAGCCGATCCTATAGGAATAATTTGATTTAATTTTCTTTTTTGTTTATGTAATAATTTTTGGTTGCTGAATCATAGTGATAAAGAATTAAATTTATAAGAATGAACACTTATCAAAGTGTCTTGAGGTGTCTTTCAAATACTTATAACTAGCTTTTAGTTAGGCAATGTCTATAGGTGTTTAGCATGGATAGCTCAAAAGTAATCTTAACTAATCAAAAAATAAAACCCAAGCAATACTCTTTTGAAATTGAGGTTGGTTTATCTTCTTATGACTTGGCTTTGATTTTAATCAAAAAAGTCACCAAGAAGTGAAAATAATATATTACTGACTCATTAATGTAGCTGCATGCAGCTGATTAAAAACATACTTTCTATTTTTTATAAATAGAGGAAAGGAATAGGCACACAATGGTTTCCTTTGAACTTCAATTCAGATAAACCTGAAAAATATAATGGCTGTCTTAACATGCTCAGAATCATTTATGCTCTCTGATCATACCTATTTACCTGCCAGATTATTCCTTGCATTTCCTAGACCTAGTAAATGCAAGGCTGAGGTCATAATACTCCCGCATAAAGACGGATTTACAGATAGCGTAAATTTCTATTAGATCAGATATACAAGTACTACTTACACAAAAACTTTTAAGCTTATCAGTTTTATCTAGCTTCACTTGTTACTTTCAAAGGTCATAACTATGAAAAATCAACTTTTATCAAGCCAAAACTATCAAAATGATGATTTTAGAAAGAGGCATCAAGCTGAGTTGCAAAGAAGATTTGTTGATTTGCAGTTTAAGAGAAGTGAATTGGAAAAACAACTGAAACGAGTTAATGAAGTCCTTTTCTCTTTGGGTAGAGAAATGGAACAACATCTAACATATGATCATCTAATAAGTGACTCTTGAAATCAATAGTAATTGAAAGTAGTTTTGTTGGCTCTAAATAGACGTTTTCATTGTTTAAACATATCACTTTCTTGAATGTTCTGAATGTAGATTGAAATTATTTTAGAGTGAGCATAAACTTAAGTCCCTAACCCTGTTTAAGAAAAGATAATTTATGTATATTTACTATAAGATGTAGATGTTTTTTTTTGTTTTGTCGCTTTATTAGGAATGTGTATAAAATAACAATAAATAATGATAACTCCAAAGAATTATTTAAGACAGGTATTAATCTCTTGTGTTATCGTTTCTCTAATATTTTTATTTTCTCCTTTTACTTCGTCTGCTGAGGACATTGAATGGATGGAGGTATCCAAGACTAGTAATGAATTTATTTTTATTGATCCTAATTCCATTAATTACAATAATAGAGGCTTTCTTTCTGTTATAACTAAATACTCTAAAGTCAATCCTGAAGATCAAAAAATTATAAATACTGATTCCTTTTTAATGGCTATTGATTGTGAGAATAGATTATTTACTAAACTACCAGTTAATGGACAGATTAAACGAGTTACAAATTGGGAGAATCCCAAGAATGATATATTGATTAAAAGAACTATTATTAATAGCTGTTCCTACTAATTAGTTTCTATTGAGAAAATTGTAAAATAATACATTCTTTCATGTCTTATCACTGCAAAGTTGACAAAGATAGTATTTAATTAAACTTTTGATGACTCTAACCTAGTTGTTATGTTTGATTGTTTTTAACTTATTATCTAGTGTTATCTTATCTCTTATAAATTTAAAGTTGGAGACGATAAAGCTAGAGGTATAAGAATTTTTGTTTAATAGTGCGACTTAGTAGGCATAGAGATGAGACTAGAAAATCATGAGTTTTTTCTTTGGTGTATTTCATCCTCCTCTTGGTCTTTCGAGTTGAGAACAGTACCATATATTTGTCCAGAAACATTGCTCCTTGTCAGAGGCTTTGATGATATTGTTTTCGTGAGTAATTTAGGTATTAGAGTTCTATTCATAATTTCGAGCTTCATAAGACATTTCTATGCTGCTAGAAAAGATATCTTAAGAACGATAGTTTTTTATGTTCTCATATTGATTTTTGTCTTCTAGTGATTAAGTACAGGACTTATTGTTGATTCAGCTCCACAGCCTCTTTCTTTAATTATTTTTATCGCATTGCCGTTTGTCTTCCTATCGATTGTTGAAAGGTAATAAAAGTCATTAAATTGTGTCCATTCTTATTGAAGACTTTTAATGCATTCATGGAAATGAGAAAATAGACTAATAATTTTTACTAAGCAAAGAATCATTGATCACAATGCTCTTATATGCTCTGGCTTAATTGAAGAGAATTTATGCTAACTACTTTATTTGCTTCTGCATTCCCTTGGCTATGGCTTGCTGGAACTGATCTTGGAATTAATCATTTTACTACTGACTTAATCCTTGTTGTCTCTTTTGCAGTTTTGACCGCTTTGCCCATGTCATTCTTAAGACCAACAATTAAAAAGTGGGAACAAGCTGGTGTAAAGAGCTCTCTTTTTAAAAAGTAGATTTTAAATTTGACAGTCAGTTTAACTGGGGGCACTAGCCCCTTTTTTAGTGATTCTTACGGATTGAAATTTTGTAAGCTATAGATTCAATAGATATAACTTATAAACCTTTATGGCCATTATTCCTTTCTTGAAAAAAAAGATTTCCAAAATAAAGAACAGATATGATGTTCAGAAGGTTCCAGTCATGTTGCAAAAAGATTTGGAAACAATGGCTTATTTGAACAAGATTTAAAACGAAAGAATAAAGGCATAAGCCAAACTTATAACTTAGAAAGTAGTCTAGATACAATTAAAACTTCTGTTATGACTGTTACTGCTGCTTCAACAGTAAAAGAGCATGAACTGGTTCCATTTGGATTGGTTGAATCAGCAAGTGTGAATTCATTTGCTGATTTAATCCCATCAAAACTTAATGACAAAAAAGTAATTGCTGAAAAGGATACAAATGATTTTATAAATACTTTTATATGTCATTTGATTTTTTATGTGGTCTTTTGTATTTCCCTTGTTTTGCACATACTTATTGACCTTGGTCTTGGATCTTTTCTTAAAAAGACTTTTACTCAGGTGATAGAAATTTCAAAGAATAATTCTGTTGTGAAAAATCCTGCTTTTGCTTAATCAACGACTAAGTAATAAAGAATTATGCCCGACAGTTAATTCGAGGTGTGTTTTTAGATTTTTGGCTCACTATTTGATGCCATAATAGATTTGCTTCTTTTGCTAGATCCATATATTCATTTCTACCTTCAGCATTTTTCATTTTCATTAATGTGAATGCGTATCTATAGGTGAGTTTTTTGGTCATAACCATTAAATCGATGCATAAGATGATGTCTCAAACCTTCGTAATCAATTGTATTTAATGTAACATCTTGAACTTTTTTTTTTGTAAGTCTAGTTATAGCCGTTCATTGATGGGCTACAAAAGTTCTTTTATCTTTAAGATATGAGAAATTTCATAATTGAAGCGCCATGATTGAAAGTGGTTGATCTTTTACAAAAATATGGGAGAAGCGAAAAGGAGAAAAGAACAGGGTTTGCCTCCTAAGAAAATTAAAAAAGAAAAGAAAGACGATAGTCCTAATATTCTTCAAAAACTTCGTAGGAATCAAATATTGCCAGTCGTACTAGCAATAGGGTTTGTGATTTTTTTGATTGTTGATTTGGTTCGGTATTACAACCAATAAAAACAGAATTCAACTTATTTATTACAGGGTTTTGCTTATCACTGATAAAGTTGAAAAGTAATTTTATCGATGCAAATTTTTAAAGTTGATAATCCAACAAGGCAATTCTATTCTACTAAAATCTAAATATAGACTCTAATACTTATGGGAGATAAGAAGAAAAAGAAGAAGTGCAAGAAGAAGAAATGTTCTGCTTGGAAGGGTGGTAAATGTATTTGTCATCGTCAATAAAAATAATCAAAATAAAAGGTATTACTAGTCGATATCCATTTTTTTTTTATAAAACCCTTTCAAAGATGCATATATACCTCGGTTAGGCCTACCCATACCGAACCATATCAGAGGAATTCAGTTTTTACTTTTTTTTTAATTTAGATTGATAACCTATCCTGTTAAACCGAAGTTCTTCCTTACTCAACTTCAATCGTTAAAAATATGGCTTTATCTTAAAGTCCAAAGTATTGGTCCGTTTAGAAGAATACGAATCACTTCACAGATTATTCAATAGATTCAGGGAAAGGAATATTTGTTCGTTTCACAATTGCTGCGTTGCTTTTCGTTCCACTCGGCTTTGTTGCATGTATGACTACTATCTAGAGATTACGATATTCTAACTAGATTTATATGATGGGGCTAAAGCCCTCAATTGCTAGTTTTTAAACCTAGTAGTAAAAGCATCACCTTCAACGAAAATCTTTTTTCTATTTATACCTGCTGGCAATGCAAAAATCAGTACTACCGATAGGAAAACAATTAAATCCAGTGGAAATCTTCCAATCCCCCACTCTGAGAAAGCTAAAGCTAATGTTGTGATTTGCATTTTTTTTTTATGCATTAAGAATCTATATGAGATTTTAAAATTTGTAATATTGTCTTAGTAAAAATTATTGAGGTTCTTTAGACATGTTGGGAGGAATTAGCACTTTTCCCCCCCTTCATTATGTATTAACTCACGGGCATGATTAAGTAGTCATGGAAATAGCTTTTAATCCAATAAAGTTCATTCATATATTTTAAAATCATAGTGATGTTAGAAATGGCATGAAAATTGGCTAGAGCTATAAAAGATTGTTTTTCATATATAAGGTCATTACATTAACTTATGAATTCTGGAGCTCATGACTAAGAAAAAGAAGGGGAACAAAACTAATCCCATAAAAGTTCAAAAAATTCAAAAAGTTCTTGAACAACAACAACCCGAACAAAACAATACTCTTATTTTTAGTGGAGTATTGCTAGCAATGAGTTCTATAGGACTTTTGATTTTTGTACTTAGCGATAAGGTGTTTCACTTAAGTTGATACGTAACGTCTATTAATAATTACTCGTCCCTGGGAAAGAAACCGAACCATGTAAACCGAATGTCAATTACTCACAGTTTCCTCTCTTTTACTCGATGATTAAATAAATTTTTAAAACTCAAATGACTTACTTTAGGAGAATTTCCTTAGACGAAGTTTTAGAAGAAGATATCTTCTTCAATTATGAACAATATTCCAGTCTTTTAGAAGATTCAGAGTGGTTATGAAAACCACTGAATTACTTTTGATATTTTTCTCATTATCATTTTCGTTTTTAGGCATCTCTTTGCTTGTTTTTTATTAAAGCTTTGTTTATCTCCAGCTTATTCAATTTAGTTATATTGAATTAATTACTTATGTTCATTTGATTTAAATAGTGCTTTTATAATGATTGAGAAATCACAATCTTAGTTTTCGAAATTTTACCAAATGGAAGATCAAATTATTGCTGCCGAAAAAGCTAAATCTATTTCAGCCGAAATATGCCAATGGTCAGGAGCTGTATTTGGTATTTTGTTTGGGCTAGGTTTCTTTTTGGCTGAAGTTCAAAAGAATGACTTAAAATCTCTACCTTGGTGGAAGCCAATTTCTGCCCTTATTGCTGGGGCAGCTGTGTCTGCACATGGTAGCAATGTTATTAACAATAAAAGAACTGCTGAATTAACTGCTTTGTTAGTGAGATCAACTAATAGTGCGTCTGAGTTGCCAATATCACAGACATCTGAATATTCAGATCTTTTGGAAGATTCTGATAACAAATGATGTTATTAAATTACTTACTTAAGAGCATCTCTTTCTAATGCTCTTAATCCTTTCTCCATTACTTAAATAGCAAGAAATGAGAAACCTAAAAACGTCATTGATAATGACGAAAATATCAAAATCAGTTCAAAGTATTTCATTAGATTACTCCTATTGAATTACTCTTTGTGGTTGAACTTGATAAGAACAGATACCAAATTGTAAGCACTCCATTTCTTCATCGCTTTTTAATTGTAGCTTTGAAAAATTTAGTCTTTCAGAAAGTTGAGTAAGAATAAGTCGAGCTGCATTCTCAGCAGCTTCAGTAGTCAATTGAGCAAAGCGATTTCCGTAGGACATATTAGGTCGAAGATCCACATTTTTTTTTCTACTCCTATTTGGCGGATGACACCTAGAGCATAAACACTTAACTATTTAGGCTGTTTCGATGATTAATAGTTAGTCTCTGATGATTTTTACATTTTGAGAAACTTATTTCTCTGGAAAATCTGTGAAGATTTTAAGTATGGCATACAAAATTATAATAGTTTTAGAGATTGGTTTTTTTTAGATTATTAGGTTTAATAGAGTGAAAATTAAGTGAACTTGATTAATGAGTGGTGATAACCTACTTTCTCATTTGCCAGTAAGATTTTATTCTGATGAAATGACTGAAACTAAAAGGATCGTTTATCTAGAACGAAAATTTCAAGAATTAGATGAATTTATTGAAAATATTCCTGAAGTGGCATAGTGCTGGATTTCTTTATCCAAAATAAAACTCTTCTGGTCTTGGTGATTGTGCTTGCACAGCACAAATCCCAAACTGTAAGCATTCTTGGACCTCATCGTTTTGCTGTCTTTCAGTTTGAATATTAGTGAGGAATAATTCTCGGATGCTTTGATTTAAAGGTTTGAATGGATTAAAGGACATAATTAAGCTCCCTAAATACCCTTTTACTTTTTACTCTATTCGGGTAGCAAAAACTAGAGAGTAAACCCCAA
Source organism: Prochlorococcus sp. AG-402-C09 (assembly GCA_003279565.1). Classification (GTDB taxonomy): domain Bacteria; phylum Cyanobacteriota; class Cyanobacteriia; order PCC-6307; family Cyanobiaceae; genus Prochlorococcus_B. The sequence goes on from QCHN01000011.1 coordinate 18,230, forward strand.
AGTATTTATACGCCTTTACAGGGTGTGAAGAGGCCGTTTTAAGTATTAAATGAGCTGCCTAGATTTAACATTATCTAAAGTTGCCGAATGATAAAAACAATAATAAGAGCAATGTATTCTGCTTTTATTTCTATTGTCTTAATCTCAATTATTCTGGCTGGCTGGACTTGTTTCGCTTTTATTTCCCAACCCACAAATTCTGGTGAGATAATTAATGTGATACAACATATGTATGAAAGTCAGAAGTCAGTATTCATAGACGTCGTTGATCTTTCGAAATTACTAATAAAGGATACAAGTGAAAAAATAGCTAGTGAAGATAATAATCTTTTAACAGAATCAGAATTTCTGACAGATCAAGAAGACAAGTATCTATTTGATGAGTCGTCAATTCCAGAAGACAATGGTGATAATCCTCTCGGGATAGTGATTGAACCATCCTTACCTGAAGTGATCGAAGAAAATTCGCCTGAAATTAGTTTAGAACCATTGGAAAGTGATCATAGTGGGGTTTCTTTTAATGAAATGGAAACAGGAATGGACATCAATTAAGTCTGTTAAACGAATTTTTTTAAATGTCTTTAATATTGCTTTACTTAAGATTTTTCTTATGAATAAAATTCTACCTTTAGTATTTGCCCTTTCTTTTACGACAGCTCCTGTTTTGGCATGGGGTGAAGGTGGATGCTCTTTATCTAAGAAGAACAAAGCAATTCAAGATGAGATGGTTGTTGAGCAAGTTGACAGCTCCGATTCTACCGATATGTAATTTCAAGAAAATGAAAAACTCATTGCTAATTCGAATTGTTTTTTTCTCTCTTGCTTTTCTTCTGATTCTTTTTCCTGCGCCTGTTAATGCAGATGAAATAGATTCATCGCTTATAAAAACAGATCCTACTGAAACCGTTCAAGCTCCTAAGAAAATGACAGAAAAGCAAATGAACGATCTTTTTGGCGAAGATCCGTATTTAGGCCAAACTTCTTATCTTCAGTCTCCGGATGGCTTCAGTCAAAGAGAAAAATCAAAATAATGGAACTTTTATTATCGAGAAAAGCCAAAGTAAAGTGTGGTAAAAAAAATTTCCTCGTATTAATAAAACAAGTCTTTCAAGAAAAGAGGTAGTTGATTCTTCTACAATTTTCAATATGAATTGAATTATTTTTCTTTAACTGTATAAATATTTGAGTGTTCTTCCCCATAGATTTCTTAAACCAATATGAGTAGAAATTAAACAGGTTGTTTAGATAACTAACCATGCCATTCTCAAAGCAATTATTTCGAAATTTTTCTGGGGTTTCTAATCAAGGAAATGAAATGTCTGAATTGTTTTCTAATTACAAGCCAAAATATGATGATGATGTGATGGAGTGCTTGCAATTTGGTATCTGTTCTACGCGTCCAGCCCCCCCAAAAGAAATACCCTATTTTCACTTTTGAAAAACAACTTTTCTTGTATAACTTTTCACTATTTACTAGTACTTAATTAAGCTAATTAGCCAAGGTTAGCCAGCGTAAAATTATTAAAATCAAAACAGTCGTAACCAAAGGGAATGCTGGATAACGAGTTTTGAAATTGGCAGGAGGCCAGGGAGACCAGGAGATAAGTCTTCCTTTGGGTTCTTTAATTACCTCTTTTTTTTCTGAAGTCTTTGAGATATTTGGGCTAAATCCAAGTTTTTTGTTTTTCTTTGCTTCTGTCATAGTTATTTCATTTAAATAAATTTTAAAAGGTCAATTTGCAGAGTGTGACTTTGAGAGCAACTATATTGATCTTATTTTTTGTTTTTTTTAAGATGATTTTTCACACCCATATCAAGAAGTTGAGTAGCATTTTATTAGTTGTTTTTGTGCACTCTTCACTAAAGAAGCCTTAGCTCTACGAATTTCTCGTGCAATGTTCAATGAGAGAAAAAGTATTGAGAACTTTAATGCTTATCAATGTATACGAAGTTATCTAGTTGACTTGTCAATGCAAGAGTTGATTGAACTCGCGAAAGACTATGGAATCGAAGTTGGTAAACTTTCCTCTTTTGAATAATAAATTAGAGGTGAACCCTACACGCGGTTGATGACTTCTCTTTTCAGAATGTTTGAGTGATAAATCAGGAACCAAGATTTTGTTAAATGAGTAGGCACAACGTTCGGGTAGAAGCTAAATATCCGCATGTCTTAAAAAGAATGTAGCTAAAAGCAAAGTAACGATCAACAGAAAAAGCTTTATATGTTTAGCAAAGTTGTAATGGAAAAGCAATCTTTGAGAGAGGTATATTAAATTGATGAATGATGCTGAAAGAGCCGTTGGCAGGAAAGAAGCTATTTACCTTCTTAAAGATGCTGAAAATATTTGGCAAAAAATTCAAAGTTGAAGTTTTTTCATTTTTAACTCTTGGGAATTCAATGAATTTTTCATAATTCGATCCTAATAATAAAAAAGAAATTTCTAAATCCAAAAACTTTATATTGAAAGTGTAAATTCTATTTAAATATCTTCATTATATTCAGTCATTAAATCAATGAGGTCAGAAAATATTTCATCTTCATCTTGCCCAATGATAGCTTTGGTCCCAAGATCAAAGGTAGATTTTAAATCAGAAAGTAATTCTCTATCTTCTTGGTTTAGAGGATTAATTTTATCGAAGTTATGCATTATTTATAAACAGAAGTAACAAAATTGATTTCAAGTTGATTAATGTTATTTGAAAATTGATCCAGCCCCCACAATTCGCCTCTTTTGGAAGCTTCAACTATTGATTCGTAGAATTCAGGAATATGTGATGACATGGTTCTAGATGGATATGGGTGAGATGCCTGCAGAAAGTTGGTGGAAATTAATTACTCCAAAAGAAATGAGAGCGGGAATGAACCAACTAAATGGAAGAAAAATTCTGATTTTAGATTTTGTATCTTCGGACATGGTTTAAATTAATTAAATTAATCATGCTTTAAATATTTCTTTTTCGAGAGAATGATTGGTTCGGTTCCCTATATAAAAAAGTCATCCAAAGAATCTTTTTATGTTTGTTGTTCCTATTGAAGATTATTAAACTTTGGTTTTAAATTCTATAGCCCTAACTTCGTAGGTTTTAAATTCTGGTGTTGATTCATGAGGAACAGCTGTAATGGGAAATCCCACCGGCTCCAAAGAATTTCTTGGGCTTGAGTCTGTCGTATTTTTTCTGTACCTCTAATGATTGTTCCTCGTAAGGTTTGTCTAAAACTGCTTGTAGTTCCATTATGAGACCATAGTCGCCTTTCTCTGCCATTTCGTATGCTGGTGTGATGAGCCATTCCCTCCATGTGTATTTTGGATTAATGTGTTTCATTTTTGCTGATATTTCATTTTGATCACTGTTGTTAATTACGTGCTCCCGCCATCTTTGTAGCCAACTGATCCATTTGGTCTCAATCTCTTCTGAAATTGGTAGATAGAAACTATCTTTTAAGTCCTTAAGTTTTTTGGGGATACTTGAAAGTTTTCGGAAAAAGATTGTGTAGTCGACCTTTGTGTGAACCATGAGCTGCAGCATTTCATTTACTAGAGGTGCGTCATAGGTGACTAAGCCTAGTTTCTTTGTCCACATCTTCTCCATTTTCTGATTCATTACCGTAGTAAATCCATCGCGGATGATATCTAGCCTGTCCAGTGCCTTTGCGTTGCCGGTAATTAGAGGTCGAATCGCCCCCCAAAACATTTGATAATTGGCTTCGGCAGCAACTTGTTGGTTAAAGAACGAAAAATGTTCACCACCTCCTGTCCAAGGTTGGAATCTGGGATCGAATAGTTCGCAAAAACCGAATGGACCGTAATCGAGGGTAAAACCTCCTGCAGCGCAGTTGTCACTATTGAAATTGCCTTGGCAGTAGCCAATCCGCATCCAATTAGCTACTAATGATGTGAGTCGTTCTCGGAATGAATTTGCGAGCTCAACGACTTGGTCGCTAAAGCTAAGGGTCGGATCAATTTCCTCCTTGTAATTTCTTACGATTAAGTGCTTCACAATCATCTCGAGCTCTTTCATTGCATCTTGATGCTCATTGTTGCGTACTCGACGTGCAAAGAGTTCTATCTGACCTACCCGTAAAAATGATGGCGCGACTCGTGTTGAGATTGCAGCTGGTGTTTCTACCAATATGTCTGGATCGATTGAATTGGAGTCTTTTGTATACCAAGGCCTGCGGACTGTTTCAGATTTAGAGACATATAGTGTGAGAGATCGTGATGTTGGTACTCCGAGTGATTGCATATATTCCTGTGCTAAAAACTCACGAACGCTAGAACGAAGCACTGCGCGTCCATCAGCTCCTCTGCAGTATGGTGTTGGCCCTCCTCCTTTAAGTTGCATTTCCCATCTTTTGCCATTAAAAAGACCTTCAAATACAGAAATAGCTCTCCCATCTCCATAGCCGTTACCTGTCCCAAATGGACACTGCTGAGTATATTCAGTTCCATAGATAGATAGTGCGTAACCGGTAGCCCAACCAAATGGTCGCATCTGTGTTGTCGCAACACTTATGTCGCCGGAGAATAGACGACGAAAAAGCTCATCTAGAGCAAGTTCCTGACTCAAGCCTAACTCGTTAAATAATATTTTACTGTGAGCGATATATTCTGGCTTTGGAATTGCTGTTGGAGTGACAGGTACATAGTGACCAGAAAAGACCTCTCTTGTTAGGTGGTCGTCACCATCATCTGTTGCCTGAGGATCAGGTTCGAGAGAATCCAAGAATGAGTAGTCAGCTTGTTTTGCAAACTCAGAGAAAGTTCTAGTTGTCTGCCTAGCTTTAGTTATGCTCATTTAGATCTTTTTGTAGTTGGTTAAGTCTTTAATTTGATGATTCTTTCTTTTATATTTCTAGCATAGATTAGAAGCTTTAATGTTCTTAAAATCTGTTTTGTACTAGCCGATAAGTCTAAAAAATGGAGAGTAAAATATTTTAGATTCAGTTATATCGTTGGGAAAGTTTCAAGACATAAAACTACAGGGCTAATTCAATTCCATATAAAAAGTTAATTCGTGTCAGCTACATTTTTAAAGAACTCACAATAAACCATTAAATCCGACTCTTTTTCTGTTTTGAGATTGAGGTCTGAAATTGCTTTGGCAGTTTCAATTCTGTAAGCATACCAATCAAGGCAAAGATTTCTTTGTCTTTGTGTCTCAGAGATTACATTTGGTTTTAAGGAACTGACTCGAGAAGTGTTCTTTGTACAGCCACTTATAAATACAGCAAATACAACAAGAGAAAGAAGGTGTTTCATCTTTTAATTAACTTCGTAAGTAACTGGTGATGACGGTTGAATCATAAATGTGTCCAGCTTCCTCAATTAAAGGTCTTACTTCAGGATTGGAAAACATTGCGATTGATTTACCTTCTTCAGCTTGCTCTATAACTACGGCACTACTTGAATCCTCTTTATTTATCCCTCTATAAAGACAAACAATTTTTTCTTCTTTCATAAGTTGTTTGTTTTCTTCACTGTCATATACCGCTGCCCATTGTTCAAACGGAACAGAAATCTTAAAGCTGAATACGGTTGTTTCTAGAGCCACTGATTTTGATTAGATGATTCTGAACCAAAAAGAGCATTGCATATTTTTGTATAAAATTCTGTCTCATTAATCATATCTTCAACCTCTCCTAACACAATTATGATTTTTTACTGTAATCACTATTAATTTTCTAAATGACTGATTATCTAAAAAGGCCTCCTTTTTTCTTTGGAGTCTTTGCCTGAAGCTGTTCTTCTACGACTAATCTTGCTTTCTTATGAGCAATTTTAGATTCAACCATTGTTGTGATTGATATCAAAAATAAGCCTCCTATTCCAATTAATTGTTCGGCTTTTGTTGGCTCTGTATCACCATTTAAGATTGCTCCTAGAACGAACCAAGCTGTAGCTGCTCCTCCAGTTGCAAAGTAAGGAATCCAGCGACGTTGGTAAAGGTATCCAGCACCTAAGCCAGGAAGGAAATTTAATGTTGTAGCAACCCATCCACTGGATGCAGCAAGAATTTGTTCCTTAGAGGGGTTATCCATGTAAATCTCTAAAATCAAATTATGTCGATATCAATTGTTTTCTGTGGACTGAACTTGCTGTTGTGAGTTACACCACACAATTAGAATTTAGTTTCGATTTTTTTCAAGCGGATGACCAGACTCGAACTGGCGACATTCACCTTGGGAAGCTGACGTTCTACCACTGAACTACACCCGCAGATCTTTAAGTTAGCGAAGTTGAATGCCTACCCTATCTTTAGACACTTTCTGAGATGAGAGTCTAATCAGTTCTTTTAATGCCCATATTTCTGTTTTTGCAGTCTTTTACTATTTCTTTTTTGATCATCTCATAAAGCGCTAATTCTTCTGGATCTTCAGAACCAAGTCCATACCCCATCGTTGCAGCAATATAAATTTTGTGTTGTCTATGAGAACTCAGACTCATTAGCTTTTAAACATTAATCAACGTAATCGAATGAATCATCTTACGTAAGATGATAACTGCAAATGTAATTTTAAAAAATCATAGCGATCTTGAAGTTGATCAATATCTTATTAAGCAGAAATGATTTCTTTTTTTCTTGATCTCTTTAAAACTGCGTAAAAAGCTAAGACACTTATCGTTCCAGATGGACCTATAAATACATGCCATATTTGTTCACCTGAACTTGACAGTAGAATCCCAAAGAATGTAGTAAAGAATACTCCCGTGATGGGATAAATAAGAAAGACCCAATCTTTAAATCGTTTCCACCATTGCGATATAAGTAGAATACTTATTAATACCTGAATTAAAAGAGTTGTTGACTTGTCTAGTAACCAATAAGAAAAAACCGCGGCAATTATTAACAAAATATTGCTAGTTATGATCGACTTGTTTTTAGCTACTGAAATTGTAAAGAACGATAATCCAATAGAAAGAAATGAATAAAACAGCCAATTATATATTGATGAGTGATCTACATATATCCAATCCGTAGTCGTATGATCGAACATCTCAAACATTGAAGCAAATCCTAGTGAGATAAAGGCAAAAGGTGGTAGCAGAGGAAATCTAATTTGCTTGAATCTGTTTATGGACTTAATTCCAATAAGGATAGGGATGAGAAATGCTTGTAGATGTGCTAATAACAATAATGATCTGAAGGTCAATTAAGTTAATTTGGAGCTAATACGAAATTAGCAACTTTATTGAAATCTTCCTAATACAAGAACTAATATTTTTTAAAGAAACTTACCAATGATTGAAACCGGGTTAGTTGTTTAACAGAGGAAACCCGAGGACGGACTAGGCGAATATTTGGACGTTGACCGCACATTCAAAAAAATAATTAAAATGTATTTCTAAATTCAAGCTAATACTAAGATAACAGCAACAAGTAAATCAGTAAGAAGATATGTTCTTAATTCCTCCAGACTTACTTTCAAGATTATTGGTTGTAATGGTGGCGACAGTTGTTGAGAAAATGAATTTTTTTGCGGTTTTAGATCCTTTAATAAAAACCTTTATGCAAATTGCACTTTTCATTGGACCATTGAGTCTTGCTGGTTTGGTTTTGCTACTTAGGAAAATTGAAAAAGATCATCCAGAACGTATACGTTGGAAGTAATGAGAAAAGAAAATCAATTCAACTCCGATTCGAATTATCCAGAAAACTTTTGGCCGAAAATATTAACTCTTCTCTGTATTGGGGCTTTTATTTATTGGGTAATGACTTCTCAAAATGCTGATAAAACTCTCGATCAATATCTTTTTGACCCAATTCTCAGACTATTTGACAGAATAAAAATCAATGATTTTTCGTAAATGATTAACAGACTTATTTCAAGTGAAAGATCCAAATGGATTTTTGTGATTGGTGTGGTTGCCATTGGTGCAGGATTCACAGCAAAGAATGTGATCTCCTATCCAACTGAATGTATGAGCGAAGAAGTTGTACAAGACTTTGTTACACCTAAAGGAACTACAAGCAATTTCACCATTTTTTAGTTTTTTTTCCCTCAATAAGTCAAAAAAGCCTCTACATTTGAAGAAAGAAATTTTAAAATGTTTTTCTTTAACCCATTTTGGCCTTTAACAGCTTTAAGAATCGCTTCATTAAAAGCAACTTCAACATTACTTTTACTTCTTTTAATTAAATCAAACCTTCTTCGTTTGAAAGGTGGACTGATAGGCGGACTCGTTGCACTTACACTTATTTCTGGATTAATTGTCTCATCAACAGTTGCTGGTGGAGCTGCTTACTACATTCTTCAAAATAAGAAATCAAATGATGATGAAGTAAACATGTCTGACGATGATGTAATTAATGCTGAAGCAGTTTCAGCTTGATTTCGTTTTGCAGTTACGTGCTAAAGATGGTTAATTGCTCATAATTTACTAATTGTTTTAAGCACCTCTCTAACAAATTGTCTTATGTGGTTTTTATTGTTCAACTGAATAATTATGAGAAATAAAAATTAGATTATCGAACTAGCTATTGGTTTATAAACAAATTTAGAATTTCATTTTTTAAATTGTCCATCGATTTAATAATCAGGTCTGCACCTGCTTTTCTCAACTCTGCCTCATAACTTAGACGTTTCTCTCGACTTGAATCTACATGTAAATGTGGGGGGGCAATAGCGATACTGATAAATTTCTGATCAGGGATCTTAATTCGAGCATTTATTACTGTTTTAACATCTGCAACAGTATCTCCAATATATGCAATTGGAGGGTTGGAAAGGCCTAAAGGATTTTTCGAAAGTTTAGAAGATAGTGAAATAAAACCTGTTGGATCAGGTTTTTCAGGCGCTTCACCCATTGCAATCAAGGGAGCATAGGATAAGCCAAGCCTCTGCTCTAAGACGAATTTCGCTGATGGTAATTCAGCTCCACTTACGAAACCCCAACCAATTCTTCGCTGAGTTAATTCCTTAAAAAGTGTTTGATTGACTAATAAAGTTTCATCTTTAATAAAACCTGACCATTCACTAGAGTCATGGTTTGGATCTCCACCAAAATAAAAGTTTTCAAAGCATTCAATTAATATTTTTCTAGACGGAGCTGAAAAAGAAAGATTGTTTGTTTGTACATGTCTATTAATCATTTCTAGGCTCAAATCCCAATCATTGTTCCAACAGCCTTCACTTTTTATAGAATCAATATCTTCTATCGAGGGTCTCCACCCACAAAAATAATTTACAGTTTCTTGGATAGCCAATCGATAGCTGTTTGTTACGTCACGAATAACCCCATCTATATCAAATAAAATTAGGCCAATATTATTCATCATTGAGCTTTTCTTATGATTAAATATGTTCAATGAAATTTATTGTTTAGTTGAAGCTTAAGTTCTAATTCACGATCTTTGAGACCTTTTTCATTTTTAATAATTCGATTACCGACCCAGGCAATTCCTATTCCAATGGTTGCGGGTATACCAATTAATGAAAATCTTGTAAGGCTTTGCATTCTTTTTGCTAGATAATAAAGAAGATTTGTTTGAGTCTTCTTTGAAGTTAACAAGCAATTTTAAAAATTAAAATATTAAGTGAATTTCAACTTGTTTTGGTTCTTCTTAAATCTCTCCATAAGCAGGCCATCAAATAGAAATAACCAGCCATTGCAATTATAAAAAATGATGTCATCAGCTTTGCTCTGCAGTGGACATTTGAAAAATTGAAGCAGAACTAACTACTAAAAGTATTCCGAATAAAATTATGTGATATGGAGTAAGCATGTTAAAAAAATAAAAATCCTGTTGAATCTAACCAACGAACTAAGTCGATGTTGTAGTGCAATGCGAAGATTCTTGGGGTGGTTACACCAATATTTGAGAATATGAGCTAAAACCATATTGAATAAATTGGAATGTAATGGTTAGTTTCCTTTTCTTAATACTAAAGCCAGTACTCTTTTTGATGTTGAAAAAATTTTTCAAGAAGCAAATGAAAGCTTTTATTATCAGTGCAATTGAGTGGCTAGTTCTTCAAACAGACAATGATTTAGACGATAAGATTCTTGCGAAGGTGAAAAGTGGAATGAAATTGGGTGTCGTTTGATCAAATGCTTAAGCAAGTGGTAAATGGATTTACAATATTGACTCCATGCAAAACACATTTATATTTTTGTTTTTAGGTGACTGTAAACTATGACTGAAAAATGTGAAACGAATTGGTCACCCACTGAAGATCAAATCGATAAGATCATTATTCCAGCAATGCAGGAAACTGCACAGCAATACGCTAAGTATGCTAGTGAACTCAAATGTCCTCCTGCATTTATCGCACTAATGCTTCGAGATATTGCTGATACTTTTGAAGAAAATGCAATAATAGGAGACAAAGGTTGTGATTGTTGTTAAACCACCTTCAATTCGTCTACCAATCAAAAGTCAGCAAGTTAACTATCCAGTTGTACCAATAAGGTATTTTGTTTGATACTTTTTTATTTGCCTATTAAGCACAAGTAACGAGGAATACCCGAACTTTTTGTGTACTGCTTGCCTTGTTCCTTGCATTGAGACATGTTTTTCATTTCTATTTTTTCTATTCCGTAAGTACTGTTTTGAAGGATCAACCAATAACTTTCGGCTTGTGCATTCATAGCTGTCAAAAACATAGCCGATGACAAAAATAATAAATTGCGTTTCATAGATCTTCTACTAATGTCCTACTCTATCCAGAATTAATTCACGTTTTTGTAGGGATTTCCTCTTTCGTACCCGAACTGGTTAGCCCTACCTGAACCGACCTTTAGGGATAGATTATTCCTAGTTATATTCCCCATAATTGATTCAAATTTAAAAATATTTTAGCAATGACAGCAATTAATAAAATTACTGCCGCTAAACTTTTAGTTTTAATAAACCTTCCTGTTTTGCTTTTAATAGCAGGTGTTTACCAAATAGGTTCTGCAGTAATAGTTTAATTATTGTTTTAGCTAATTATTGTTTCTAGTTATGGCCAAATGGATTCCGTCCCAAAAGCAAAAGTCAGGTTTAATAAGTAGAACATTCGATTTTTTTATTGATGAGTTAGCTGAATTGCAGGATGAACTTGATTGCCCAGATGAATTCATATGTGATTTCCTTGAGGTTGTTAAAAATCGTTGGTCACCAGATAGTTGTCATTCAAAGGCTAGGCAGCATAAAAGAGATAATCCAAGCTCCTACTGAAAATGCAAAATGAAAGTTGGCTTGTGAAAAAAGATCGAGTTTGGGCAATGAGGTTTTTAAAAGATAAACACCCTGATGAAGACGGAACTACATACATAAGGGTTCACTACGCTAGCTGCAGGTTCAGATTCCTACACGGCATTACTCCTCATGTTCAATTACATGAAAGTGAGAAGCTAACTTATGAAAAAGCAAGAGACCTATGGAGGTCATCAGTGGAAACAGAATGGGAAGTCTCTAAGAATCCCTTATGGGAGACCTCTTAAAGCTTAAAAAAATTAGCAGAATTCTCTTTTAAGTTGATATTTAAGAAAAAAAGATTTTGAAATTTGAGTAAATACCACTAGATAGTTTTGTATCCAGATGAACTACACGTGCCATCCATACATAACATAATAGTTTTTGTAGCAACCGCTACCAAAACGTTCAACTCGTTACATAGCGAGCCGCATCTCGATTTAAGCCAAGGAACGGGGACTTAAATCAACATTCGGAGTATGGATGATGACAACTCTTCTATATCGTGGACAAAACTATGTCCAGCACAAAGAGCAAAAAGCTCAAAAGGATTGTGTTGAGCTGACTTACAGGCGTAATCACTACAACACATGCAGAAGCGATGCTAAGTCTGAGCTAAATTCCCAATTGGCTTATCGCGGTCATCGCTATCAACATTAGTTTGTCAACTCTTTTTATAAGGCCCTGCTAGGCAGGGCCCTTTTTTTTGCTTAGATAATTCTTGTTTGGTTGAACAGCTATTAACTCGTACAAAGTTTATTTTTATTAGCCCTCATAAACTTTGCAAGTAGATGCTGTTGGATGATTACTACATTCTTTTTCCCAAAACTCATCTCTAGTTTCATGGGGAACCGTGTAAGAGAAGTCATGCATTGTTCGAATATCACTTAATGCATTTTTAATTATGTTCAAAGGAGTTTTTAGTTTCATAACCCTCCGTATCGGTATATAAATGTTCTAATCGATCTTGTTAAATTTATACACCTCGGCTTTTACTCAAGTAGAATTAACTATTAGTCGATTAACGAATCAAAGATAAGAATTATAGGAGTAGAGGCTATGCTTAAAGCTTTACCAAGTTAAAAAAATATAGTCTGTGGTTATTATCAGTTAAAAATCAATTGATTGTCTCATTTTCTAAATTGTTGTCTAGTTATGAAAAATCTAGAAATGAACGATGATAAACACCTTTGACGTGTATTTACCAATCTGGATAGAAGTAATCGTCACCTATATGCTCTTCATGGAATTGACCAATTTCAATTCCATAAAAATATTTTGATAGTTTGGCGAAAAGATTTTGCATTTAGAATGAAAAACGGTCTGTGCAGACTCAGACCGTTAGTGAATTACTTCCTTCCTATGTAAATACATTATTTTAGTTAGTGCGATAGTAAGGAATACCCAAAAATTTTGTTAAGGAAAAGCCTGGTCGGTATTAATTGTTATGAGCACTGAGGAAAGAAGTTAGCTAAAATTATTTTTGGAGTTTAAGCAATGTATTTACTTTGTTTTTTAAAAAGGAACCAAAACCCAGATCAATATAAATATATAGAAATAGGGAATAGCAAAAAACCACATAGAAAAATAAATGACATATGAATGTGTCTATAAGATCAGATTCTTTTTCATTAGTTGTTTGCTCTTCAACATCTATCATGGGTGACTTGAAATCACTTATTGAATTAGTTGCTATTGACTCAACCCAACCAAACTGAGCTAGTTCTTGATCGATTATTTTTAGCGCTGAAGACATAAAAAAAAAGAATTTTCAAATAATCACCTTTTTATCGTGTTGAAAATCAAGTTCTAGGCCAACGTTACATTTTTTTGTTTTTTATCTAATTTTGCTTGAAGACGAACACATTGATTCCAGTTAATTTCTTCCATTGCATCTTTGAACTGCAAGCATATTTGCATCTGCATGATTCTTTTCTAATTTCCAAATTTTATTTGAAGTTTGACCAATACAAACAACTTCCGCTGCATTTTTTATTCCAACTGGTATTTGAGTTAAAGCTAAGATCATCAAGGCAAAACCAGTTCCAGGAGCATGAATATTTAACCGAAATCTTTTGAGCCAATTTTTCTTAGCCATTAATTAATTACTTATTATTGTTCCTTTATAGCTAATTTTGTTATGTATGCTTGAGTTGAATGAAATCGCTCAAAAGTAAAAGATTAGTATTTAATTGAAAATGTTATTTCCAGAAATAGAACCTAAGGAAAAAGGGATATTAAAAGTGAGCCCTCTACACTCTATCTACTGGGAGAGAAGCGGTAATCAAAACGGAGCTTCTGTCTTGATTGTTCATGGCGGCCCCGGGGGGGGCAGCAGCCCTTCTTATAGAAGATATTTTGATCCAAAGAAATTCAATATTGTTCAATTTGATCAAAGAGGATGTGGTAGATCTACTCCTCATTCTGAGTTAAAAGAAAACACGACTCATCATCTGATTGAAGATATTGAAAAACTAAGACAACTCTTGAAAATTGAATCATGGCATGTATTTGGGGGCTCATGGGGCTCAACATTAAGCCTGATTTACGCCATTCAACATACGAAAAAAGTTTTAAGTCTTACTCTTAGGGGTATATTCTTGTGCAGAAAAAACGAATTAAGTTGGTTCTATCAAAAAGGTGCAAGTGAAATTTTTCCTGAAGAATTTGATCTTTATCAGTCTGTTATTCCGCAAAGTGAGAGAGGCGATTTGATTAATGCTTTCCATAAAAGATTAACCAGTCAGGATAGGTCTGAGAGAGCTAATGCGGCACATGCTTGGACGAGATGGGAAATGTCAACAAGCTTTCTTATGCCAAAAGAATTATCCATTATAAAAGCTGCAAATGATAATTTCTCAGATTCTTTTGCGCGTATAGAATGTCATTATTTTGTTAATAATATTTTTTTAGAGGAAAATTATATTTTAAAAAATATTCCTAAGCTAAAAGATATTCCTGTTTCGATTGTTCAGGGAAGATATGACGTTGTTTGTCCCATGAGAAGTGCTTGGGATCTTAATAAATCATTGCCCTCTTCAAAACTTTATATAATCGATAATGCAGGACACTCAATGAAAGAGATTGGAATTTCTAAAAAATTAATTGAGTTGACGAATGAGTTAGCTAATTCCTCCTCAGATCTCTAATCTTTTGTAGCTGTTCTTTGATCTCAATGATATTTAAATAACCCTACACCCATTTAGAAATTTTATTAAGACTTATATTCCCTTCATTAATTTAATCTTGCTTGCTATCTTTGTTTAAATCACCAATAGCTCTTACTGGGAACTTCTTACCCTGTCTCCATACAGCTGTAATTATTAAAGCAATGAAAGCAATAATGGGTATGAATCTAAGCACTTCCATCGTGGAAGGTTCTGCAACTAATGATTTAAAAGGATCACTAAGAGATACGGGAACGACCTCATATGAATTTGCTAGTTCATTTAGATCTACTTGCATTTTTCTTGGTGAATTATTTCTGAACCCTATAAAAAAAAACTGCGTATTTTCTTTTGACTCGTTTGTTTGTGATTTGGATGTAAAAAATATACTTATAAAAGTAAATAAAGCTAATTCTTTGTGTGATTTAAGTTTTATTAACACGCTTCCTTTGATTTATGGATACTCTTATTAACTTAATATTAGAAATTCTTGTTTTTAAATAATTTATTTGGTCAACCCTGAGAAGAGAAAGAACCAAGTAAAGATAATTAAATTTAGTCCAACTGTTAAAGATATTGCGATCACTTTATAAGTGTTTCCAACCTCTTGAGATTCTTGATTGAGCTTTATTCTATCCATTTCGTTTCTTTCTATAAAAAACTTCTAATTCACTCTCTCATCAAAGCCATAGGAGGCGAGGTGTCATGTTTCTTTCACTTAATATCATGAAGCCTTTTTTGAAACGGCTTTGATTCTTGGCCTTTAAAATTATGGCTATTTCATTGGCTATTTCAGGAATTTCATTACTAGTGGGAGTATTTGTATTTGAACTGAGCAATTACTTTTTTGATGAATATCTGCATGAGAAGAATTTCGACGATCCGTTGTCTTTGATTCGGTTTTGAAAGTTCAATATCTATACATCATCCTCAATAAGCTTTCTAAATTACAGAAAATTTAAAGTCACCTTAAAAAATCTAAAATTTATTTTTATTAAGTTTGTATGTTTTGTACTTGATTCAATGTCAATGGATTTATCTACCGATTGATAAAACTTTTTCAGTAGCTAAAAATGTATAGCTACATATTCATATGACGAGAGCTCAAATTGCTGTACCTCCTTTACCAAAAGGCTTAACGGAGGTGAAAATCATTGAACGGGGTTGGGGTATTGAAAGGTGCTACGTAACTCCAGACGGTGAGAAGGTTTGTACCCCAGCTCCATTTTTAACAAATCATCGAAACCTAGATTGGACTTGACTTTCTTAAAAAGTTTTCTAGTAAAAAATAACTTAATAGCTTTCTAAGTCGAATTTTGGTTTTGATAATTTTATTTGATTTTTTCTTAATCCGCTTTCTCCTTCTGACATCCGAAAAATTGATGCAGAGCCTGTTATCAGTAAAATTGCAAATATTATGGCATGGTACGGAGTTAACATTTTGAGTGAATTTTTTGAATGGATTAACTTCTAGTTCTTGTCGTATGTTGTAGCGCAATGCGAATGTTTTTAGGGTAGTTTCACCCATGCATTGAATTTTTTGATGATCTAAAACATAGATGTATGTAATTAACTTGCCGACTAGATGAAATTGTTTACTCCTTTCAGCATTCCAAAGGCAGGAATGACAGCTCTTCCAAAACGAAAAAATAAAGCTACATCCAAAATGCCACAGTAAGAATTCCAATAACTTTTATGATATACTTGTACTACTAGCTTGTATGCTCCTTTGAAGCGAGATGGTTGGATTAGGGAAGTAAATGGATTATGGATATTGAGATTTCGATATGATTGGGAGAGTTGGGATCAAAACCCTAAGGTATTGATTGAGAGAGGAAGGCTTCAATCAAAGGGCCCCCCTCTTTTAAAAAATCGCAGGAGAATGAGAAGAGAATTGGCAATAAAATTATGGATGGAATTATTATCAACTGGATGGAGACGTGTTCCCCCGCAATGGGATTAATAATCAAAATGGTGAAGTTCTCATTATCTCCAAACTAATTTAGTTTCTGTATTTTAACTTTTCCACTTCAGAAGGAAAATTACTTCAAATTTTGTTTTCGCAGACTACTTAATGTATAGATTTTGAAAATCTCTTCACTATTTAAAATTAAATTTATTATGTTAGATTTTTAAATACGCAAATAATTATGACATCGGACATTGAATACTATAAGCAACTTTCTAAAAAGGTTAGTACAAAGAGAGATAAAATCAATTTCTTTAATCAAAATCAAAAAGCATTTTACGTAGATATTTATTCTGATAGTTGGTCAAAGATGATGGAGGAATATGCTAAAGCAGAGAATCTTAGTTCAGAGCAACTAAATATGATTGAGGAAATGAAATGGTTAGATATGCCTGAGGTTTTGAAGCTCTTTGCTTATGATTTCTGTATTCTTAATGGATTTGTTTTTACCGGAGTGGGAAAGTAGATAATACTTATTAAGCTTTGCTTAAAAAATATTTAGGAGATTATTTAGTGAATAATTTACCTCTCTAAATTTTAAGTAGATTTATTATTTTCATTATGATTGCTTTAGTAATACGTCAGATGATTGTTGCCTCTGGTTTCATTGAGTTCTAATTGATATACGCACAAACTTTTTGATTTTCTAATGGATGAATTTATTTTTTCTTTTTCATCCTTTTGCTTTTTGGCTCAAATCCCTCTTTGAAGTCAGAACCGGATTTATTAAACCAAGCTAAGAAGGAGGCAATAGTTGTTCCAACTAAAGCAGCAATTCCCCATTGAGATATCTCATCCATTAGCAAATAATTTTCCTTCCAGTTGCTGAGTAATAGTAGCAAGTACCATCAGCACCGATATAGAACATACGGTTTTTGTATTTTGACTTTGAAAATTTATCAAGTCTTCTTTCATGCAAATCGAAGCTTTTTGTATTTAATTCTGGATTCCTTTCTCTTTGTTCATTGGTTCCCTCTTCTACATTCCAGGCCAATTTTCTTATGAGCCAAATTGAGGCAATTAAGAAAACAATAACTAATACATTCATTTATTTTGTTTTAGTAAAGTTGCTAGCAATAGTCTCTTAGCTCTCTCCATTTATCTAGTCCTGCTTTAAGATTCTCTATTTCAGTTTCAGTACCATTTGATTTAAATGCTTTAATCAAAGACTCCGTAGCTTCAATTCCATAGCTAGCAGCTTCTCTTTGCCTTGCACAAACTCTGTCTCTGGACCCATCTTTTAGATCTGTCTCAATTTCTTTCAGTATTTTGCTTGCTTTCTCTTGTTTTTGATAAAAATCACTTAAATACATCTCAAATTCTGACTCAGCATTAACTGATATGACTGAAGAAAATAAGAGAATCAATGATATTAATAATAGAGGAAATAAGCGTTTCATATTTTCATGATGGCGATCTTGCTAATCTTCACAACCTATTTATATGCAATGTCATATGGGGAACCCGAACACGCAGCACGTACAAAATGTTTAGATGATAATTACATGAAACCAAATCAATTTTACTTCTCCGTTTTTACACGCAAACCATTGGAAATGAGTTTGCTTTTTATTTATTGTGCTTCATTAGCATGCTTCGCTAGTTGATAGATATTTAAATGAACTCCCCTAATGAATTATTTCAAAAACCATTGGCAATGACATTTGCATTTGTGGTTTGTACTTTCATTACTGATTCTTTGGTTGGCAATTTAGTATGAAGATACCTTCGATAAGTTTAAAAAGAACACTTGACGTGACAATGAAGGATACCTTCCAAAGGATAAAAGAATTATGTGAGAAAGACAGACAAGCATTAAGAGAGGAATACAAAGAATGGATAGAAGCTAGTGAAGGTGGAAATAAACAACCTCATGTTCTTTATATGAATCAGATAAAATCTAAAAGTTAAAACGATCATTAAAAAGGGGCTTTAATTGCCCCTTGATGATCGTCTGACAACCAGAATTTATTAGTAGCGTTTAGATCTCTCAAGCAGCTAATAGTTCTTCCTCCGCTGGTAATATTTTGGTTATTGACCCTTCCGATTCATCACTACCAGTTATCTCTAGAGAAATAACGTCTTCTGATTCTGGATTCGGCTCGACACTTTGCTCTGAAGCTATCTCCAGATTTGGTTCAATATCTACTGACGAGGTGATCTCAGATAGAACCACTGGTGCTAACTCAGCTTCTTTAACAACTTGAGACCATGGGTTAACTGTTGCTGCAATGAAGTCCCGATTTGCCTCTGTTTTGTCTCCACGGGTTATGAGCAAGAAAGGAAGGGCAACGGTAAACAGACAGAAAATGGCTAGGAAAAAGTTGGCAATGGCCATTTCTCTACCAGGTTCAAATGCTGCTAGAAGCATAAAAAGAAAAGCAATTTGTTTAAAAAATCACTTACTTTTTATCCTTAAGCCATACCTTCGCAAACAAACTTAATCGAAAAATTTAATATATTCAAAATCAATGACTTTATAGGGATATTTAAAGTTGATTTTTTGAGTGACAGTTAGTGATGTCTCATTCTGTCATTAGACGATAAGCAAAATCATCAACCCTCTTCTGATTCACTCCATTATCTCCAACTCCTACTCTTGATTCTGATCTGACTTGAATAATACCTTTTTCTGGAATTGCTTTGAGAAGTAGATCATCAGTATATCTTCTCCATTTGGTCTTTGCTTCAGCATGAATAAATGAATCAGTCTTTTCAACTATTTTTGTTCTTGCTGTTTCAGAAACTATTTTGGTTGCTTTCATAAAAGCATTTTCTAAATCATTTACTTTAAAGTCTTTTCTCACGCAGTGAGTTATGACAACACAATCTGGCAGATCAGTTGTTATTGCATTTGCTTTATGGGGGGTAATAGTAAGAATAAGAAGAATTGAAAAGAAGAAAGTTAAAAATCGATTAATCATTGATTCAAAAGATCTAGCAAAATGAATTTCAAAACAATACAAATGAATATATCCTAGGTGAAAATTAAATTTGATTTAACTCAAGGATTTTTAAGGATTTATGGTTTGAAATTTTGATCTATCAAAGCTTGTAAAAAGAATTATGGATAAAAAAGGCTTTTCTAAAGCCATCTGAGCATCTTTTTAACTTGCTAGTTCATTTCCCCATTCTTTGTGTTTCTTATCTAAATCTATGATTGAATTTTTTTTTGCATTAAGTATTAGTAAGCGATGAACTAGCTCGATTTTTGTTTCAGTTACCTCTTCTGAGTAAAACTTTAGAGGTTGCTCTCCGAGCAAATTGTCGCCACTCATTAATTCAAAAAATTTTTACAACTGATTTTTTAGGATGAAATCGAACATAAGCATTGCTTTTTAAGGTTTTTTTTCTTTTTGCTTTACATCACTCTTACTGGTTGTCCCTACTTTTTCCATCCAATTAGCAAGACTGGAAGTGGTTATGATCTATTAAATTAATAGTTTTTCTAGTATCGCTTGCTCTCTACAAGCTTATTGACTTGAAAATGCTGGTACTTGTAACCTTCTTATTCTTTCCCTCCCGGGGGGTCACACCAAGTAGGTTCTTTGGTTTCTGTTTGATTGAGTAATGCAACCTGTTTTTCATTCTGAGTTTATAGGAATTGATTGGCCCATCTTGTTTATTGGTCACATCATTATGTTTTGGTCTTTAAGTTTAAGACTTGATTGGTCTTGGATACCGTTAACGGATCATGAGAAATTGTGTGGTTCTAAAGGTGATGCATATCGAGCACAAGTGAGTTCATTGGAGAAAACTTTTCAAAATAGCTAAAATGAAAATGAAATTACTTCTCGTTTTACAAATATCCTTATCCTTTTTATTTCCCACAAAAACTCAAGCATCAATAACTGATCAGGTTAGTTCTATATGTGAAAGTTTTGCGACAGGTAAAATAGACGCCCTTAAAACATTAGAGGCTTTAGATCTAAGTATTGATGATTATTCAATAGGCGTGAGCAATACTGCAAAAATATTTTGTGCTTAGTTTTTGAGTTCTTTTTATTTTTTATATCTACTACATTTAGGTAATTCTTGATCTTCGACATTAAATTGGACTTGAAATAAAATAGATGTTTATACAAGTAACATGAACTTCAATTTTTCTTGTTTTTTTCTACCTTTAGTAATATTACTAGTATGATATGGTTGGAAAATCGTTGTATTAAAAGTACTGTTATATGATTTTAAATGGATAGTGCTTACTTAAACAGACTTATAAACTTTTGAAAAACGTTACTAAATGCAGAGCACTGGTTTAAAAATGCATACCCAGGTAAATGTAGTTTCTGATTTTCCTCAATTTCCTTTTTCACTATCTAGGCATGAATATTGCGCAATCATCCCCTTTGTATGATTATTGGAATTCTAATCAAGACGAGAATGATGATAAAAAGAGACTGTTAATGCTTAATCCTAAGGAACCTGCTTCTAACCTTTTTAGGAATGAACCCTACAAATGGGAGAATCTCTATCAAAGCGTTCTTAAAAACGTTATTAGCGGAGATGATTCATCACTAAAAGGATTGATGGTTTTGTTATCTACAATCTGTAAAAAAGAGAAAGATATAGTTCTTAACGCTCTCGAGGCTTTGTTAGATAAGAATGTAATTTATAAATTGAGAAATGAAAAATATCAGGATATAAAGTCTAGTAAAAATTTTTATACTGCCTTAATAATATTGTTGACTATTTTCATCAATCCATATGATATAGAACTTAAAAAAGAACCAAAACATCTTTATGAGAAAACAGGAATGTTTTTTTATAAATTTAGAAAGATAGTTTTATCAAATAAGTGAGATTTAAATCTCTATTGAAAGATTTTTTTATTGTATAAAATTTTGTCTTAGAGAAGGATAACTATTGGAGAGAAAATTTTTCTATTAATTTTCTAAGTTTTTCTGATCGAGAGTTTTTTTGGGGTCTAGCAGCATCAAGTACTGCAGCACAACATAATTGCCATGATGATCCATCTTTTAATTTCAATTCTTTAGAAATATTGACTGGAGCAGAGGTTAAGGAAGTTATTTCATCGATATGATCGAGGGTTTCCCAATGTTCACCCTCTAGGAAATCTAGTTCAACTTTAGAGAGCAGTTTTGTTGCAATAAAATCCTTGATTAATTCTGTAAGTTCTAAAGGCATTTTTCAATTAATCTAATCGATAAATCCATAGGTTTAAAACTAAAGGCTTTTTTTAATAAGTTATTTTGTTTTGAGGATAGCACTTATCTAAATTATTTAATTACAAGCTGATTTTTGAATTCAATCCTTTAAGGCCTAATTAAGATAACTATAATAAAAAGAAAGAAACCGATTCCTGAAGCAATAAATGAGCATGGAGATTACAACCGAATCCGCAAAAAAGGCACAAAAAGAAGCTGAATGGGCATATAACAAAGCTATGGAAAAGTTCTATTATTCAATGTTGGAGGTTGTTTTCTTAAGGATCAAAAGTCATCTATCTACCCAGGGCCTAAAGAAAGTTGTGGAGATAGATAAGAAAAGAGCTAACAACGAAAATCTGGGAGTTGAATTTAGTCAAAAAACTTGGTCGGTATTAGCAGAAGCATGGACAGGTGCAGAGGGTTTGGCGATGACTAAGATCGCTGAACTTTATGGGCTGGAGATATCTGATTTGGATATATCCAAAATTCAAAAGCATGATGGAAATGATAGTTCTCCCAAATGCACTCCATCAAACTAACTTTGATCTATATTGAATCCGTTTAATATCTTTACCGATCGTTTTGAAGTTGCAACAATTAAAAAAATTCTTGAAAGAAAGAAAAAAGCTACTTAAAAAGAAATATCTTAAATATTTAGTTGAACAACAACCAAACAAGCCTTGACTTGAATAGGTGGTATTTATTCCTATGTCGTATTAGTCTAGTTATATGACATATTATGCAAAGCCAAATTTTATTCAATACGATGAGTGGTTTGATAACAACATTGATCCTTGCGATTTAGAGTATGAGAAGGAAAAAAAGTTTAGTCATTCTGTTCACGAGAAGTTTTATAAAATGTCAAAACATAATTTAATTATCGGTGGGTCGGAGTCTGTTGCAGATTTAAATAAACCTGAGAGATGTTCAGATGGTTTTTGCCCCTTAACAGATGAAGAACTCAAGCAACTTTAATCAAATTTAAATTAAGAAAAGATATGAATTTGAATGATCATTTATTTATTTAGAAGCGTTTACTTTTTTCTTTTGTCTACAATGTCCATTCTTTTGTATAAAAGCAATAACTGGTTTCAACGCTCTAGAGGTTTATCTAAAAAAGATGATTGAATTATCTATATGAAATATCTACTTCTAGTGACTTTCTTGTTGGGCTTTAGCACTCCTTCGGAAGCAGTTACTACCCGAATGTTTAAAGTTCTAGATACTTGTGCAAGATATAGGTTGAAAGAGAAAACTGCTTTAGTCGCAATAAAAGACCTCAAACTCAAATATGAGGGTAAAGATGAAAGTGAGGCAGAGCTATTCATCAAATTGTATTGCTCGGTTTTTACTCCAAATGAAAATGTAGATTTTTAAATTTATTTATGAGTCGTTTACTTGTTCTCCAGCATTTAGAACGCGAGCGACCGGGACTGTTTGTCAATCTTGCTAAGGAAAGAGGATTTAGTGTTTGTACTTTTCGTTTGGATCTAGGAGACTCTCTTCCAGAACTTAGGAATGGAGATTTACTTTTGGTGTTGGGTGGACCTATGGGTATAAGAGACATTGGTACAGCAACTTATCCATGGCTTGTTGAAGAAATTGGTCTAATTAAAGAAGCCCTAAATCAAGGCGTTGGGTTAATAGGGGTATGCTTGGGAGCTCAACTTTTGGCCTATGCAGCTGGTGGTGATGTTGAAATGATTAAGGAGGAGGTATCTCATCAACCATTAGCTGAAATAGGGTGGGACAATATCTTTCCTCAATCACTAGATGATAACTTTAAACTGAGAAGACTTTTAAGTCATCCTTTCCCTGTTTTGCATTGGCATGGAGACAGAATTTTATTGCCTAATTCTGCAGAGCTGATTGCTAGTAGTTGTAGATGTAAGGAGCAATTATTTAGTATTGGTCCATTAGCTTATGGGATGCAATTTCACGTTGAGATTGACGATGAGATGGTTAATACGTGGATTTCAGAAGATCAGAAGTTTATTTCTTCAGCACTAGGAGCAGACGGTCAATCCATTTTAAAACAACAACAAAAAGAATTTGGTCATAAAACATTAGATTCTAGATTAGAGTTTTTAAACATTTTATTTGACCTATTAAGCTAAGTAAAATTTTTAGCTCCTTAAAATATTTACTAAAATGCTTGATGACTTCACACTGGCGCAGTGCCGAAAAGATAGGGAAGTTCTTCAATTAAAAATTAAAAATCTTGAGCATGGTATTAATGAAGCCGAAAAAATGATTGCTGAGTCAAGTATGAATGATGAGGCATTAACTTTTTTAAGAAGAAAAGTCGCAGAATCTAACCAGGATTTAGCAATTCTATATTTAATCCACTAAGTAATCTTCATTGGA
>QCHN01000012.1 GCA_003279565.1 Prochlorococcus sp. AG-402-C09
GTGAAACGTAATGCGATAACTCCGATAATTGCTCCAGTAATCACTAAAAGGAATTGATCGCTTATTGCGACAGCTGCGGTAATACTATCTATAGAAAAAGCCAAATCAGTTACTGACAATAGAAGAATTACCTTAAATAATGAAATATTAGATTTTTCACTATTTTCGTTTATATTTTTATCAGAATCATTATTGTTCAAAGATAAAAACTTTGAAATTGAAAGAGAAATCAAATAAATACCACCAATAAGCTTAACTTGCCAAAAGTTTAAGAAAAATTGAGCCGTAAGAATTACAAGTATTCTTAATAATAAAGCTATAAATATACCGATGTTGAGTGCTTTTCTTTGCAGATCAATATTATTCAGATTCTTAGTTATTGAAGCAAGAGCCACTGCGTTATCAGCTGACAATACAAGCTCTAATGAAACGATAACAGGCAAAAGAGGAGCTAGTTCAACCCATCTATCAATACCATCCAGTAAAGGAGTTAAGGATCTGAGAGATGCTGAATCCATTAAATTAAAGAAAAAGAGCTATTAATATTGTCTGCTTGGTATATGTTAACTCTAATTATTCAATTCAGTGCTAAGTCAATAGGGTTATGAGAATCGAATCAAAGCTTTGCCACATATCAGAAAATAAAGCTGTTGTTCAAGTAAATGGTTGGCTAAATGACAGAAATTTAGGAAGTGCTCTAGCAGAAGGGCCAACAGTAGAAGTTGCAGAAGATAAAGCCATATCAAGACTGAATGAAAGGATAAAAGCAGTCACAAAAGATGTGTCGAGTATTAATACTAATAATCAACAAAAAACCAAAACTCCATTAAGAATTGAACTTCCTAATAGTGAAAAGGTTGAATTACCTAAAAGAGAAAAGGTTGAAGATATTAATATCAATCATGAGCCAAATGATTGGAGTAGCGAATTAACAGCTATAGATGCAGAAATTGAACGGCTAAAATGGTCCAGAGATGATGAAACAAATTTCCTAGAAAAAACATTAGGTTATAATAATCGAAATAAAATAACTAGCTATGCTGATATAGTGAAGTATCTAAGTCTATTAAAAAAGACTGATATTCCAAATCAATTCAAAGTATCAAATGGGAATATTAATACTTTAATAGAAGAGTCTGACATTATACTTAGGGATTTATCATGGGATCATAAACAGGGACGAGAATTTCTACAAAAGGAGTTTAATGTTTTAACGAGAAAGGAACTTAGTGAAACACAATTAGTATCATTTGTTGAGAAGCTAAAATTGATTCGAAATGAATTTCTAGCTCATTAAGCCTTCTCAACAAGACTATTAAAATGTTATGGTTATTTAGATAAAAATAAGAAAAAAAGAATAGTGTCCTTAGAGTCAATAGCAAAGTATTTAGAAAAGCATCATTTAACAACTGAGTTGATTGAACGAACAAATAGAGAAGAAAGATTAATATTAACAGGAGCTTCACGGACAGCAAAGGCATTAATAACAACTTCGCTTGCTAAAAATGAGTCCAAAAGATTATTAGTAATTGTCCCAACATTAGAAGATGCTACTAGATGGTATCCCCTCGTGAAAGACTGCGGT
Organism: Prochlorococcus sp. AG-402-C09; assembly: GCA_003279565.1. Classification (GTDB taxonomy): domain Bacteria; phylum Cyanobacteriota; class Cyanobacteriia; order PCC-6307; family Cyanobiaceae; genus Prochlorococcus_B. The sequence goes on from QCHN01000012.1 coordinate 1,586, forward strand.
TGGACTAAGACATGTTTATATCCAACAAGTGAAGTCTCACCATATGAAACTACGCAAGTTACCTCCGAAATCATTTGGGGTCAATTACAAGTACTAAGCGATATATTGGAATTAAAAGATGATGAGAATATCGCAATAATTGCAACAGAAAGATCTTTACAACCACATCTGCCACCATTTGAATACCTTAAAGAAAAGTGTATTAAGTTAAAAGTAGGTGATGAAATAAATCTAAGTGATTTATCTTTAAAATTGAGTGAAAGTGGATATATCAAGTCTAATAATATAGATCAAGAAGGAACATGGACAAGACGTGGAGATATTATTGATATTTTCCCTGTTAGTAGTGAACTTCCAATTAGATTAGAGTTATTTGGTGATCTATTAGATAAGATTAAAGAATTTGATCCAATTTCACAAAGGTCATTAGATCAAATCAACAATGTATGCATAACACCCACAGGTTTTGATCCACTAATCATTAATAAGCTTATATCAACTGACAACAAGGATATATCGAGTTTATTTACTAATGATGAGTTCTCCGAGTTAGTAAATTCAAATAAATTAGATTCAGCAAAGAAATATTTAGGAGTTGCATTTGATAATCCTTCATCATTATTAGATTACTTAGATGATAAGACATTTATTGTCGTTGATGAGAGGCATCAAGGAATATCTCATGGAAAAGCATGGTATAGTATCGTTAAAGAGAATTATACCGACGTAATTTCTAATATAAAAGGTGGTGAAGCAATAAAGACTATATTTAAACCTAATCTTCATAATGATATTAATGATATATATGATTCACTAAATAATTATAAAGGTATTGATATAACAGATTTAGTTGACACTACAAAAAAAATAAACGTTTTTAGTATTTCAAGCAAAGTTCATAATTGGCTACCTAATCAATACGGTAAAATAAGTTTATCTTTAAAAGATTATATTAAGAATAAATATTCTATTTGGATAATTTCAGCACAACCTAGTCGTGCTGTTTCTTTGCTAGAAGAACATGAATGTATCTCAAAGTTTATACCTAATAATACTGATTTTAATGGTATTAAAAATATTATAGATGACAATATTCCAGTAGCTATTAAAAATAAAAATGAGGGTGAAATAGAAGGCTTTTATCTTCCTGCATGGAAAATCGCTCTATTAACGGATAAAGAGTTTTTCGGTCAACAAACTATTTCAACTACTGGTTATGTAAGAAGAAGAAAACAATCTCAAAGTAAAAAGATAGATCCTAATAAGATGAAACCAGGTGATTATGTTGTTCATAGAAATCATGGAATTGGTTTATTTCAGAAGATTGAAAAATTAAATATTAATGGTGAGTCAAGAGATTACTTGGTAATAAAATATATGGACGGAAAGCTAAGTGTTGCTGCAGATCAACTTGGAAGTTTAGGTAGATATAGAAGTTCAAATGCAAAGACCCCTACAATTAGTAAATTAGGAGGAGCAAATTGGAACAAAATAAAGGAAAAGGCAAAGAAATCCGTTAAGAAAGTTGCTATTGATTTAATTAAGTTATATGCAGAAAGAAGTAAAGAAAAAGGGTATAAATATCCATGTGATGGGCCATGGCAAAACGAATTAGAAGACTCATTTCCATACGCGCTTACACCTGATCAAGCAAAAGCTACATCTCAAGTTAAATCTGATATGGAAAGTGAAAAGCCTATGGATAGATTAGTTTGCGGTGATGTTGGATTTGGAAAGACAGAAGTCGCAATACGAGCAATATTTAAGGCTATTACATCAGGAAAACAAATAGCTTTATTAGCACCAACAACTGTATTGTCTCAACAACATTGGAGAACTATTTCAGATCGATTTGCTCCATATCCTATAAAAGTTTCATTACTCAATAGATTTAAAACAAATAGTGAAAGGAAACATATAGTTAGTGGTCTAAAAGATGGACAAATTGATGCTGTTGTTGGTACACATCAGCTCTTGAACAAAAAATTAGTTTATAAGGACTTGGGACTTCTAGTTATAGATGAAGAACAACGTTTTGGAGTTAATCAAAAAGAGAAAATAAAGGAGTTAAAAAAAAGTGTAGATGTATTAACCCTTTCAGCGACTCCAATTCCAAGAACACTCTATATGAGTCTTTCTGGTGTCCGTGAAATGAGTTTAATAACAACACCACCTCCCCTACGAAGGCCAATTAAAACACACTTAGCACCGCTAGATAATGAAATAATAAGAAGTGCAATTTCACAAGAAATTGATAGAGGTGGCCAAATATTTTATATTGTTCCTCGAATTAAAGGGATAGAAGATGTAGCAGAGAAATTAAAAATCATGATCCCAAATGTGAAATTATTGATTGCACATGGTCAAATGGAGGAGGGAGCATTAGAGAATGCAATGCTTGCATTTAATGCAGGAGAAGCAGATATTTTGCTTTGTACAACTATTGTGGAAAGTGGATTAGATATTCCTAGAGTAAATACTATTTTAATTGAAGATTCGCACAAGTTTGGTTTATCTCAACTTTACCAATTGAGAGGCAGAGTAGGCCGAAGTGGAGTACAAGCACATGCTTGGTTATTTTATCCAAGCGATGAGAAATTAAATGAGACTTCAAGACAACGTTTAAAGGCTATAAAAGAATTTAGTGATTTGGGCAGTGGTTATCAGTTAGCCATGAGGGATATGGAAATTAGAGGCGTTGGAAATATCCTAGGTATTGAACAAAGCGGACAAATGGAAACAATAGGATTTGATTTGTATATGGAATTATTGCAGGAGACTATTGCCGAAATACAGGGGCAAGACATTCCTAATGTTGACGATACTCAAATAGATCTACCTGTTACAGCTTTTATACCTGGAGATTGGATAACTGATCCAGATGAAAAAATAAATGCATATAGATTAGCCACAGAATGCGAAAACAATGATTCGTTAGTTCAATTTGCTAGCAACTTGGTTGATAGATATGGAACATTACCAAAGGCAGTTGAATCATTAATAGAAGTAATGAAATTAAAAATAATCGCTAAAAGGTGTGGTTTCTCAAGAATCAAGTTATCCAAACCAAATGTTGAACTTGAGACAATGATGGATGAGCCAGCATTCAAGTTACTAAGAAAAGGTTTGGCTAATCATCTTCATGGAAGATTTATATACAAGAAAGGGGATAGGTGTTCAACGGTGACCATTCGAGGTCTCGGAATCTTGGATAGCGATAAACTGCTAGATCAACTAACAGAATGGCTTAAGCTTATGAATTCAGAAATAAACGCTTAATAAATCAAAGTCTCAATTCAGGCAAATAGGGATGTCAATTAATCAATTGGTTAAACAAAATGCTTTAAAAGTAAAAGATTGCTATAGTCACCAAAATTTGAGTATTTTTACCTTGGGCGAAGTAATAGAAATTAGTTCAAACCCGTATGGACTCAGTCTTTTTAGCGGAATGATAAGTCTTTTAGCTTTAGGGGTGTATACACTTTTGACTGAAGACGCCGGAAGCGACGATGATGATTCTGACTCTGGAAGTGGTGGCTTGATGCAACCAGTAAATTAATTGAAGATCAATTAGTTATTAGGTTTGAAAGTCTCTCTCTAAAATCACCCTTAGCAATACCACCTTTAAGCTCACCAATAATCTCAAATTCTCCCTCCGGATCATTAACTAATAGATAAGTAGGCCAGCCCATACCTTCTTTTGTAGGATATTGCTTTAATAATATTGGTCTATATTTTCTATATACCACTGTATCTTGTAGTTTTACGCTAATAAATTCTATACCTAATTCGGTGGCAACTTTAGAATCAAAGAAGCTCATCCTGTGACAAGTTCCACAATCCTCAGAACTAAATTTAATTAGAGAACAGGACATAAAAAAAAACTATTATGAACTTATACTAAATATAGGTATTAATAAAAACTAAATCAGTAATTAGACTTATTGTTTCTTGCAATCACTGAAAAAAAAGGATCACTCTCTGATGAGTAAAAGCCAAAAAGCTTTTTATCTTGAGTTTTTTCATTTAATATTTTTTCAATCCTCCATCCATTAGAAGTAAGGACGCTAGTAACATATTCAATTCTTTTTTCCTCTGACGAATATGTCCAGATGTTTGGAGCTTTTGTCCAGAATGCTCGATTAGTGAAGGAGATTATCAATAATGAATCAGATTTAATAACCCTAGATAGTTCTAATGAAACTTTTTCAGGATATTGAAGATATTGCCAGCCTGCAACAATTAATCCAACATCAACAGAAGAATCTTCAATTGGCATATTTTGTTTCTTATTTAAATTTTGTACGAAGAACCTATCAAGTCTTTCATTAGAACTTAACTCAGCTTCATTCATACCATGACCTATAACTTTTTTATAAGAAACATTGGATGGTAAATGGCTTACCCAGCTGCTCATTAAATCTAAAACTACGTAATGATTTAATAGATACTCTGAGTATAGGGATGTAAGACGAGCTCTAAATGAATCGCTCAAGTGATTAACATATCTAGGTTGACGGTAAAATAATTCATCATCTGAAATATCTATTTTATCTCTATCATCAACTGAAAGCTTCATCTGGATCGAATATCTAATTTATATTAGAAGATTTTTAAAATGGGTGTGTATAATTTAAACCTTTTTTTAACTACAAGTAAATTATAAATAATTGAAGATATCGATTACATTTATTTATATATTTTATAAATAAACTTAGTTATGTTTAAAGTAGAAAAAACAATTTTAAAAAGATTATTAAGAATTTGATAATAAAAATTATTCTTATTCATCTTGCTCGGATAATACTTGAGAAGGATTAGCAGTATCTCTTAACTCATGTTTATTATTTGTTGGTACAAATAACAATAATGTACTAGTCAAAAGGAATATAATAAAAGCGTAAAAGAAATTAAAATTATTCTTAGGAATAGATACACTATCACGTATATATTTTTTGCTAAAGGGAATTTCTTTATTGATATCCCATCTAATATTAAATCTAGAATCAATGATTAAAAGGTCTAGACATCGTGTTAGGTCAGACAATTCAGAGTCATCTAGAATAATTTCTAATGGCTTAATCCCTTCCTTTGTACTATTAAGTAATAATTTATGACAAATACCATGAGGAGATATTGTCACAATATTTAGATGGGATCTATATGTTTTTCGAATTCCAGAGATATAGGATCTTGAATATTGAAGAATTACTCGCATCAAGTTATCAAGATGTTCCTTATCTCCCTCTATTGGTGGAGCACCAATAATTTTTAATGTCCATGAAGTTATGATACCGATAGTGACTTCTGAGTCTCCATTTGAAACATCCGGCATCCCAGCAAGTTCTAATGAAGAAGAATTTTGATCAAATCTGTAAGTTAAATTAATCATTTATAAAATCTAAGCCTGATGATACAAAGATGCTTTTAAACGTTTAGCTCCCCCTTCACCACAGGAGAGTGAAAGTATGACTAATAACTCTCTAAAAAATTCATTATTATCTTCTCTTAATAAAGAGGCGACATAACTACGCTGAATATTCATCCTTTCACGAATAAGTGACTTAAGACGTGAAGTAAATAAAGACCATCTCTCTTGATTAAGTGTCTCAGATTCTTTTGTGGAAAGTAATTGCCTTATGAGAGGGTAGAGATTTTCAGACATAGAAGAAATAAGTTGAACAAGGGAATCAATCTGATCGGTTGTTAACGATGAAAATGTGTAAGAATTCCTAAGAGGATTAGAACATCTCATTTTCCAAAATTGAACCCTAGTAGAGAAATCATCAGACAGACCGATATTCTTGGCCTTTAATAAAAGGGACTCAGTTGCATTGATTTGGAGCGTTTCGATTACTAAAATCAAAAAATCTATTTTTTTTGGGGTATCATTTGCTATAACACAATTCACAAAAGAATTATCAGCAGTTGTATGAAGATGTTTTGAGCCATTATTGACGTATTTATTCTGCGTAGCAACGAATTTGGATTTATTCATACTTTAAATAATGACAGGAGTTTGAAGATCCGCTAGCTTTATTGTTAGTTTTATAAAATCGCACACCAAATATTGGTAAAGAATGGAATACATAAAAAAATATATAAATGAAATAAAAGATTTTCCAAAACAAGGAATAGTCTTTAAAGACATTAATCCAATATATAAAGATCCAAAAATATGGAATGAATTATTGTTGGCTCTTGAAAATCTTATATCTACTTCAAATCCTGATTATATAGCTGGGATAGAATCGAGGGGGTTTATTCCAGCAACTGCTTTAGCATTAAAACTTGGTCTTGGTTTTATTCCTATTAGAAAATCTAATAAATTACCAGGAGATGTAATAGGTACTAATTATAAGCTTGAGTATGGTGAAGATAGATTAGAAGTTCAAAAGAATTCAATTGAAAAAGATAGTAAAATAATTGTAATCGACGATTTGCTTGCTACTGGAGGTACAGCGAGTGCTGCAGGAAAGTTGATCAATCAAGCAGGAGGTAGTTTAGTTGGTTACGCTTTCCTTGTTGAGATAACTGAACTTAAGGGTAGAAGTAGTTTAGATTCTAATTTGCTCGTTGAAAGTATAATAAAGTACTAATTATCTTTTAACCACAAAAGTATTGCCTTAAGTTGAGAGATAGTGATCAAACCATAACTCCACATGACAATAGGTAATGGAGAGTTTTCTAAAGATGATTTTTTTATTCCTAATTCTAATGCATCCTGACTGATTCCAAGCTTGTCAATAATAAAACTGCAGAATTCTTCTGAAGGCGGATTAATTGATTTGTTAGTAAATATCATTTATATATATAAATTTAAAATCCATTTGTCATTGCATTAAGCATAAAATATCTAATAAAAGATAATTTTTTTAATATCAAAAAAATAAATAACCTTGGTAATACAAAGATATTATAATTCATTCTAGAATATCTTACTAAACTGTCAGTTAAAATAGATATTGATAAAACATCAACAAATCTTGATAAGGAATATATAAGTGGAATAATAGATGGATTATTTTTAAAGAATGATATTGAAGTTAATTTTGCAAGACAATCAACATCTCTCCAACATAAGTTTAAACCTTGGCCACCTACAGGATGAATTTTATGAGCTGTTTCACCTAGATAAACATATTTGCCTGAGAAAAATGAATAGTTATATATAAAGTTAATTGGAAAAGATTTAATTTCTCCGACAATCGAATCTGGCTCAATACCGTAAGGAAGAATTGTAGATAAATAGTCTAAAAATAATGACTTTGATAAACTCATATTGTAAGTACCTTTAACAATAGATTGACTACATATAATTTGAAATAAATCGCCTCCTAGAGGTAGAACAGCAAATGGTCCTTCTGAGTTTAATATTTCAAATGCATGATTAGACTTAATACCTCTTAATAGAACTCTTGCAGTTATACATACTTGATCATAATTAAAACTAAATGAAGGGGTTTTAAGTCTTTTTTTAGTAGTTGAGTTTGATCCATCTGCCGCAACTATCAAATCATAGTTATTTGTATTAGGAATCACAGATGTAGGTATTTTATTAATACTATCAATTTCTGATATAAAATCTAATATAGATAGCATGATTTTTTTATGTTCAGCAATCCAACCTACTGCTGAATATTTTTGATCTGATTTGCATAAATCAGTAATTAGGAATTGAACCTTTTTATTTAATTCATAATCGATTAAATTTAGATACTGAAAAGGTACTAGCTCAGAGACTAAATTCGACCATATTCCAAGATTTTCTAATATCCTTCTAGATGAATGTGTGATTGCATATGTACGATCTCTGTTTATAAGTTCTTCATCAGATAATCTTTCATATAGATCAACCCTACAGCCAGCATTTGCTAAAGATATTGCTGCCAATGAACCAGTTAATCCAGAACCAATAATTGCTATATTCATAAACGCTATTATATCATTTCTTACAACAAAATAATTAGTTGAAAATTCTCATATTAACAAATTCTTCAAACGCTGGACGAAGAAGAAAGGGATATGTACCTACCCATAAATTTATATCTGGACACCAAGCATCACTTATTGCCTGAATTTTATCAAAATCTCTTCTGTTGCTAAAAACAACACATGTTATTCTCATTCCTTTAGTTAGAATATTGAACTTATTCTGTAATGGAAAACTTATATTACCTATAAAACCATCTTCATCTTCTATATCTAATACTACCCAAGTTCTTTTTTTCTCTAACACTTCTAACCTTCCATCTTTATTTGCTTGTTCTTGTTGATTTTCTATCCTATCTTCTACATAAACATCAGCAATATAACCATCAACTAATGCTGAGAAAGAGAATTTTTTAAATTTAGAATTCTTTTTACTAGCTTCAAGTATTGGTCCCCACAAAATATATAAAAGAAAAATTACGCCTAATATCAACCATAATGAGTAAAACTGACTGGTTACTTGACTTTGGCTAATGAGCAATGTAATAACGCCTCCAATAGTTGAGACCATAATCCTTTGAAAGATCTTCTGAGGATTACCCAATGCTGAATTAAATTGCTTCCCAGTAGCTACAGCAGGGATCAATTTATTTAACTCATTTGGCTTAATAGGAAATAACATTTGTGTTAATAACTATAGAATTTTCTCTAGTCCATAAATTAATTTGTTAAAAGATCTAATCTTTTTAACTACTAATAGAACTCCTGGCATATAAGCAGAACGATCAATAGTGTTATGAGCTAATTCATAAGTTTCTCCATTGGAACCAAACATGACTTGTTGGTGCGCAACAAGTCCGGGTAATCTTACGGAATGCAGTCTCAAACCACTAGGGCGAGATCCGCCTCGAGAACCTTCTATTGATTCTTCTTCTTTTACCAAGGATTTATTAAATGAAGAACGTTGTTCCTCTATCAATTCAGCAGTTTTAATACACGTTCCACTTGGGGCATCAGCTTTTTTGTTGTGATGCATTTCAGTCAATTCAGCAAACTCATAAAAACGAGCCGCCGCTGATGCTGCTTGCTGCAGTAAAACCATACCTACTGAAAAGTTTGGAATAATAGCTGAACCAAGAGAAGCTTTTTCAGCAAATTTAGAAAGATCTTCTAATTGATCTGTTGTTATTCCAGTTGTACCAATTACAGGATGAACACCGTAAGCTATTGATGTACGAGTGTGTTTGTAAGCAACTTTAGGATGAGTGAAGTCAACTAGAACAGCACCATTATTTGATCCATCTTTAGGTACGTTCTGACTTGCAGCACACAAGGAACCTTCAAAATCGCTAGAAAGGAATACGTCTAGTGGCCCTAGACCTATTAATGAACCTATGTCTTGTCCTTCTTTATCCTTCTGATTATCAATTGCCCCAACAAGTTGATAATCTTTAGATGAATTGATTGCTTTAATAACCTCAGATCCCATTCGACCTAAAGCTCCTGCGACTAGAACTGGTATTGATTGATTAGCAGAACTCATTGAATTTCATTTTTTACAATCATATTTGATATCCCTTGTAACACGCATTAACTAAATAACACACTAAAGGGCCACTGAACACTAGGCTTGGTCGAATTCCGATAGAAGAAAAGATGTTTACACAGGTTCGCTCAGCCAATCGCAGAGTTTCACCTGTCGAGAATCACAGCCATAAAGCAGTGATGAAGGCTGTTTATGTGGTTCTTGAGCCTCAATATCAAAATGCTCTTACACAGGCTGCAAACTCATTAAATTCGAAAAATGGTCCTATTGGAATTGAACTTAATGGATATTTAATTGAAGAACTCAGAGATAAAGATAATTATGAAAGCTTTAAAAAAGATATAGAAAATGCTGATTTATTTGTAGCTTCATTGATCTTCATTGAAGATTTGGCCCAAAAAGTTGTTGAAGCTGTCGAACCTCACAAGGAAAATCTTAAAGCTGCGGTGGTATTTCCATCAATGCCAGAAGTGATGAGATTAAACAAGTTAGGAACTTTTTCTATGGCCCAGTTAGGCCAAAGTAAAAGTATTATTGGCGATTTTATGAAGAAAAGGAAGGAAGCGGGCGGGGCTGGCTTTCAAGATTCAATGTTGAAACTTTTAAATACTCTTCCTTCAATTCTTAAGTATTTGCCTGTAGACAAGGCTCAAGATGCTCGTAGTTTTATGCTTAGTTTTCAATATTGGTTAGGAGGTACTCCAGATAATCTAAGAAACTTCTTACTAATGCTTGGAAATAAATATGTATTTCCCGAATTAAATATAGATGAAGAAATAATTGAAGTTGCAGAGCCAGAAGTTTTTCCAGATTTAGGAATTTGGCATCCTTTGGCGCCTAATATGTTTGAAGATAAAAAAGAATATTTAAATTGGACTGCTTCTAGAGATGATCTATCAAATAAAGCGAAAGAAGGTCCAGTAATTGGACTTGTACTCCAAAGAAGTCATATTGTTACTGGAGATGATGCACACTACGTTGCGGTTATTCAAGAACTTGAATATAGGGGAGCAACAGTCATACCTATTTTTTGTGGTGGATTAGATTTTTCTAAGCCAGTAAATGAATTTTATTATGACCCAATAAATACTGAAAAACCAATTGTTGACGGCGTTGTTTCTCTTACAGGTTTTGCACTTGTTGGAGGTCCTGCAAGGCAAGATCACCCAAAAGCAGTTGAGGCTTTAAAGAAGCTTAATCGACCTTACATGGTTGCACTACCACTAGTTTTCCAAACAACTCAAGAATGGGAAGGTAGTGATCTAGGCCTTCATCCAGTTCAAGTTGCTCTTCAGATTGCAATTCCAGAATTGGATGGGGCCATAGAGCCAATAGTTTTATCTGGTCGAGATGATGCAACTGGAAAAGCCCATACCCTTCAAGACAGAGTAGACGCAATAGCTGAAAGAGCTATTAGATGGTCATCGCTAAGAATTAAAAAACGTGATCAAAAGAAATTAGCTATTACTGTATTTAGTTTTCCACCTGATAAAGGAAATGTTGGAACAGCAGCTTACTTAGACGTTTTTGGTTCTATTTATAGAGTTTTAGAAGAAATGAAGCAAAAAGGCTATGACATAAAAGATTTACCTAAAAATCCAAAAGAACTTATGGAGGCATTAATAAATGATCCTGAAGCTTTACAAGGTTCTCCTGAACTATCAATAGCTCATCGAATGAGCGTAAAAGAATATGAAAAATTAACTCCATATTCTGAAAGACTTGAAGAGAACTGGGGAAAACCTCCTGGAAATTTAAATAGTGACGGACAAAACCTCCTTATATATGGAAAAGAATTTGGGAATGTATTTGTTGGAGTACAACCAACTTTTGGATATGAAGGTGATCCTATGAGATTGCTTTATTCCAGAAGTGCTAGTCCTCACCATGGGTTTGCAGCTTATTACACATATCTAGAAAAAGTTTGGAAGGCAGACGCAGTTCTTCATTTTGGAACTCATGGATCGCTTGAATTCATGCCCGGGAAACAAATGGGTATGAGTGAGACATGCTATCCAGATTCATTAATTGGGGGTCTACCTAATCTTTATTATTACGCAGCAAATAATCCCTCGGAAGCTACAATCGCAAAACGAAGAGGATATGCTTCAACAATTAGTTATTTAACACCGCCGGCTGAGAATGCTGGACTTTATAAAGGTCTAAAAGAACTAGGAGAGTTAGTTGGTTCTTATCAGCAATTACGAGAAAGTGGAAGAGGAATTCAAATTGTTAACGCAATAGTTGAAACATCAAAGAAATGTAATCTTGATGAAGATGTAAAACTACCAGAAAAAGATGCGTCTGAATTAGAAATTGATGAAAGAGATTTAGTCGTAGGAAATGTTTATAAACAATTAATGGAAATAGAAAGTCGATTATTACCTTGTGGTTTACACACTATTGGCAAACCAGCCACAGCGGAAGAGGCTATAGCAACGCTAGTAAGTATTGCATCCATAGAAAGAGAAGATGATGGAATCAGATCTTTACCCGGCTTATTAGCTGAATCAAAAGGAAAAACAATTGAGGAAGTCTATGAAGGTAATAACAAGGGAATATTAGAAGATGTTGAACTTAATAAATTAATTACAGAAACATCAAGAGAAGCAGTTGGTTCAATGGTTAAGTCCCTAACAGGAAGAGATGGGAGAGTAAATATGAAGAAGAATATTTGGACCCTAATTCTTGAGTTCTTGAGAGGTATTGGTTTCTCAATCCCCTCTCCATGGCAATCATCTGCTAAAAAAGCAGGTTTTGATAATGTCAATTCAAGTTCATTAGATAAATTGTTCGACTATTTAAGATTTTGTTTAGAGCAAATTTGTGCAGATAAAGAAATGGAAAGCCTTCTAAAAGCTCTAGATGGAGATTATGTTATTCCTGGTCCTGGTGGAGATCCGATAAGAAACCCTGGAGTATTACCAAGCGGTAAAAATATTCATGCATTAGATCCGCAGTCGATACCAACAGTAGCCGCTGTTGCTTCAGCGAAAGGAGTAGTAGATAAGCTTATTGAAAGGCAAAAAGAGGAGCAAGGTACATGGCCTGAGACCATAGCTTGCGTACTTTGGGGTACTGACAATATTAAAACCTATGGTGAATCATTAGCTCAAATACTTTGGTTTGTAGGTGTAAAACCAAAAGCAGATTCTGTAGGAAGGGTAAATAAATTAGAGCTCCTTTCACTAGAAGAATTAGGAAGACCAAGAATTGATGTTGTCGTAAATTGCTCTGGTGTATTTAGAGATTTATTTATTAATCAAATGGCGTTAATTGACCAAGCAGTAAAAATGGCTGCAGAGGCAGATGAGCCACTTGATCAAAATTTCGTAAGAAAACATACTCTTGAGCAGGCAGAAAAGGAAGGCAAAAGTATTAGAGAATCTGCAAGTAGAGTGTTTTCAAATGCGAGTGGAAGTTATAGCTCAAATGTCAATTTGGCTGTAGAGAATTCGACGTGGGAGGAAGAAAATGAATTACAGGAAATGTATCTCTCAAGAAAAACTTATGCATTCAATGCTGATAATCCAGGTGAAATGAATCAAAACCGAGATGTTTTTGAATCAGTAATGAAAACTGCTGATGTTACCTTCCAGAATCTTGATTCATCAGAAATATCTTTAACAGATGTAAGTCATTATTTTGATTCTGATCCAACAAATCTAATTAAAAACCTTAGAGATGATGGAAAAGCACCAAGTAGTTTCATAGCAGACACAACTACAGCTAATGCGCAGGTGAGATCGTTAAGTGAAACTATTAGATTAGATTCTAGAACAAAACTACTTAACCCAAAATGGTATGAAGGAATGCTTAAGTCGGGTTATGAAGGAGTAAGGGAGGTCTCTAATAGACTTAATTACACACTAGGTTGGAGCGCAACTAGCGGGCAAGTAGATAATTTCGTATATGAAGAGTCAAATGAAACTTTTATAAATGACCCAGAGATGAGGAAAAGATTAATGGAATTGAATCCTCATAGTTTTAGAAGGATAGTTGGTACATTATTAGAAGTTAATGGTAGAGGATATTGGGAAACATCCGAAGAAAATATTGAACAATTAAAAGAACTTTATCAAGAAGTAGAAGATAGAATCGAAGGAGTTACTAAAGAAGATTAGTTATATTTATTAAATAATTGACTTAGTCATTATTATAACCTGATTAATTTCTTTAATATCATGAACTCTTAGAAAATCAACTCCTGCCATCACACAGCGAGAAGCTACTGCTGCAGTTCCAAATATTCGTTTAGTAGGACTAGATTCATTAATAACAGAGCCAATAAATCTTTTTCGAGAAGCTCCTATTAAAACAGGATAATTCATAGAAATGAATTGTTCTAAATTTCTTAGCAAAGTTAAGTTTTGATCTACATTTTTAGCAAAACCAATCCCAGGATCAATAATAATTTGTTCATTTTTTATACCTTTAGATAGTGCAAAATTAATTTGATTTGATAATTCATTTTTTACATCTTTGATAACGTTATTATATTTAGTTAAAGAATCCATTGTTTTACTATTTCCGCGACTATGAGTTAAAACATATGGGCATCCTTTATCTGCAACAACATTAAAGATTTCAGGATCATGACGGCCACCACTAATATCATTAACCCAGTCAGCACCAATATTTAATACTTGTTCAGCAACAGAATGATGAAAAGTGTCAACAGAAATAGGAATCTCAGGATGTAATAACTTTAATTCTTTAATTAAAGGGACTAATCTTTTAATCTCAACTTCGGAACCTACTTCAGTTGCGCCAGGTCGTGTGCTCTGTGCTCCAATATCTAGAATATGTGCTCCTTGTTTAATACATAAAGATGCATGATTTATTGCAGAATTTAAGTCAATATACATTCCTCCATCACTAAATGAGTCTTTAGTGATGTTTACTATTGCCATAATATGGGTTTCTTGTTCCCAATTTTTTGGCCAGTAATTATTGTATTGATTCGTAGTTAGCAATTCTTGCGAAATTTGTTGGATCTAAAGAGGCTCCACCAACTAATACACCATCAATATCTGACATTGACATTATTTCGTCAATATTATTTGATTTTACTGATCCACCGTATTGAATAATGACGTCTTCGTAACCAATCCATTTACGAATGAGTCCGCAAATTCTATTTGCCTCATTTGATTCACATGTTTTCCCTGTTCCAATGGCCCATATTGGCTCATAAGCGACTATCAGCCTTCTTACATCTATTCCCTCAAGTCCTTGATCAATTTGCCTTCGTATAACCCTCTCAGCTTCACCAAGCTCCCTTTGTTGAATAGTTTCTCCAACACAAACAATTGGAATTAGTTGATGATCTTGTGCCGATTGAGCTCTCTTATTAATCTGTTCATCACTTTCACTAAAATATTTTCTTGGCTCACTATGTCCAACAATTGCACATTTAACCGAAAGCTCATTAAGCATTAAAGGGGAAACTTCTGCTGTATAGGCTCCACTATCCTCCCAATGAACATTTTGACTGGATAAAGAGAGGTATTCCCTAGTGTCTTTTATAAATTCAGATAAAGGGTATAAGGCTGTAAATGGTGGTGCAATTACAACCTCCCTGTCTTTGTTGGGTATATCTTTCAATAATGGGATTAATACACGCATGTACTCAATAGCCTCAGTACAAGTCATGTTCATCTTCCAATTCCCTGCGATTACGTTTTTACGCACGCTGCTAGCTCCTCATTTTTCGCTTCTTGCCAACTTACGGCCTAGAGGATCAGAATTTGGAACAATGTATGTTTCATTAGCAAAAATAATTTGATCACCATCAATTAATTTTCGACCTCTTCTTTTCTCTACTATGCCATTTACTGATATTTTTCCTGATCTTATAATCAGTTTCGCTTCTCCACCAGTCTGAACCATCCCGGTAAATTTTAGGTATTGATCTAATTTCATTTCCGTGCTTTTAAATAAAACATTGATAGTTTGATGGAATGAACCAAAAAATCAAAATAGATCCTATTTACCTGATAAGGAGACTCAAAGGACATTTGCCCGTATTAATACTAGGTGGTATAAGCATGCTCATATATGTTATTTGTTGGCCAATACTTGCATGGTTATCCGGTAAGTTAATCCCGGCTATAGGTCAAGGAGATACAAAAAAAGTTTTAACAGTAATTTTACAAGCACTTATAGTATTTATTATTCAAAAGACTGCACAATATCTCCAAGATAGTCTTCTTGCAAAACCAGCATTAGCACTTAGTGAAGATCTTCGAACGACAATATTTAGAAAGCTTCAAAAAACTAATATTCTTTTTATAGAAAAACTCTCTTCTGGAGATATTGCATACAGACTTACCGAGGATGTTGATCGAGTTGGTGAGGTTATTTATAAATCTATTCAAGACACTGCACCATCTGTATTTCAATTATTAGCAGTATTTGGTTATATGATATCTATTGATTGGAATTTATCACTTTCAACAATTATATTAGCTCCTTTAATTGCAATATTAGTTAGTGATTTTGGAGGAAGAGTATTAAAAGCTTCTGAGCAAAGTCAAAAGAAAATTAGTTCTTTAGCGGCTTTACTATCAGAAGCAATACAAGGCCTCCCAATGGTTAAAGCATTTGCAGTTGAAGAATGGCTTCAAAGTGATTTTGATAAACAAGTCAAATTACATAAAGAAGCTAAATATAAAATGCTTACTCTTGTCGCACTTCAGCACCCAATTGTAGGTTTAATAGAAATAATAGGTATTTTGAGCATACTTACTATTGGAACTTATAGAATACAAACTGGTGGAATTTCCAGTCAAGAATTTGGTAGTTATTTTACAGCATTAATAATGTTGATAGATCCAATAAGTCACATAACAGTCAACTATAACGAATTAAAACAAGGGCAAGCATCACTTAGAAGATTGAACGAAATAACAACTAACCCTTTAGAATTGTCATCACACAATAAAGGTATAATACCTAAAAATACATGCGGAAAAATATCTTTTAAAAATGTTTTCTTTTCTTATAATGATGATAATGAGGTTATAAAAGATATAAATCTAGATATTGAGAGTGGCAAAATAATGGCCTTAGTTGGACCATCAGGAGCTGGAAAAAGTACAATCTTTTCATTAATATTAAAATTTATTGAACCAAGTAAAGGATCAATATTTATTGATGAATATAAGTTAGATGAAGTTAATACAAACTCCTTGAGAAGATTGATAGCTATAGTTCCACAAAAAACATTTATATTTTCAGGGACCATAGCAGAAGCTATCAGATTTGGAAGACCAACAGATTTTGAAGATGTTGTTAAAGCTGCAAAAATTGCTAACGCGCATGATTTTATAGAACAATTTCCTGATGGTTATCAAACCTACATAGAGGAAAGAGGTAGCAATCTTTCAGGAGGTCAATTACAAAGAATATCAATAGCAAGGGCTTTATTAGGGAATCCAAGAATTTTATTATTAGATGAAGCCACTAGCGCTTTAGATGCAGAAGCTGAGGAATCTGTTCAAAAAGGTTTGCAACAAGCAATGCATAATAGAACTGTACTTGTGATTGCTCATAGACTATCAACAATTCAAAAAGCAGACAAAATAGCTGTTATTGAGGAAGGAACCGTGTGTGAGATTGGAAAACATAATGATTTAATCAAGAGACAAGGAAGATATAAAGATTTTTGCGATAAACAATTTATTGAGAGTTATTAAAATATTTTAAATGTTATATTAGATATGAATCTAATGAAGCATTAATGACAAATACACCTTCTAATGAAAAAGAAGCAATACTAACATTTGAGGATAAAAAATATAATCTCAATAACTTACCCAAAGATGTGCAAGAACTTGTTAAAGGAATGCAGGTTGCTGATGGACAACTAAGAATGCATGAAGACACCTTGAAAGTGCTCGCCGTCGGTCGCCAACACCTTGCAATGCAATTGAAATCAAAACTTGAATCAATAGATCCAATCAACTAATTAATTAGATATAAATAAAAAAATAATTAACATCTAAAAGCTAACTACTTTGTTAATAAATAAAATCAATAAATATAAAGTGCAATTTTAAAACACAAGTAAATATACTTAAACATACCAAACATTAAATAATCTTCTGATTAGAAGCGAACAGCCCTATTTCATGAGAGAATCTAAAGAAAAAATAAAGAGATGGCAACTAAAGGCTATTGGCTTAAGCAAGCCAAAATTGAAAGCACGGCACAATTCATCGAATATGTAAAAACAGTAGTTCCATGGCTTAGATCAGTTGGCGGAACAATAATTGCTAAGGATGTAAACCAAAATTCAGATTTAAACGAGTGGGATGGCGGACAATTAGGAGTAATAGTTGAATTTGAATCTAAAGCAGCAGCTCAGAAAGCCTTTAATTCATCTGAATTTCAAGAATACATAAAATACAGTGGTATTGAGAATCAATTATCACTATCAATTATTGGATAAATGATTATTCTAAACTACGAATAAATATAAAAGATTAATATGATAAGAGATTCTTCATCACTTAAAAAAGGACAAATTTTAAAAGTCGAAATAAGCGAAGTTAAAGATCGTCTACCGCAGAACATCTTAGAACTAATAAGAGATGAGCCTATCGTCGAATTAGTTGGATATAAAATGGTAGATGGAAATGAATTTGGCCTTGTGGTTAAACTTAAAAACGGTGAAATAAATTGGTTTTTCGAAAAGGAGCTATCAGAAATAATGTAATTTATACCTAAACAGCAGAATAGCTATATGACTAAAAGATACATATTAAAATAACAAAAGATAAATAACGTATATTGAAAAAATACTAATTAAAAAGATTATGCCTTACAACCAAATCACAGTGGTAATTGGTGGACTTATGCATATACCTGTAATAATATTAGTTCTAAGATTTATAGAAAACAGATTTAATAATAGAAATTGGACCAAGGAAGAACTTAATTACAGTAAATTAGCCTAATAATTCAATTTAATACAAATTTATAATTAGACTATATATTCTTGCGAAATATACTAAATAATGAAAACCATAGTAATTACAGGAGCATCTGGATCTGGAAAGACATATTTAAGTAATAAATTATATAAATTATTTAATAATTCAATATTAATAAAAACAGATTCATTTTATAGGGATGATATATTAATCAGATTCTTATCAATATTTCTATATGATATATATGATAGGCCTTTTAGTATGAATAAAAATAAAATAATAAAGACACTTAAGTCAATACAGAGGAAAGATAAGTTTATTCCATTTTATCAGTATGATTTCAAGAGAAAAGTTACAACAAAATCTCAAATCATGATTAATTATCACGAAGAAAATCAATTCTTAATAATAGAAGGAATATTTGCTCATAGGTTGGATTTAAATTATCAAGAGACTATTAATGTTATATGTAAGGAGAAGAAAGAACTCTGTTTTGATAGGAGATTAAAGAGAGATGAATTAGAAAGAGGTAGAAATATTAAAGATGTAAAAAGAAAGTTTGCTAGTTCATGGTATTTATTTCATAAAAATATAAAAAAATATCTCAATAAAAATCAGGTTATATCTATTAATAAGGATAATAAAATTTCTTATGAAAACTTAGTTTTGAAATTAAAAAAAAAATAACTAAAAAAAATAATAAAATTATTTCTTTTAGTTATTTTAAATTGATTAGAAAGAATTCTAGTATCTATTTTTTAACTTCTGGGGCATTCATCCCATCGTAGTCAGGACCAACCATCAATCCTACAATTGCAAAAAGTGCAATTGATGCAACTCCAACTAAAACTGCTGTTGGTGCTGGGGTACTAGTAAGACCAGCAAATAACAAATTGCCCATAAATCGTAAATAAAGCTAGTTATAAATAGCAGAAAAAGGAATAAATTAATTAATTATTAACTGCTTTTAAATTCAAAATAGGTGAAAAGGATATTTTGATACACAAATAAGAAACTATTGTTTAAGGCGTACTAGATATTCTATACATATTTTTTTAAATCCTACACAAGCGTATTCACAGAATTCAATTTTTGAATTAGTAATTTCATTTAAAACTAATTTTTCTCTTTAGAAACAAAAAAAGTGGGTAAATATGTAAAACATATCAACCCACTTAATTAGTTTAGATAATCTATTTATTTAGATGTATTTGGATCATTGAAGCCATCGTAATTAGGACCGACGACGACAGCCATTATTCCAAATAGGGCCATAAACGCGATACCTACAATTGGTGCTGTAGGAGCTGGTGTACTTAGAAGTCCAGCGAAAGTTAAAGGAAGCATGTTCTTTAGTAAGACCCAATATAAATACCAGTCATCAGCGAATATAACCATTGATATTTTACTTTGTAACATTTATCTCTAGGTTAAGTAAGCTATGACTGGGTTTAGAAAGAGAATCATGAAGAGATCATAGTGAATCACTAATTGACGAAGGGTGCCAAATTGTTCTTTCTCGAGCAGGTTGATTAGTACGAATAAAAACTAGACAATAATGAAAAAATATAATTTAGTCTTCTATGACTGTTGAAAATAATATAATATAAAGAATATAACTTGGTATAATAGAATAATATAAATAAATTTAAGTGCATTCTAGCTTGCGTCCAATAACACCCATCGATGAATTTGAATTAGCCTGTAAGAAAGCTATGTTAAATAACAAGGAACAAAAGATTATTGATCATATAAGATATGTTGGTGTATTTACACAACCGTCTCTAACTAAGGATCTGAAATTGGATTCCAAGCCTCCTGTTTTATCAGTACTATGTGAAATTTGCAGAAAAATAGGTAAATATATGCCTGAGCACTTTAATAGTGTCAGATACTGGTCAAAGGAAATTAACGAGCATAAAGTAAAATGGGACGGAGACCTTGTGTGTTCATTGGCATGGAATAAAGACGGAGAACGATTGTCACCAGAAAATGGAACTTGTCTTTACCATACATTTGCTGTCCATAAAGAGTTATTCCAAGGACTAGATTAAGTTTTTTAATTTAGATACATGGTTATCCCTGACTAAGGTATTCAAATAACACATTATTTAGACCTAACTCTTCAGCTGAATATTCAAGCATCAAATTATCAGATTCTATTTTAGATCGAAAGGATCTAATTTCATCAGATTCATCTCCTGTCAAAGGGATGCCATCGACGACATCAAAAATAATGTTTAGTCGATCAACTTCTGCAAGAACTTCATTTGTCATGATGATCAAACTTAGTACTAATTAATACATAGCTAATACTTCGGAACAAAAAAAGCAATTAAAACATTCCTTTACGAAAAGTTAAGTTAAAGGAAAGACGAGTACCTATCAATAAAAAACGCATTAGTTAGGTAAAAAACAACTTAGATGAATGGACATACAAATTCCACAACTTTACATAAATTCACCTATGCTTTACATTCCTTAGTCAATTGTTTATTAGGTCGTGCTTGAACAAGGAGAGGTAATTGAAACTAGCATTATGAAGAATTCTGTCATAGCAGTAACTATGGCCACAAGCAGACAAGGTGTGGGAGTAGTTAAAGAACTAAGCAAAACAAATAAGTATCAAATTCGTGCAATCACGAGAAACATAAAAAGTTCAAAAGCTATAGAGCTTGGAAGATTAAAGAACGTAGAACTAGTCAAAGGTGATTTATTGGATCCTGAAAGCTTAAATAATGCTTTTGCCGGAGTTGACGTGATATTTGGAAATACCACCCCTACAAAAGGGTGGAAATTATTCAGAGGGAGTATTGTTAGGTCATATGAAATGAAACAAGGTTTTAACTTAATAAATCAAGTTAAAATTTCTTATGAAAAAGGACAACTAAAGCATTTTATCTTCAGCTCAATTAGCAAGGCAAAAGATCCACTTAAAAATGATCCTGCTCCAGGACATTTTACGAGTAAATGGGCTATTGAAGAATATATAGATAAACTCGATCTTAAAAAAATCACTACTGTTTTAAGACCAGTTAGTTACTTTGAAAACTTTGAGAACAAATTACCTGGATACTCTATTTCTAAGGAAATATTCCCTGGAATAGTTGGTAAGAATTTCAAGTGGCAAACAATCGCTGTTGAGGATATTGGTAAATGGGTAAGAGGTGTTTTATCGAAACCAGAGAAATATAAAAATCAAGCAATTAATATTGCAGGAGAGGAGCTATCAGGTCTAGAAATGGCAATGACACTCCAAAGAATAATTTCTTCAGAAAGACTTAAAACTAATTATGTAATGATACCTAGATTAGCAATAAAGCTTCTGGAATATGACATAGGTGTAATGGCAGATTGGATTGAAAGATCAGGTTATGGAGCTGATATGAAGAAACTAAAATTAATTCAGAACGAGTTGAATATAGTTCCTACAACTCTTAAGGATTGGCTTAAAGCAAAACTTGAAGATCAGAATAAGACAAACAATTCATGGGCAAGACAGTGGAAATCATCTCAATGGAAACTACAATGGGATAAATAATAAAGTTGATATTGGTAGGTAAATATAAAATTATAAACCATTCACTTCTATTGATTTTGCAATAGCTCTGAGCAATTCTACTATCTCATTATCATCACAACTGGTATCCTCCTTAAGCTCGACACATAAATCTCTAATAGATACATTAGTTGACCACCAAATTCCAGATGTTTCTGTGTCGTCAAAGTTAAATTCAGACATCTGGTTGTACTATATTAGTTTTATGATAATTTCTGAGCATCAGTAGAAGAATTATCTAGAGTTTTTAATTCTTCTGGCAACTCCATATCCAAACCTTCTAATAAATTCTTTAAAAGAATCTTATTGTTTACTTCATTTTTACCGGGTCTGAAACTGAGAAACAAATAAAAAAGAAAACAAATAGCAGATAATATAAAAAATGAATATAAATAGGTACTGTTGATCATTCAAAGAAATAAAAACATTTTCATATTCATACTAAATCGGTAAAAAATCAATAAAATTTAAAAATATAATAATAAAATGGTCGATCAAACACAATTATGGCTTAATAAATTTAACATAATAAGTATTTATAACTAGCAGTTATAGTAGTAAGATCGAAAATATCCTGCTCAAAAAAAATCTAATGTAATAAAGAAATCAATGAATTTGAATGCTTTAAAACAGATTAAATTTGTTAAAAGATAAGAAAAAGATTTAATAATTACATTTACAATAGAAAAAACTATCAAATAACATAATAATATAGTTTTAATTATTTTAAGATTTATGCTTACTAACATAAGTTATATATTTTTAATTTCAACTCTATTAATTCTTGGAGGATGGGCTTTTAAAGCTCTGATTTCATTAGCTCAAGGCAAACCTATAGAGTTAAATCTCAAGAACCCCCTTAATTTGAAGGCAAGATGGCCAAAAGAAACTAAAGAGGAGTAAATAATTATCTAAGAACTAAAACATAAAGTTTTCATTGCTTTATAAAGGCTTTCGTTCAATTACCATTAATTGAATGTTCAAATTTAAATTAAATAAAAATGCTTGAATCCTTAGACCCATTTCAACAACTATTATTAGGTGTATCTAGCATTGGGGTCCTAATGATAGTTTTAGTGATTTTCCTTACAGCAAGTCCTAACTTTGAAAACACAGATAGATTAAAGAAGATCTTAGATTTTTTTGAGAAAAATAATTAAAATCTTTAATTAATAAATCTAGATCATTAGCATTTAATGTTTTAAAAGATAAACTTGATGAATTTCTAATATTTTCAAAGGATAACTTAATCAGATCAAACTTTAAAGAATAACTAAGGTTGATAATAAACAGCTATTTCTTGAAATGCTAAAGGATTTATTTGACACGAACAAATACCTTATTTGTGCAGGATTAAGTACCTTATCTCTTTTATTCACTTCGATTTCAGTTATTTCTTTATCAAAATCAGTTAAGGAAATATCAAATGATTTAGAACCGATTTCAGCATGGGCTGAGTCCCAAAATGAATGTATAACGAAAACATTTCGCATAGATGGGAATAATACTCAAGGAATACCCTCAAAGGTATGGAGCTGTAATGGAGGGGGACAATAGATTAACGGCTTTGCTTTGAATCCTAGGATCCTAGGATTCTCCCCATCTTTTACCTATTTCATATCCCCATTGCTTTGCAAGTTCCACTACATCTTCATGTGTTTTACAATTGATAATTAATTGATATTTTTCAGGTGAATTATTAATTAATTCAATAAATTGATTTAATTGATCAATTTTATATAGGAATCCTTCATAATCTTTTCTTGTCATGTTTTTTGTTAAAAATATAGATAATAACTAATTAATCTATTTTTCTTGTAAATTATTAAAAAAAGTGAATTATATAGCAGAGATACATCTTAAATTATTAGAAGAAACAGAAAATTTCTATTCAGTATTAAGAGTGCTTTGGTTGTTTCCAAACGTACCTATCAATTGAATAATCCTTCTTTACTGCAACACAATTAGTAGCTATATGCCAGAGAGACTTGTGAATAGGAGTCGGATTGTATAGATAAACCTTTGGAAATTTATCTTTTAAAATTCTGGTAGCAAGAGTTGCATGGTAATGAGGTACTGTTGGTTCAATATGATGAATAGCGTGAGTAGAACCTATTGAGTGATGAAGAAAGTCTAGAATTTTTCCATAGGGTCTATCTATTGATAGGAAGGCGCCTCTCATATACGAAAATTGACTAGCACCAAGATGGGGAACATCAGTATCAGTATGGTGAAGCCATGTATAAATAACAAGCCAAATATTAACAACAAGTAGAGGACCTAAATAAAGACTAATCATTGAAATTAATCCAAAATATAAAGACCAAAAGGTCAATAAAAGAAGCATAAAAACAATTCCCCAATCTGAGATCCATACCTTTTTTGCCCAAATTGAAGGCCAAAGTTTTTTTGAGAAAGGTGCTGTTGGCCAGAAATGATTACTGGTCCCATAGCGAGGTCCACCAGTTTTGCCAAGAAGTAAGTAAGCAGGCCAACCAAGAATCAAGTGAAGAAAAAGTTGATTAAATCCATACAGAACTTTTCCAAAAAATAATGATGACTCCATTTCATTTTCACCGCCCTGTTTTTCAGATTTACCATCTCCAGAAATCACAACAGGCACATGTGTCTCACCATCTGTTATGTGATTAGTAAAAGCATGGTGAACTGCATGTGATCTTTGCCATGAAAAGTATGGAACAAGTAAAAAAGAATGAAGACAATATCCTACTAGTGTTTCAAATTTACGATTATCTGAAAAGGCACCATGTCCACATTCATGAGCTAATACCCAAAGCCCCATTGAAGTTGTACCTGAAAGAATTGCATATAAAATCCAAACTGGAATCATTTCTTTGGTAAGAGGAATAGAAAGTCCTAGCAAAACAACAAAGATTTGAATAACAACTGTCCTTGCTAGATAAAAAAGAGATCTGTTCGTCTGCCTTGTAAAGCAGTGCTTTGGTATAGCTTCTCGAACTTCTTTTCTAGAGGGAATATCATCAATCGAAATTTTCAGTGCCTTCCCATTAAGACCAGAAGGTAGAAAAGTACTATTTCTATTTTCTTTATTGACCATCTCGAATTTAGTAAGCAAACTTTTTTCCAATTTTTATAACATGATTAAGGTTAATATACGACGTTACTCTTCAATAGTGCTATGAGGCTATAGGAATTTCTAACTTTCAAAAAAAAATAGTTGCTTAAAGGACAATAACTTCTGCTAAGTAGCATTTATTATCCCAGAGCTTCAACGACAAAAGCAACTAGAAAATTGATAAAAAATACTAATATGATAAAGTTAATTATTCCTACTTTCGGGATACTCAACGGATCCATCTGCTTTCCTAACTGGTTTTGAATATAGAACTCTTAACAAACCTTTTGTATCCATATTAGGACTTGTTATAAAAAAGCTAATAAGAAAGAAACCACCAAATATAACTAATATAATGACAAGAGGCACGGAAAGCCCCATCTCTGAAAATGATAATAAGAAAAAATACATCTTAGATAACACTAAATTTAAAAATATTTATAATATTAGACGATTTAATAAAGAGTATCTCAAATGTAAATTATTAGACAAGAAGTTATAATTGAATTTTCTCAAATGGACTCTCTACTATCTCTTTATTATCAAGAAATACATTATATGTATTTTTATTATTTTTGAAACTTACATTTTTAAATGGTTTCCCGTCTATAAAGTGCATTGCTGAACCTCCTTCAATAGATATGCAATTAGTGATTTTTTTTTCATGTAAAATTTTTTCAACATAAGGAATTCGAGAAGGTTCTTCATCATAGTGAGGGCAACATGTCCCTTTTATAAAATCTAAGCAGGGTAAAATATTTAACTTACTATCCCATGAGTCTGTAATACCACTTGTAAACCAACAAATTGCACCTGCACTTACTCCGCTCATGATTACTCCATTATTGTATGCATCATTAAGTATTGAATTCATCCCCCATTCATTCCATATCGCGAGCATACTTTTAGTATTTCCACCACCAACGAATACAACATCTTGATTCATAATATGATTATGGATGTCGGTGGTTCTTTTAAAAAATTCAATATGAGTTGGAATACATTTTAAAGGCGTAAAGGTAGAATAAAAACGAACAATATAACTATCATTATCACCTGTTGCTGTTGGTAAGAAGCAAATTTTAGGACAATTATCTTCTGAAAGATTAAGTATATATTTTTCGATTAAACATGATGAATTGTTTCTACCAAAGCCACCGCCACCAATTGCTATAATGTGCTTTTTCAAGGAATTAATATTTTAATGTTATAAATATAATACAATTTATAATAGATAAGAGACAAATCAAGAATAAAATTAAATAATCATTTAATTGTATTTTTTTTAGTAACCAATCACCATGGAATAATACTCTTATCCCAGGCTAAAAACATACCAGAATCAGATGGACTTTGTTCAGAAATAATATCTATCAAATATTTACAAGATTGTGTAGTAGTAAATAGTTTATCTTTTGGGACATGGGACTGAAAAGGCTTTGATAATTTTGTATCACAAGTACCTGGATGTAATATAGATACAATTGAAAGTGGAAATTTTCTACGCCATTCAATACTAAGTGTTTTTAAAAATTGATTCTGAGCCGCTTTAGAAGACCTATAGGAATACCAGCCACCAAGTCTATTATCACTAATACTGCCAACTCTTGCACTTAAACTTGCATAGGAGAAAGGAAGTTCTGGTCTAATAAATTTTTCAATACTTTTAGCTATCAAAATTGGAGCGAAGGCATTAATTGAGAAATTCTTGATCATATTTGACCGATTTATATGAGACAGTCTTTTTTCAGGTGTTACAAGATCAGAGTGAAGAATGCCACTTGTATTTAAAACTAGACGAAGCGGCTTTTTCAATTCTGATATTTGTTGTTCAAAAGAAATATATGAATCATCATTCTCCAAATCTAAGTAAATACAACTTTGATTAGTTAGTTTTCTACCACAAACAATTACATCCAACTTTGGTGAAACAGTTTTCAGGTATTCAGAAAAAGATCTACCAATACCTCCAGCACCAATAATTAGAGCAATTCCTTCCCAATCACGAATTGTCATGATATTTAGAGATTTAATTCGATATTAGAGAAATACTTCTTTTAGTGAGAGGTTCACAAACATGATGTATATATACATTAATTATCAAATACTATAGTTGAAATTATATAATGAATAAAAATTTGGTAATACGATGGAAAATGATTGGCTGTATGAATTTCAAACATATATTAAAAAATTTGCACTACTAATAATATTGATTGTCTTAATTACAATATTAGTAGTATTACTATATTAATATCAGAAAATATATAAACTCATTCGAATAATCCACCATATTAACTAATAATAGTTATATTAACTGAAAAACATGGCTATAAAAGCGACTTACTACGGAGCTAATGGTTGGCTAATTGAAGCGAGTGAAACTAGAATTTTAATTGATCCGTGGTTAAATGGCGATTTAACCTTCCCACCAGGTGACTGGCTAATAAAAGGAGAATTGGGTAATGAAATTGAGAAACCGAAGAACATAGATTTTTTATTACTAACTCAGGGTCAACCAGATCATGCTCATCCTCCAACATTAAAAAAATTAGATAAAGATATCACAGTAATTGCTTCACAAGCAGCTAGCAAAATTGTTAGGCAAATAGGTTTTACCAACATAAACTCACTCAAGCCTGGCGAAACCTTTAAGCATAGCAATCTAAACATTCTGGCGACATCAGGTGCACCTGTACCAAATATTGAAAATGGATACATAATTGATTTAGGCTTAGATTCTATTTATATTGAGCCACATGGTTTTCTTGATAAAAAAATAAAGCCAAGAAATATAGATTTATTAATAACACCAGTAGTTGATTTTTCATTACCAATTGCTGGTAAGTTTATTAAAGGTAAAACAGTACTACCTCAATTATTAAATTTATTTAATCCAACAACTATTTTAGCTAGCACAACAGGGGGAGATATTACTTTTACGGGTATAATAAATAATCTAATTAAAGTTGACGGATCAGTTGAAGATACGGTTTTATTAAAAGATAAAACTCCTAGCTTAATAAATCCCGAACCATTAAAGGAATACTTAATTTGATAAAAAACAATTAAGTGACTTTCCTTTAAATTTTATTTTTCTCATCTTGTGTAACATAAAATTGAGAAACTTCGTTTAACATATTAATTACAACGTTGTTTCCACACTTTGATCTCTCTTGAAGTCTCATACAAGCTTCTTTGATATTTACGAAGGCATCTTCTCTCATTTCTGATAGTTGTTCTTCAGTATATTCTTCTTTATTCATTGGACTTAAACATTTTTATGATATTAGTATACCGGTACGTTAAATGATCAAAATAAATCTAAGTATTAATTAAATCTGATAATGACTTAAATTGCTTTCGATATCTGATAACGGTCTTTAAATCTGGAAAACCATCTGTTTTTAGTTTAGATATGAATGTTTTCTCAAATCCTAACAGTTGTTGTGGAGAGCTTTTCTCATTATCAGTGATAAACAAAGGCTTTGTACTGTCAAAGAGCTTCTGATAGGCATCTAAATCAGATTGGTTATCAAAAACAGAGCCGTCTTCTGCGGTAAATGTTTGTTTATTAATACTATTAAATAAAAATAGTGCAAGAAATACTAATGCAACAAGGATTAAAATAGCTATAGCTATTAATGTAATATCCATAAAGTTAGTAAGGGATAATTTATATCTTAGTTGAAAATGAATAAAAATGGGAACAAATCTTTATTAAAATGAGTATCATCACTTACTTCCAAAGATAGGTTATGTGAGAACGATTTACAACTGACACATTATATAGCTATCTATATAATAAAAATGTTTAGATACTATGTAAAATGAATTTTATTATTATAATTATTCTATTCATATCAACTATTTCTATTTTTAACTATTTAATCTACAAACGAAAGAGAGCTACTTATCTTAGAGCTGGTAAAGAGTGGGATGAAATAGTTAAAGAGCTTAGTAGAAGAAAATAAGTACTTTAATTATATTCTCCTGGGACATCATTCTTTTGGACCGTAACTCTTCCAACCTTTTTTCCAGAAAATCGTAGTAATTCATCTCCTGAAAATTCATAGCCTTTCCTTAAGGCAATCAGTGCAACGTCATCTGCCGTAGAGGAAGAAAGTACTTCATCTTTTAAAGAATCATCATTCTGCATTTCCTTTAAAAAGCTTCTTAGTTGATCTAATGACATTTAAGGAAAGCAAATCCAAGGATAAGATTTATAATTTTAGATTATCATAGACCTAGTAAAATAAATTTTAATGAAAAAACTACAAAACATAAATATTTTAATTACGAAATGAATGAATAATAAAAAAAATGTATAATTAATTTACTACTTAAACTAAAATGAAGGAAATTTTAATTATATCTATCATTATCTTTTCATTTGCTAGTACAGCTTATTCTTATCCTGAAAGTGAAATGGCAGACTGTATTTCCAGTTCTTTAAGTAACCCAGCAACTAAATCAATATCTAAAGTGGCAATTACCAATTATTGTGATTGTGTTCTCAAATCATCCATAGATCAAAATAAAGATATTAGAGAATCAGGTTATGAGTGTGCTCAAAAGATTTTTAATTAATTCAAACTTTATATTAAAGAAGAATAGTTATCAACATAATGAGATATAAATCTAATAAAAATTAGCGTCTGATTTGCCCCAGTCATTAGGCAATGCCAAAACCCAATCATCGATAGATGGACCAAGCCATTCCTTATATTCTTGAAATATACACCGTCTGATATTGGCATCGGATGCAGATTCCATTCTAAACACTGCATTTGATACAACATTGTGAAGGGTCATCTTCAAATCATTATCAGAACTCATTTAATTGATTTCATGTCCAATACTTCTACACATAGCAATAAAATAAAAAAAGACACCTAGATCTTTATAAGATCAAGAAATACAATGCCTTTCAATGTTGCTAGATTAAGAGTAAAAGAACTAGCTGAAGCCCTAAGTGTCGATTCTCCTGAGATAATTGCTACGTGCATTCTTCTAAAAATACCTGCTTCATCAGCTCTATCATCATTATCAGTTGAGCAGAGCAAACAAATAATTGACTATGTTCAAAAAAGAAATCCTAAGCAAAATATTACTGAGTAATAATAATTGTGCCTATATTGACTTATATCAAAAAATAAAAACTAATTGTCTAATCATTAACAAAGAAAAAGTATAATCGAACTAAATAGATAAAATACTGAAGTAAAAAAATTAATCAGAATAAATTTACAAATCATTAGCTTCTCTGAACAAAGCATCTTGATAATCAGATTCTTTTTTTAAAATTTCCATATTTATTGGATCAAAATGATCAATAAGTGACTTGCCAAACTCAAAAATTTCCAAATCAGTTAAACCCCTATCACGTAAACTAGCAAGAATTGCTGATATATCTTGGAATGCTTCCTTACATAATTCTTTTTTGTCTTCAGATGTAAGAGCTTGCATATCAGATAATTACTAATACAGTTAATATAATCATACTATAAATAATGATTGAAGAAGCATCTAAATACAATAGGATAGATTTATACCTATAGAATCAAAACGAATAAATATTTAATTCAATTATCTCTATACTATAAAAATTAAGATTATAGAATTAAATTGAATCTGATAAAAACTATTAAATATAAAGGCTATTTAAAAGTTTGGGCAGCCCCAATATCGTTGCTGATATTCTTATTTTTATTCGGTGCCATAGGATATCGGGTTACTGAAGGTTGGGATTGGGGGGATTGTTTATGGATGGTACTGATAACAATTACCACAATAGGTTTTGGTGAAGTTGAAGTTTTGAGTTCTGCAGGGCGGGTAATAACGTTTTTAATCATCGGAGGTGGATTATTTGTAGTTCAATTAACTCTTCAGAGGTTCATACAATTGTCTGAACTAGGATATTTCGTAAAATTAGAGGAGCTAAGATTAAGGAGACTAATTAGAAGAATGAAAAATCATGTAATTATATGTGGTTATGGTCGTACAGGAAAAGAAATTGCAGATCAATTAAAGTCTGAAAAAATATCTACCTTAATTATCGAACTAGACTCTTCAAGAAAGGTTGAAGCTGAGGAAAACGGATTCAACGTCCTACTGGCAGATGCCACAATGGACGAAACATTATTACTAGCAGGAGTAAAGAATTGTCGCAGCTTAGTGGTTACTCTTCCAAATGACGCAGCAAATTTATATGTGGTTCTTAGTGCAAAAGCACTAAATGATACTTGCAGATTGATCGCTAGGGCAGCGAACGAGGAGGCTGCCAATAAATTAAAACTGGCAGGAGCTGATGCGGTGGTTAGTCCATATGTTGCAGCCGGAAGGACTATGGCCGCCTCAGCATTAAGACCAATAGCCGTTGATTTTATAGATTTACTTGCCGGCTCTGATTGCGAAATAG
This sequence comes from Prochlorococcus sp. AG-402-C09, assembly GCA_003279565.1. Taxonomy (GTDB): domain Bacteria; phylum Cyanobacteriota; class Cyanobacteriia; order PCC-6307; family Cyanobiaceae; genus Prochlorococcus_B. The sequence goes on from QCHN01000012.1 coordinate 33,080, forward strand.
AAGAATTCAGGCTCACGGATAATATTGATAAAGTTAAAATCTTCACAAGACAAAGTGAAAATGTTCTTAACTTCTCGAAACAGGGGGAAGCTCTTCTTTTAGCTACAAAAGTCAGTGGAAAGTTAGTGAGTAATCCTAAAGATAAGGTATCAATCTCTCCTGGGATGATCTTGATTTTCCTTGGAAGTCAAGAGCAACTAAATAGGATGAGATTTCAGTTAAAAGAAGTTTTAGTAAATTCACATAGTTAATCCTTGAAGCTATCAAGCGAGGGTTAACACTACAAGCAGCGCTTAACACATAAATAAAAAAGTGATTAGAACAAATTAAGTTGTTTTTCGATAGATGCCATTACAAACGAAAGAAGAGTTGCCAGCTAAATCATGCAAAGGTCCTAAGCCTTCAAAAATCGGTGCGAGCATATTTTCAAAAGATTACGTAGATTTCTTAAGCGAGGCTGGTTGGAGATTAGAAAAAAAATTTCCATCAAACAGTAATAATTATTCAGACCTACTAGAGGACACCGAATGGAAATCAAATGATATTGGTCTAAGATGCTCAAAACATTACAGAAGAGATCTTGATGCTCTGAGTTGATACTTTATTATGTAGATAAAGTTAAAATTTATTTATAGATCTCAAAAAGAGATTTATAAATAACTAATTTAAAGGAGATGGATTCACCAAATCAGTCATGGAAAGTATGGGTATTTGTTTTTTGTCTGAACGCCTTTGCTATTGGAGGTGCTTTCTACCTTAAGTCAATTGGAATTGATCTTTATGCATTCAGAGGAACTTCATAATACATATTAAATAAATTAAATGAAAGAAACAAAAGAAGTAAAGTGGACGAATTTCCTTGATAATATTTTAATTTATAATCTTTATATATTAATAATAGGTTCTATATTTCTTGGCTTAAGTTTTATATTAAGTGTTAATGGAAACTCCCAATTATTTAATTTATTTCAAAAGCTATGGTATCCACTATTTATTCCTTCATTAAGTCTCTTCTTTACTGCAATTTTAGTTGAAGCATTATTTGTAAGATTTATAAATAGAAATAACAAATAAAATAAACAAAAGTTAAGCTTTCAACAATTTTGATTAATTCATTGTTTTTAAAACTAATTATAATAAAATAAGGAAAATAGATATTAAAGATGAGATTTAAAGTTTCCATGATTAATGATCTAGGCAATTGCCATGATCAGACAGTCCTTGCAAATAATGCTAATGAAGCAAAAAGAAATGTTCAGACAATTAATCCTAATTCGAAGGTCTTAAAAGCTAAATGGGTTCATAAGTAGTATTGAACAATAAAAAAATGGAAGAACTTTCTTACAAGGATCTAAGTGAATCCGAATTAGACACTCTTAAAGATATGTATATAACAAGTCGTGTTAACACTATGACTGAAAGTGATCTAAGGAAATTTGTTAAGGAAATAATCATCGATCAAATTAAAGGAACTGTTGGAAATGCTGAAGAGAGGGAAGCATGGCAAGAAATAAAAGATCACTTCTCCGAGGACTTAACGAAAAAGATTCTTGAAGTTAAAGAGAAATGCAATAAAAACCAAAAAGTAGAACAACGAAGTCCAGATGAGATAGAATTTGATAGAAGACTTGGTCTTCTCAAGCAACAGCAAGAGGAGCAGTCAAGCAACGATATGTGGTAGATAAAACTGAATCAATAACCTTTAATTAATTAACAATGAATTAGCGTAGAAATTATTGTATAAAGATATGCGCAGTTCTAAAGAATAATGCAAATATGATAAAGACAATTAGTCTTGAAAGTCTATATTTTGACTCATTCAAAATACTTAAATATTTACCTGAATGAACTACTAAAGAAAGAAAGGACAATCCAAATGAAATTTTCTCCATCCATAAAAGAGATATACGAATTATTATACTTATATCATTAATATATAATGATATAAGTATAGACATTAGAGCAAATATTATAACTATTAAAAGTATTGATTTTATAAACATCAATAAAATTATTCTGTTAGGTAAATCAAGCTTGGATATTCTTTGCTTTATCTCATTAAGATGATAATCTTCTAATCGAAAATACTCTGTTTGAGGTATTCTAAAGGTTTTATACCGCTCATGTAACTCTTTTTCTAATTTCAAAAAGTTACTGGTATACAACTTAGCAACAATTTTATCTGGTTTTAGTTGTCGCATCCTATTCTTAAAGTTTTTTGTTATGCCAATCTTATATAAATCTCTATTTCTAATCAAATAAAGCCAACCACTCATGTTTTTTTTTTATACATACATAAGTGTTAATTACGCTGCCTCATTCTTATTAACTGAGTTAAATTTTTCTCTCATCGTAGGATTATTTCGAGTCAATCTTTTAACAGAAACATCTTGTGCTTTGTCATTAGCCAACCTAAGATTTCTATCTGCCCCAAGTAAAGCATCTTTTGTTTTTTGTAAGTGATTTATAGATTTATCAATCTCAATAATTGCTGTATCAAAGCGCTTTGAGGCTAAACCATAATTTTTCCCAAAAGAATCCTTAAATAGTTCGAGGCTATTTTCAAAATTGGTGATATCAATATTCTGCTCTTTAACAGCTGCTAGTTCTGTTTTATACTCAAGCGCCTTAAGTGACGCGTTCCTTAGTAAAGAAATTATTGGTAAAAAGCATTGAGGGCGAACAACATACATCTTTGGATATCGATATGAAAAGTCAACAATACCAGAATTGAATAAGTCATTATCAGATTCTAATAAAGAAACCAAAACTGCATACTCACAATTTTTTTCTATACGGTCTTTATTTAACTCTTTAAGAAAGTCCTCATTCTTCTTTTTACTAGAAGTGGTATCACATTCGTTTTTCATTTCAAACATGATCGATACGATTTCGTTTCCTTCAATATCGATATCACGGAAAATATAATCACCTTTACTACCAAAACTAACATCATTATCTTTTTCAAAATAAGCATTAGGGAATGCTGTTGCCCTTAAACGAGTAAATTCATTTTCGCAATGTTGCTCAAGGGACTCACCAACCATTTTAGTGGACAATTTAATTTTCATATCTCGAAGTCTCTCAATTAAATCATCACGTTCTTTTAACTGAACCTCATAACGCATTTTTATCGATCTTTCAGACAATTCCTTTTGAAGTTCAACTTTATCTAAATTGTTTTTGATTTTTTCATAACCATCTTTTAATTCAGCGATTGCGCTAGAAACCGCAAGTTTTTTTTCAAATTCATTCTTATCCCTCGTTTTTTCCAATAAATATGAAAGAGAGTTTATCTCTTTATCGAAGGTATGCTTAATTTTATTCATTGCATTAGTTTTGTCAGTTTGAGCCGTATTCAACTGAGACTGAAGGTTTTGCATTTTTCTTTCATTTTCAAATGCGGCCTCTTGCATTTGTAATCGAATGTTTTGAACTGCAAGATCTACAGACTTTTGTTTATCCTTTTCAAGAAGTTCAGTTCTTTTGCTCAATTCATCCTCAAACTCCTGATTTCGTACCTGCTTAACGATATTTGAGTAATTATCTTCGTCGATGCTGATGGTGCTTCCACATTCAGGGCATTTGATTTCATTCATATCTTAATCAAGGAGACAAACTAACTATTCTCTCTTTTTATCTGTTTTGACTACGACAAGCAAGAATTATGTTAAACCCAAAAACCGTCTATTAGTAAATCATGAGGTTACCACCTAGAAATATAAGGTTTACTGAAATCTTAATATGTTATTTTTTTGAAATTGGGTAAATTCCAGACAAGTCTCCTTTATTTGCCTTAATAGCCGAAGCTTTCCATTTGTGCCATTTCTTGTTTCTTGAATAGTCTTCCTCTTCCCAAATCTGATTTTGAAATATTAATATCCCACAAAGTAGAAAAAAGATGATAGCACCAAGAAATGTATGCCAATCAAAAATCAATGCGTTATTTGAATAACGAACATAGGCAACAATTTTTAGCATAGTGTCCCTTATGAACAAATGGTTCTAAAAACTAAACTATAAAATTTTAATGATTTTTCAAGACAACTGAGGTTTTTCACCCCAATTTTTTAAAAGGTTTAATTATGTATGAAAACCTCATTGTTATCAAATATTATTAATAAGTTATTGTGGATGAGTGATAATTTTTACTACATAATTTATATTCATAAAGTAAATTAAAATAAAATTCTAAAGTATTGGATTTAAAAAATGTCATTACTTAACTTTGCTCTTGCTCACTCAGAGCTAGGTATAAGCCACTTCACTACAGATTTAATTCTTCTTCTATCTTTCGCAATAGTAACGGCCCTTCCAATGTCTTTATTGCGACCACAGATTCAAGAAGAGAATGTTAAGAGCAATGTTTTCAAAAACTGATCCTAAAACTCACTCCGTTAATAAATATAAAAACATTCTCAACTAAAAGTATAGCTTAATATAAATGTATCTATCTACTGATTAAAGTTCTAATCGCAAGATTTAGTAAATTACAAATGCAATACTTTATGACTTCAAAGATAAATGCAAGTGAAAGGGATATGAATAGCAAGGATTTCTAAAGAAATTTTTTTATGTTGAATTTTTAAGCTAACTTTTTCATTTTTTCTATTTGACACGTTTTCATACAATTTGTATGTACAATATATTTACTAATAAACAATCATGTCAGATAGAAGTTTATTTATATATGATGGTGAATGTCCATTTTGCAATCACTTTGCAAAACTGCTCGAATTAAAAAGCAGTATTCCTGAATTAGAGATATTAGATGGAAGAAAAAATTTAGCGTTATTATCTAAACTTTATACTCAAGGCTACGATCTGAACAATGGAGCAATTCTTATAAGTAATGAAAATATCATGCATGGCGCTGATGCAATTAACTGGATTTGCTCAGAGATAAAAGATCCAAGCGATTCACTACTAGAAGTACTTCGGATTATTTTCACATCTAACAAGAGGACTAATTTTTTGTTCCCATTCCTTTTATGGGGTAGAAGGTTATCTCTAACTTTAAAAGGGAAGGTTTGGCAACCCGTTAGCGATAACAGTCAGTTTTATTGAATTTGCTTTATTATCTCAACTTAAGCTTAAAAATTAAGCGAATATTGAGCTTATAAAATTCTTGACGTTTATTCAAACTCACAAAAGTGGGTTATTTTTCAACAAAAACAAATAAGAACAATCTAGATAAAAAAATAGTATAAATAGATTGAAATCTTTCCTCAGACACTTTATTTACAATTAATAATTAATGCATTGGCCATAGTAATGAGCAATAAGTCTCTAGGAATCATCTTTAATGAATCTCTGTTTATAAATTCTAATTGTAACAGCAGTTGATAAGAGCACAGATCCATTACCTAGATCCAGTCTAGATATGTAAGATAAGATTTTAGATATCTAAACTGAATATGCTTATTGAGATCCTTGGGAATAGCAGTTCATTACTAGTTATTCTCTTAATTGGACTGTCAATATATTTTGGAATTCAATCTAAAAAAAAAAAATTAAATGACATTTAAATATGTAGGAAGCTAATCAATAAGTAAGTTGCGAAAAAATAAATACAATTGATCTTATTCAAATACATTTTTTTTAATTTCCTCAAGACTGTATCCACTCGCCCGCTGAAGACATGAAATAGAGATCCAACTCCAATCGACAAAGAGAATAAGCATTGCAGGAATAAAAATAGACAATGGCAAAACAAGCTCAACTAAAAAATGTATAGCCAAGTAAGACATTAGATCCGAAGTATTAGTAACAATCTCTTCATAAAGTGGATCAAACAAGAAACCATGAGACGCATAAGGTATTAAGGGTAACGAAATTAGATCTCAGAGTGTGACTATTAATAATTAACGACAAGATAAAAAAGTGAATATACCCGATCAAATAAAAGCTGAATTAACCATAAAAGAGAACGCCGGACAAGGATTTATCTTCATAGTTGACGATCGTGAGAAATAAAAGCCTAAGATTATTCCAGGACGAATAAAGTCAAAGACAAAAAAAAGTCTAGATTGAATATACTAGAAAGATAATCAAGAGAGATACAAAACGAAAATTCAAGAATGTATATGTAATTTATTTTTTGGAAGAAAATCAATATTTAAATAAAACCAAAATAAAAAATCTAGTAAAAAGAAGAAATCCATAATTTTAAAAATGGAAAACCAAGAGAAAAATAGAAGAAAAATCTAATACGGTAAATAGAATATAGATCAGTAATCAATCAAGGTTCAAGCGAAAAAACTTTAAAGAAAAAAAAGCCGAGATGCATATCTGCATCTCGGCTAAATCTAAATGTAATGAACCAGTTATTAAAGGATTAACCTTCTCCTTCTGGAACCAAACGGAATCCTTTACGTCCCATCTTAATCTCAAAATTATCACCTGGTTTGAGATCTAAAAGAGCTGTATAGGCCTTTCCTATCAATAGGTTTCCATTTCCTTGAACGGTAGCCACGTAACTAAGCTTTCTTCCACCTTTACCAATACCACCTGCACTTTCAGCTGCTAGGTTTACACCTTTAGCCTCTAGAAGTGCTTCGTAAAAAGCAGTATAGTTAAGACGTTCTCCGCCTCCTTTCTTGGTGGAAACATATCCACAAGCTTTAACAAGATCAGATTTTGAGACATCTCCCAAGTCTTTGACCTTGGCTAATAAATCCTTACCAGTGAGCATGATAAATAAATGGTTGTACTTATAATACTAACTTATAATTAACAAACTTACAATATTTACATTAGTCCCAGACATTAAAGCTAAAAATTGTGGGTAGAGAAGCATCTAGATTAAACTCAAAATTCAAGGTTAAATGGAAAATTATTCACGGTTGATGGCAATGATTTATAGGAAAGATTCCTATTGGCAAGTTGTAAAATAAATGATTCTGCAGATCATTTACCTATTAGAAAACGCTCAATCTCCAGCAATAGCAGGATAATTTTATAAGATAAGAAAAAATCTATACAAGCTTATGGACTAGCATGAGGAAATTGCAGATCACCAAAAAACAATTCGTTCGGTATATAAAGCTTTACTTTTGGATATTTGTTAAGGGAGGAATCAGAATATAATTATTTATTACAACAAAAATGAATCTCTCTAAAATTCTTGCGATTTGTATCGTATCTGTATTCATCCTTTCAGCATTTGCTGGATTATTTGGAACTCTATTAAATTCGTAGTAACAACATAAAATATTAAATTCAAGCTTACCTTGAGATTTATTAAATACCTTTAATCTAACTAAGAAAGTTAGAAGCTAATGTTTTAAAAATGCTAGCTGGTAAAAAATTGTAGAAAGTTTACCAATGATTTATTTGATAATCATCTAAAACTTGGGTTCAAAAACAGCACCATTACATATCATTACTGCTAAAACTTCCTTACTATCATCACTCATTTTCATAACAGGTTTTATCTGACTCAGTGTGGCAGATGTTTTTTTTACGCAACGATTCCAACTAGAAGCTTGCTTAGAAAGAGGAATTAACTGAATAGTAAGTGTTGTAAAACAGAATACTGCAAAACCTATATATATTTTTTGAATAAAATATCTCTTTTGCTCACTCAAGATGACTAATCAATAATAACTATTCAAGCAGATCAAGGTAAAAATTCACTACCCAATTAACATAGGCATAAGCTTGAAATCAGATGAAGGAGTAAACGTTAATAGATGAAGATTAAACCAACAGTACATTTTCGTTAAAAGCCAAACGCATATAAAAAAGAAAATTCAGCGCAAATTATCCCACTTACCAATTGTAAATTCAAGGAATCTATCAACATCATCGACTGGGCAGCCGGTCTTACTTTGTAATTCCTTACATGCTTCAGAGATTTTAGTAAAGCACTCTTTTACATCAATATTTGACTCTATTGCTTCAAACATTTGTTTATCACTAAATGGCATATAAAAAAGAGAGCGTTCTGCTAATGAAGAATATTTTAATTATGCCTATTTGGCAATAATAAGAAGAAAATAAGAAAAGAAGCTAATAAAGAAAAAAAATCACATCCTCAAATAAATATGTGTGAGAAATCATTGAATTATCGGGTTAAAGCCAAAGCCCAATTAGGTGAAGATTGATTAACGCCTAAAATATGCTTGGTCAAAGAGGAGTTGCATTTAGCTACGATTCCATTAGTAGGAAGATTTGAAAACAATTCTTTCTTTATCCATTGTGAATGCCATCTTTTGACCTGCCTTGGATCATCGGTTCTTAAGGTAATAGGAACATCAAACCCCCACTTTTGAAGTTGAGTCAAATCTGATAATTCATCACTGTTAGAACTAAAAATTTGAAATGCCAAAAACAACATCGGGGGATTAATCGTATTTATATTTTTTTTAGAGTTAGATAAACATTGCTCTTGTGAAGATTTAGAATTAAAAATAGGAGAGTATAAAATTCCCTCCAACTCAACTTCAACTTTTAAAGAGTCATCAATATTCAATGGAATAGCGTTGATAGTTCTTATATTTTCAATAATTTCACTATTCTCTCGAGAATACGCATCTACCAATTGACCATACTTGTATCTAAGACCAACTGCTAAACCATCAA
>QCHN01000013.1 GCA_003279565.1 Prochlorococcus sp. AG-402-C09
ACTTAATTCTGATTTGACTAGTTTTCGTTAGCTAAAGGCAACCCATTGTTGCTGCAATTCTTTTAACTTGTGATAAGTTTTTGATATCTAAAAGAGCTTCTTCAAGTTGACCTTGCTTAATTTTGTGAGTAATAACGACTATCTCGGCTTCTTGATCAGTTACGTCAAATTGCACAATTGATTCAATAGATATTTTCTTTTCTCCAAAAATAGTACCTATTTCTCCGATTACACCTGGACTATCTTTGGCAATTAGCCGTATGTAATTCTTTTTCGTAATTTGTTTCTCTTCTGCTACGTGACAACTTTTCCAGCTCTTTGCTGATAGAAGTGGATCTAGGTTAAATATATTGTCTTCACTCATAGACTGAATACCGGCGATGTTCAGAATGTCCGCAACTACAGCGGAGGCCGTCGGACCTGATCCTGCACCTGGTCCAAAAAACATTACTTGTCCGATAGGATTTCCTTCAACAAGAATTGCATTGTTCACTCCATTGACCCCTGCTAATGGATTATTTTCTGGTACCAATGTGGGCTCAACCCATATTGATAGAGGTTGGCTGCCTTCTATTTTTGATTGAGTTTTGTCCTTCTCAGAAATTGCCAAAAGTTTAATTCCATATCCTAATTTTCTAGCGTAATTAACATCCACTGCCTCTAGGAGGTTTATTCCAGTGGTTGGGATGTCAGATCTATTAATTGACCCACCAAATGCAAGGCTACTAAGAATTGCAATTTTGTCAGCTGCATCTGATCCCTCCACATCCGCTGCAGGATCACTTTCTGCATATCCAAGCGCTTGGGCATCTTTTAAAACATCAGCATAATCAACTCCCTCTTTATCCATTCTTGAAAGTATGTAATTAGTCGTTCCATTTATTATTCCGCTTACTTTCGTTATCTGATTCCCCCCTAAAGATTGCTTTAGAGGCTCAATTATTGGGATTCCTCCGCCTACTGCAGCTTCGATGAGGACATAAACTCCAGCGGCTTTTGCCTCATTTGAAATTTCTTCCCCATGTCTTGCAATTACTGCTTTATTTGCAGTTACAACAGATTTACCTGCTCTTATGGCTTGGATGATTAGAGATTTCGCTGGCTCGATACCACCTATTACTTCAACAACTATTTGAATATCTGGATTGTTTACTATTTCTAATGGATTTTTAGTAACTATTGAATTCGGTATATTTATATCTCTTTTCTTTTGGAGATTTCTTACGGCAACACCGACAAGTTCAAGCTCTCCAACTAATGGGTGTCTATCACTTGGGTTGCTAATGATATTTGCAACGCCTTGTCCAACAGTGCCTAGGCCAAGTAAACCGATACCAATTTTTTTCATGTTTTTATAAGGCGATAGTTTTTCAAGTACTATTTATTGACTATTTGAGCTTGGTAGCGAGAGGTTTTTGGCTTGAGCTCTCATTTTTAGGAATATATTGAGAAAACCATTCGCTCTTGATGGCGTCAAACTTTTGCTTAGTCCTGTCATCTCAATGAATTTTTCATTTATAGACAGTACTTCAAAAGGTGTTAAGTCACTCAAGCCTTTTATTAGAAAAGCTAGCAACCCTTTAGTTATGAGAGCGTCTGAATATCCTTTCCATTGGATTTTTCCATTCAAAAGAATTCCAAGAACATAAACTTCTGATATGCATCCTTTTACTTTAGTAGTCTCTAGGTGAAGATCTTCAGTTAGTAGTGGCAAGCTTTTAGCTAGCCATAAGATATATTCATAGCGCCTTTTGGGATCTGAAGTTGATTGTAGACGCTCTATAAGATTATCTAATGATTCACTCCCATAAGTTTTGATGGAAGACTTTTCTTTGATTTCAGTCACCTCTTCAGATCAAGTAATTAATTTATCTTAAACCCTAACTAATTATTTAGTTGCTTCAATTTCATGTAGACCTTTTTCGCTAATCCATCCATTAAATGGTAAGTCCCATCTTTCTCTAGGAAGTGGAGTTTTAGATATGCAATTATTACTGATCACGACAAATGACGGTATTGAAAACCACAAATCTTTTTGTCGAAGACGATCAAAATACCCTCCCCCGTAGCCTAATCTGTAGCCTTCTTGATCAATAGCTATTGCGGGTACAAATAGGATAGAAATATCATTAGGGTTGATAGCCTTCTCTCGAGCAGGTGCAGGAATTCTGTTTGAATCAAACTGTAATTCATTATTTGACCAGTGATGATAACTTATACCTTTGGTTTTGCAACTCGAGGGTAAAGCAACTTTTTGGTTGCTAATTTCTTTGATAAATCTTATATCTACTTCACCTTTTAATGGCCAATAAATACCTATATATTTCCCTTTAATATGATATTTTTTTAAAAGCATTCTCAATGTTGATTTTATATTGCACTTTATTTTCTCATGTATTGATGATGAGCTTGAACGACGTATTAGGTTATATTCTTTTCTTTTGATTTCTTTATTTAATTTAATATCGTGAGAAGTATTTTTCATAAGTTAATATAGTTTGAATTCAAGTTTAATTATTTAAGATAGATTCCAGTAAGGGCAATTGCTAGTGCATCTGCAGCATCATCCGGCTTTGGAGGTGAAGTGATACTAAGTTCATTCATGACAGAACTTAAGACCTCGTTTTTATCTGAATGACCATATCCAGTAACAGCAAGTTTGATTTGCATTGGTGGAAATTCTTGAATTGGAAGATGGTGTTTCCCTAAAGTCATCATTATCACTCCGCGAGCTTGGACAACACTAATTGTTGTGCTTGAGCGGTAGAAAAAAAACTTTTCAACTGCTGCGGAATTTGGATTCCATTTGCTTATTATTGAGCTTAGATCATTTGAAATTTCCACAAGTCTATTTTCTTCTTTTTGAGTTGATTTTGTTTCTATGATTCCGCAATCAAGCATTATTTTTTCCCCTTTTACTTCATCAATAATTCCATAACCCACTCTAGCTAGTCCTGGATCTATTCCTATTATTCGCACTTAACTTGTTGTGGCTAGTTCAAATTCAGATACATCTTCGTTTTCATTTCTTTCAAATACTTTGCAAAAAGCTTTTATTACTCTATCGCCAGAATCGACTGTTTCAAGAGGATCTTTTCGAAGTCTATGCCTTAAAGCTGTCGAGACGACACGAGCAATATCTTCCTCAGTTACCTCTTTTCTTCCTTCAAAGGCTGCTAGGGCTCTAGCTGCTCGATTGGTAACAATATCTCCTCTAAGACCATCTACATCAAGTTCACCGCAAACAGCAGAAATTCTTAGCCTGAGATCTTCATCGATAGAAACCTCATTAAGTAAGTTTTGAGCATCAACAACTTTTTGTTGAAGCGTCTCTTGTTTTCCCTGAACCGAATCGCTAAAAGCATCAGGATTATCATCAAAAGCTGTACGTTGATCAACAACTTGAACGCGAAGTTTCGCTTCTCTTACGGTTCTTACTTCTACACTCATTCCAAATCGATCAAGTAACTGCGGCCTTAATTCTCCTTCCTCGGGGTTGCCCGAACCAATAAGTACAAACCTTGCGGGATGTCGAACCGATATTCCTTCTCGTTCGACCGTGTTCCAGCCTGAGGCGGCAGAATCAAGAAGCACGTCAACAAGGTGATCATCTAGCAAGTTGACCTCGTCAACATAAAGTAATCCTCTATTTGCTTTTGCTAAAAGCCCTGGCTCAAAAGCTCTAACACCTTCACTAAGAGCTTTCTCAATATCAATGGTTCCACAAAGTCTATCCTCAGTAGCACCTAATGGAAGATCAACCATCGGTACTTGTTTCTCCCCTTTTGGTATGTCACTACCACTGTTGATTCTCTCTCTGACATCATTGCTTTGAAGGTCTGGATCATCAAGAGAGCTGTTATAAGGATCTCCTTCGACGACTTCAATAGCAGGCAATAGATCGGCAAGTGCTCTTATGGTCGTGGACTTTCCAGTTCCTCTGTCACCCATTATCATTACTCCTCCAATTCTCGGGTCGATAACGTTTAAAAGAAGCGCTAGCTTCATTTCCTCCTGTCCAATAACTGAGGTGAATGGAAAAACTCTGCGTTTTCTAGTTGAACTCACTTTCTTAGTACTAGTATCAAGATTGTTTCATAAGCAGGCCACTTTAGATTCATAAAGTTCAAAAAAAAAATGATAATGAAAAGCAAAAGTTTATTTAAGCCCATAAAAAATTTAATTTTGATTAGTTGATTTTTGATCTGGCGATAAAAACGGGACTAATTCTGCCGATAAATTTCTTATCAACTCAGGAGATCTAGGATCGTTAAATGGACCTTTAACTATAAAACTTGCAAATGCCCTGGAGTTGCGAGGAGTTTGAATTAGAGCGGTATCGGAATAAGAGATTCCAATATCACCAGTTTTGTTGTGAACTAAATATCCTTTTAATGAAAGATGATAGTCAACGTCTTGAGATTCTTTCCCCAGGCCTCTTAAAATTCCAGATGGTATCAATGTATTCGTTTTTGACTTTTGCATTATTTCTCTAAAAATATCTCTAGACTTAACATTAAGTAGATAACCATTATCTACAAGAGCTATTGCCAACGCTAGATCTTTTGATGATGTGAGATTTGTTCCTTCTAGATCTGGCAGATAGTTATTTATTTGTGTATTTTTTAATCCAATTTCTTTGAATTTCTGATTTAAAATATTTATTCCTCCAACGCGTTTAATTAGTAAATTAGTTGCTGTATTATCACTAACTCTAATCATTTCAGAGGCCACTTCAAAAACATTGAATTGCTCACCAATTTCTTGATATGCCATCCATCCCGACCCTCCACCAATTGTATCTTTTGTAAGCATCAATTTTTCATTCCAAAATATTTCTCCCTCCTCTAGCATTCTAAGTAAAACAATTAGAATAGGGACCTTAATGCTGCTTGCGGCAGATAGCCTAATGTCAGATTTTATGTCAGCATAGACTTGATCATCCAATGATAAGAAAAATGCACTAACATATAGATCTGGATTTTTAACAATAAGTTTTTCCCATTTATTAATTAATCCTTCTAGCCTCTCAAATCTTTCTAATTTATCTTTGTAAAATAATGACAAGCTAGATTTTTTAGTTAGTAATTCTTTTTCGAAAGACCTTTTTGACTTACCTACGATATTAATCTTATTTCTTTGATTAATAGGGCCAGCAATTCTTAATAAGCTTCCAAGTAAAACTGATAAGCCTATGCTTGTTAAGCATATATTTGTTATTACTTTGAATTGAACTTTCACTTTGAAATCAATGAATATAAATACTTCCTATTTATTGTAGCTTGTTATTTTATTTAATCATTTTTATTTTTGATTTTCCATCTTGCTTGGCTAATTATTCCTCTAATTAGCGCAACTTCATCATCTCTTATCTCACCTCTTAAAAGTAATTGTTTGATTTTTACCATTTTGGCTTTGTAAGTATGTTTCATCAAGAAACCAATATCAAGCAAAAGACTACCTGCATCATTAATACAATCTTCTAATTTATTTAAATTCGCAGGGTGGCTTATTTCTGTATTGGGTTTTAATAAATCAAGCTCATCGAATTGATTGAATTGATGAAGAACAATCGCTACTGCATGCGAAAGATTTAATGATGGATAATTTTCATTTGTAGTAAGACTAATCACTTTATTTGCTTTTAGTAGCTCTTCATTAGATAAACCTCGATCTTCTCTTCCGAAAACTAAAGCTATTCTTTCTTCTCTTGTTGATTTAAGAGCCCAGTAAAGTGCGTCTTTATTTGATAGAAGAGGAATATCTCCATGTTCTTTTCTTCCGCAAGTGGCAATTATCCTAGAGCAGTCTGAAAGTGCTGAATTTAGATCGTTAAATACTATTGCTTTTTCTAATACTTTTAGTCCTCTGACAGCCATCTTTTTCGCTTCTTGATCTAAATAATCACATTTAGGAGAAACTAGCCTTAATTCATGAACACTAAAGTTTTCACATAGTCTTGCAACGCTCCCAACATTGATTGGCCCTGATGGTTCAACCAGTACTACTATCAGAGTCTTTTTATTAACCACTATTAATTGAGAGAGTGCATATATGCCAATAGATCAGCCATTGATTGAGGGTCAATTTCAAAACTTGGCATTGGTGGAGTCAATCCTCGAATAACTTGATTGATAATCTTTTTATCACTCATCTCTTGAGTCGCCTCGTGGAGGTCAGGACCTACAAAACCTTGAGCGGAAATCCCATGGCATCCAACACAATTGATTTTGAATAATTTGCTTCCAGATAAAGCTTCACCTTTCCTAGATAAAGTTTCATCTAGGAAAGGATCTTGTTTAAAGCTTCCAATTGTCCATAAAATGATAATAAAGGCAACAGTGGCAATAGATAAAAAGAATATTCGCCAAGAGCTAATCTTTTGGTCTTTATTAATTAATGCTTTTGATGACGGAGTATTCACTAAAACCTCTTTGACGTGAAAGAATTGCTGATAGTAATCATGAGAAATGCGAGCTAATGATTGAGCCTCTTTTATGTGGGATTGTTCTTGGACTTGTTCCCATAACTTTATTGGGCCTTTTTGTTAGTGCATGGAATCAGTATCGTCGAAGCAGTTCAATGCCTGATTGGGAATAAGAAAAAGAATAGAGGTATTTCCATAAGATTTCTTTTTATTTAATTTCCAACCATTATGTATTGTTGGAGTAGTTTTTGACGAGCATTCGCATATCAAAGTAGTTGATTCTTTAATCCATTGTTTTGATAATAAGAGTTCTTGAGAAAGTTCATATAGACCAGATATGTATGGAGGATCAAGAAAAACAAAATCAAACTTTTGATCAGGGTTTGGAGAATCTTTTGTAAATTCAATTTTTTTATTTCTTGGCCCCTTTTTTAGAAATGAGATCAATTCTTTGCATACAACTTCAATATGTATTGAATGATCAATTGAATTTGATACGTCGATAAGGTTTTTTTTGCATATTTTTGCTGTTTGCCTGTGGTTCTCAATTGCAATAATCTTTTTCGCACCTTTTTGAAGAGCCTCACATGCCATCGCGCCACTACCGCTACAAAGGTCTAACCAACTTGCTCCTTCGAGTTTGTTTCCAAGAATATTAATTATGGCCTCTCTTACTTTAGATGAAGTAGGCCTTGTATTTTGGTTTAAAGGACTCTCTATCCTTTTACCAGAAATAAGTTTCAGTTTTCCTTTCAAGCTAAAATGATGTTTTCTTCAACCAATTAATCCAATTAAGAATCAGTTTTTCTCCTGCGAGTCCAGATTTTTCGGGATGAAATTGAAATGCACCAGTATTTTTATGCCAGACTATTGAAGAAAAGTCGGTTTTACCGAATTTTGTGGTAGCTACGATGTTTTTTTGTTCTAAAGGACATGCCGAGTATGAATGGACAAAATACATCCAATTAGAATCAGGATAATTTTCTAATATGGGACATTCGTTTGTTTTATATATTGGAGACCAGCCAATATGAGGTATCCTCTCGTTTTTTTCTTGAGGTAATTTACGAATATGCCCTTTAATAACTCCTAAGCCTTTTGAAGTGCCTTCATCACTAGTCTCGAATAAAAGCTGTAATCCTAAACAAATCCCAATAAGTGGCTTACCGTTGTTTACCCAGTTGGTTATTGAAGGAATCAAATCAGTTTTTCTTAAATTATTCATAGCAGGATCAAAAGCACCGACTCCGGGAAGAATTAGTGCATCACAAGAATTGAGCGTCTTTATATCACATATAACCTCTAAAGGTTGATTAACCCTTTTGAAAGCTTGTTGAACGGAAAAAAGATTACCCATTCCATAATCTATTAATCCAATTTTTGCCAATAGATTTACCTTGCAATCATTTGATAGTTCTCTGAAAAAAGAAATCTATAATTTGTCATTAAAGGTGTTTGGATATGGTCCCCGATAGGGTTGCTTTAGGAACTGCACCTACAACAGTGTCTACTTTCTGGCCTCCTTTGAAGATCATTAAAGTTGGTATGCTTCTAATCCCATATTGACTAGCAACATTGGGGTTCTCGTCAGTGTTTAATTTGAAAACTTTTATTTTGCCTTCGAAATCTTTTGAGATCTCTTCAACAATTGGTGCAACCATTCTGCATGGTCCGCACCATGGTGCCCAAAAATCAACCAAAACAGGCACGTCGCTCTGGAGGACTTCTTGTTCGAAAGAGGAATCAGTTACTGCAGAAGCTGTGGACATACCTTAGAAGTCTTAAGAACTTGATCATAACAATTGTATTTTGCCTATAAAAAGCTTTGCTGCCATTTTTAAACGAAGTTTGAATATTGATTTGAGTGATTTGAATAAGAAAAACCCGAACATGTCGGGCGTTTTTGTGTGTGAGGAGTGTGAGAGTTTAGGCTCTCACTACTTAATCCTAGCGATTGTATTTAATTCTGAAATCTTTTGGTATCTTTATTTTCCCATTCCAAGTTGTTGCGCTTTTTGGTAAACCTTGCCTTCTGTTAACAAAGAAGGTGCAACAACTACCTCAACTTTTTGCATTTCTTTGATATTCGTAGCACCAAGAGTTCCCATAGAGGTTTTTATTGCTCCTAATAAGTTGTGAGTTCCATCATCAAGGATTGCAGGGCCACATAGAATACTTTTTAAACTTCCAGTCGTTCCAACTTTAATCCTTGTACCTCTTGGTAGGACTGGACTTGGAGTTGCCATGCCCCAATGGAAACCTTTCCCTGGAGCCTCTTGAGATCTTGCTATTGGGGATCCAATCATAACCGAGTCGGCACCACAAGCTAAGCATTTGCAAATATCCCCACCAGTAATAATTCCACCATCAGCAATAATTGGAATATATTTCCCGCTTTCTTTTTGAAAATCATCTCTTGCAGCAGCGCAATCAGAAATAGCGGTTGCTTGAGGGATACCAACGCCTAGAACACCTCTTGAAGTGCATGCTGCTCCAGGTCCGATGCCAACCATTACTGCTGCTGCTCCTGCTCTCATTAGCTTTAAAGAAACTTCATAAGTAACGCAATTACCAACTGCAACAGGTATTCCAATGTTTTTGCAAAGGTCATAAAGGTCAAGATTTTGACTGCCTTCTTTGCCCAGATGTTCTGTGGAGACCACAGTTGCCTGTAAAAAAAACAAGTCTGCTTTTGATCCTTTGATTAAATCTTTATACCTAATTGCGGCTAATGGGGTTCCGCTTACAGCTGCAATACCGCCATTTTCTTTTATTTCTTGAATTCTTTTTGAGATTAATTCTTCTTTTATAGGTTTCTTATAAATTTCTTGCATTAGGGGTACAAATTCTTCTTTACCAATTGATTGGATTTTGTTTAGGACTTCTTCTGGATCTTCATATCTAGTTTGGACTCCTTCTAGATTTAAAACACCTAGAGCCCCTAATTTAGAGAGGGCGACTGCCATGTTTACATCTACAACACCATCCATCGCACTTGCGATTATGGGAATATCTCTTTTGATCCCACCGATTTCCCAGTTGGTTCTTGTGATTTCAGGGTCAACTGTTCTACCTCCTGGAACCAATGCAATCTCATCGATTCCATAGGCTCTTCGAACAGTTTTGGTGCGTCCTAGTTGAATATTCACACCTAAATTTTATAAGTTCTCGTCAAACTACCAACTGAAGTGCCATATTGAGCAAATGTCGGGAATAGATAATCAAGATTTTGCTTATTCTTTTTGCTTGAGAAGCTGATTCAGGAATGCATTGAGGCAATTTATATCATGGTTTTGTAATAGTTGATTTTGTTTGAGGTGATTTACTTTCAGATATATGGTTATTCACTTTAAAAGGTTTATTAATTCACAGATGTTCTTATAATTGGTAAAACCCTTATATATGGCTGATCCATTGGGACCTAATAGTACTGGTCCCGGGGAATCCGACGATCGGATCATCCAGACTGATTTAAGAAACGAAATGTCGCGTTCCTATTTGGAGTACGCGATGAGTGTGATTGTTGGAAGAGCTTTGCCTGATTCTAGAGATGGACTTAAGCCAGTTCATCGGAGGATTCTATATGCCATGTATGAGCTTGGACTCACTAGTGATAGGCCTTACAGGAAATGCGCACGTGTAGTTGGTGAAGTCTTAGGCAAATTTCATCCACATGGTGACACCGCCGTTTATGACGCTTTGGTAAGGATGGCGCAAGATTTTTCAATGCAGATGCCTCTGATTGATGGGCATGGGAATTTTGGATCTGTTGATAATGATCCTCCTGCTGCAATGAGATATACAGAATCTAGATTGCAAGCTTTAACCACTGATAGCTTGCTTGAAGATATTGAATCTGAAACAGTTGATTTCGCAGATAATTTTGATGGATCGGTTCAAGAACCAACAGTCTTACCGGCAAGAATTCCTCAATTGTTATTAAATGGTTCGTCTGGGATAGCTGTAGGTATGGCAACCAACATACCTCCTCATAATTTGGTCGAATTGATTGATGGATTGATGGCTTTAATTTCTAATCCTGAGTTAGAAGAAATAGAGTTGATGAATATAATTAAAGGTCCAGATTTTCCAACTGGGGGACAAATACTTGGCAGAAGTGGAATTAAGGAAACATATCTTACTGGTAGAGGTTCAATAACAATGCGTGGAGTCGCCAAAATAGAAACTATTGAAAATCCAGGGAGACCAGATAGGGATGCAGTGATAATCACTGAACTTCCTTATCAAACAAACAAAGCAGCATTGATAGAACGAATAGCTGATATGGTTAACGATAAAAAACTCGAAGGTATTGCAGATATCAGAGATGAAAGTGATAGAGATGGAATGAGGATTGTGGTTGAATTAAGAAGAGATTCATATCCTCAAGTTGTTTTAAATAATTTATTTAAGCTAACTCCTTTGCAAACTAATTTCAGTGCAAATATGCTTGCATTAGTTAATGGTGAGCCAGTTACATTGTCACTTAGAAAGATGTTGCAAGTATTTTTAGATTTCAGAGTAGAAACCATTGAAAAAAGAACTAAATATCTCTTAAAAAAGGCAGAGAGTAGAGATCACATATTATTAGGTTTATTATTAGCTTTAGATCAGCTAGATGAAATAATTAGTCTCATTAGATCCGCCTCTGATTCGGCTACTGCAAAAAGTAAATTACAAGAACTGCATGGCCTAACAGATATTCAATCTGATGCTATTTTGCAGATGCAGTTACGAAGACTTACTGCTTTAGAGGCAGATAAAATAAGACTAGAACACGAGGATTTAGTTGCGAAAATAATCGATTTAAAGGATATTTTAAATAAAAAAGAAAGGGTTTATGAAATAACAAAAATAGAATTAAATGAAATTCAAGAGAAATATAATTCTCCCAGAAGAACAGAAATTCTTGATTTAGGAGGAGGCCTTGAGGATATTGATTTAATTGCTAACGAAAGATCAGTAGTTTTGTTGACCGAGACAGGTTACTTAAAGAGAATGCCTGTGAATGAATTTGAAGCAACAAGCAGAGGTACTAGAGGTAAAGCAGGAACTAGAAGCCAAGGAGAAGAAGAGGTGAAAAAATTTATTAGTTGTAATGATCATGACAGCCTCCTCCTATTTAGTGATAGAGGAGTTGCTTATGCACTTCCCGCATACAGAGTTCCTCAATGTAGTAGAACTGCAAAAGGCACTCCTATTGTTCAATTGCTTCCAATTCCAAGGGAAGAAGCTATTACTTCATTGCTTTCTGTAAGTTCTTTCGATGATGAAAATTATTTATTAATGCTTACTAGAGGGGGCTTTATAAAAAGAACACCTCTTTCATCTTTCAGCAAGATTAGAGCAAATGGATTAATTGCAATAGGCTTAGAAGATGGTGATGCTTTGACTTGGGTTCGATTGGCTGAATCTGGTGACAGTGTTTTGATTGGTTCCAAAAATGGAATGACAATTCATTTCAGATTAAATGATTCTGAATTAAGGCCTTTGGGTAGAGCAGCGAGAGGTGTTAGGTCAATGAATCTTAAGTCTGGAGATTCTCTTGTAAGTATGGATGTTTTATCTACAGAGTTAGCGGACCATGTTGATAAAAGTGATGTACAAGAAGAACTTGAGGATGAATCATCAGTCTCTGAGGGGCCTTGGGTACTTGTTGCTTCTGGAAGTGGACTAGGTAAAAGAGTTCCTGTCACACAATTTCGGTTGCAAAAGAGAGCAGGTATGGGACTTAGAGCAATAAAATTTAGGAAAGATGGTGATGAGCTTGTAGGCCTAAGGGTTCTAGGTAAAGGAGAAGAATTATTATTGGTTAGTGAAAGGGGAGTAATTGTTAGAACTAGTGCGGATAAAATTTCTCAACAATCAAGGGCTGCAACTGGGGTAAGAATTCAGAAACTTGATAATGGTGACAAGTTGTCGGAGGTGGTTTTAGTTCCTCCAGAACAAATTAATGATGAAGAAGCAAAAGAATCATCCATAACTGATGAACCAATAAATACTGATCCAATGTCTAAAAATTGAAATTGATTGATTCTGCTGATGTATTAGTTATGGGAGCAGGGCCCGCTGCTCTTTGCATCACTGCTGAGTTAGTTCAACAAGGACTTAAAGTTCAGGCGATAGCTTCTAAGTCTCCTCTTGAACCTTGGCCAAATACTTATGGAATCTGGGCAGCTGAACTTGAGTCTTTAAATATGCAAGAATTACTTAAATATAGATGGAAAGATACTGTTAGTTTCTTTGGAGATGGATTGAGTGAAAAAGGTAATATTTGTACAAATCATTATCTTGATTACGGTCTTTTTAATTCTATTAATTTTCAAGAAGCTCTTCTCGAAAGATGCAATGGACTTTCTTGGCAAGTTGAGACAGTAAAAAACATAGAGTTTGGGGAAAAAGAAACAACTGTGATTTGCACTTCTGGAAACAAATATTTCGCCAGATTAGTAATTGATGCAAGCGGTCACAAAACTCCTTTTATTAGAAGACCTGATCATGATGAAATTGCTAAGCAGGCGGCATATGGGGTTGTTGGAAAGTTTAGTTCTCCACCAGTAGAGAAAAATCGTTTTGTATTAATGGATTTTAGACCAGACCATTTAAATTCAAATCAATTAAGTGAATCTCCTTCTTTCCTTTATGCAATGGATCTGGGAGATGGAAGTTATTTTGTTGAGGAAACTTCCTTGGCATGTGCACCTCCAGTTTCATTTGAAATTTTAAAAGCAAGATTAATTTCAAGACTGTCAAGCAAAGGAATTCAAATTGAAGAAATAATTCATGAAGAACATTGTCTGTTTCCTATGAATTTGCCATTGCCTTATAGAGATCAACCTCTTTTGGCCTTTGGAGGTTCGGCAAGCATGGTTCATCCTGCGTCTGGATATCTTGTTGGATCACTTTTAAGAAGAGCACCTGCATTAGCAAAAGAAATAGCAAAAACAATCAAAATGGATCCTCTCCTGTCTACTTCTCAGATAGCGAGGAGAGGATGGAAAAACCTTTGGAATACTGAATTAATTCAAAGACATCGTCTTTATCAGTTTGGACTTCAACGACTAATGAGTTTTGACGAATCCCTATTAAGGTCCTTTTTTGATACTTTTTTTAAATTACCAAAGAAAGATTGGTATGGATATTTAACTAATACTCTTCCTTTGCCAAGACTCTTTGTTGTTATGCTTAAATTATTTTCTATTGCCCCATTCAAAGTTCGATTAGGAATGATTAACTTTCTAATAAAAAAGAAAAGTTAAATTTTCTTTTTCCAATCTATAGGAGAAATTAAAGGAAATATACAATCCTCACTTTCTATTTCTTTTAATTTTTTTTGATTGATAATTTTATTATATTTAATTGCATTGATTAACATCCAAAATCTTTTTAGATGCAAATTTATTCTTTCTCTCGCAAGCTCGGTAGTAGTTCCTGACTTAAGAATAAAACTCCAATCAGAGGATTGACTTAATAGAAGTTCTCTTCCAGCCTGTCTAATTATCTTGATACTTGACTCTTCTATTAAACCTTCTGAACAAATACTTACCATTTCTCTCCCGGCTTTACTCCATTCATGAACAATCCATGCATTTGACTTGTCTAACCAATAATCATGAAAGCCACCTTGTCCCCAACTAGATGGAGAAGGATTGCATAATTGGACTTTTGATGTTATTTGAAGTGCCTCTCTCAACGTGATTAGTTTAATACCTTCATTTCTTGATTTGATAAATATATTGGAGAGAAATTCTGGGCCTTCAAACCACCAATGACCAAAAAGCTCTGCATCAAAAGGAGCTATTAAAAATGGATCAATTTGCATTGATTTTTCAAGCTTTATAAGTTGTTTCTTTCTGTCTTTTAGATAATTTTCGGCGTCTTTTTTTACACTTTCTTTTGCAGCTTGTGGGTCATATTTTTCTTTGTTCGCTAAAGATGTATTTTGAGAAGAAATCTTAAATAATTTAATTCCTAATGGCCTTTTTTCATTAATCCCTATCTTTTTTAGGTTCTCTATTGATAAATCCCATCCCAAGTCTCTATGAAATTCTCTGTAGTTTGGATTACCTGGATATCCATCCCTGGCTGACCAAACTGGAAGAGTTGACTCACTATCTCTACCAAAGAAAGCTACTCCTTTCTTTGTACAAATAGGAGCATATAAACCATATCTTGGCCTAGGCTCTGCATTCAATAAGCCATGCCCATCAAGAACTGCATATCTAAGGCCAGATTCAGCCATTAATTCATCTAAACCTTCGTAATAGGCACATTCAGGCAACCAAATACCTAATGGGGCGTTCACGAAAAGGCGCTGATGCTCTCTTACAGCAGTTTTTAGTTGAGCTCTAACTGCTTCAGGGTTTTCTCTTAAAAGCGGAAGATATCCATGAGTTGCTGCACAGGTGAGAATATCAATTACTTCTGATATTTGTAATTTCTTAAATCTTCCTATTAAATCACCTTTGCAGTTCTTCCAGCTTCCTATTTGTCGTTTTAAGTGATCTTTTAGATGTAGGGCTGCCTCTATACATTCAGTTTCTAATGTACTGAGAACTTCTAACCTAACTGCCACCCATTCTTCAAATCGATTTTTTAATACTTCATCTTCCAAAAGCGAAAGCAACGTAGGTGATAACCCTATTGTGATCTTAGGAGTTTGATCTTTTGCTCTCGAGGCTTCTTCAAGGGTTTCTAAAAGCGGTAAATAACATTCCACCAGAGCTTGAAAGAACCAATCCTCCTCTAGAGAGCCAGGGGCTTCTGATCTCACGTAAGGTAGATGGGCATGCAGGACTATGGCGAGATTGCCTTTAGTCATTAAAACTCCCAGTTTTTTTGAATAGATCCTTCGATACTTATACTCTTTAGTCGCACTAGAAAAGATAAACTTTAAGTTCTAATCTTAATCTAGTTAAATTAGATACTTAAAATGGATAGTTAAAAATAATTAATTTTGATTTATTACTTAGAATTTCTTCATTTAAATCTTAAATTTTTACGATATTTAGAAATAAAAAATATAAAAAGATCAATTAAATGGTTGGAAACCTAATATTTCTTGTAAAAATTTGTAAGAAATATACTACAATTAGTTAATTCATATAGATCTTAATAAGGTCTAGTTATTTTTATATATTTCATGCTATGGCCAAAGATCCAGGCCGGGTTTTAATCTTTGACACCACATTAAGGGATGGAGAACAATCCCCAGGTGCAAGTCTTAATTTAGAAGAAAAGTTAGCTATAGCTCAACAATTAGCAAGGTTAGGTGTAGATGTTATTGAGGCAGGTTTCCCTTTCGCTAGTCCTGGCGATTTTGCCGCAGTTCAGAAAATAGCTGAGCAAGTAGGAGGAGAAGAAGGACCTATTATTTGCGGACTATCAAGAGCCTCAAAATCTGACATCAAGGCTTGTGCTGATGCAATTGCTCCAGCTCCAAGAAAAAGGATTCATACCTTTATTGCAACAAGCGACATACATCTTGAGCATAAATTAAGGAAATCCAGAAAAGAAGTTCTTGATATTGTTCCAGATATGGTTAGCTACGCTAAAAGTTTTGTTGATGATGTTGAATTCTCCTGTGAAGATGCAGCAAGAAGTGATTTGGATTTTTTATATGAAGTAATTGAATTAGCCATATCTTCAGGTGCAAATACTATAAATATTCCAGATACAGTTGGTTATACAACACCTTCTGAATTTGGAGATTTGATTTTAAATATTAATAAAAATGTTCCCAATATAAATGAAGCAGTGCTCTCAGTTCATGGTCACAATGACTTAGGACTTGCTGTAGCTAACTTTCTTGAGGCTGTGAAACATGGGGCTAGACAGCTTGAGTGCACTATTAATGGAATTGGAGAGAGAGCAGGTAATGCTGCTTTAGAGGAATTAATTATGGCTCTTCATGTAAGAAGATCATATTTTAATCCGTTTTTTGGTAGGCCTCCTGAATCTCCAACACCTTTAACAGCAGTTAGAACGGAGGAAATAACGAAGTCCTCTCGTTTGGTTTCAAATTTAACTGGTATGGTTGTTCAACCAAATAAAGCAATTGTTGGAGCGAATGCTTTTGCGCATGAATCTGGAATACATCAAGATGGAA
Organism: Prochlorococcus sp. AG-402-C09; assembly: GCA_003279565.1. GTDB lineage: Bacteria > Cyanobacteriota > Cyanobacteriia > PCC-6307 > Cyanobiaceae > Prochlorococcus_B. Next base: position 16,536 of record QCHN01000013.1, read on the forward strand.
TTTTGAAAAATAGGCTTACCTATGAAATCATCGATGCAAAAACCGTTGGTTTGTCAGATAATAAAATTTCTTTAGGTAAATTAAGTGGTAGGAGTGCAGTTAGGGCTAGATTAGAAGACCTTGGATATGATTTAAGCAGAGAAGATCTTAATGATGCTTTCGCTAGATTTAAAGATTTAGCTGATAGGAAAAGAGAGATAACAGATCGTGATTTAGAGGCCATTGTTAGTGAACAAGTTCAACTTCCAGAAGCTTTGTTCCAATTGAAATTGGTCCAAGTAAGTTGTGGAACATCGCTAATGCCTACTGCCACAGTTACTGTTGTTGGAGAAGATGGAGAGGAAAAAACCACTGTCTCTTTGGGCACAGGACCTGTTGATGCTGTAGTTCGAGCTTTAGACTCTCTAACTGAAGAACCTAATGAATTAATTGAATTCTCTGTAAAGTCAGTTACTGAAGGAATAGATGCTTTAGGAGAAGTTACGATTCGAATAAGAAGAGATGGGAGCCTATTCTCTGGGCATTCTGCTGATACTGATGTTGTTGTTGCTGCGGCTCAAGCCTATATAAATGCTATTAATAGATTAGTCGCTACTGAGGGCAGGAAATCCATTCATCCTCAACATGATGTTGCTCAGTTAGACAAAAAAGGGGTTTAATAATTTTTAGTTAATCTTCATGCATTGGATAGTGTTGCGTAAATTTTTCTTAGAAAAATTGCCCTAAGCATTATTCAAAGATTAATATGTGTTGTGACGATTTGATATGCGCACATAAATGGCTTTTAAGAAAAATCTTTACAGACTTATTGGACTTGATGGAGCTCCTCATCATGTCCTAGATGCCCCTTATGAAAGTATTGATGCAGCACTTGTCGCAGCAAAGTTGTGGTGCAATGGTCAAGGATTGAGGTGCAAAATTAAAGATAGGGGAATAGGTGTACAAGTACTAGCAGGAAATGGAACTTGGAGAACTGTTTGCTATCCATCTAATTGTTTGCAAACTTCTCTTGCATAAAAAAAATTATTAGTAAAATCCTATGTTTTTATTTAAGAGAATAATTTTTTAAAAATGGGTTCAGGAATGCGCGGCTACTGGACGCTTACTTGGTTTGGCTTGATCTCAAATACACTTGCAATTCCTTTTATTGCCTATGTAGTTGGATCAGGCCCCCCTCTGCAAACCGCAAATATAACTATTGCTATTAGTCTTGCCTGGCCATCTGCAGTGACTGGGATTGTTGCCTCAGCGGGTTTATTTGCTCAAAGAGGATGGGGAGTGATTTTATCAATAGTTGCTTTATCTATGACTCTTTCAGGGACTTTGCCTTATGGGATCATTAGGTTAATTAAAGTAAATGACTTTTTTGGTATTAGCGGATTGTCATTGTTAATTGCTTTACTTAATTTATTAGCTTTACTCTACTGGTGTAGACGAGGGCATAGAAGAATTAGGCTTTAAGTTGATTAGGTATCCGAATAGATCTGTTAGTTTTCTACCTTGAATTAAAGCTGGGATATTTCAATCTTCTGTGACGCATTCTTCTCCATACGGAGACAAAAGCTCTAAGTATTATTTCTATTTCTGCCCTCGTTAGACTACTTTCTTTTAATTGACCATCACTCTGACGTGATTGAATTATTTTTCTAACTGTTTTGCAAGCATCATTATCTGAAGATGAGGCGTCTAGAGCTCTCAATGCAGCCTCGCAACCATCTGCAAGCATTAGGATCCCAGTTTCTTTGGAATGCGGAATAGGCCCTTTGTATCTGAAACGTTTTTCAGAGGCAGAAGGATCACTTTCTCTAGCTTTATGTAAAAAATAACCCATTTTTAAAGTCCCTTGATGTTCTGGAATAAAGTCAGCAATGGGTGATGGAAGTCGATATCTCCTTGCAAGTTTTAATCCTTCATCTACATGTGCTTGAAGAACATCGGCGCTTTTATAAGGATTTTTGATTTCTTCATGTGGGTTTATTCCATCTTTCTGATTTTCAATAAACCAATTTGGAGCATGTAGTTTCCCTACATCATGGTAAAGAGCACCAGTTCTTATTAAGTCAACATCAGCTCCAATTACTCTTGCTCCTTCCTCTGCAAGACTTAGTATTGTTAAAGTATGTTCAAATGTGCCTGGTGCTTCTCTGGACAAACGGCGCAGTAAAGGACGTTCTTGATCGGCCAGCTCCATTAATCTCGCTCTTGTAAGTAATCCAAATGTATTTTCTAATATAGGAATAATTAATATTGTTACCATTAACATCGCACTTATAATCAATGTCTCATTAAAAAGAGAATTAGGATCAACAGATAGATTGATGAATTCTAGATTTTTTGATTTAATTACTTGATTGAAAATAAACCATTGTCCTAACAGTGCACCAAAAGGTATGAAGACAGCTATTTGAAGAATTTGTGCACGGCTTCTCATCCTTCTACCTAAAAAGGCTACAAATGATCCAGCGATACATGCAATTATTAATCTAACTTCAGTCGATCCATCAAGAGATGTTGGCCAAATCAAACTAGCTGCAGCCATCCAAGCTAATGAGGTGGTTGTACCTATTCCTTGAGAAAGAAGGAGTGTAGGAGGCAATATTAATTGCAATGGACTTGCAAGGGGACCGAGCCAATCTTTGGTTAATTGAACTACAAATAATAAAGTTAAAGAAAGCAATCCATGTCTTGCTTGAAGCCTAGGCTTTTCTCTTCTCATAATCATGAGAAGCAATCCACAGCTTCCCATGGATTCCGTAAATGTAATTAACCACTTTATGGGCCTAGGACTTCGACTTATTTTGTTAAAATGCTCAAGAATATCAAACTCTTGAGGACTTATTGGCTCCCCTTTCTTTGATATTAAAGTACCTTCTTTAACTTCTATAAAGTTTATACCATCTTCATTAATTAAATTTTCAAGTAATATATTTGTTTCTGAAGAATCAACTTTTAAATTACTTTTTTGAAAAAAACTACTCGATAATACTTTTGCTCCCAATGATCTGTTTGGAGATTCTTTTACACCTAGATCTACTAGTTGCAGAGATGACGCTTCATTTAATTGATTAAGTGCAAGTGTATTTATAATTCCTTGAGCAAGCATTTTCTTTGACGCTTTTTTTAATTCTTCTTCCCATTCTTCCCATTCACTCTTAGAAACATTAATTAGCCAACTTCTTTCTGAAATAGTAGGATTTATTTTATTTTTACCTAATTCATGATTAGGATCTTTTAAATTACGAAGTTTTTTGATTTTCTTTAAAACAATTTTTTCTAAATTATTTGATTGATTTTCATCGATAACTTGAACAAAAATTTCTTCTAAGCCTTCTTTCTTTTCTTTTAATGCTTTTGTGTCTATTACTAATGCATCCTTTGGGGCTATTTGATTGATTTGTGCAATATCTCCTGGTTTGAGATCGGGAACAGCAAGTAACTTATAACTTGAAAATATTGCTATTAATAGGCAGACCATTAGTAGACCTAACTTGTCAGTTGCTGACCAGCGAAGTATGGGGCGTCTGGGAGATTGACTCCCTAACCATATTCTCCAAATCTTTTTTGGACTGGGTAATTTAGCCACAGACTTTTTCACCTACTCCTAACGCTAGGTTTAATGCGTTGATTAATTGAAATTGTTTTCATTTTATTTATGCCAAACATTTTAGATGGGAAAAAACTTGCTCAGGAGATTGAACTCATACTTAAACAGACTATAGAATCTGGATTGGAAGTTGCGAAGCGTCCCCCAGGTCTTGCCGTCCTGAGGGTTGGTAGCGATCCTGCGAGTGGAGTTTATGTTAATTACAAGGAAAAAGCATGCGCTCGAATAGGTGTTAAAAGTTTTGCAAGGCATTTAAAAGAAGATATTTCATTGGAAGAACTTAGAGAAATAATTAAAAGTTTGAATGAAGAAAAGAATGTAGATGGAATTTTATTGCAACTTCCTTTGCCTTCGCATCTTGATGAGGATTCCTTGCTTAGGACTATTGATCCTGATAAGGATGCTGATGGATTACACCCTTTGAACCTTGGAAGATTAATAAAGGGTGAAAAAGGCCCAAGATCATGTACACCTGCAGGAGTTATGGCTCTGCTTAATCGAAACCAAATCAAATTAGAAGGAAAAAGAGCAGTAGTAGTAGGACGTAGCATCTTAGTGGGAAAACCAATGGCTTTAATGCTTCAAGCGGCAAATGCCACTGTCACGGTTGCTCATTCAAGAACCAAAGATTTACCCACTTTAACTAGGCAGGCTGATTTGCTTGTGGTAGCTGCTGGAAAGCCTCATCTGATTGGGAAAAATCATGTAAGTGAGAATTGTGTCGTTATTGATGTCGGTATTCACAGACTTTCTTCTGGGCAAGAAAATCTGAAAGAGAGCAAAAAGAACAAACTTTGCGGAGATGTAAAGATATTTGAAATTGAAGATAAAGTAGCTGCTTATTCTCCTGTACCTGGAGGTGTGGGGCCTATGACAGTAACAATGCTTCTAGCAAATACGGTTGATAGGTGGCAGAAACATTGTGGATTACCTTTAAGTATTAGTCATTTACTTCCATGAATCACTATGTCCTGACACAATTGATACGAATCGATTTTTTGCATGCAGGAAGCAATTGCTTCTTTTGACTTCGCTGACTATCTAGAGAAAGCTAGAGCTCGCGTTGAAGATGCACTGGATGCGTCTCTTGGTCCTGAGAAGCCAGAAAAACTAAGAGAATCTATGCGTTATTCCCTTTTGGCCGGAGGGAAGAGATTAAGGCCGATTCTTTGTCTTGCTGCTTGTGAACTTGCTGGAGGCGAAGTCGAAAAAGCTCTTCCTACAGCAGTTGCTCTGGAAATGATTCATACGATGTCTCTTATCCATGATGATCTACCTTCAATGGATAATGATGATTTGCGTAGAGGGCGTCCTACTAATCACAAAGTCTATGGAGATGCAGTTGCAATACTTGCCGGAGATGCTCTATTGACTAGGGCTTTTGAGATGGTTGCAATTCGTACAAAAGGGATACCATCAGAGAGACTACTGAAAATAGTAGGTGAGCTCTCATTAGTAGCAGGTGCTCCTGGATTGGTGGGAGGGCAAGTAGTTGATCTTGATTGCGAAGGAAAAGAGGTGGATTTGGAGACCTTAGAGTATATTCACCTTCACAAAACAGGCGCTTTGCTCAAAGCATGTGTTACTTGTGGAGCATTGATTGGTGGGGCTGATGAGAATCTTCTGGAAGCATTAAGTGTTTATGCCAAAGGCATTGGATTGGCATTCCAAATAATTGATGACATTCTTGATGTAACAGCAAGTAGTGAAGTACTGGGCAAAACAGCAGGAAAGGATTTAATTGCTGATAAAACTACTTATCCCAAATTACTGGGTCTTGAGGAATCAAGAAGGAGAGCTGAGTTGTTAGTAGCAAAAGCAAAAAATGCCCTTAATCCTTGGCCTGAGCAATCAAAACCTCTTCTTGCATTGGCTGATTACATTACAAGTAGAGATAGATGAATACTATTCCAGGTTTCGAATTCCAATTTGTTTATATCCTCGATAATTCTGTATTGGCTTGGGGTCTGGTCGCATGTGGCCTTGCTCAATTGTCTAAATTATTATTTGAATTAATTTTTAAACAAAGGTGGAGACCTTTAGTACTTATAGAAACAGGAGGTATGCCTTCAAGTCATTCGGCTTTGGTGACAGGAACTGCTGCAGGAGTGGGACTTCAGCTTGGTTTTAATGATCCAATGTTTGCTTTAGCTTCAACAATTGCTTTTATCGTTATGTATGACGCTTCTGGGATAAGAAGATCGGCAGGATTAACAGCTGCAAAAGTTAATCAAATTTTGAAAGATAATCCCAAAGAATTATCTTCAGAAACTATGTTAAAAGAATCTTTAGGACACACAAAAATCGAGGTTTTGGTGGGAAGCATTCTTGGCCCTATGGTTGCTTTGCCAGGTATTTTCTTTATTGGATCTCCTTTGCATATATTGCAAATGATTGGATTAGTGCCTGTGTGAAAGAAGTAAAAACAAAAGAAGATTGTGTCGTTTTAACAAAGGACCAAGAAAAGTCTCTTGAATTGTTTTGTGAATGGTTAAAGACCCCATACTCCTTTAAACCCTTTGTAATGAAAGGCTTTGCAGGTAGCGGAAAAACATATTTATCGATGAAACTATTAAAGAAAGTGGATAAATTGGGTTTGTGTTGGACTGTTGTTGCACCAACTCATAAAGCTGTAGGCGTATTAAGGGAGGGGTTGAGAAGGGAATCTATACAACCCACATGGTTCCCCTCTACCATTCACCGCTTGCTTCGACTTAAGTTGAAAAGACAAGCAGATGTCGAAATATGTGAAAAAACAGATCAAACTGATAGCTCTTTGGAGAATTTAGGACTTGTTTTAATTGATGAAGCATCAATGATTGATTCGCAATTATTGGAGATAACTCTTGAATGCGCCAAATGCAATTCGACTAGATTGGTTTTTGTTGGCGATCCTTCTCAACTCCCTCCAGTGGGAGAAACTTCTAGCTCAGTTTTCTTAATGAAACGAGCTGTAAATTCTGAACTCAAGGAAGTTGTTCGTCATCAAGGCCCTGTCCTTAAATTGGCAAACATTATCAGAGACGGGCAGATCCCTTGTGAGCAACCACCAATATTGCCAATTGTTAACTCTGACAAAGGCAATGTAGGAATATTGGATAGGAATAGTTGGCTTGAAAAAGCTAAATCGGCATTGAGGTTAGCTTCTTTAGAGGATGATTACGACAGAGCAAGAATTTTGTGCTACACGAATCGAATTGTTGATAATTTAGTCCCTCATGCAAGAAGAGCCATTCATGGTGAGATGGCTGATCAATATCAGTTTTTGCCCGGTGAGGTGTTAATTAGTCGTAAAGCAGTAATGGTAAATGCTTCATTAAATGATAACGAGATTGGAGAAGAACCAGATATTTTGATTAGTTCCAATAGAGAGATGGTGGTCGAAGATGTAATTCCAAATAGTTTTGATTTGGCTTCTTTAGAAATCCATCAAGATTTTGTAAATTCTCTACCTGTTATTGAAACTCAAATAGCTAAAGTGAGTTGTGATCAAAAAGAGTTTTCTTTGAGATTGATGCCTCAAATAGGATCTAAATCTCGTATCGCTTTAGACATTACTTTGAAAAAATTGAGCAATAAGGCTAGAGAGAGAGGAAACAGCAATAGTGGTTCAATTTGGAAACTTTTCTTTTTTATAAGAGATTCATTTGCTTCTTTAGGACCTGCTTCCGTCCTTACAATTCACAGGAGTCAAGGAAGTACTTTTGGTGATGTTTTTATCACTTCTGATGCTTTTTGGCCTAAAGATCTTGAATTTCGAAGAAGGCTTGTATATGTGGCTGTCAGCAGAGCGAGTAGAGGTGTATGGATAGTTGGTGATAATAAAAACAAGACAAATCAAGCTCTTCTAGAGAAATTATTAAGCGACTAATTTAAAAATGGTATATATAAAAATAAAAGTTTTCAAGCAAAATTTATAACACTTTTTTTCCAGTTTTCTATTATTAATGGAGAGCTTGCCCAATGTAGATGTATCCAGCTTGCATGAATTAAATGATTACAAAAACCTTCGTTTTTTATTTCTATATTCCATCCTTTAATGTCCCATAGAGGATATATTCTTTGGTCATAATTCTCATTAATTATTTCCCATCTATGAAATTCATGTCCAATTAGTTTATTACCAGGATTAGTAATAGGACTTTTATTTTTACTTATGGTCTCTCTATAACCTATCTTTAAATCACTCTTTTTAGCCTTAAAAGGTAATATTCCAGCCATTGAATGTTCCCTCCCTTCTAAATCAAATATACTCTTACCTAAAAGCATCATTCCTCCACACTCAGCATAGATAGGATACTTTTTAGAAAATGTCTTTATGGACTTCAGGCTTGTTTTTGAGTTGCTCAATTGCTGTGCATGCTGCTCAGGAAAACCACCGGGTATTATTAATCCTCTGGCTTCATTTGGGATCTGTTCGTCTGCAAGAGGTTTCCAAGTAATAGTCGGCATTCCATTTCTTTCTAACAACTCTTTTGTTTCTTGATACTTGAAATGGAAAGCTTCATCTTCAGCGATTGCAATAGGTTGAATCAGTTCTGATTCCTTCTTTTGCAAGAAGTTAATTGTCTTATTATTCGATTTAGGAGGTAATAAAAGCTTTTTAAAACTTTCAATGTCTAAATATTTTTTGGCAATTGCTCCCCACTTTCTCGCTCTAATTTCTAGGTCTAGAATTTCATGGGCTGGAGCTAAACCTAAATGCCTTACTGGAAGATATAAGTCTTCGCATGGAGGAAGAGAACCTAATGACTTTATATTGATTCGATCAAGAACCTCCAATAATATTTTTTCATGTCTAGAAGTTTGAACATTATTGAGAACCACGCCTGCAATTTTTAATTTCTTATCGTGTTCTGTAAATCCTTTTATTAAGGCTGCTAGTGACGCAGCCTTTCCTCTTGCATCAACAATCAGCACAATTGGCAGATTTAAAACTTTAGCTAACTCAGCTGTACTACCTTTTGAACTGCTGCCAATTCCATCAAATAATCCCATTACCCCTTCAATAAAAGAATAATCAGTTAATCCTCCAAAGTGATTAAAACTTTCTTTAACCCAGCTTTCACTAGAGAGAATTAAATCAAGATTTCGACAAGCTTTGTTTGAAACTGCTGTGAGTTGTTGAGGGTCTAAATAATCAGGTCCAACCTTAAAAGTCTGAACACTTTTATTTATACTTTTTAACCAAGAAATTAAAATAATACTTAAAAGGGTTTTACCACTGTTACTTGATACTGCAGAGATTACGCATGCCATCTAGTGATTAAATCTACTTGGCTTGATTAACTAAATCAAGCATTTCTTTTGCTATGGGTGTCGCACTTGCAAGTAAAGGGCTCGTATTGCCTCTACTGCTAGAGAGTAAACGAGCAACATCATTTTCTAAAGAGGTTTTTTGAATAGGAACGACTTGTTCAATAAGTTGCATTCTTGCCATACCTCCAGCTTCTAATCTCATACATTCCCCTGATTCTGAAGCGAGAATTACGCAAAGATCGTTTTTTTGTTTGTTTTTGGCTTTAGCAATTAATCTCAAGCCAACTATTTGTCCAGGATTTATGCTTGGCTTACCAATTGGTAGAGAAGTTATACCTACTTCAACAAGAGTTTTGTCAGGACGAAGAAAATTCACTTTCAGCTGATCTTTTTTTGAGAAGATGCAATTTTCAAGATGCCAGTTGAGACGATCGGCAATCCATGCAGCAAGTAAAAGACCTTGAACTGTTTGTGAACCCTCAATATCGATATCAATTTTTTGTAAATTATCAAGAGCATTTCTTCTTTGAAGTGGATCAAATACCATCGCCAAACTTTCTCTCCAACCTCTGATACGAAGCCAATTAAGGTCGTTCACAGCTTGTCCAGATTGAATTCTTTGAAGTAACAAATTTAAGCAGACTATTGGTTCCCCTAATGCAGTATCAATAATTAATCTTCGATTTGGCAGAGCAAGGGCATTAAGTAATTCAGGAGCCTCATCAATTCTTCCATTCCACCACAACCAAGAGGGAAGTTCATCAGGGACAAGAGTCTCAAGAATTTCAAGTCCATCATTGATTGCGGTTTTATTGCCTCTTAAAACAATTACGTCGCCACAAGCTGTTTTACCTCCGCCTTCTTCAGGAAGAGGACAATATGCTGCTACTAAAGTTTCTAAATTATTTTCTTTTTCAATTGTTGGTGCAATTGTTATTAATCTTCGAGGTTGCAAATTACTTATTGAGGTGTCAATGTGTTGTCCCCTAAGGTCCTCTACATTCTTAAGCAACTCATCAGATTGAATTGAAGCTTGAACTCTAAAATCCAGTGGTGAAGTACTGTTAGGAAGATCTCCTTTTAAAATAATCTCTCTTGCAGCTTCTATAAGATCATTTCTCTGACTCCCTACTACTGGGCCAGGTATTTTTCCAGTTTTGACTAGTTTTTGTTCAATCCAAGCAGGTTGCCAGACAATCAAACAAAAAGTGTTGGCTCCTTTATCTCCACGCTCATCATGAGACCAGAGTTGCTCAAGATAAGTAGGAATTTCAGCTGGAGGTAGCTGAAGAGGAGTTTGTAGGGTTAATTGAGGAGACATTTAAGTTTGTTCGAATAAAAGATTTAGATTCAATTTTTTCAAGGTCTTCTCCATAGAAGCTGATCTTTGCCAATAAGTAAGTCTGATTCAGTAGGTCCCCATGTTCTTGATTCATATTGATAAACAGGTAATTCCCAGGGAGAATCCTCAATCTTCTCTAGTAGAGGAGTGTATAGTCGCCAAGCAGCCTCTACTTCATCGCTTCGAGTAAACAATGTTGGATCTCCAAGCATTGCATCAGCAAGGAGTCTTACATAACCTTCATCTGATGGTTCTCCGAAGGATTCGTCATAAGAAAACTCCATATTTACAGGTCTACTTCTCATCCCAGACCCTGGTGATTTCACTTCAAAACTAAATTCAGCTCCTTCGTTGGGTTGAATTCTTAGAATTAATTGGTTTGATGTTGGGCATCCCCCTGCAGCATCAAAAAGGTGGACAGGAGCTTCTCTAAATGTAAGAACAACCTCACTAAGCCTCTTGGCTAATCGTTTCCCTGTCCTCACATAGAAAGGGACCCCCTGCCATCTCCAATTATCTATGAAAAGTTTCATGGCTACATATGTTTCGGTTGTGCTGTTTGGGTCAACGCCTGGTTCTTCCCTGTATCCAAGAAGTGGATCCTCATCGCTACCGCCCTTTGAGTACTGTCCCCTAACACAACATTCCCAAGGCTTTTCTTCATTAGCAAGCTTGATTGCCTGAAGAACTTTTGCTTTTTCATTCCTTATGGCTTCTGGATCAAAATGCCCAGGTGGTTCCATTGCCGTTAGAGCAAGCATTTGAGTTAAATGGTTTTGGACCATATCTCTTAGAGCTCCTGAAGATTCGTAATATCCAGCGCGATCTTCAACTCCAACTGTTTCGGAACTGGTGATTTGAACACTAGAAATATAGTTTCTATTCCAAATAGGCTCAAAAATTGTGTTTGCAAATCTGAGAACAAGAATATTTTGAACGGTTTCTTTTCCTAAATAATGATCTATTCGAAAAATTTGACTTTCTTGAGCACAACCCTGAACGAGATTATTAAGTGTCTGAGCGCTATTGAAGTCTCTTCCAAAGGGTTTTTCAATTACTACCCTGCTACGTTTGGGATCTTTCAATAATCCAGCGGCAGCCAAAGCTCTACATCCATTTCCATAGAATTTGGGAGATACAGAAAGGTAAAAAGTTCGATGGCCGTGAGTTGCTCTTAACTTATCAATTATTTCAAGTCTTTCTCCAAGCTTTAATAGGTGCTCGGGTTGTTGTAGGTCTACAGGTTCATAAAAAAGATTTTGAGAAAATAGTTCCCATTCTTTTGGATTTTCTTTTATTTGAGAAGAAAGAGCTTCTTCCATTTTTTCTTTAAATATTTCATCAGTCCATGGTCTTCTTGCGCAGCCTAAAACAGCAAACTCACTGGGAAGTCTTCTTTGCTTAAAGAGCTCAAATAAAGCAGGAACAAGTTTCCTGTGTGTCAAATCCCCAGATGCACCAAAAATAACCAGACATTGAGGAGGAACTACACGCTCTTGGCGAAGACCGACTCTTAATGGGTTCGTTACTGGCATGCTCATTGCTAAATTCCTTGCCAATTAGATTAGAAATATTATCCAAATTGCTTTAAACCATACCGAAATTTTTATTGTCGGATGATCAAAAACAAAATTGATATTGATTGGTTAAATATAGAAAAAATATTTATAAAGTAATTAATAATTATCGCTTTCCAGACTTTTTATTTCTCTAGTAAGTCTCAGCATGCCATCTGCCAGCTTTTCTCAGTTTAGGTCTAAGTTCGGACCAGTTTAAACCTTTTGCTGATGCTGCTGTTGTCATTGCCTCGTCTATACCTGGTTCCATTCCTTTTAGTCCACATAAGTAAATATGAGTTTTAGGATTTTCAATCATGTTGAATATTTCTTCAGCATGTTCAAGTACCCTGTCTTGAATATACATTCTTCCTCCTTTTGTATTTTGTTGTTCTCTGCTTATTGCTTTTGTGTATCTAAGATTTTCGGGAAATTTTGATTTGTAGTGTTCAAAATCAGCATCGTATAGCAAGTTAGCGGTCTTAGGTGCACCCATGAAAAGCCATGCTTTCCCTTTGAAATTCCACTTATGTTTTTCAATTTCCGTAGGCTCAAACATTCTCCTTAAATATGCTCTCATTGGAGCTATACCTGTACCTGTAGCAAGCATTATTATGTTTGAATCTTCTTCCTCTGGAAGAAGCATTTCTTTTCCTACTGGTCCACTAATTTTTACTTTGTCTCCAGGGGATAGGTTACAAAGATAGGTAGAGCAAACACCATTTATTGTTTCACCATCTTTTTCGTACTGAAGTTGACGAACACATAATGAGAGTGTATTTCCTGCAAAATTATCACCATATCTTGTGCTAGCAATTGAATATAGTCTTGGTCTATGTGGTTTTCCTTTAGCGTCTTCACCAGCTGCAAGTATTCCGCAACTTTGACCCTCAACATATTTGAAGTCAGGGTCTCCTCCAGATAGATCAAAGGTTATATGTTGTACTTTCCCAATCGCCCCTTCTTTTAGTGCTGAATAATTTTCAGTTACTGTCCCAGTAAAAGGTGCTTTTGGTTTATAAGTATTAACAGGCACATCTGCATGAGGTTTCTTTGTGGCAGCAGCTTTGGCAGGAGCAGTAGCTTTAGCAGGAGCAGCAGCTTTAGCAGGAGCAGCAGCTTTAGCAGGAGCAGCAGCTTTAGCAGGAGCAGCTGCAACTTTTTCGCTCAAAGCATTCTTACCTGTTCGAAGCATTGCACCAAATGAATATTGCCTGCGTATTAGGTAGAAAAAACCAATTATGATAGGAATATGTGCAAGACCACCAAGAACTACCTTTGTCTCTGAGTAAGCCATAAAAACTTAAATTAGAACGTGAGATTACCAAGAAGAGGTAACTTTTAGCGGTTTTATCTTGATATTACTAATTTATTAGACCACCTTTAAAGACCGTCACATGAGCATTTTTATTCTTAGATCTAGATGAGTGAAGGGGTTTTAGGGATTACATGCTATTTTTTTGATTAACCTAATATTAGTTTTGTACAATTTTTTTGTTTAATTTTTTCTTGATAAAGGATTAATAAATAGACGATAGCTAAGGAAATTAAAGCGATAAAAAACCTTCATTAGGCTCTATCCCAATAGAAGGTTTAAATAAATTTTATTTATAGCCCCAAGGGGATTCGAACCCCTGTCGCCTCCGTGAAAGGGAGGTGTCCTAGGCCTCTAGACGATGGGGCCAGATAAAGTGATAAATCACTCAATAAGCAATTGTTATCACAATTGAAAGTTACGGGCCCGCCTTGCCACTCGTCAAGGCTTCTTGATCCTTATTTTGGCCACGCCACACAGGAACGGTGAAGTAGAAACATGCACCTTCAGTCGGTTTCGAAACTACCCAGATCTTGCCACCATGCACTTCAACAATTCTTCTGCAAACTGAAAGACCAATGCCAAAGCCAATTGTCTCTTGAGAAGTTTGTGGAAGTCTCACTCGGTCGACAAATATTCTTTGTTGTTCCTCTGGTGGGATACCTGGCCCATTATCTCGAACAATTACTTCAACCCATTGATTTGTTCTGTGAAGCATTGTTATAAAAATTTCACCTTCGTCTTCGGAAAATTTCAAAGCATTTTCGATTAGGTTTAACAAAACCTGCATCATTCTTCTTTGATCTGCGAAAACGGGAGGCAAATCAGATGGAATATCTGTGTTTATTTTTATTTTGCGATTAAGCCACAATTTCTCAAGCTCGAGTATTGCTTCAGCAGATATATTCGCAAGATCAACTTTTTGAGGATTAAACAAAGTTTCCCAGCGCGTGCTACCAACTTCTAATAAGTCCATTGAGAGTAATTCAATTTCCTCTAACCTTCGTTTTAGGACATCTTGAAATTTATTCATACTGATTTGTCCAAGTTTTTGGCTTTGAAGAGCCAAACCAGCTGCAGTTAATGGGGTTCTCAATTCATGAGCAACCATTCTTAGAAGACTTTCTTGCGAATGTATTGTTTTAGTAAGTGTTTCGTTTTCTTGTCGAAGAACCAGAAGATCATCCTCTAGAAGAAGTTCTTTTTGTTTTTGATTGGATTCAGGTGAATTGGCTCTAAGACTTATTCCTCTTCCATTGATTAATAGTTCATGTTTCCATCTTGGAACCCAAGTTTTTACTTGGTCAAAAATCGAACTCCCAGCAAATACTTGTTTAGGTGAAGGTTCTAATTTTATTAATGCAGGAAGTGCTACTAATCTATAAAACTCAAGTAATTCTGGATTCTCAGAAGGATCTGAAAATTCTAGTGTAACGTTAAAGCCACAATCTTTTTTTTCCAAATATTCAATTAACGAACGAATATCTCTCCTAGAGAGATGGTGGCGAGAGGCCACAAGCAACAGTTTTAACTGCAGTCGTTTGTTAGCTTCGGCACTATTCACAGTGACGAGCAATCTAAATAATTACGCATACCTTAAGGTAATGAGACTCATTTTAGGTATTAGCTAATAATTAAGTGAATTCTTTTTTAATCTCTCAGTTCCAGTAAATGGCTATTTCTTATTCATCTGGTATTGGAAGAACTAAAAACTCCTCTATAGGTATTGATAGGCTTAGGATTGATTTTGATAGTAATTTAAGGCGTTGGTTTGGTAGAAATATTGGATTGTGGCACTCTCGGAGACAATATTTTTTTGATGAAGAAAAGGCTATTAATTTGGAAATGTACATAAATGTAAGCAAGTTAAATCAACACGATTCGGAATGTGAAAGCTATCGCTTTAATTGGTGGTGCGAAGATGAAAAAGATTTTTTTGTTAAACGACCAACCTATAAAAGTGAAGGAGAAATAATTGCTCGATTAGAAGGCCATCAACTAATACGTGATAGCTCTTATTTATCTGATTCTTCAGGGATATCAAACATCAGGCAAGTTGATGAACACGAATTGATCTTTGAGTCAAATTATGATAATTGGCACGTATTAGAACATACACGTTTAATAGACCAAGATAAATTTAGATCCAGAACTATATATAGTTGGTTTAATGATGAGTTGAAGATAGTGGAAAATCATCATGAAATGAGGATTAAGAATCCCAACTGAAGAGTTTATTAACTCTATTTTGATAGACCACAATGTATATTATATATTTAATTTGCAAGTGAAGAGTTTTTTATAGATTTTTTGCTGCATCAGATGTTTCTTACGGACTAAAATCACTTGAGAAAAATGAAAAAATCACCTAAAAAAAAGATCTTTGCTATATCTATTTTTATTGCATCAATAGTTTTATCAAGTTGTAGTAATTCAATAAAGTCAGAATCCAATCCAACTAAAAAAATTAGCACTGACAAAACTGCAATCAAAATTATTCCAGCTAGTGATGAAGATATGTTTTTATACAGACAAATAGGAATAAACTATCTTTGTATGGCGCGCCAAATTGAAGTTGAATTTCCCAAAGCTATATCTTTGGCTGCGAAAAATTATGCATTGCTAATTTCAAGTAGACATGGTGGCTTAATCAAGCAAGTAGGAAAAGAAAAATTACCAGACAAGAATATTTATAATGGAGCTGTTTTACAAATTCTTGATGGTGCTATTAAGGGTTGTCCTGAGATGGTCCCAGAAGAGGATAAGAAAAAATTCTTAAATACTCTTGAACAATTAAACCAGAAGGAATAAATTAAATAATAAAAAAATTATTTAATATGTCAACTCAAAAATCTATTAAATTATCTGACTATGTTGAATATCCTTATCTAATATCAAAAATATATTTAGATTTTGATATTGATAAGGATTATGTTGTTGTTAAATCTTCAATGTTAATTAAGCCAAAGGTCAAAGAAGCATCAAGGCTTATTCTTCAGGGTAATCAAATTGAATTATTATCAATATCAATAAATGAAAGAGAATTGAAGTCAGAAGAATATTTTACTACAGATAAAGACTTGATTATATATAGTCCTCCAGTCTCAGAATTTGAATTAAAAATAAAATCCAAAATAGATCCTTTTAGAAATACATCATTAGAAGGATTATATTTAAGCTCAGGAATGTTAACCACACAATGCGAAGCAGAAGGATTTAGAAGTATTTGTTATCATCCTGATAGGCCAGATGTCTTAAGTAAGTATACAGTAAGAATAGAAGCAGATAGATTTATATATCCTATATTATTGTCAAATGGCAATAAAAAGTATTCAGGTATTTTAAAGAATAATGATCTTAGGCATGAAATTATTTGGGAAGATCCTTTTCCTAAGCCTTGTTATTTGTTTGCTTTGGTAGCTGGTAAATTAAATTCAGTCACTGATAAATATGTTACAAATAAAGGTAGGTTTATTGATATAAAAATATACGTCGAAGCTGGAGATGAAAAATATACTAAACATGCTATAAATTCTCTTAAAAAAGCAATGAAATGGGATGAGGATACTTATGGACTTGAATATGATTTAGATGAATATAAAATTGTAGCTGTCAGACATTTTAATATGGGTGCAATGGAAAATAAGGGGCTAAATATTTTTAATTCGAAGTTGGTATTGGCCGACTCAAAGACAGCAACTGATGATGAATTAGAGAGAATTGAAAGTGTAATAGCACACGAATATTTTCACAATTGGACTGGCAATAGAATTACATGTAGAGATTGGTTTCAGCTTTCATTAAAGGAAGGTTTGACAGTTTATAGAGATCAATCTTTTACTTCAGATCTTCATAGCACTGGACTAAAAAGAATAGAAGATGTTTCATTCCTTAGGAATTTTCAATTTACTGAAGACAAGGGTCCTACTTCACACGCTGTGAAGCCTAAAGAGTATGTAGCTATTGATAATTTTTATACAACAACAATATATGAAAAAGGAGCTGAGCTGATTAGAATGCTTGAGCTATTGATTGGCAAAGAAAAATTCTTTAGAGGCATTAATCTCTATATTAAAACTTTCGATGGCAGTGCTGCTACCACTGAAGATTTCATTAATGCATTAATCAAAGGGGCCTATTTAGATGAAAAAAATTGTCCTTTTGATGTAACAAAATTTCTTAATTGGTATTATCATTCTGGGACACCAAAAGTTTATGTTAATCAATCCTGGGATTCAAAAAATTCAATTTTGAATGTTTCCTTTCAGCAGAAGATAGATAGTGAAAATATTGAAATGATTATTCCAATTCTTTATTCTTGTTATAGCAGAGAAAAAGGAGCTACACCTATTGTTGAGGATAAATTATTTGTTTTAGATAAATATACAAAGAATTTAAAAATCAATACTATTCCAGGTGAGATAGAAGCCCCAGTCATCTCAATTTTTAGACGGTTTTCTTCGCCTGTTGTTTGGGAATCTGATTTGTCTATAGAGGACTATCTTTTCCTTTTAATAAATGAAAATGATTATTTTTCGAGATGGGACTCTAGTCAGTTCTTGATGCGTGAAATTATTAGATCTAGGATTTGCAATAAACCAAATTATTCATTGGAAGATAGATTTATTTATGCTATTAAGCAATCAATAAAATCTTTAGAAATTAATGATCCTTTTTTCTTGGCAACTCTCATAACATTACCTGGTTTCGCAGAATTGGAATCTTTGTTTGAAGAAGTAAATCCAATAAATATTTTTACAGAGTCAGTAAATTTCCAAATTTTAATTGGCAATGAAATTTATCAAGATCTAATAACAATATCTCAGAATTTATTAATTAATATTAATCATGAATGGCCTATTGGTAAAGGAGAAAGAAAACTATTAGGAACTGTTTGGTCTTATTTAACTCTTGCAGGCGATAAAGATGTTCAGAAGATTTGTGTTGAATCAATTAGTCATTCTTCAATGACCATAGCAAGGGCCGCTCTAGAAGCCTTAAAGCCACTTGATAGCCCTGAGACGGAAGAAGCTTCTAGTTTGTTTTATAATCTTTGGAAAGAAAATCCAGTGGTTTTAGATTCATGGTTTGCTTATGAGGCCTCAAGACCTAATAAGAAAGGAATAGATGTTATTGAAAAATTACTATCACATTCTAAATTTGATTGGAAGGCTCCAAATGCAATTAGAGCTGTTTTAGGAGGATTTAGTAAAAATATTAGGTTGTTTCATTCTCTTGAGGGACAAGGTTATTCATTTATGGCTGAAAAGTTGATAGAGGTAGATAAAATCAATCCTATAACGGCTTCAAGAATGGTAAGAATTTTTAGTAAATGGAAAACTTATGGAAATAAAAATAAGGAAGGAATGTATGCAGCAATATTGAAAATAAATAAAGCAAATATATCTTCAAATACAAGAGAGATGGTTGAATTAATTTTGAATTAAGAAAACTATCTGAACATTGAGCTAACAGAACTTTCTTCATGAATTCTCCAGATTGCTTCTCCAAGCATATTTGCAACCGATAAAACCTTCAATTGCGAGAAATATAGATTATTTGGTACTGGAATACTATTAGTGACAATAACTTGTTCGAAAAGGCCTTTCTTGGAAAGTCTTTCGTAAGCCGGTGGAGAGAAAACAGCATGAGATGCACATGCAATAACTTTTTTTGCACCCTCTTTTCTTAGTAATTCAGCTCCTGCGCAAATAGTGCCACCAGTATCAATCATGTCATCAATTAATATTGCAGTCTTGCCAGATACTTCTCCAATAACTGTGAGGCTTTCTGCAACATTATGTCCTGAACGTCGCTTATCAATAATGGCTAGAGGTGAATCCTTCATTTGCTTAGCAAAAGCTCTTGCTCTGGCAACACCACCTACATCAGGAGAGACGACTACGATTTCATCAAGTTTCATAGTTGATAAATAATCAACTAAAACAGGTGAACCATAGATGTGATCGCAAGGGATATCAAAATAACCTTGGATTTGTGCTGAATGCAAATCCATTGCAAGTACTCTATCTACTCCTGATTTGACAAGGATATTTGCTGTTAGTTTCGCAGTTATTGACTCTCTGCCTGCTGTCTTTCTGTCAGCTCTAGCGTATCCAAAATATGGAATTACAGCTGTAATTTGTCTGGCAGAGGCTCTCTTGCATGCATCCACCATGATCATTAGCTCCATTAGGCTGTCATTTACAGGAGCACAAGTGGGCTGGATGAGAAAAACATCACATCCTCTAATTGATTGCTGGATTTGTACATAGAGCTCTCCATCCGCAAACCTTTTTGAAACTAGAGGGACATTGGTTATCCCCATATAATTGGCGATTTCTTTAGCTAAGGCTGTATTGGATGTCCCGCTAATTAATTTGAGTCTATTAGTGTCATGCTTGAGACTAGTAGGCTCAGGATGCGCTGCAGTGATAAAACTGGTCACGGTTCCACCGCAAGCAAGAAATAATATTTACTAATCTACCTTTATGTTGATACATGATCATCTAAAAGCTTTTTTTTATTTTTTCTTATAGGAATTCATCTTTTTTATTGAAACAAAGAATCATTGCCCTGTCTTCTGTTTGGGGTGGTTGAGTAAGGAAATCTATTTTGAAGAATTTTCTTTTGAAAACATTAATAATTTGACTGAAGGTAAAGGTTTAAAGATTTTTTTGGGTTTTTGCTGCAAAGATATAGTTCAAGAGATCTTTTTTTATGTAATTGGGACTTTGCCAGGAGTATTATTGCAATAAAAAAATATAAAATTTCAAGTTAAATCTCTTCTGGTGTGGATAGCTTGTTTCAAAAGAGTATTAAGCTTTTTATTTAAATAAAGCAATTTGTGGAGAGAAATATATTCAGACTTTTGTTTTAACTCAAGAAGAAGTTTAGTTTTTCTAATATAAATGTTTAGATTATTAATAGATTTGGTAATATAAAAATACTAAGTTGATTTTTTTTTTTTAGAAAAAGATTTCCCATTTCACGATGGAATCCATTTTGAAATTAATAAAAAAATAGCATTATTAGTATTTCTTTCGTATTTTTTAGAGATAACAAAAAGTGAAATTGGAAAGAAATTCTGGAATCCTTCTTCATCCAACCTCATTACCTGGTAGTCCTGTCTGCGGTAGTTTTGGTAACCCTGCTCGAGTATGGCTTAATGAACTTGCTACCTCTGGTATAGGAGTTTGGCAATTTTTACCCCTTGCTCCAACTGATTCATTTGGATCTCCTTATAGTTCACCATCAAGCTTTGCTTTTAACCCATGGTTCCTTGATCAAAATGATTTAGTGAGTGACGGTTTCTTAGCTAATAATCTAGATAATCTTTCTTTTGAAAATGACTATTTTGATAAGAGAGTTGATTTTCAATTAGCTAATTCAAAAGTTAACTCCTTACGTTCTTCTTTGGTTGATTTTTGGGATAAACAGAATAGATCTATTCAAGAAGAATTTGAATTATGGTGCTCTAGGCAATTTTGGTTAGATGATCATTCCATATTTTTGGAACTAAAAATTCAAAACAATGATCTTCCATGGTGGGAATGGCCAGAAAAATATGCAGTTCGGGATAAGAAAGAATTAGCAAATTGGAAAAAAAATAACCAAAGAGAATTATTAGGCCATAATTTAGTCCAGTGGCATTTAGATAGGCAGTGGAAATCAATAAGAAAACTAGCAAAAAAACTGGGGATCTTTTTATTTGGAGATGTCCCTTTTTATGTCTCAAAAGATAGTGCTGATGTTTGGAGTAATCGATCATTATTTTCTATTCTAACTAATTCAGAAACATTCCTTCAAAGTGGGGTGCCCCCTGATTATTTCTCCGAGACCGGCCAGCTTTGGGGGAGCCCTGTTTATCGTTGGAGTAGGCATAAAGCTAGTAAATATAGATGGTGGAGAAAAAGAATTTCAAGGCACTTAGAACAGGTTGATTTTTTACGTCTTGATCATTTTCGGGCTCTTGAAGCTTTTTGGGCAATTCCTGGTAAAGATAAAACAGCTGAGAATGGTTTTTGGTTACCTTCCCCTGGGAAAGAGATACTACGTTTAATAAAACAAGATTGCAGTGGTTTGCTTCCTTTAGTTGCTGAAGACTTAGGTCTCATAACATCCAAAGTTGAAAAGTTACGCGATGACTATGAATTGGCAGGTATGAAGATACTTCAATTTGCTTTTGATGGGAATTTAGATAATCCCTATTTGCCAGAGAATATTAAAGATGAAAATTGGATTGTTTATACAGGTACTCACGATAATTCAACTTCTCAAGGTTGGTGGAGAGAAATGGATGAAGAAAGAAAAAAGCAAATTAGAGAAAGGATTCTAGATAGTCAGAATTTCAATTCTTGGGAATTGATTCGAATTGGGATGGAAACTAAAGCCAAATTATTTGTAGCGCCTATGCAAGATTTATTAAATCTTGATGATAGATCTCGATTAAATAAGCCTGGCACAATAGATAATAATTGGTCATGGAGATTGTCGAGAAATGAGTTTAATATTCAAGAAGCTCTAAAAAAGTATGGTGATTTAGCTAAAGAATATAAAAGATAAAATTACTTTTCTTGTAGATCTTTAATTACATTATTATTCTCAATAACAGTCTTTTCTATAAATATTGGTTCGGTTGTAACACTATTTATTTTCATAAGATACCTATGTTGACTATTAAGAGCTAATATTGATAAAAGCATAAAAATTATATACAATAAACTACCAATCCAGCTGTTAAGAATGTCTATATTTATAAAATTAAATTGAAATATCGACTTATTCTTATCACTATCTTTTTGTACTGATAAACCATTTAAACTTCCTCTTTCTAAATTGAGTTTAATCTCAAGGCTTTTGATCATTGAATTTAAATAAGTTGATTCGGGTAAATATTTTTCCCAACCATTTTCAATCGCTATTAGTACGTTTCTTGAAATTCTTGTCTCCTTTGATAGTTGCTCTAATGAAATCCCAGCTTTGATTCTTTGAGTTTTAAATAAATCAATTGCCTCAGAGAAACTACTATCAGATATAAGTTTATCTGGTTCATCTGATATGCCTGTTGAGGATTTTTTAAAGGGGAAATTTAAAGCCATAAAATGTAAAGATATTTAATTAATAAATGAAACCCATTCCTTTGTCTTTAGTTCTCGCCACTTTCCTTCTTGTAGTCCATTTAAGTTTATATCTGAAATCGATATTCTTTGCAGATCTTGAACTGGATATCCCAAGAGAGTTGCTATTCTGCGAATTTGTCGATTGCGCCCTTCTTTTAGAATCACTTTAATAAGAGTCTTTCCATAAACTCTATCCAAAACTTCTATTCTCGCTGGCATTGTCATTTTGCCATCAAGTAAGATTCCTCTTCTCCAATTATCTAATATTGATTTACTTGGCTGACCTCTTACCCAAACTAGATATGTTTTTGTGTGGGAGTACCTTGGATGTGTAAGTTTTAGCGTTAAGTCTCCATTATTGGTCAATAGGATGGCTCCTCTGCTATCAAAATCTAACCTTCCCACAGGATGCAAGCCTCGACGTAAGTGTGGTGGGATTAAACTTAAAATTGTTTTTCTTCCATGATCATCTTGGCAGCTAGATATGAATCCATAAGGTTTATTTAATAGAAAAACTTTATGATTCAGCTTCTTAGGTAAATGCTTGCCATCAACTAAAATGCTATCTGAAACAGGGTCTGCTTTCTCTCCAAGAAGAGCTTGCCTTCCATTCAATGTTACTCTGCCTTGTTTTATTAGTAAGTCAGCTTTCCGTCTTGATGAAAGACCAGAGTCAGATATTATTTTTTGTAATCTATAAAGTGACATTATTTCTAAACTTATAGATCCATTCAAATATTAGCTTGATAGAAAATTAACTATATTTAATCTATATTTTTTAGAAGAATTCATCTATTTCTTTGACTGTACCAGACTCTACTTGGGTTAATAAATCTTTAATGGCTTTCCACATGCTTGTGCCAAAAAGTATTGAGATTGTTGAAGAAAATATTAGAGATTTAATTATAGAAAAGTTTATGATGCTCAATGCACTTACAAAAATAATTGTAAGACCTGTGAAGAATGAAAACCAACTTGATATTGTTCTAGGATCCTTTAGCGGAGTTGGTGATATCTTTCTTTTTGTCCAATTATTTAATTTTGATTTCATTATATCGGCAAATATCAACCCAGACATCAGACATATAAAGGCACCACAGGATAACCAAAAAATAGGATCTTCAATTGGCTTTATTTGTTGATAATCGGAAATAAATTCATTTATATTTGGTAAATTTGCATCATCTAAATTAACTGAAATAAATGTAATTATATTTTGAATACCATTATTAACCATGATTAGTTTTTATTAATTTTTTTAATATTATATTTTATAAAAATCATCTACGCAACTTGTGTATTGTTTTGTTTTGTAAGTCCTGAAGCCATTCTTAGAGGATTGAATGTTTTTCTTACTAGCTTAATTAGTTGCTTCATATCTTTTGTATCTATTCTTTCGTCTTTAATAATACTCATTAATAAGTTTTTTCTTATTAGTGAGCCTCTAGAGCTTGTTAAGAGCTTAAGTCCAGCACCTGCTACAGGGATTAGCTCTTTTGCAGGTGTACTTGAGTCTTGTACTAGCACATCAAATAAGTTTTCTATTCGCTCAACTCTTATGTGACCATTTTGATCAAATATTACATCTAATAATATGTTTATCATCTCACTCGTATCTGAAGTAAGTAATCTTTTCGCTACATAAGGATATGCTAAGTCTATGATTTTAAAATCTGGATCTAAGCGAAGAGCAAGTCCTTCTTGGCTAATTACTGCTCTAATGATCAATGCAAACCTAGCAGGGACTCTAAAGGGGTAATCAAACATTAATTCAGAGAATTTATTGGTAATTTCTTTAAAATTAAAAGAAGCAACATCTTTACCTATTGCACTTCCTAGTACTTCCTTTAACACAGGTATAAGAGGTTTAAGGTCTTGATCTTTATTTAAAAAACCTAGCTTTTGAAAATCTTTAGCTACAGCATGAAAATCATTATTAATTAAGTGAACAATTGCACCAGTAAGAGTTAATCTATCTTCCTCTGATATTGAGTCCATCATTCCGAAATCAACATAGGCTATATTTCCTAAATCTCCATTATTACCCTCAAGAGCAAACATATTTCCTGGATGTGGATCTGCATGAAAGT
>QCHN01000014.1 GCA_003279565.1 Prochlorococcus sp. AG-402-C09
TTGTCGTTAGAGTATGCAACACCAACTCCAGCACCAGTTTCGTTACCAGCTAAAGAGTAAGGCATAGCGCCTAGTCTGAAAGCATCTGAGTAAGCAGAAGTTGTTGCAGCAACAACGTCATCCTGATCAACCAAAGGACCAGCAGTTACTTCTAGATCGCCAACTGGGAATGAGTAGAATAATGAGTGAACATTAAGTGCACCAGATCCTTCTACAGCACTATCCATGCTTGCTAATGGACCACTAGCATTACCAGTTTCAATACCTGCGTAGAAAAGATCTTCGCCAGTGAAGCTAGAAGTTACATCAAGGCCATATGCATACTGCATATAAAGCTCTTCTTCAGTGTCGGCTGTTCCGCCGTCAGAGACAGAACCAACAGTGAAATAAGCACCACCAGAAAGAGAGGTGGTTGATGAGAAGGCAGTGTCAGCATTAACTGCAACAGGAGCCATAAGGCCCAAAGCTGCAGGAGCTACTAATAAACGTTGAAAAAGCTTCATAGTGTCCTCACACATAAAGATTATGTATCATATTTTACACTGCTGAAAAAATGAGCGAAAGTAGCACTTGTTACACCTTTCGCGCTGTCATAGTAAAATGATAATCATTTTTATTTTTGCGGTAGCACAGCCATTTGTTATTACGTTTTGACCATTAAAGATTATGCACTTTATTATTGTGATTTAAATCTTTGGTGACCTAACTATGTTTACCTTTGAGTAAGAATCTTTCATCCATAAAAGGATTAGATGCAAGAAAAGCTGCTTTGGAAGTTATTCAAGCAGTTGGTGGAGGAGCATTTGCAGATGTTGCATTGGATAGAACTTTTAGAGTTTATTCATTTAAGTCGATTGATAAAGCTTTAATAACTGAGCTTTCTTATGGCGCAATTCGTCAAAGATATTTTTTAGATCGCTGGATAGATTTCTTAGGAAAAGTGCCCGCTAAAAAGCAACCTCCGATATTGAGATGGTTATTGCACCTTGGGCTTTATCAAATCTTGAAAATGGAGCGAATACCTCCAGCTGCTGCTATCAACACAACCGTCGAGCTTGCAAAAGCTCTTCGTTTGACAAAGCTGGCTCCAGTTGTAAATGGTATTTTGCGATCGGCTCTTCGAAGTAAAGAAAGAGATCTTTCACTACCTAAATCTAAAAATCCGATTTTAGAATTAGCTAAAAATGAGTCACTACCTCTTTGGTTGGCAGATGAATTGATTGCTTGGAAGGGAATAGAAGATGCTCATGATGTTGCGCAAGCATTCAACTGTGTTAGTCCAATTGATCTAAGAGTGAATAAATTACGTGCAGAAATAAATGATGTAAAAGAAATTTTTGATTCCTTTGGCATTAAAAATCAATTAATTCCAGGTTGTCCATTTGGATTGGAAGTCCTTGCTGGTTTTGGTGAGCCTAAAAAATGGCCAGGTTATGAAGAAGGAAAATGGAGTGTTCAAGATAGATCTTCACAGCTTATTGCCCCATTATTAGGACCTTTGCCCGGAGAAAAGATCCTTGACGCTTGTGCTGCTCCAGGTGGTAAATCAACTCATATTGCTGAATTAATCAATAATGATGGCAAAATTTGGTCTGTTGATCGATCATCCCGAAGAGCTCAAAAAATATCAGCCAACTCAGAAAGACTTGGGACTCATTGTTTACAATTATTAGTTGCTGACTCTAATGAGTTGTTAGATAAACATCCTGAATGGAAAGGTTTTTTTGATCGTATATTAATTGATGCCCCATGCTCTGGTTTGGGAACTCTTGCACGTCACCCTGATGCAAGATGGAGAATAAACAAAGATAATATCCAGGAGCTTATCTTACTTCAAAGTCAGCTACTAAATTCGTTAGCTCCTTTATTAAAAAGTGGAGGCAAATTGGTCTATTCCACTTGTACGATTCATCCAGATGAAAATTTTAATCAAATAAAAAAATTTATTCAATTAAAATCTCAATTTTCATTAGAATATGAAAAACAAATTTGGCCGGGAGAGAAAGATAATGGAGATGGTTTTTATATCGCTGTTTTAAATAAATTTGAAAATTAATAAAACATATATTTATATATAAATCTGCTCTTAAACAGTTTTTTATTTATTTATCTAATATTAAAGTTAATAACTTATTTTAGAAACTAATTAAAGAACTATGACCAATAGCGATAGCTGTTACAAGCATTCCTAAAATTAGGAATGGTTGTGCGCTGGCTTGGTATTTAACATCAAAACTTAATGGATCGCGTAAAAGCCATATGTCTTGAAATGTTATTTGAGGAATTATGAGTAAAACCAGAATGACAGATGCAAAATGTTGTCCAATCGCTATTAAAACTACTACCATTGCGAGCTGAAAGATATCTATCATTCCTGCGCTAATACGACTTGCATTCTTAATACCAAAAACAACAGGGAGTGATTCAAGTCCAAGGCTTCTATCTCCTTCCACGCTTTTAAAATCGTTTATCACAGCTATTCCTAATCCTGACAAGCTGTAAGCAAGAGTAAGCAGGGCGGTTGTCCAGGTTAAGTGTCCAAAAAGAGCCTGTCCAGCCCACCAAGGAAGAGCTATATAGCTTGCACCGAGAGCATAATTACCAAGCCAACCGTTTTGTTTGAGTTTTAACGGTGGTGCTGAGTAAATATAACTTACAAATGACCCTCCCAATGCCAGTAACAGGACTGAAGGAATAGTGTGATGTGCCCATAAATCCAATAAATAGGCAACACCAAGACCAGCTATTAATAGAACCCATATTTGCAATTTGACTTGAAAAAGAGAAATGGCTCCTGATGGTATGGGCCTATTAGGTTCATTAATTGCGTCTATTTCTCTATCAAAGTAATCATTGATTGTTTGGGTGTATCCAGTTAAGAGAGGGCCACTCATTATCATGCAACTTACTGAAGCAAGTACGTTGCTTAATTCCCAATGGAAATTGCCACTTGCAGCTGCTCCACATATGACTCCCCAGAGCAATGGAATCCATGTGATGGGCTTCATTAATTGCAAACGAAGCTTCCATATGTTCTTTGTTTCAGAACCTCCTTTTATTCCAAGGAGTTGCCTAGCATCACTCACTTTTTTATCTCAGGGTTAAGAAACTTCATCTTCGAAGAACCAATGCTTGCTTCCATCATTCATTTTAATTACAACACCAATTCCGCCCCTACCATCAGTCATCTTATAGTCGATTACAGTGCCTCTTGGGTCTTCTGATAGTTGGTCTATCAAATAAGAAGGTATGCGATCTCTTACACGTTCAATATTAATTTTAATTTTTGAACCTATCCTTGAAAGGGAGGTTGGCTTAGCCATGGAATTAAATGAATTAATTTCGGGCACCTTAACAGTTCCTCTGTTTAAAAATCATGGTTGCTTTAAGATTGATTCCTTGTCTTGATGTTTCAAACGGACGTGTAGTCAAGGGAGTTAATTTTGTTGGATTGCGTGATGCAGGGGATCCAGTTGAGTTGGGATGTAGATACAGCAAGGCTGGTGCGGATGAATTGGTCTTTCTTGACATAACAGCTACACACGAAAAAAGATCTACTTTGGTTGAAATGGTTAGACGAACATCTGAAGCTGTAACTATTCCTTTTACTGTTGGAGGAGGAATAAGTTCATTGAATGGAATAAATGAATTACTAAGAGCAGGAGCTGACAAAGTAAGTTTAAATTCCAGTGCGGTTAAAGATCCTTCCTTGATTTCTCAAGGGGCAAATCGTTTTGGATCTCAATGCATTGTGGTTGCAATAGATGCAAAAAAGAACAAAAATATTCCTAATAAGTGGGACGTTTATGTGAGTGGTGGACGTAAAAATACTGGTTTAGATGTGATTGAATGGTCGGAAAAAGTATTTCAGCTTGGTGCAGGGGAAATCCTATTAACTTCCATGGACGGTGATGGGACTCAAAATGGTTATGACATAGAACTTACTAAATCTATTTGTGAGAAAGTTCCAATACCAGTAATAGCATCGGGAGGAGCTGGTTGTTTGAGACACATTAAAGAGGCTTTTACTCTAGGAAAATCCTCAGCAGCTCTCTTGGCTTCTCTTTTACATGATGGACAATTAACTATCAAAGAAATTAAAGAATATTTAATTAAAGAAAATCTTCCTATAAGACCTATCGAATGATTAATATTATCATGAAAACATGTATAATATTAATTATGAGTTAAAGTTTGAAGGGAGTTAAGTATTTTTCTATATTTATATGAGGCCTGGCAATACTAAAGCTATAGAGAAAATGTTTAATTCAATTTCTTCAAAATATGATTTACTAAATGATATTTTTAGCTTTGGATTGCATAGGTTTTGGAAGAGAAAATTGTTGGATATTCTTAATCCCACTTTTGGGGAAAAATGGATAGATCTTTGTTGTGGTACTGGAGATATGTCAATACTTTTGGCTAGATATATGAAAAGTTCAAAAAATATTACTGGGATAGACTCAGCTTCTCAAGCATTATTAGTTGCAAGAGAAAGATCCAAACAAAAATATTCTTCAATTGAATGGATAAAGGGTGATGCTCTACAAACTAATCTCACATCAGATAAATTTGATGGCCTTTTGATGTCCTATGGTTTAAGGAATCTTTCTAGTTCTTATGAAGGACTTAGAGAGGCTTTTAGAATTTTGAAACCAGGTGGAAGAGCAGGAATCTTGGATTTTAGATCTTTTGAAGTAGGCTCAATTCAAGGGCTTTTCCAAAAAATTTATCTAAGTCTTTATGTGGTCCCAATTGCATCACTGTTCGGCTTAGGGCAGGAATATTCATATATAAAAAAAAGTTTAGTTAATTTCCCTTCCGGGGCAAAACAAGTTCATTTGGCACTTTCTGCCGGCTTCAAGAAAGCAGAATATCAAACATTAGCAAAAGGACAAATGGGGATTTTATTGCTTGAAGCCTAGGTTAAATATCTCAATTTATTTACAATTCTTTTCTTCTGCAAAAACTACATTTACTCCATAATGTAATTTCTCCCGTAGGTGAGGGGATTTTGCATAGAGGACACTTGGTTATTCCATTTTTATCAGTTCTACTTGGGTGATTTTCCCAAATTTCTTTTTCAGTTTCTCTTGTGACTAAAGCATTTGGATAATGTTGCCTGATTCTGATCTCTTTTATTTGATATCCATATGATTTTAAAGATTCAATTAACTCCAAACGGTTATATAAAAGCGCCTGTCTCCATTGAGGATGGCTTGCTCCAATAGTTAGAACTTTATTCTGAATGTTAAGTGGTGTGCAATTTAATGCGAGTTGCTCGCCAGCTATTTCTACCCAGTCTTGAATAAGGCCTCCTACATTTCCTTTCCATGTGGACTTGATTTCTTCTAGGCATGTATATATTGATTTCTCTCTTTTTGCTTTTGTTATATGCTTTAAGTCATTTAAAATCAATTTAAATTAGACACCAATGATGAGTTAGTGCTTAAATCTAGCTAATATTTTTTAGATTGCATAAAAGATCCTAATGGGATTATTAGATAGGTTAAGTCGCTTACTTAGGGCAAATCTAAATGCTTTTGTCAGTGAAGCAGAAGATCCAATAAAAATACTTGATCAGTCTGTTGCTGATATGCAAGAAGACTTGGTGAAGCTCCGTCAAGCTGTAGCTATTGCCATCGCAAGTCAAAAAAGATTAGAGAATCAGGCTAATCAAGCGAAAGAGCAAATTCAAAATTGGTTTTCCAGAGCTGAATTAGCCTTAAAAAAAGGAGAGGACGATTTAGCCAGAGAAGCACTAAGTAGAAAAAAAACTTTTCAGGAAACTTTTCAATCTTTAACAACTCAATTTCAAACACAAAATGGTCAAGTTGAAAAACTAAAAAAAAGTCTTTTGTTATTAGAAAGAAAGATCTCTGAGGCTCGAACCAAAAAAGATATGCTTAAAGCAAGAGCTCAGGCAGCTAAAGCTCAGCAAAAAATTCAAAGTGCAGTTGGTGATTTGGGTGGAAAGTCTGCGATGGCTGCATTTGAAAGGATGGAAGATAAAGTAGAGGCATTGGAAGCTTCGGGGCAAGCAGCCTTAGAGTTGGCTGGCGAAGATCTAGAAAGTAAGTTTGCAGCATTAGAAGGAAGTAATGATATAGAAAAAGAATTAGAGACATTGAGGAGTCAATTAAAATCAGGTGTTGAAGCAATAGCTTTGCCTCCGTCAGATTTAGAGGTTAATGAAGTAAAGACTGTAGAAATCCAAGAAGTCGAAGTTGAATTAGAGGAAATGAAAAAGTCAATGGATAATTCTTGATTTTTATAAGAACACAAGACTTTTGAAGCATGAATAATCAAAAACTCTATAGAGGTGTAGGTTTGATTTCTAGATATCACAAATTAAATCATTCCTGTTCAAGATCTTGGCAATTAATGTTTAAGCCTATTTGTGCTAGCACAGAAATAGAGCTAACAAATTGGATTGCAGAGAACCCAGTAAGAAAAAATCAGCCAAAAGCAATGTTTGCCTCTTGCCAAAGATATGGTCAAGGTCAAGCTGGGCGGATTTGGCAGGCTCCAAAAGGAGGGGTTTGGGTTAGTGCAGCAATTAAGAGAGAAGATCAGTGTAAAAATAATTCTCAGCTTTACGGGTTAGCGGTTGCGTTATCTTTGGCTGAGAAAATTGAACCGATGGGAGTTAATGTCAAAATAAAATGGCCAAATGATCTATTAGTTGATGGTCAAAAATTAGCGGGAATTTTACCTAGATTAATTTTTAGAGGTGAAAAACTTAGATTATTAAGAGTTGGAATAGGTTTAAATGTCTTCAATAATGTTCCCAAGGAGGGAATTTCACTAAAACAAATTGTTGGAGATAAAAAGATGAATATAAATTTTTGGTCCTCAGAAGTTTTACATGCAATAGAGAGATCTTTAGATTTTTTGGACAATATAAATCTTCTATGCAGTCAAATTGAAGAAAGATTGTGGTCAAAAAAATACATTGATAAAGACACTGGCAATCAATGGGATATCAAAGGTATCGACTCCAATGGCAGATTAATTATTTTTAAAGAAGATAAAAAGAAAGTTTTGTCTACTTAATTATGATTGTTTAGCTTAATTATAAGTAATCTCTGTCACCTTACCATCTCTAAATCTTGCTATTTTTTTTGCTCTCTGAGCGACATTATCTTCATGAGTAACTAAGACAATCGTTATTCCTTGACTATGAAGTTGGTCAAAAAGATTTAAAACATCTTCAGTAGTTTTTGAATCCAAAGCACCAGTTGGTTCGTCTGCTAATAACAATGAAGGCTGATTGATTATTGCTCTTGCTATGGCAACTCGTTGTTGTTGTCCTCCAGATAATTGATTAGGCAGATTGGTCATCCTGTTCCCAAGCCCAACTCGAGAAAGAGCCTCTTCAGCGCGCTTCTTTCTTTCTATAGAAGGAACGCATGCATAAATCATTGGAAGCATTACATTCTCAAGTGCTGAAACTTCTTGAAGCAAGTGGAATTGCTGAAAAACGAAACCAAGTTCTTTGTTTCTAATATCTGCTAGCAAGTCATCATCAAGCTTTTCTACTGCAGTCCCATTCAATTCATACGTCCCATTCGTAGGACGGTCAAGACATCCAAGTATATTCATTGCAGTACTTTTACCAGAGCCACTTGCACCCATCACGGCAAGGTAATCGCCCTGGGAAACCTCAAGGTTTAGTTCGTCAAGAGCTTTTACTTTGACTGAGCCTTCGCCATAAAATTTATTTACATTGGTTAGACGAGCTACAGATGTTTTCAATGATTTTAATTGGTTAGCCAATTGAACTTTTACTTGCAAGGGTAATAGCTTCTTGAAGTAATGGAGTTCCGTTTACCGCACTATCCGCGAAGTTAAAGAGAGGGTTTGAGATGATTCCACCAATAGCAGTTACTAGAACACAAAAAATCAAAGCTACTTTGAGAGATGACATCCCTTGCCTTGACCACTCTATGGACGGATATGCTTTTACAACATCTGAAGCTTCTTTAGGTTCAGTTACGACCATCATTTTTATAACTGAGATGTAATAGTAAATAGATATCACAGAGGTAACCAAGCCAACACTCACTAGTAGATATTGCTCGTCAGCCCATCCAGCAAAAAACAAATAAATCTTTCCAAAGAATCCCAACATGGGAGGAATTCCTCCCAAAGAAAGAAGGCATAAGCTTAATCCCAATGTGATTAATGGATCCTTTTGGTATAGCCCTGCATAATCTGAGATTTGATCACTACCAGTTCTGATTGAGAAAAGTATTATGCATGCAAAAGCACCAAGATTCATAAATAAATAAGCTGCCATGTATAAGACCATGGCGGCAAAACCATCTTCAGTTCCGCAAACTAATCCAATCATTACAAATCCAGCTTGTCCAATCGAGCTATAAGCCAACATCCTTTTCATTGATTTTTGAGCTAGCGCTACAACATTGCCCAGCGTCATACTTAGAACAGCTAAAACAGTAAATAGCAATTTCCATTGTGTGTCAAAAGCGCTAAAACATCCGACAAGTATCCTTATTGCAAGTGCAAAACCCGCTGCTTTGGATCCTACTGATAAAAAGGCAACTACTGGAGTAGGAGAACCTTCATAAACATCTGGGGTCCATTGGTGAAATGGAACTGCTGCAATTTTAAAAGCTACTGTAGATAATACGAAAACAAGTGCTAATGCAGATAAAGGTGTTGGAGCACTTATCAAGGTTGTTCCGACTTCTTCTAAATTTGTAGAACCACTTATTCCATAAAGTAGAGATGCACCATAGAGAAATACTGCTGCTGCTGCTGAACCAACTAACAAATATTTTAAAGCCGCTTCTGAACTTCTTGAATCTCTCTTGAGATAACCGGAAAGTAAGTAGCTAGCAACGGAAAGTGTTTCTAGTGAAACAAAAACACTTACCAAATCAGTTGAACCGCATAGAAGCATTGCTCCAAGAGTGGCAGCTAACAATATTGCTGCAAATTCACCAATAGGACTACCATTTTGTTCAGCATATCTCCAACTGATTAATAGAGAAATAAGAGTTGACAGAGCTATAACCCCTCTAAAAGCAATCGCAAGATTGTCTGCGACAAATGCACCTAAGAAAGATTCTTGAATCTCTCCATTCCATTGCATTGTTAGCAAAATCAAAGCGGTTCCAAGACCTGCATAACAAATGGGAGGGGACCAGCGAGCTGAAGTCTTTTCACCAGCCAAATCAACCAAAAGAGTCCCTAGCATTGCCATTAGAACTGCAGCCTCTGGGAGCACAGCTTTGGCATTTAAAGATAGATTTAAAAGCTCTACCGGCTCGTTTATGAATATTTGAAAAGACAAAAGTTCTCCCATTTATGTATTGTTTTTAAGCTGTGTCTGATTTTATAACTCTAGCGAGGTTATCAAATATGCCTTTTTTATCATTTTGGGCTATGCATTTTACTGTTCAGTACGTTAGATAAGAAGGAGGAAAATTGAGCTGATGCCCACTGACCATACTCTGGTAATTGTTGAAAGTCCCACAAAGGCAAAAACTATTAGAGGGTTTTTGCCTAAGGATTTTCAAGTTCTCGCATCAATGGGGCATATAAGAGACTTGCCTAACAATGCCTCTGAGATCCCTGCGAAGCACAAAGGAGAAAAGTGGGCAACGATTGGAGTTAATACAACCGCTGATTTTGATCCTTTGTATGTGGTTCCTAAAGATAAGAAGAAAATTGTCAAGGAATTAAAACAATCTTTAAAAGGCGCTAGTGAATTGTTGCTTGCGACTGATGAAGACAGAGAAGGGGAAAGTATAAGCTGGCATTTAATGAGCGTGCTTGATCCGAAAATTCCTGTTAAGAGGATGGTTTTTCACGAAATAACTAAAGAAGCTATTTCCAAAGCTCTATCTAAAACAAGAGAAATTGATATGGAATTAGTTCATGCGCAAGAAACAAGAAGGATCTTAGACAGACTCGTTGGGTATACGTTGTCTCCTCTTTTATGGAAAAAAGTTTCTTGGGGTTTATCAGCTGGAAGAGTTCAATCAGTTGCCGTAAGACTGCTAGTTCTTAGAGAGAGAGCAAGGAGATCTTTTAGAAGCGGAAGTTATTGGGACCTAAAAGCAAAATTAGAAAAAGAAGGTAGTGAGTTTGAGGTGAAAATGACTTTGATTGGAGGACAAAAAATTGCCAGTGGTAGTGATTTTGATGAGTCAACTGGATTATTGAAATCTGGTAGAAATGTCAAATTACTCAACGAAGAAGAATCTAAAGAATTGGCTAAAAAGTTAACTAGTGATACATGGAAAGTTACTAATGTCGAAGAAAAACCGTCAATCCGTAAACCAGTTCCTCCTTTTACGACAAGCACATTACAACAAGAAGCTAATAGAAAGCTTCGATTGTCAGCTAGGGAGACCATGAGATGTGCCCAGGGTTTATATGAAAGGGGTTTTATTACATATATGAGAACAGATTCTGTTCATCTGTCCGATCAGGCAATTAATGCTTCAAGAAATTGTGTTGAATCAAAATACGGGGTTGAATATTTAAGTAATAAGCCACGCCAATTCTCTAATAAGACGAGAAATGCTCAAGAAGCTCATGAAGCCATTCGTCCTTCTGGTGAGAGCTTTAAAACACCCAAAGAGTCCAATTTGCAAGGAAGGGACCTTGCTTTATATGAACTGATTTGGAAGCGAACAGTTGCTAGTCAGATGGCCGATGCAAGATTAACAATGCTTGGAGTGGAATTACAAGTTTTGGATGTGTCTTTTAGGGCAAGTGGTAAAAGAATAGATTTCCCAGGCTTCTTTAGAGCTTATGTTGAAGGAACTGATGATCCTGATATTGCACTTGAGGGGCAGGAAGTACTTTTGCCTAAATTAGCTTTAGGAGATACTCCAATAGCTAAGAATGTTGAGGCGTTGGGGCATCAGACTCAGCCTCCTGCTAGATATAGCGAAGCTTCTTTAGTTAAAACACTTGAGAAAGAAGGTATAGGTCGTCCTTCAACATATGCCAGTATTATAGGAACAATCGTAGATCGAGGTTATTCAGTCCTTAATAACAATTCGTTGACTCCAAGCTTTACAGCATTTGCTGTTACAGCGCTTCTTGAAGAGCATTTCCCTGATCTTGTAGACACCAGCTTTACAGCTCGAATGGAATCTACACTTGATGAGATCTCGACAGGCAAAGTGAGTTGGCTCCCATATCTCAAAGGTTTTTACAAAGGTGATTCTGGCCTGGAAAATCAAGTTCAACAAAGAGAAGGAGATATAGATGGAGGGGAATTCCGCTCTGTTTCCTTGGAGGGTCTTTCGTCTCTTGTTAGACTGGGTAAGTTTGGAACATATCTGGAATCAAAGCAACTTGGTGAAAATGGTAAGCCTATAACAGCTACTCTCCCACAGGAAATCACTCCTGCAGATTTAGATGAAGATATCGCAGAGATGATCTTGAAACAAAAAGCTGAGGGACCTGAATCACTTGGAATTGATCCTGATAGTGGACAAAATTTATATCTATTAAATGGTAGATATGGTCATTTTGTTCAAAGAGGCTTAGTAGTTGAGTTGAAAGATCTTGGTGTCCCAAAAGGCAAGAAAAAGCTTGGAAATCTACGCTTGTTTAATAGTAGTCAATATGGACTTTATCTAAAGCAAGATTCATCAAAGGTACAGGTTTTGTTGCCAGAGAATATAAAAGAGGAAGATATTGATGTTGAAAAAGCACTTGCATACCTAGATGATAAATCATTAAAAAAAGCTCCAAATCCAAAAAGGACCTCATTACCAAAAAATTTAAAACCAGAGAATTTGACATTTGAAGAGGCTCTTGGATTAATTCAATTACCACGTCTGCTTGGGGATCATCCAGAAGGAGGTAGGGTTCAATCAAGCTTGGGTAGGTTTGGTCCTTATGTGGTTTGGAGTAAAACTGATGGTGAAAAAGATTATCGTTCAATTAAGGGCGAAGATGATGTCCTTCAAATAAACCTAGAGAGAGCACTTGAGCTTTTATCTATCCCTAAGAGAGGGAGAGGGGGGAGAGCTGCTTTGAAGGAACTTGGTGTCCCGGAAGGAGAGAAAGAAACCATTCAACTATTCAATGGCCCTTATGGTTTATATGTTAAGCAGGGAAAAGTAAATGCCTCTCTCCCAGAGGGTAAAACTGCTGAAGATATCTCTATTGATGAGGCTATTCACTTATTGGCAGCTAAAAAATCAAGTAAAAAAACAACATCTAAGAAAAAAGGCTCTACAAAAAAGACAACAAAGTCTATTAAGAAAGATTTGGATTCATCACCATCAAAAAAAAGTACTACTCGTAAATCGCCATCTACAACTAAAACAGGGCGTCTTCGAGCTAGCAAAGTCAGGGTAATTAAAACCAAATAAAATTTTGCATATTTTAAGATTAGTTGAGAAAATGTTTATTAGATTATTTCTAATAGTTGCTCTCCTTCCACTTCAATCATGTTCAAATACTCTAATTGGCGAAAAGTTTGAAAATAGTTTTGATACCAATGTTAATCCAACAACTTCAGACAAAACAAATAATAAGCCACAAAAACCAAATGAAATAAAAAAAATCAAATCAAGAATTAAAGTTGAGAATATAAAAAATGAAAAAGGTTTTGAGAATATTGTTAAAGAAAATACAATATCTAATAAAGATAGACTTAGTAAAAAAACAAGCAAAGTAGAAAAGAATGCAATCTTTAATCCACAGCCATATAGAATTATTTTAAGATTGTCAGGTGCAAATCCCTCTGCACCCGCAGAGACAGTTACTAAGGCTTTAAGAAAAGCAGGGGTCCAGTTTGAGGTGGAAAAGATCGAACGTTTTGATGAAGGGGATTTGTCAAAGGATACATCTTTGAAAAGATAATAATTTTGACTTTAGATAATCAAAACTTTTTCAAAAGAAGGGATCTTCATAAAGCTCCTCTTAGTAAGAGAAAAGCCTTGAAAATTGTTGAGTCCTCTTATTTGGCTGCTGCAACGGCTTTGATTTGGATGGCTCTCTATTACTTGCCGATAGGTGGAGCTGTTTTTCGTCTTGCCTTACCCTTGCCCCTGGCTCTTCTTCAGGTTCGGAGAGGGTTTAAAACAGGGATGGAAGGTGTGACAATATGTGTGATGTTATTAGTCGCACTAATGGGTCCAGTAAGAGGCCCTTTAGTCCTTTTCCCGTATGGATTACTTTCCTTGTGGTTAGGGTATAGTTGGCAAAAAGGATGGAATTGGTGGTTAAGTTGGAGTGTTGGAGTGTCACTCGGAACTATAGGTTTTCTGTTTAGGGTCTTCGTTTTATCTCTGTTGGTTGGTGAGAATTTGTGGGTTATCCTCACTCGTGCTGGAGCAGGATTACTTGAAAAAGGAATAGATCTTTTCAATCTTTCTTTTACTCCGGATATGAGACAAGTTCAAATAGTTGCACTATTTTTGATTATAACTCAAGAAATAGTTTACATTCTTTGTTTGCACGCTTTAGCTTATTGGATTTTCCCCAGGCTCAAATCTTCGATACCCGAACCACCTGCTTTACTAGAGAATTTAATTTCTCTTGAATCTAATTGATTAAAAATGGAAGTAGATCAATATGTTTTATTGACGTCAGGAGTATTAGCTTTTGGGGATGGCCTGCAAGAACAAAATGTTGATGAAAGAGTAAAAAGTTGGCAAGAAAATATTAAAAATCTCGCTTTCTTTTTAATCCTTGCTGGATCTCAAACAGCAGAAATTGAGGGTATCTCTGCTGCTGGCTCGACTCCTGTTTCTAGACGTTATACAGCTGTTGCAGATGCTGAACTTTTATTAAGAGGACCTTTGCTTCCAAAAAGATGGCCTTTACCTCCCTTACCTGCAGGCGTCTCTCCTGCATTAATTAGTTACGTTGCCTCAGAATTCTTAGAAATCAAACCGACTATCATAACGGCAGGACTCCTACAAAGCCCCCCATTTAGTCATGTTTTCCTAGAGCCTCCCGAGATAGGCCCCGCTAAATGTTTAAGCTCAGGGAATGCAATGGAAAGAACTAGAGTTAGAAATTTACTCGATGGTGGTTTTAAGATAGGCAAGAAATTAAAAAAACCTCTTTTAATTTCGGAATGTGTACCAGGAGGTACATCTACAGCTTTTGCAGTTCTTTCAGGGTTAGGAATAAATGTTAAGGGCCTTATTAGTGGAAGTTATAAAAATCCACCTTCAGAATTAAAAACAAAATTAGTCAACCAAGGACTTAAAGCCGCAAAATTAAAGAAGAATCCATCTTCTGTTGAGCTTATGGCTGCGCTTGGTGATCCATTTCAGCCAATTGCAGTTGGCCTTTTGATGGGAGCCATAGAATCTGGTCAAGATGTCTTATTAGGAGGAGGTTGCCAAATGTTGGCAGTATTGGCCTTGGCATTAAATGAAATTGAGTCTGCATCACGCTCTGAATTTGTTGGTAAAATTTTAATAGGCACTACATCATGGTTAGTCGATGAATCACTTTCGTCTGCAAAAACTAGAAATTCTTTTATTCATTTAATGAATCATGTCGCTAATCATTTTAGAGTCAAGATCTTGGGCCTAGCTAGTGGTTTTAGATTTAAAGATAGTAATCAAAAAGTTCTTCGAGATTATGAGATTGGTTACGTGAAAGAGGGTGTTGGTGCTGGAGCATTATCATTACTCGCTCAAATCAAGGGATTAACTCAGAAAGAAATGGTTGATAGGTGCGATATAGAAGTTAGTAATCTATTTAAGTCAAATAATAAAAATACTTATCACGGGATTTAAATGATATGAATACTGATAAATTTGATAGGAGAGAGTTCATCAAATATGGATTGATCTCTTCTTTGTTTATAATGACAGGGTGTTCACAATCTCAAAAGAAATTAGCTTTAAGAGGAGTTTCTAATACCTTTCCAAGTGAATTTGTAAATAGTTTATCTATAGATTGGGAATTTTTTCCTATAAAAGATATCGAATTGAAAGAATTTTCTTATAATTCTACTTTTAAAGAAAAAACAGATTTATTAGTCTTAAATGATGGTTGGATTTCTGAGTTAGCTATTAATTCATTTCGAGAAATCAAAGCAGGTAATATCAGAAATAATTTCAGCAAGCAGACTAATTCTTTTCTAGAGGGGTTAGGCGAGAATTATAAAAAAAAGCTTTTACCTTTAGCCGTTAGTCCTTGGGTGATTCTTTTCAGAAATGAAGATTCTCTGGCTCTAAAAAATAAGAATTCTTGGGAAGTTATTTTTTCGAGTTCACTTGTAAATCAAATAGTTTTTCCGCATAGTCCTTATCTTCTAATGTCTATTGCACAAAAAATAGATTTAGTTAAGGATTTCTCAAAAATTAAGAGACAAGCCAAGTCATATGATGATAGGAATGCTTTAAATTGGGTCGTTTCAGGTCGAGCAAATGCAGCAGTTTTGCCTTTATCTAGTTGTGTTAATGCCCTAATAGAAGATCCTCGTTTATCTGTCCTTTTGCCTCAGGAGGGAAGTCCGCTGAATTGGACTGTTCTTGCGTCTCCTTCGCTGTCTCCAGAGCCTTTCCCTACTGATTGGTTTAATTCGTTATGGGGAGCTACTTCTTTGAGACGTGTAATAAGCAAAGGTTATTTGCCACCAACGAGTTTGTTTGACTTGAGAAAAAAAAATATATTTGTCTCCAAAAGGTATCAATCTATTTTCATTCCTGAAGAGAGTGTTTGGAATAAATGTTGGTCACTGCCAATACTCAGTGCTGAGAAAAAGAATGACTTGGCTTTAAAATGGAATAATTCATAATCAAATAAACTTCAAATTCTAATAAACTTTTTAAAGACATTTTTAGATACTATAACTAGCATTCTAAGAGTGGCAGTTACAATAATGTTTACTGGTTTAATTCAGTCTATTGGCACGATCAAGAAAAATAATTTAGGGGTAGTTGTTGATGGATGTAACCCTTTTTCTCCTATAAAACTAGGAGATAGTATTTCTGTTGATGGGGTTTGTCTAACAGTTTCTGAATTAATGAATGATTCTTTTTTCGCAAATATCAGCGAAGAGACTCTTAAGAGAACAAATCTTGCAGAAAAAGCTCAGAAAAATGGTCATGTAAATCTTGAGCCAGCATTACGTCTTTCTGACCGGTTAGGCGGACATATTGTTAGTGGACATATTGACGGTCTGGGAGAAATTGTTTCAATTGAAAATTTAAAAAATTCCTGGAATTTGAAAGTAATGTGGGAAGATTTAAATTTCTGCAGATATATGTGCGATAAAGCTAGCATTAGCGTAAATGGGATAAGTCTTACTATCTCTGAGATATATAATAATGGTTGTGAATTTTCAGTAGCCGTAATACCTCACACTTGGTCAAATACATGCTTGCAGTTTTTGAAAATGGGCGAAAAAGTTAATTTGGAAGTTGACTTGATGGCAAAGTATGCAGAAAAACTTTTAAAATTAGATAATAATCATTCTCTTTCGAAAAAATCCCCAGTAATTAGCTCTGAGTGGCTTAATGAGCAAGGTTGGAATTAGGAGATTTATATCTGATGTATGTAACTTTACTTTGTGAGAGTTGTTATTTTTTGAGTGGTAACAAACTTATCGCTCCAGACTCTTTGCGTACATCAATACGAAATTCTTGTCCAGGTTCGAGACCCAATTTTTTTGTATAGGCATGTCCAATAAGAAGATTGCCGTTGCCATGAACTTTTGTCCGAAATTCCGCTTGTCTTCCTCTTGAAGATCTATTCCCTGCTCTTCCTGGGCCATTTGAGCGAAGTTTATAGCCCTTAGCTTCTACTAGAGCACGGTAGAAACTTTTACGTAAAACTCTTCCGCTTGGTCCCACATAACCACATCCTTTAGCTATTTCGTCTTCTGGACGGTCGCTCAAAGATCTTGCTTTGTCTAGGAGTTCTTTTCCAACAAGCATTTCAGACTGATTTAATTAACTGAATTCTGACCAATAAGTGGAATTGTGGCAACAAATTAATTGAAAGTTTCTTGCTTAGTATCAATATTTACCCATCAAAGGAGGTAAAGGATGATGAATAAAACGACCCAAATCCCATCTACAAAGTGCCAATAGAGCTCTACTGCCTCAAATGGGAACTTGTTTTCGTTATTAACTCGACCAAATGGGACACGTGTTTGCCACCAAATAATCATTATCATTATTGATCCAAGTGTTACGTGAAGCCCATGAAAGCCAGTTAATGCATAAAAAGTACTTGCAAAGAGGTTATCAGTTAATCCAAAAGGCAAAGTAAAGTACTCAAACATTTGGCTGATTAAAAATGCCACTCCCAAAGCACCTGTTATGAGAAGCCATCTTTGGCATTCTTTTGATTCGTTTCTTTCTAGGAATTTCCCAGCTCGATGAAAAGTAAAGCTACTAACTAGGAGCAAGACCGTATTTAAAGTGGGTAATGGTAGTTCTAATTCGTAAATAGCATCAGGACCAATAGGATTGACTGCTTTGAAAGTAAGGTATGCAGCAAAAAAACCTGCAAAGGTCATTCCATCCGCGATTAAAAAAGCTATTAATCCAAACAAACGAAAATCTTCATGTTCTTCAGTTGATAAATTTTTTTTGCTTTCTGAGGATTGCTCTTTTGGAACTATTGATGTCATTTCATTACCTCCTGAATTTTATTTGAATCTTTTTCTCCATAACCATATGGTTCAATCACTAGAGGTGCTTCTCCTTCCCAGTTCTCAACAGGAGGAGGAGAACTTGTTAACCACTCAGGAGTGAGTGCTTCCCATGGATTGTCACCAGCTTCTTCACCGTAGAGGATGCTTTGAAGAATATTCCATAGAAAAGGTAGAGTACTTAAAGCCATTAATAATGCACCCACGCTACTTATTTGATTAATTAATTGAAATTGTGGATCGTATTCTGCAACTCGTCGAGGCATTCCATTTAAACCTAGCCAGTGTTGAGGCGCAAAGCAAAGATTAAAACCTATAAAAGTAATTATGAAATGGAATCTTCCAAGATTTTCATTTAGCATTTTCCCAGTAAATTTTGGGAACCAGTGATAAATAGAGGAGAAGATAACAAAGACCGAACCTCCATAGACTATGTAGTGAAAATGAGCAACAACAAAATAGGTATCGTGTACATGAACATCAAAAGGTACTTGAGCTAGGGCAACTCCAGTTATTCCACCTAAAACAAAGTTAATAATAAATCCGCAGGAAAATAGCATTGCAGCATTAAGCGATATCTTCCCTCCCCATAAGGTTGCAACCCAATTAAAAAACTTAATGCCTGTCGGAACAGCTATAAATGCAGTAGCGATTGTAAAAAATAAGCGCATCCATGGAGGAGTTCCGCTCGTAAACATATGATGGGCCCAAACAACTAGCCCTAAGACAACTATTCCCATAATTGAGAAGACCATTGTTGTATAGCCAAAAAGTGGTTTT
Source organism: Prochlorococcus sp. AG-402-C09 (assembly GCA_003279565.1). GTDB lineage: Bacteria > Cyanobacteriota > Cyanobacteriia > PCC-6307 > Cyanobiaceae > Prochlorococcus_B. The sequence continues at coordinate 18,410 of QCHN01000014.1, forward strand.
CTGCTATGGATTGGAAGTATCTCACTGACTAAGCCAAAGGCAGGTAAGACCATGATATAAACGGCAGGATGCGAGTAAAACCAAAAAAGATGTTGATAAACAATTACATTTCCACCAAGACTTGGGTTGAAGAAACCGGTATGAGCAACTATGTCAAAGCTCAAAAGTATTAAAGTGCCAGCGAGAACAGGAGTTGATAGAACGACAAGAATACTTGTACCAAGCATTGCCCAGCAATACATTGGTAATTGCATTAATTTAAGTCCAGGTCTTCTTAGTTTGAGGATGGTGGCGATGAAATTAATACCACCAAAGATTGAGCTTCCACCTAAAAGTAATACACTTAATATCCAAATAATTTGACCGGCTGCTGGAGTCGTGATGCTTAAAGGTGGATACGCTGTCCACCCTGATTGTGCGGCTCCGTTAATAAAATAGCTTGTTATCAACATCAAACCAGAGGGAGGTATTAGCCAAAAAGCAACTGCATTAAGTCTTGGGAAGGCCATGTCCCTTGCACCAACATAAAAAGGTATTAAATAGTTGCCAAAGGCACCATTTACTACAGGCACGATCCATAAGAAAATCATGATTGTGCCGTGGAGAGTTAAAACTTGGTTATAAACCTCTCTAGGCATGAAATCTGATATAGGACTGATTAGCTCTATCCTTATTGCTCCAGCTAAAGATCCTCCAATTAAATAAAACAAAAAACCACAAACTAAATATTGAAGACCTATGACTTTGTGATCGAGACTAAAGCTCAGATATTTTAGCCATCCAGTTGGTTGAAGCTTTTCTGGAGGAGAGTTGCTTGGTTTGAGTGAAATAGTCATAAATTTATATTGATTCTTTAGAGTTTTCTTTTAACCATGTATCAAAGTCTTCTTGTTCATCAACTATTACGTTTGATCTCATCCCACCATGATAAGGGCCACACAATTCTGCGCAAACAATCGGAAAATTACCTGCTTTTGTAGGAGTGAAATTTAAAATAGTTGGCTGACCTGGAATGACATCTTGTTTAAGCCTGAATTGAGGCACCCAAAATGCATGTATTACATCTTTAGATTCCATTTTTAAGCTAACTTCTTTTCCAACTGGGACATGAAGTTCTCCAGAAATGATATCTCCTTTTGGATAATGAAAGATAAAAGCAAATTGCATTGCAGTTAACTCAATTGGTAGTGAGGATGAATTTTTTGTAGATGAATTCTCAATAGGCCCTGAACCAATACCTCCCCAAACCCTTTCAGTCTGATTATCCATTTGCCCACTGTGATCATGCATTAAAGGTTGCATGCCACCCATTCGATCATAAATATCGTAGCTATATAAACCTACAAACAAAACAACAATGGCAGGAACTGCTGTCCAGAAAATTTCCAGAGTAATATTACCTTCTAAGTCAATCCCATCTCCAGTTTCTCCAGGTCTACGACGGAATTGAATAAGACTATAAATTACTAAAGCAGTCATACCTATGAAAAGTATGCAGCCAATAATGAATAGAACTCGATAGAGTTCATCATAAACAGGAGCATTCATGCTCGCGCTCACTGGAAGCATATCGACGTTGTATGCAATCCAAACTCCTGTTATGCCAAGAATTAAACTTAACGTAAGGGTTAAGATGGCCGATAGTTTCGGCAAGAAGATCTCCTTTTCTATTTATAGGTTATGGGCAAAAGTAACTAATGTATCGGCTAATTGTTAATTCAAGATGAATAATTTTTTTTTAAAGAGAATCTTTATGTTGCAGTCCGTTTATTCAGGTGACGTGTACAAAGTAATCGCTACGTTGAATTAATAAAGATATTGATGGATTTGCATACGTGCATATTATTTATCCACCAAAGTCACTCTTTAGATTGGGCCAGCTTGCTGCTCATGTGGTGGTAGCACTGATCGCTCTTGTAGTGATTGGAGGTGCTACCAGAGTGATGGAGGCTGGCCTCGCTTGCCCAGACTGGCCTCTATGTTACGGATCGTTTTTGCCTGGTAAGCAAATGAATTTACAAGTCTTCTTGGAATGGTTTCATCGATTAGATGCTTTCTTCGTAGGGATTGTTTTAATTACTCAATTTGTCCTGTCTTTGCTCTGGGCAAAAACTTTGCCTAAATGGCTTCCTTGGATCTATGGATTCTTAACTTTATTGATTGCCTTTCAGGGTTTTTTAGGTGCTTTGACAGTACTTCAACTACTACCATCTTTAATCGTCATAGCTCACCTTGCAGTTGCATTTACTCTTGTTGCGATCATGAGTGGGGTGACTCAACAATTACTTAATCCTGGTAAATCGATTTTTCCACTTTGGCTTCGTTCTGTTGGATTTTTATCTCTTTTTTCAGTAGTAGCTCAGTCTTTAATAGGTAGTCGGGTGGCAACCTCTTGGGCAGCACAACGATGCTTGGATTTTGGAGATTCTTGCAATCTTTTAGGCCTTCACCGGGCAAGTGCTATCCCAGTGACCTTTTTGGTGATTTTATTCGTAATTGTTTCATCTTTTCAGAGAGATGTTTTTATTAATCAATGGCCCTATCTCTTGACGATTGTTTTTTTAATCACCTCACAAGTATTTCTAGGAGTTTTTTCTATTCACCTAGGGATGAGTGAACCTAGTCTTATCATTGGTCATCAACTAATTGCCTGCTTGTTAGTGGCCGTAATAGCAGCATTGAATTTTAAAGGTAGAGGAATTGATAAACCTTCCCAATCACTTTTTATAAATCAATCAACTTTGGAGACATGTCATGGTTAGTTCTACTTCAGATTTAATTTCACAGCCCGTCAATCGAGAGGAAATTGTTCCTTCTAGAAAGCGTATCAAATTACCAGCTTGGTTAGAGGTAGCCAAACCAAGATTAATTCCTCTTTTACTTGCTACCACAGTTGGTGGAATGGCTCTTTCTGAAGAATGGCCACTACCCTCTCCAAGATTGGTGTGCACTTTGGGTGGAGGAGCTCTTGCGGCGGCGGCGGCAGGAGCTCTTAACTGCTTGTGGGAACAAGATCTTGATAAGAGAATGAAACGCACCAGTAATAGAGCATTGCCCTCTGGTCGCCTTTCTCAGTCTTCTGTTTTTATTGGAGCAATTGCTTGCACACTTGCGGCTTCTGGCCTTTTAGTAGCTGGAGTTAACTGTTTAGCAGCTGGACTTACTCTTCTGGGACTTTGTAGCTATGTTCTTCTTTATACAGCCTTTTTAAAACCTAGAACATCTCAAAATATCGTTTTTGGAGGAGTTGCTGGAGCCATTCCTCCTCTTGTAGGAGCTTCGGCAGCAGCAGGACATATTGGATTGGGTGGTTGGTGGCTATTCTCTTTGGTAATGGTCTGGACCCCAGCACATTTTTGGGCTTTGGCCATATTACTAAGAGAGGACTATCGATCGGTTGGGATACCGATGCTTCCAACAGTAAGTGGTCCTTTTGTTACGGCAAAAGCTATATCTGTTTATGGCTACTTAACTGTATTTCTAAGCTTTTTAGGGTGCTTTGTCTTACCTGAAGGAGGTTTGTTATATGGAATTTTATTATTACCTTATAATTCACGTCTTCTTCAATTGGTTTCCAGATTAAGAGATAATCCAGAGGATTTAGATCGGGCTAAGGGTTTGTTTAGGTGGTCTATTCTTTATATGTTTGGAGTTTGTTTTTTGCTTGTTATTAGTAGATTACAGGTGTCAATTGTTTTTAATGATCAGTTAATAGCTTTAATTAAAGACTTCTCTATGAGCTTTTCATAAGTCTATAAAATAAAAATAAAAATTTTATGACCTTGCTCTCTAATATTAATTAGAATTTGTTAGAAGATGTCAGCTTATTTTTTTTTAGTCAATCTGTTTTTAGATGTTTTTCATCCAACTAAGAGATTTATTTAAATCTTATGGCCCTGTTAGAGCTCTAAATGGACTCAACCTCGGAGTCCCTAAAGGTTCTTTATATGGCTTGTTAGGCCCAAACGGAGCCGGTAAAAGCACTGCAATTAGAATTATCTGTACTCTCCTTGATCCTGATTCTGGTCATGTTGAAGTGGGGGGACGTGATGCTTTGTTTGAGGAAAAAGAAATCAGGAGAAGGTTGGGTTATGTTGCTCAGGATGTTGCAATCGATAAAATACTTACAGGTAGAGAGTTGTTACAGCTTCAAGGAGATCTTTATCATCTAGATAGAAAGCATAAGAGACAGAGAATTGACGAATTGATTCAGAGACTAGATATGCATGATTGGATTGATAGAAGATGTGGTTCTTTTTCGGGAGGTATGAAAAGAAGACTTGATCTCGCTTCAGGATTGTTGCATGAACCCGAATTATTGATTCTTGATGAACCTACTGTTGGGTTGGACATAGAAAGTCGATCGGTTATCTGGGGATTATTGAAGGAACTAAGAAATAAGGAAACTACAATTCTTTTAAGTAGTCATTACCTCGAGGAGGTAGATGAATTAGCAGATGAGATGGCTATTATTGATAATGGAAAAGTTATTGCTAGTGGAAAACCAGATGATTTAAAAAAAGAACTTGGTGGAGATAGAGTTACACTTAGGGTGCGAGAATTCAGTGATGAAGCAGAAGCTGAATCTGTAAGAAAATTAATTAAAAATATCAATGGAGTATCAAATGTAGTAGTGAATCAAAAGCAAGGATATTCTTTGAATTTTTTAGTTCAAAGTAATGATGTTATCTCAAATTTGTCTAGTCATCTTTCAAAAGAAAATTTCGAAGTTTTTGCACTTTCTCACAGTCGGCCAAGTTTAGATGATGTTTATTTGCAAGCGACTGGCAAAACTCTTATGGACGCTGAATTAGAGCTAGCTGGTAAAAGAGATTTTAAGCTTGAGAATAAGAAATCTATGCGTTAACTAATTGAATTACTCCTAAATTATTAAAAACATGATTACTACTAATCCATCAATTTCTAAGGACAAGCAATCTAGAAATGATTTGAATGAAATGTTGCAGGAGATTTCTGCTTTAACATGGAGGCTTTTTATTCAATTAATTCGAAGACCTTCAACATTATTTGCAGGGGTTCTTCAGCCTTTGATATGGCTTTTGCTTTTTGCAGCGCTATTTTCTAATGCTCCAATAGATTTTTTGCCTGGGAGCAGTAGCTATGGAGAATTTCTTGGTGCAGGTTTAATAGTCTTTACTGCTTTTAGTGGTGCTCTTAATGCTGGACTCCCTGTGATGTTTGACAGAGAATTTGGTTTTCTTAATCGATTATTAGTTGCTCCATTGCGTAGCAGGAGTTCAATTGTGATTTCTTCAGTAATCTACATAACTACTATTAGCCTTTTGCAGAGTTTTGCAATAATGGCAACTTCTGCTCTCTTAGGTTATGGCTGGCCAACTCTGGGAGGTTTCCTTTTGATCGCAATAACCTTGTTGCTATTGGTATTTGCAATAACTGGTTTAAGTCTTGGGTTGGCCTTTGTATTGCCAGGACACATAGAGCTAATTGCAATTATCTTCATAGCTAACCTGCCTGTTCTTTTTGCTAGTACAGCATTGGCTCCTATATCTTTTATGCCTCAATGGCTGGGATGGATAGCATCAATTAATCCATTAACATTCGCGATTGAACCGATACGAATGGCATATCATAGTTCTTTAGATCTGAATGCGGTTTTAATTAATGCTCCTTATGGAGAAGTAAATGGATACTCTTGTCTGGCAATTCTATTTATTCTTACAATTGGGTTGTTTTTTCTTATCAGACCTCTTTTAAATCGCAAACTTGCTTGATAGTCTTAATTTAGCGATTAAGAAGAACCTTGGAGTCTAGAAAGTATCACCTACAAAAACAAATTATAGAAGCTCTAAAGGCTAAAGATAGTGATTTATATTCTCTCCTGAAATCTCAATGGGCACACCGTTTTGGAGTGGAAAGCTTAGAAGAATTGAAAAATCTAGATTTAAACGAGTCGAATCAAAACACAAATGATTTAAATAATCAAAAAATAGATCAATCGCAAGAAAATTCTTTCGAGGGTGATGAGTCAATTAATATGGAAAAGAATGATATTAAAGAAAAAGAAATCAAAACTAATGAATTTGATTCAATTAAAGATGAGAATGATGAATCGATAAAAATTAAATCATATAAAATAGATGTTAAAAAAAATGATTCGAACAAATTTATAAATCCAGTTAAAGATAAAAATAATCAGACTAAAATAGAGGCCTTGATTCCTTTACCTCCTAAACCCAAATATGGTTATCTTAGAAAGTGGTTGTTAAGAAGTAAGTCCTAAATTAACTTTTAATTTTTTTGAATTTGAGAGTGTAGATCTTCTCAATTCCTTACATCATTCCTGGCATACCCATACCACCCATACCACCCATACCACCCATACCACCCATACCACCCATGCCACCCATGGGGTCTCCGCCTTCAGCACCTGGGGCTGCTGGTGGCTCAGGTTTGTCGGCAATCACAACTTCTGTTGTGATTAGAAGTGAAGCTATTGATACAGCATCTTGAAGAGCAAGACGTATTACCTTTGAGGCATCTAATATTCCTGCTTCAAGTAAATCCACATACTCTCCAGTTTGTGCATTGAAGCCTTTACCTAATCTCTTGATATCAGAAACAACAACATCCCCATTATATCCTGCATTTATAGCTATCTGTTTTGTTGGAGCAGTCAATGCTCTTTCTATGATTTTAACTCCGGTTCTTTGATCACCTTCTAGCTTTTTTGACAAATCTTCAAGCCCATCACTTAGTTCTAGGAGAGTAGTTCCTCCACCTGCAACAATACCTTCTTCAATAGCTGCGCGGGTTGCATTAAGAGCATCCTCAATTCTTAGCTTTCTATTCTTTAACTCAGTTTCAGTAGGAGCACCAACTTTAATTACTGCTACACCTCCTGCAAGTTTAGCGATTCTTTCGTTTAACTTTTCTTGGTCATACTCAGAATCTGTTTCATCCAGTTCTCTTTTTATTGAGGCAATGCGATTAGATAGTTCAGTATTTTGATTTTCATTTGCAACAATTGTTGTTGTGTCTTTTGTAATTGTCACTCTTCTTGCTTGACCTAAATCAGAAATTTGAACTTTCTCAAGACTCATGGCTTTGTCTTCGCTAATTAATGTGCCACCAGTTAGCACAGCAATATCTCCTAGTGCCGCTTTTCTCCTCTCGCCAAATGATGGTGCTCTAACTGCTGCGACCTGTAAAACCCCGCGGTTTTTATTTACTACTAGTGTGGCTAATGCTTCACCCTCTACTTCTTCGGCAAGAATTATTAATGGTGTTCCATTCTTCTGAACAGTTTCCAGAACTGGAATGAGATCTGCAATTGATGAAATCTTTTTATCAGTGATTAATAATGATGGATTTTCAAATTCACAAATTAATCGATCTTCGTCAGTAACAAAATATGGTGAGCTATAACCCCTATCAAATGCCATCCCCTCAGTGATATCTAGCTCAGTAGCTAAAGATTTGGATTCTTCAACTGTAATTACTCCGTCAAAACTGACTTTATCTATTGCATTTGCAATCATTGAACCTATTTCCTCGTCTCCACCAGCACTAACTGTCGCAACTTGCTTGATAGCATCCCCACTGACTGATTTGCTTTTTTTCTTAAGATCATTAACGATTTGTGCTACGGCCTTTTCCATTCCCCTTCTTAATTCGATCGGGCTTGCTCCCGCGGCTGTATTTCTCAACCCTTCTTGAACCATGAATTGAGCTAAAACAGTTGCAGTAGTTGTTCCATCCCCGGCTTTTTCCTTCGTTTTTGATGCAACTTGTTCAATCAGCTTTGCTCCTATGTTCTCAAATGGATCTTCAAGATCTATTTCTTTAGCAATAGTTACTCCGTCATTAACGATATCTGGGGCACCAAATTTTTTTTCAATAACAACATTTCTACCTTTAGGTCCAATTGTGACTTTTAGTGCATTGGCTAAGTTGTTTACTCCTTTTTCTAGAGCGCCACGTGATTCGTCTGAAAAACTTAGAAGTTTTGACATATTTGATTTGAATTAATCTTAATCTCCCACAGGAATCACACATTAGGGGAGACTAAATAAGTGGGGAAAGCCGAATCGTAACTCACAAATTATTCCCAATTTTTGCAGAAGGTAGTTAGTGTCAACATATGAATGATCCTGGAGCTTTATTTTTTATTCTTATGGCTGGGTTGGCCGGGACTATGACCTTGATTTATTTCCCTTTGAGGATATTTCTCACAGCTACGGCAAGAAGCAGAAGATTAAAACTATTGCAACGAATTAGAAGATTGAGAGATGAACTAGGGCAGCCTATCCAAAATTGATATTTGCTCAACTCATAACCATACCACCATCAACTTGAATTGTCTGACCAGTTATGTAAGCAGCAGATGGATCTGCTGCTAGAAATCTCACTGCTCCTGCAACATCCTCAGGGTTGCCAAATCGTCCAAGCGGAATAGCAGAAAGGATTGATTCACTGTTCAGATCTTTTGTCATATCCGTTGAAATAAAACCTGGAGCAACTGCATTGACAGTAATCCCTCTGCTTGCAAATTCTTTTGCGGCACTTTGTGTAAAACCTATTACTCCAGCTTTTGCTGCAGAATAATTTGCTTGGCCTGGGTTACCCATCAAGCCAACTACAGAAGTTATGTTGATAATTCTCCCTTTTTTTTGTTTCAGCATCTGCCTAGAGACTGCTCTTGTACAATAAAAAACACCATTCAAGTTAAGGTCTACGACTTTCTGCCAATCGTCTGTTTTCATTCTCATTAAAAGACCATCTTTAGTTATCCCTGCGTTGTTGACCAGAACATCGATTTTATTATTTTTATCCAATACGGTTTTTATTAATTCATTTACCGAATTTTCATTAGAGATATCAGCTTGAAGAGGGTATGCCTTACCTCCAAAGGAACTTATTTCTGAAACGACCTTATTTGCATTCTCCAAAGACGAAGAATAATTGATGATTACTTCTGCTCCTTCCTTTGCTAAAAAAATTGCAATAGCCTTGCCAATTCCTCTACTAGCTCCAGTTACAATTGCAGTCTGACCTTCAAGTAATTTTGCTGATGTCATAATTTAATGATTTTAAATCGTTAGATCGAATACTTAATTTATTTAACTTACTATTGAGCCACTTGCTTTTTAAAAAGACTTTAAGTCAGACAGTAAAAATAGTTATTTTTACTGGTCGAATATATTAAGCGAATAATCAATAGAGAGGGATCAGTTGTGCATTTGTTAATTGCTGCTGCAGGAAGTGGAAGTCGAATGGGTGCTGATAGAAATAAACTCCTTTTGACAGTTGCAGGAAAGACTGTTTTAGAGTGGACTTTGAAAGCAGCTTTCGACTCTAAAACAATTACTTGGATTGGAATTATTGGACAACCGAAAGACAAAAACTCCATATGTTCAATTTTTGATGATTCAGTAAAGTCAGTTCAATGGATCAATGGGGGATCAACAAGACAGCAGTCAGTTCGGCTGGGATTAGCGGCCCTTCCAATTGATGCTAAGTCTGTGCTGATTCATGATGGAGCAAGATGTTTGGTAAGATCAAACGTTTTTGACGACATTTCACAGATTGTTTCTGAGGGGCAAGCTGTTATTGCTGCGTCACAAGTAACAGATACCATTAAAAAGGTCGATAAAGATGGTGAGATTATTGAGAGCCCACCTCGTTCAGATCTATGGTCTGCTCAGACACCTCAGGGCTTCCCCGTAAATAAACTGAAGTATGCTCATAGTGAAGCAATCGCTAAAGGATGGAATGTGACCGATGATGCATCCTTATTTGAACGATTGGGATTACCAGTAAAAATTTATGATGCTGGGCCTTCAAATATTAAAGTGACAACTCCATTTGATCTCGTAATTGCAGAGTCTTTATTGTCTATTGTAAAAGACTAAGACTCCCTGTGTCGCCATTTAAGATAGCTTGACTACCAAGAGGGAGTGATGCGTTCCCACAACAGTGTCCAATGGGCAGATTTGAAATAATTGGAATTTTAAGGTCTTGTGTTCGATCTTTGAAAATATCAAGAAGATCAAACGTCTTTGTTTTATCGACGTCTTTCTCGTTATCACAGTAAGTAAAAGAGCCAAAGCCTAAGCCAGCTAGCTGTTGTAGAATTCCAGCCAATCTTAAGTGAGTTAACATTCTGTCAATTCTGTAGGGAGCTTCTCCAATATCTTCGAGTATTAAAATTGATTTTTTAAAATTTGGTAGATGTTGAGTGCCAATTAAGTGAGTCAGTACAGTGAGGTTGCCAACTATTAGATGCCCCTTTGCGATGCCGCCTCCCCATGGGTCTCCATAAATATCCGGTACAAGATTTCCAAACAAGATTGATTTAAGTCTGTCTTTGCTCCAGTCTGGCTCGCCCCCCAAAGTCGTAACGAGTGGACCATGAACTCCTCCCTGAAATCCACCTGCGAGTCGTGCAAGAAGTATGGAAGTTAAATCAGAGAAGCCAACCATCCAGCCTTCTTTCCATGGTTGTCTTTTTTCAAGTAATCTCGCCGATCCCCAACCACCTCTTGCAAATGCCAATAGGGGATAATGACTGTTTGAGTGTAATTCATTAAATCTAACTTCATCATTGCCTGCCAAATAGCCCCAAGATCTATCTTCTGCATAGATATGGTTGCATATTAACCCCCACTCCTGAAGGACTTTTATGCCCGATTTGAGATCTTCTTTTTTACTTATTGGCGAACTTGCTGCAACTATGTGGAAAAGATCACCTTTTTTTAGCGACTTAGTCATTTGCGAAATTTGCTAAAATCATTGATTAAACAAGTTTGCTCAATACCATGCCAAGAAGTAATAAACTGCCTAATCGGACTTGATTGCTGAAATGCAAACCTGAAGTTTCAATACCTTTTGATCTTGAATTTAATAAGAGAACCTCTCTTTGCATTGATAAAGTCGAGATCAACCAAAAAGGCCAATACGTTAATCCTAAATTTGCTTGGAAAGCAGCAACAGCTAGAAAAAAACAGGTTAAAAAGTAGCAAAAAGAGAGAAATCAATATATACATGCCTAGAAGAAATCAAGTCCACATGGAAAGGAAATGTAGGAGGCCTTATTCAAGACTGGGTAGAAATAGCTGGCGAGCAACTCGCATTAAATTGCACACCACTTAACATTCAGAATAAAGTTCTAACTATTGGAGCAAGCCATCCTCAATGGAGACAGGCGCTTTTATATAACCGTTTGGAGTTAATTGAATCTTTAAAATCATATGGATATCAAATAAAAGAGATCAGAATCAGGCAACATTATCCAAATGCTTTAGTCACAAGAGAAACTGAAAAAGAAATTTGGGAAAATCACCCAAGTAGAACTGATAAAAATGGAATAACCAAGTGTCCTCTATGCAAAATCCCCTCACCTACGGGAGAAATTACATTATGGAGTAAATGTAGTTTTTGCAGAAGAAAAGAATTGTAAATAAATTGAGATATTTAACCTAGGCTTCAAGCAATAAAATCCCCATTTGTCCTTTTGCTAATGTTTGATATTCTGCTTTCTTGAAGCCGGCAGAAAGTGCCAAATGAACTTGTTTTGCCCCGGAAGGGAAATTAACTAAACTTTTTTTTATATATGAATATTCCTGCCCTAAGCCGAACAGTGATGCAATTGGGACCACATAAAGACTTAGATAAATTTTTTGGAAAAGCCCTTGAATTGAGCCTACTTCAAAAGATCTAAAATCCAAGATTCCTGCTCTTCCACCTGGTTTCAAAATTCTAAAAGCCTCTCTAAGTCCTTCATAAGAACTAGAAAGATTCCTTAAACCATAGGACATCAAAAGGCCATCAAATTTATCTGATGTGAGATTAGTTTGTAGAGCATCACCCTTTATCCATTCAATTGAAGAATATTTTTGTTTGGATCTTTCTCTTGCAACTAATAATGCTTGAGAAGCTGAGTCTATCCCAGTAATATTTTTTGAACTTTTCATATATCTAGCCAAAAGTATTGACATATCTCCAGTACCACAACAAAGATCTATCCATTTTTCCCCAAAAGTGGGATTAAGAATATCCAACAATTTTCTCTTCCAAAACCTATGCAATCCAAAGCTAAAAATATCATTTAGTAAATCATATTTTGAAGAAATTGAATTAAACATTTTCTCTATAGCTTTAGTATTGCCAGGCCTCATATAAATATAGAAAAATACTTAACTCCCTTCAAACTTTAACTCATAATTAATATTATACATGTTTTCATGATAATATTAATCATTCGATAGGTCTTATAGGAAGATTTTCTTTAATTAAATATTCTTTAATTTCTTTGATAGTTAATTGTCCATCATGTAAAAGAGAAGCCAAGAGAGCTGCTGAGGATTTTCCTAGAGTAAAAGCCTCTTTAATGTGTCTCAAACAACCAGCTCCTCCCGATGCTATTACTGGTATTGGAACTTTCTCACAAATAGATTTAGTAAGTTCTATGTCATAACCATTTTGAGTCCCATCACCGTCCATGGAAGTTAATAGGATTTCCCCTGCACCAAGCTGAAATACTTTTTCCGACCATTCAATCACATCTAAACCAGTATTTTTACGTCCACCACTCACATAAACGTCCCACTTATTAGGAATATTTTTGTTCTTTTTTGCATCTATTGCAACCACAATGCATTGAGATCCAAAACGATTTGCCCCTTGAGAAATCAAGGAAGGATCTTTAACCGCACTGGAATTTAAACTTACTTTGTCAGCTCCTGCTCTTAGTAATTCATTTATTCCATTCAATGAACTTATTCCTCCTCCAACAGTAAAAGGAATAGTTACAGCTTCAGATGTTCGTCTAACCATTTCAACCAAAGTAGATCTTTTTTCGTGTGTAGCTGTTATGTCAAGAAAGACCAATTCATCCGCACCAGCCTTGCTGTATCTACATCCCAACTCAACTGGATCCCCTGCATCACGCAATCCAACAAAATTAACTCCCTTGACTACACGTCCGTTTGAAACATCAAGACAAGGAATCAATCTTAAAGCAACCATGATTTTTAAACAGAGGAACTGTTAAGGTGCCCGAAATTAATTCATTTAATTCCATGGCTAAGCCAACCTCCCTTTCAAGGATAGGTTCAAAAATTAAAATTAATATTGAACGTGTAAGAGATCGCATACCTTCTTATTTGATAGACCAACTATCAGAAGACCCAAGAGGCACTGTAATCGACTATAAGATGACTGATGGTAGGGGCGGAATTGGTGTTGTAATTAAAATGAATGATGGAAGCAAGCATTGGTTCTTCGAAGATGAAGTTTCTTAACCCTGAGATAAAAAAGTGAGTGATGCTAGGCAACTCCTTGGAATAAAAGGAGGTTCTGAAACAAAGAACATATGGAAGCTTCGTTTGCAATTAATGAAGCCCATCACATGGATTCCATTGCTCTGGGGAGTCATATGTGGAGCAGCTGCAAGTGGCAATTTCCATTGGGAATTAAGCAACGTACTTGCTTCAGTAAGTTGCATGATAATGAGTGGCCCTCTCTTAACTGGATACACCCAAACAATCAATGATTACTTTGATAGAGAAATAGACGCAATTAATGAACCTAATAGGCCCATACCATCAGGAGCCATTTCTCTTTTTCAAGTCAAATTGCAAATATGGGTTCTATTAATAGCTGGTCTTGGTGTTGCCTATTTATTGGATTTATGGGCACATCACACTATTCCTTCAGTCCTGTTACTGGCATTGGGAGGGTCATTTGTAAGTTATATTTACTCAGCACCACCGTTAAAACTCAAACAAAACGGTTGGCTTGGTAATTATGCTCTCGGTGCAAGCTATATAGCTCTTCCTTGGTGGGCTGGACAGGCTCTTTTTGGACACTTAACCTGGACAACCGCCCTGCTTACTCTTGCTTACAGCTTGTCAGGATTAGGAATAGCTGTGATAAACGATTTTAAAAGCGTGGAAGGAGATAGAAGCCTTGGACTTGAATCACTCCCTGTTGTTTTTGGTATTAAGAATGCAAGTCGTATTAGCGCAGGAATGATAGATATCTTTCAGCTCGCAATGGTAGTAGTTTTAATAGCGATTGGACAACATTTTGCATCTGTCATTCTGGTTTTACTCATAATTCCTCAAATAACATTTCAAGACATATGGCTTTTACGCGATCCATTAAGTTTTGATGTTAAATACCAAGCCAGCGCACAACCATTCCTAATTTTAGGAATGCTTGTAACAGCTATCGCTATTGGTCATAGTTCTTTAATTAGTTTCTAAAATAAGTTATTAACTTTAATATTAGATAAATAAATAAAAAACTGTTTAAGAGCAGATTTATATATAAATATATGTTTTATTAATTTTCAAATTTATTTAAAACAGCGATATAAAAACCATCTCCATTATCTTTCTCTCCCGGCCAAATTTGTTTTTCATATTCTAATGAAAATTGAGATTTTAATTGAATAAATTTTTTTATTTGATTAAAATTTTCATCTGGATGAATCGTACAAGTGGAATAGACCAATTTGCCTCCACTTTTTAATAAAGGAGCTAACGAATTTAGTAGCTGACTTTGAAGTAAGATAAGCTCCTGGATATTATCTTTGTTTATTCTCCATCTTGCATCAGGGTGACGTGCAAGAGTTCCCAAACCAGAGCATGGGGCATCAATTAATATACGATCAAAAAAACCTTTCCATTCAGGATGTTTATCTAACAACTCATTAGAGTCAGCAACTAATAATTGTAAACAATGAGTCCCAAGTCTTTCTGAGTTGGCTGATATTTTTTGAGCTCTTCGGGATGATCGATCAACAGACCAAATTTTGCCATCATTATTGATTAATTCAGCAATATGAGTTGATTTACCACCTGGAGCAGCACAAGCGTCAAGGATCTTTTCTCCGGGCAAAGGTCCTAATAATGGGGCAATAAGCTGTGAAGATCTATCTTGAACACTCCATTTTCCTTCTTCATAACCTGGCCATTTTTTAGGCTCACCAAAACCAGCAAGGACTTCCAATCCAAATGGACAACCTGGAATTAATTGATTTTTAATGCCAAAGGAATCAAAAATTTCTTTTACATCATTTATTTCTGCACGTAATTTATTCACTCTTAGATCAATTGGACTAACACAGTTGAATGCTTGCGCAACATCATGAGCATCTTCTATTCCCTTCCAAGCAATCAATTCATCTGCCAACCAAAGAGGTAGTGACTCATTTTTAGCTAATTCTAAAATCGGATTTTTAGATTTAGGTAGTGAAAGATCTCTTTCTTTACTTCGAAGAGCCGATCGCAAAATACCATTTACAACTGGAGCCAGCTTTGTCAAACGAAGAGCTTTTGCAAGCTCGACGGTTGTGTTGATAGCAGCAGCTGGAGGTATTCGCTCCATTTTCAAGATTTGATAAAGCCCAAGGTGCAATAACCATCTCAATATCGGAGGTTGCTTTTTAGCGGGCACTTTTCCTAAGAAATCTATCCAGCGATCTAAAAAATATCTTTGACGAATTGCGCCATAAGAAAGCTCAGTTATTAAAGCTTTATCAATCGACTTAAATGAATAAACTCTAAAAGTTCTATCCAATGCAACATCTGCAAATGCTCCTCCACCAACTGCTTGAATAACTTCCAAAGCAGCTTTTCTTGCATCTAATCCTTTTATGGATGAAAGATTCTTACTCAAAGGTAAACATAGTTAGGTCACCAAAGATTTAAATCACAATAATAAAGTGCATAATCTTTAATGGTCAAAACGTAATAACAAATGGCTGTGCTACCGCAAAAATAAAAATGATTATCATTTTACTATGACAGCGCGAAAGGTGTAACAAGTGCTACTTTCGCTCATTTTTTCAGCAGTGTAAAATATGATACATAATCTTTATGTGTGAGGACACTATGAAGCTTTTTCAACGTTTATTAGTAGCTCCTGCAGCTTTGGGCCTTATGGCTCCTGTTGCAGTTAATGCTGACACTGCCTTCTCATCAACCACCTCTCTTTCTGGTGGTGCTTATTTCACTGTTGGTTCTGTCTCTGACGGCGGAACAGCCGACACTGAAGAAGAGCTTTATATGCAGTATGCATATGGCCTTGATGTAACTTCTAGCTTCACTGGCGAAGATCTTTTCTACGCAGGTATTGAAACTGGTAATGCTAGTGGTCCATTAGCAAGCATGGATAGTGCTGTAGAAGGATCTGGTGCACTTAATGTTCACTCATTATTCTACTCATTCCCAGTTGGCGATCTAGAAGTAACTGCTGGTCCTTTGGTTGATCAGGATGACGTTGTTGCTGCAACAACTTCTGCTTACTCAGATGCTTTCAGACTAGGCGCTATGCCTTACTCTTTAGCTGGTAACGAAACTGGTGCTGGAGTTGGTGTTGCATACTCTAACGACAA
>QCHN01000015.1 GCA_003279565.1 Prochlorococcus sp. AG-402-C09
TGAATTATCATAATGTTGACAACTAATTAATATCCCTTCCCCCAATCCAAATTCAATTCTAGCGTAAATCTCACCTGTTTTTTGATTAGCTTTTAGGAATATTGGACCTTCTGAGCTGGGTAATGAAATGCACTCCATTTGGTTATATTCAAATTCATCTTCTATCTTTCTAATCGTATTGATCCCTATTTTTAGTGATGGAGACATAATTCCTATTGTTACCCAATCTGCTTCATTAACTATATTTCTAAGCTCATTAAGAAGTTTTTTTGACTGTCTTTTAGTTAGTTTAGGAGCAGATCTCAATTTATCAAGATCTGATAATTTGCATATTTCAATATCTTTACTAGACATTTAAATAATATTTTTATATATTTTATCAGTTAGATCAAGCTTTTTCTAGGAATTAATTTACTAAAAATATTTTTTACAATCATTTCTTATAAGATGTTTATACTTAGATATTTTATTAGTATTTAGAACTTATAATATTTAATTAATACTAACCAAAATAATTTTAGAGAAATAATTTTTGATATCTATAAAGATGTTTTTCTGCTTTATTTATAAACATTTTAAATGGATTCTATTTAGGTTCCTATTCAATTTAGATCGTTCGATTCTTTTATTCTTCTGGATTCATGGAGCATTTCCAGCTCATTGTAGACATCGCGTAATGTTTGTTGTAGTTGATCTGTCTTTTCGATTGCTCCAAGCGAGCTCATAGCTTTTATTAGGCTTTCTTTCGCTTCTATCAACCCTCGACATTGAGTGCTGCCAGCTTCAGAGGACATCTTAGTTGGTTATTACTGTAAATTTATTATAGATACTTTTTTAATTTTTTAAAATAATTATTTTATTACTTCTTTAACTTCACTTTAGATTCATAGGCTTGACGAAACTTGTTTTTTTAATTAAAAACAAAATTAAGACTTTATTTTTTGATGGCAAAAGTAGAAAACTTGGAAGCCCCGCTTGGTTGGCTTATAGACCCTCACAATAAATGGGCTATTCATTTTGATTTTAAAAAGGTATCTAATGAAAAATCCGCTACAGATTTCACTATTGATATGTGGGGGGTCGTTCCAAATGGCAAACCTATGAAATTTAAAAGCAGAAGAAAAGTCACAAAAAATGATTCAAAAAAGACCTGGCAACAGTTGATTGATTCTAAATGGGTTGAATTTGATATTAAAAAGTCCAAGACTGCTTAAAATCTTTTTATTGAGTATGCATTCTACTTTTTACTAGTTAATATGAATTTGTTAATTTTGATTTTACAAGTTGCTAAATAATCTCCATAAAATCTTAAAGTTATTACTTATATTTTCCGCTGTAATATCTTCATGGACTTCAATTGTATTGTTATCTAATACAAGATTTAACTTTGAAATTAAGGAATTAATAGCTAAGATGTACCTCAATCAGAAAAACTTTATTTACAATGTCAAGGAGTTATCAATTTTATTAGTAAAAGATGCCAATGAACGTTTTTCTACAAATAATCAAGATATAATTGACTTAAACAAAGTAAAAAATAAAGATTAACCAAGTTGATTCCTGAAAAATCATTGACAAATTAAGATCTCTCATTATTAATATTTAATATTGCCTTTTTCTATTACCTCTATAGCTCTCTATATATGTTAGATTTACCGATTTCATTAATATATATATTCAATCTTAGTAGAGGTTTTGGAATTCTATTTATTTTAATATCGATATTAATCTATAATGATTTTTTTTATCTAATATAATCTATTTTTAGAAGAGATTAATTTTAAAATAAAACTCGTTTAGAATTTTATGCAATTATATTCATTAAACATTTAAAAAATTAGTTTATATTTTAATGCATAAAAGAGTATAAAATCGGTTGTCAACTAATTATGCTAGAATTTTTATAAAACATTCCAACTCTATTGGACAGCAAATGAAGGATATATTTTTTAATTTGAATAATATAAGGATAGAAATTTCATTTAAAACTTATGATGAACTTCGTAGAACCCTATTTTTTTACCAGAGAAATAAGCTTTATAAAATTAATATACCTTGTAAAAATAGATTGAAAAAAGATTTCCTTTTAAACTCAATTAAGATTTCAAAAGAAGAGTTTCCAAATATAGATATTATTCCTCATTTTAGTATTCTCCATGAATTCAGGAAAAATAAGTTCAATACTCAGAATTCTTTTATTAAATTTCTTCAAGTTGCCAAATATTTAAGATGCAAGGAAGTACTTCTTGTTTCTGGTTCTCAAAAAAGGTCGACATTAGACTCAGTTTCGGCTTTAGCGTTCCTTAAAGACAATCCCTTATTTTATAGTGAGGATTTTGCTATTGGAGTAGCATTTAATCCTTATTTACCTAGTTGTTTGTTTGATGAAGAGATTATAAGATTGAAAAATAAACTTCAATCAGGTCTAGTAAGTTCTATCTGGATTCAATTTGGGACGGATTATAAACTTCTAAAACGTAGACTAGAAATACTAAAACAGATAATAGAGTGTAATGAGGAAAATATATTAAAAAAATCCAATATTAAGCTTTTTGGTAGTATCTTGATTCCTTCCAAGCAATTTTTAGCTAGATTTAAGTATAGGCCATGGAAAGGAGTTTATTGTTCAAATGAATTCTTAGACTCAGTAGACTTTGCTAATAACGTCGTAGAAAAATTACTAATGACTTATAAACAAAATCATATTAATCCAATAATTGAAACGAGTAGTTCTAGCGATGAACATTTGGAAAGGTTGAAGAAACTGTTCGGATAAATAAATTTAAATTTATTTGATTAATTAACCTAATTTTAGAATTAAATTTGTTGATTGCTCTTTTTTAAAAGCTTTTTCGTAACCCTTGTTGCAAAATTGAATTAATGATTTGTAAGGATTCATTTCCATTTCTTATATTAAAGAATTCGATGTGAAATCTTTCATAAAAGTGATTTAGCTGACTTAGTGTTTATTAAAATTCAGTCGAAAAAATTTTGGCCATGCATCGGCTAAAAAAACTTTTCTTGTTAACAAACGTTATGCATGTATGACATCTTTCTTTTTTATTTATCTTCGGGCTCTCATTTTTTTTTGAGAATATTTGTTTTTCTTTTTTATCAGTTTATTTGGGTATTTTATTATTCATTTTCCATAACGAGCGGTTTCTGCAGTTCGATACTTTTTTGTTGCAACGACTTTCTGGGCGGATTTATTGTCACACCTCTTAAACCTTCCTTTAATTGCCTTGTACTTTTTTTGTTTGTGGATTCTTCGCGGTCAAGAGGAAATTCTATTAATTTGGTTTAGTACGAAATGGTAAAAATGTTTTCATCACGAAAAAAGATTGTTCAAAAGACCATTCCTCAGACAAATTCGTTTGCTGCTGATACCTTTTTACTTAGGAGAGGTTCTGAGGCTACAAGATATAAGGTTGCTGCCTTGATGATGTTTATTGCAGGTTTTGGTCTGCTTACTTTGGGTACTTGGGTTCTTAACGATTTTAATTTTCTTACTTTTACCAATTAAACAGCTTTGCAATTTTTGTTTATCAATTATTTTTTGATAAATTTAGATTCTTTACTTTTTAGTAGTTTTTTTTACTGCAAATCTAGATAAAATTCTTTTTCTTTAGTACTCTAGGCTAATAATTTTTAAATCTTTAATGTCAAACTCATGGGATAAATATTTTTCTCACTATTCTGATTGGGATGATTCTCATTGTTTTAATATAAGACTAGAACTAAAGTTTGAAGAGAAGATAAAGAGTTTAGGTTATGTTGAATATGTTGATTCCGATGATTTATTTATGTTAGACAATAAATTTTCAAATAAAACTCTCCCTAAAAGTAAAACATATACGAAAAACAAACATGAGATCAAATTATCTTTTGAAGTGCCTTACGATTGGTCAATCGATACAGATTGGGAGGATAAAGCTCTTGTGCTTCTTGGATTGTCTGAAGAGTGGGTTATAGATTCATCTGTTGAGGACAATTGATAAATTCTGAATATAAATTATTCTATTAGAATTTATAAACTACTGATATGTGTTTAAGAGTAGAAAATTAGTGCAAGACCTTTTTGAGTAAGATAAAATTCTTTCTCTTCTCGACTTAAATCCATAGCCAATTCCTCACCCTCTTTAATTGCTTGCTCATATGGAGGTTTTGAAGGAGAACTTCCTTTATAAATAGCAGCGATTCCTATTGGGGTTGCGTTCCATGCAAAATTTGCTGTTTCTCCAATAGGAGGCTGATTTAAGGCTTCTTCAAGGAGATTAGATGAGTTTGATTTAGGACGAGTTGTTGTTGTTGTTGTCATGTTTATATTTAAGATTTCTTATAAAAAAAACTTGTTGGGTGATCCTTAAAAGAATTAGTACAATCACTTTCTAATACATTGATTTGTTTTATGCGTGATTTTTGTTGATCTCTGCATTCTTCATAATGCCTTAGTCTTCTAATGATTTTTTAAACTGAGACAGATGATTATTTAATTACTTTAAAAATATTCTTATTATTTATACTGAGTCATTTTTTGAAACATAATAAATTGTTTAAACTGTTCAAATAACTCTTCATTATATTTTTCTTCTGATTTAATTAAATTAGCCTCTGAATCATGCTTATACTTTTTTGTGTTGTAAGTTATACCTTTGTCTGATATCAACGCGTCAGGATCATTATAGTTGAAGGATGATTTATCCATATTACTGTGTTCACTATGATGATGATTTCTAGTGAAACTATTAGAACTTCGAAAACCTAATTCATTCCTGGCTACTAGGGCCTCCTCAACTAATATACCAACCACTTTTGATTGGCTTAGGTTTTCTTTGGTTGCAATCTTGGTTATCGTTTCATGTGCATTACTTGAGGGAAGATAGCCTATCCTTTTTCTTGTGGAGGGCATACATACCTCTTCTAATGAAATTTAATTTACTTTACTTATTGCTTTGATTTCAAATATTTTATTTATTTCTTGATGTATTAGTTTTTTAAAAAATCCAATCATCTAGCATTATTTGAGCTTTCTCTAATTCATTATTAGCTTTATACTCATTTATTTTTCTTAGAGCTGAATATGCCATTTCTCCTTTTTCCCAAAAACGAATTCGACTCATAGGGCTAAGAAGATTAGATTCACCACCAGGCTTTTTATGTTTCTTAGACATTAGTTAAACCAAAAAAGGTTATTTCGTTATTTGAGTTGATTAGTTATGTCCAATTCCAGAATAGACTATTGACGTGCCTTTATATAGAAAAACAAAAAACAAGTAAATAAATCCCTGAAGATTTATTACTAATTTTAATTAATTGTTGAAGATATTAATTTGATTGAGGCTTTTTAATGATTTTTGTCTTCAGGATATTCTGGTTTCGCTTTCTTTTTTCTTCTACCATCTGAAAGCTCTAGTAAAGTTGAAAGTTGCTCATATACTGATCTTAGTGATGATAATTCGGGTAGTAAGCCATCATTCCTAAGATCTTCATCCATATATCTAAGCTCTTGTCGGACATAGGAGAGAATAGATTTAGCTTCATCTCTTTTTGGGCCAGCCATATTTTTTTATTTTTAGAAAAGATACAACAAAAAAGAAATTAATTAAGGTTTCAACTGGGTATCAAGACAATGTGTTTATAGATAAAATCTTTTTTTTTAAATTTAAATGAAATCATATTCTTCTATCTTGTTATTTTAATCTACTTTTGATTCAATAAATAAAAGTAATAAATAAATAAATTATATATTACTTTATTAAAATATAGTTAATGTAGTTATTTATTTGATGTTATCAGATCTTGTAATTATTGGTGGTGGCGCCTCAGGTTTTATGGGGGCAATTACAGCGATTAATAATGGACTTAGATCTGTTGTTATACTAGAAGGAACCTCAAAAGTACTTGAAAAAGTTAGAATTAGTGGTGGCGGTAGATGTAATCTAACTAACTCATGTTGGGATATATCTAATTTGGTTAATAATTACCCTAGAGGAGAAAAGCAACTAATAGGCTTATTTAATAGATTTTCTACAGTCGAAGCTTTTGATTGGTTTCAGAGGAAAGGACTTAAACTTAAAATAGAGAAAGATGGTCGAGTATTTCCTGTCTCTGATTCTTCTGAAGAAGTAATAAAATGTTTAACAGCTGTTGCAAAAAAATCAGGTGTAAAAGTATTCACTAATTCTCATGTAAAAAGAATAACCACAAAAAAAGAGGGTTTTGTTTTATTAGTTAAAGGAAATAAGTCCTTTGAAGCAAAAAATATATTGATTTGTACTGGTGGTCATCCGAGTGGACGCAGATTAGCTATTAGCCTTGGGCACTCAATAGTTAAGCCTGTTCCATCTCTTTTCTCATTATCTACATCAGAAAATTCATTAAAATCTTGTTCAGGTGTAACTTTAGATGCTCAGATAAAACTTATTGTTAACAAAAAAAAATATGCTGAAAAAGGTCCTATTCTCATAACACATAAAGGTTTTAGCGGCCCTGCAATTCTTCGTCTTTCTGCTTTTAGTGCTAGAAATTTACACGCAAATAGATATCAGGGTGAGTTAAGAATAAATTGGCTTTGCATGGGTGAAGATGAGGTTAGGTCAAAACTGGATTTATATAAATTAGAAAATGGCAAGAAGTTTTTATTGAATAATAAACCCTTTCATAATTTGCCAAGAAGCTTGTGGCGTGGACTTCTATTAAGCATAAATATTGATAGTCAATTAAAGTGGGCGGATTTATCTAAATCTCAAAAAGATTCCATAGTTAAATGTTTGATAATGAAAAGTTATTTAATAAACAGCCGCGGTCCTTATGGTGATGAATTCGTAACGGCTGGTGGAGTATCACTTAAAGAAATTAACTTCAAAACTATGGAGAGCAAGATATGTAAGGGTTTATTTTTCGCAGGAGAGGTATTAGATATTGATGGAATTACAGGTGGATTCAACTTTCAACATTGCTGGACTAGTGCTTGGGTTGCAGGGAATGCAATGTCAATGAAGTAAAGGAAAATTGCCTTGCTACCTATCTTTAATTATATGAAACTAATTATCCAAGAGAAGCAATTAAAGCTGGTATTGCAACTATTATAATTCCAATAGATGCTGTAGCCGCAAGGAGAGAAGTGCTCACAAATACTTATAAGATATGTAGATATTAATATGCCGCTTGAAATCTTTTTGTGAGTATTAATACTATTTTTTGTGATTTATTTTTCTTCTTTGTTCATATCCTTGAAATAGCTTTAATATTTATTTTATACCTGCTTTGATTTTCAATCTTAGAGCCAAAGCAAAGAAATTCGTAGGTATTATTACTTATAAGCTTCTTTGGAGCCTCTTTTATCCACGCTTTGTATCTCCCTGCAATTAAAGTTCTGACTAATGAATTTAGGTTAAATTGCTTAGTTCCATCCTCTTTAAAACAATATTTAAGGATTTAGCCATCCTTCTTTTAAGAGTTTTTGCTGGTGCGCTTCTTATCCACCATGGTTTTGAGAAGTTAAATGATATAAATAATTTTGCTGACGCTTTTGTGCGTCCCCTTCACTTGCCTTTCCCTGTTACTCTCTCTTACGTGGCTGCTGCTTCTGAAATACTTGGAAGTTGGTCGTTGATAATTGGACTTGGTACAAGATTAGGGGCATCTGCGATATTAGGTACTATGAGCGTAGCTATATATCATGCTTTAGTTACATCGGGTTTTAACATTTACCTTTTAGAGCTCCTTGCTCTGTATTTCTCTTCTGCTATTTCAATCATATTATTAGGCCCTGGAAAGTTTTCAGCTGATTATTTGATTAATGAAATCTTCATAAATAAGATTAATCCTGTAGATAATATTTCTAGAGAAAATTTACCTCTAAATGTTGAACCTGATGTTTCAAAGAAGACCTTAAATAAGTCAAGACAAGATAAATTCTTCGAATTTCCTTTTTCAAGTTTCTTGTCATCTTAGTCAAATCTTATTTATTTTGAGTTATCTTCCCTTTTTTTCATTGACCAGTAAAACCACATCCATGTTGGTAAAGTAATAAAGAATCCAATTAGAAATATATAACTTTTCGTAGTATCCCAAGAAGCCTTATAACAGGTTTCTTTTATCTGACTAGGGTTACTTACTTTTGCGCTCATGGTTCTACAAATATTTAGCCCATGAATGCTAAGAGTGCCATAAGTTATAGCTGTGGGAACAGTAGCAAGAAATATAGCAATTATTAGATTGCCTAGTCTCAGATTGAGGTCTTTTCTTTTTTGATGATCCATATATATATTCTTAACCATCTCTTTGATATAGCCAATTATATTTCTTATTTTTTTACAAAATAGGAATTATGCTCCCTTCATAATCTTTTGAATTCAGTTAGCTGAAATATAGAGAGTTTGATTTTGCTAGATTTTTTAGTAATCAATACTTTATAGATAATTAAGTGTGTTTAAAAACTGTTGATATAGTCTAACTTTATAAACTTTGTAAAATTCCAGATGGTTAGTATACTTGCCTTAAGCTAAAATATAAAGATTGAAGCAATTTAATCTATTTTATAATGTCTACCAGTAAGAGAGAGGAAGTTAGTTCTCATTTGCGTTATATCAGGCAGGAACTTCGAGACTTGGATCAAATGCTTGGTCAATATGGATTGCTGCCTGAGTTGTCTGAGCTTAAAGAGGTATATAATTCCTTAGATGCTCTACATCAATTGCTTTCCGGTAAAGTTAAAAAGAAACCTAAGCCTGAATTTGATGATTAATAAAATCAACGATTCATTGAACAGTATTTTCAGATCTTTACTTATAGAATTAATTTAATATTTAGATATTGAACAATATTTATTTGTACTTGCAAAAAAAACTGATAACAATATAAAAAAATAAACCAATTAGTCTAAAGCCTTAACAAACTTTGAAAATGCAGTATAAGAAGTGGAAAAATTTAAAACCCTATCAAATTAGATTGATTGATAACACTCCTAAAAGTCAATCTCAGGCGTGGCTATTGAACAAATTGTGGTGTGAATGGATGGATTTGAAATGCAGAAACTATCTGAATTTCAGGAAAAGATATCTCTTTATGGACTGATCCTTGCGAAGACTGATAATAGTTTCCATTTGCATTATCTTCCTATTTATCTTTGATTTGAAAAATAATGTTTTTCTAATATGTCATTAATAATTACTTCTTTTACAAATACTTGAATTACTACAGCCATTGGAATTGCTAACAACAAACCTATTGGTCCAAAAAGAATAGTAAATATAAATTGTGCGGTAATTGTGAGTCCTGGAAGTAACTTAACTTGTTTTTGCATTATTGAAGGTGTTATTACATAGCTTTCAATATTTTGAATAACTATATACAATCCTAGAACTGCAACTGATTTCCATGGTGCATCTAGTAATGCAACAGAGAGTGGAAATATAGTACTAATTGTTGGACCTACATTTGGTATTACATTTAAAAGGCCTGCGATTAAAGCATTAGCAATTACTAATTTTATTCCTAATAAATACAGTCCAATAGAAGCAAGTATCGCTACACAGATTGAGCTAAGTACAACCCCAGCCATCCAACTACTTAAGGCATTACCACATGTCAATAAAATAGTTCTTGCACGCCTTCTGTAAAATGATGGGACTAATAATATAGCAACTTCTTTATATGAGTTTGGCTGTAATGTTATCATTAATCCAACAGATAATATGAAAAATAATTGAAGAATTCCTATTCCAACATTACTTACTAAATTGATTAACTTTGTAATACTATCTGTTACGCCACTAGCTAGTGTAGAACCGTCTGGAATAATACTTAGCTGATTTTTTAATAGTGATCTATCAGCTAAGTCTGGAATACTATCTTTATATATTATTTCTGCGAAGTCGAAGAAAGTATTTATTAAAAGCTCCCATAGCTTGCTTGCTGCTGATGGTATCTGATTGATGAGCTCCTGAAATTCACTCGTGAACTGAGGTATTATTATAACTATTAAAATACTTGAAATTAGTATTATAGATATTATTGTTATTCCTAAAGATATCCATCTAGGGATATGCAAAAAATCACGAATTTTACCAGTAAGAGTACAAAGAGCCATTGCTATAACTATCGAAGCAAAAAATAATATTATTACTTCTTTTAAGCTCCATAGAATCAATATAGAAATTATAATAGATGTAAATGAAAGTAAGTTAGTCAGTTTCATTATTTATATCTAAATATTAGTTAATGAATTTGCATACCTTTTAGAAAAACGAATGAATCTTTCAAATTCTTTTTCTGAATTCCAGCTATATGTAGACGTTACTTCTGTAATATGATTTCCTGAAATAGATAAATCAATTTTTCTTGTTAAAAGCTCACCTTCTTCATCTATTAAATACATTTTTTGTATTGATTTGAAATTCTCTATTGTAATTGTTGTAGGGTTATAAAATTTATATACTGCTTTACCTTTTTTACCATCCAAATCCCTAAACAAACGAATTTCAGGATGACCTTTTTCGTTTTCCCCTTTAACGAATTGAATCGCAACAGCCTCCTTGAATTCAGTCATCTCTTCTATAGATGTTATTAATAGATATGCATTTGTATAAAACTATAGGGGATTGAGGTTCTTATTTAAGATTTTAATTAAAGATAATTTTAAGCTTAGACCACTAAGATCAATCGAATCTATATTTTTTGTTTTTTTAAGTTCGTATTCATAGCACCTATCGTAATAATCCAGCATGGCTTCACAGGCTTTTGACCATTCTTTATTCTTAATGGCAAGTAAGGCTTCTTTTGTTCTTTCTGGTCCTAATCTTTTTTGTATTCTCTTTACAGCGTCTTCCAATTCATTTTGAGAATTTTGACTATAAAGATTGACTAAATTTTCTATACGCTCATTTTTAGTTTTTATTATTTCAAGGATTGGTGCTTTTTTCATTTTCGAATACAACATATTTGGTATGCGACATTTCCCTAGATTAGAACTTTCTGCTTCTATCCATATTTCAATAGCGTTGTTATTTTTGTGAAATTCATCAAGTGATTCTGCGAGGATATTTTCAAAATTTTGAGTTGTAGGTTGCTTCTCCATACCTAATGAACCAAAACTACTTCCTCTATGATTAGCAGTTCCCTCTAAATCAATGACATAGATATTTTCTTTATTGATGTAATTGAGTAAATCTGTTTTTCTTGTACCTGTTTTACCTCCGATAAGTCTTATAGGTAAATCAGCTTCAAATTGATTTAAAACCCATTTTCTATAACTTTTATATCCACCTTCTAATATATATGTCTTAATTCCAATTGTTCTTGCAAGCCAGGCAAAAGCATTTGATCTCATACCACCTCTCCAGCAGTAGATTCGTAATGATTTATCTCCCCTTTTCTTTTCTGTAATTGTTTTAGTGATTACTTTCAATAGTTCTGTAGCGCTTGGAAGGGTCGCTTTTAAACCAATGAGTACTGCTTTTAAGCGACTTTCTCTTTTGTAGCTTTTCCCTATTGTTTCTCTTTCAAAATCAGAAAACAAAGGAATATTGATAGCGCCTGGCCAGTGACCTTGAGAAAATTCGCTAGGACTTCTTACATCAACTATTGGACTGGTTAAATTCCGAAAATCCGTTACGGGATAGCGTGAATTGGTAGGTTTCTCTGACATAGTATTAGTGCTCAGGTCATTTTAGGCCGGCAGTAGATCATGACTGAAGAAAAATCACATCCAAATAAACAAAGCATAGAGGAGTTCTTGGAGTCTTTCAGGATGGCTTCAGAAAGAAAACGACTTGGCTTTTTAAATGTTTTAGAAGAACGAGTCGAGGAGCTTCTTTCCCTAGGATCATCTTTAATGTCTAGCTTTGATCCTGATTCCAGCGACTGGGTGGCTGGTTTTGTTTTGCAACTTATTCATAAAACTGATGATAATTTCATAAAAAATAATCTCAATTGCGATGACCTTGCATGGTTCAATGCATGTTCAGAAGTTGGATTTGATTATTCGCCTTTACAGCAATATTTATTGAATGAAAGTTATGAGGATGCTGACCGTTTTACAAGCTCAAAACTGAGAGAGTTAGCTGGAGAAAAGGCTGTGAAAAGAGGATATGTTTATTTTTCTGAGGTTGAATTAATTCCTACTATTGATTTGTCAACTTTGGATAAACTCTGGATTGTTTACTCTAGAGGTAAATTTGGTTTCACAGTTCAAGCAAAAATACTAGATTCAGTCGGAGGGAGATATGACAAACTTTGGCCTCGAATAGGTTGGAAGAAAGATGGCGTTTGGACTAGATATCCCAAAGCATTTAATTGGTCAATTGAGGCCCCAAATGGTCATATGCCATTAGTTAACCAGCTTAGAGGAGTTCGATTGATGGATGCCTTGCTAAATCATCAAGCATTAAAAGGTAAAACCTAACCATTTAATTATGAATGTTGAATTTTTTTCATTAAATACTTTTTATGACTTAAATTTAAAATATGTTTTTTGTCTATAGACTAAATTCTTTGATCAGAAGATTAATTTACTAAGAATGTTTTAATTAATTGTGGAGCCTTCTAAAAATTGGGCTGTATTTACTCACCCTTCTTCTTTAAAACTAGCATCATTTGTTGAAACTCTTTTAGAGCCTGTAAGATGTAAAGAAACTGCAAAAAAAATTGAATTAGGTTTGCATGAGGCTCTTGTTAACGCTGTAGTACACGGTAACTTATCCAATCCTAATAAAGTTGTTCGTGTTAGAAGAATTCTTACCCCAAACTGGTTTGTTTGGCAAATTCAAGATGAAGGAATAGGCATAGTTAAAAATAAAAGGCTAAGTTCTTTACCTCTAGATATTGGTGCTGATAATGGAAGAGGAATATATTTAATTCATAAATGTTTTGACGATGTCAGATGGAGTAGCAAAGGCAATAGACTTCAGCTATCATTAAAGAAGTAAGGCTTTAGTGGCTTTTACAGCCTGTATCTTTAATCTCTTCATTTATCCATAAAATTGCTTGATTTAGTAAGTTTTGTATTTCTAATTCTTCTCCATTATTAATTAATTGTGAAAGTGCTGAAATGATTAATTCAGCACTTCTTCTTTGTTTGTTCCCTCTGAATTTATGCCAATTATTATTATCAAGGCTTATTTCATTATGAAGCTCTTTTGCTAATGATTTTGCTTTTTCTGACCAAATGTATTTACTCTTTTTCGTCATAATAATACTTTTGTTTTGAGTGTAGTCTTAGTAATTTTTTTTATAAGATTAAATTGGTTTATTTGCTTTCCATACTTTAGTCATGAAGTGTGATTCAGAAGTTATTGAAGTAAAACCGCTTTCATCTAATCTTAAATTTATATCGTCAACAATGTAGTCTCTGTAATAGGGTTCATGAAAAATTTTATGAAAGTTTTCCATTATTGAATTGAATTTTGGAGAGTCCTCTATCTGTATGGAATCCGCAAGGACAAGAATGCCACCAGGTTCTAACAATCTAAAGCATTCGTTTAAAACATTCTGTCGTGCATCTCTAGGAAGCTCATGGAATAGGAAAACACAAGTTAATCCTTGAAAACTATTTGATGAATAAGGCATATTTTCTGCGTTCCCTTTTGTCAGTTGCACAAGATCACCACTTCTGGAGCTTAGATATTTACTAGCCTGTTTCAGGTATGAACCTGATAAGTCCAGACCATAAAGCTCTACTTCCGGTAAAGCACTTTGTATTTGCTGGAGAGTTCTCCCAGTACCTGTCGCAATGTCTAAAACTTTTACTTTCTTGGAGCTTTCAGATAAATATTTTTTTAGACCTCTTTTTAAAGGAGATAAAATTCTTCTTCTCATAGAATCGGCTGTTCCATTGAAGAGAATCTCAACTTGTAAGTCGTATATTTCAGCTGAATGAGCACTCAAGTAACCATCCGTTTGATGATGAAAATTTTGTAAATAGTATTTTGGGTAATCTTCCTCTTTAACATTTCGCGGGATTTCTCTCGTTTTATTCTTTTTGCGTCTTTCCCAAGTTTTGGGCATGTCAAGCCAAATCAAAGGATATTTCTTTGCCCATTCCAACCAAGGAGCCTCAAAAAGTTGAGATCTTGGATAAACGCCTGACTCTGCTTCTTGCCAATCAATTCTTTCAAGCTTTTCCATCGACCTTCTAACGTCTTTTATTAGCTCTTGATCGACTGGAAATCTGCCTGGAGAAGCTTCTGGTGCAAAAACCTCCATTAATTTGGTACTCAACTCTTTATGAGCCAAGCCAGCTAGCGTTTTCCCTTGTTGAAGAGTGTGATAAGCAATTTTTTTAAGGCTTGGCGTTGCCATAAACTATTGACTGCATTTTTATTATTATCTAACAGATTTCATTGATTAGTGACCTGTTAACCAAAAAAAGTAAGGTCTATGCAAAATTTGTGCGTAGACCTTACTTTATTAAATTCTAATTTCTAATAGTCAATATAAGTATTGATTTTAGGCGTCGTAGTACATTGTGAATTCATGAGGATGAGGCCTTTGCCTTAGTTGTTGAACTTCTTCATATTTAAGATCTATCCAGTTCTCAATAAAATCGTCAGTAAATACTCCTCCCTCAGTTAAATATTTGTTGTCACTCTTTAACGCCTCTAATGCATCATTCAACGAGGAAGGAACAGTATCTATTTTTGATAATTCCTCTGAAGGAAGCTCAAAAAGATCAACGTCAACTCCATCACCAGGATCAATTTGATTCTTGATTCCATCAATACCTGCCATCATCATTGCGGAGAAAGCAATATAAGGGTTGGCTAATGCATCACCCGATCTAAATTCAAGCCTCTTTGCTTTTGGACTTGGCCCAGTCAAAGGAATTCTTACAGCAGCTGATCTATTCCCCTGTGAATAAACTAAATTAACTGGTGCTTCAAATCCTGGAACTAATCTTTTGTAACTGTTTGTGGTTGGGTTTGTAAATGCAAGAAATGAAGGCGCATGTTTGAGTATTCCGCCTATGTACCATTTAGCTGTTTGAGATAAATTGGCATAAGTTCCTTCTCCATAAAATAAAGGCTGACCACTTTTCCATAAACTTTGATGAACATGCATTCCTGTTCCATTGTCATTGAAGACTGGCTTAGGCATGAAAGTTGCAGTCTTTCCGTATTTTTTGGCTACATTCCTGACAATGTATTTATAAATCATTACATTGTCGGCCGCATTTATTAGGGGTGCAAATTTCATCCCCAATTCATGTTGTCCAGCTCCTGCAACTTCATGGTGATGTTTTTCAATAGGTATCCCCAGCTCACCCATCAAAAGAAGCATTTCAGATCTCATGTCTTGTGCGGTGTCATTAGGTGACACTGGAAAATAGCCTTCTTTAAGTTGAATCTTGTATCCAAGGTTGCCACCTTCCTCAACTCGTCCTGTGTTCCAAGGAGCTTCTATGGTGTCAACGCTATAAAAACTCCCACCTTCCCCTGAATTGTATCTAACGTCATCAAAAATAAAGAATTCTGGTTCAGGGCCAAAGAATGCTGCATCTGCAACACTTGTACTTCCCAAATAATCTAATGCTTTTTGCGCTAGAGCTCTTGGACATCTGGCATATGGTTCTCCGCTTCTTGGCTCCTGAATTGAACAAATCAAGCTAAGAGTTTTGTGATGGTAAAAAGGGTCTATCCAGCTTGTCGATGGATCTGGAACCATTGCCATATCTGATTCGTTTATGGCTTTCCATCCACGAATAGAAGAACCATCAAAAGCAAGTCCTTCTGAGAAAGAGTCTTCTTCAATAAGATCTGAAGCTACGGTTAAATGTTGCCACTTACCATGTAAGTCAGCAAATTTTAGATCTATTAGCTCAATGCCCTCATCCTTAATTTGACGAAGAACATCTTGAGAGGTCTTGCTCATGATGAATTTGATTTACAACAGAGATACTTAATTATGAACGTAATGAGCGATTGCATCTCTTTTTGTATTAAGAAGCACTTTTTTTAGACTTTTAACAGAAAAGTTTGATTATTTTTTGCCTTCTAGGGCATATCTAGCAAATTCCTATTGCAATCCCTAAAAAAAACACCCCGACTTTGCCTATCGCCTTTTAGGCTCAGAAGATATATAAAACGATCTGTTTCTTGGCCACTCAAATTCTTCCTTCTGTTGATAATCAACATCGTAAAGATTTTGGTCCAACTGTTTCCCCTGAAAGGTTATTGCTTGGGCCAGGCCCATCAAATGCAGATCCTGCTGTTTTAAAAGCGCTCTCTCAAACTCCCATTGGTCATTTGGATCCTTTTTATGTGGACTTGATGAGTGAGGTTCAAGAGTTGCTTCGATACGCCTGGCAAACTAGTAATCGATTAACACTTCCTATGAGTGGCACAGGAAGTGCTGCAATGGAAGCAACATTAGCGAATGTTGTTGAGCCAGAAGATACGGTTTTAGTAGCTATTAAAGGATATTTTGGACATCGACTTGCAGATATGGCAGGTAGATATAAGGCAAATGTAGAAACTATTAATAAAGATTGGGGTAATGCGTTTTCACTCGAGGAAATAGAAGATTCACTGAAAAAATATAATCCAGCTGTTTTAGCAATTGTTCACGCCGAAACTTCAACAGGTGTTTGTCAGCCTATGGATGGAATAGGTGATTTGTGCAGAAAATATAATTGTTTACTGCTTGTAGACACAGTAACTTCTTTGGGAGGAGTCCCTCTTTATTTGGATGAGTGGAAAATTGATCTGGCTTACAGTTGCAGTCAAAAAGGTTTAAGTTGCCCTCCAGGATTAGGCCCTTTTTCTATGAATGAGAGGGCTGAAAATAAAATGAGTAATAGAAAGGATAAAGTTCCTAATTGGTATTTAGATGTCTCTTTGCTTAATAAGTATTGGGGTAGTGATCGTGTATATCATCACACTGCTCCAGTAAACATGAATTTTGGCATTAGAGAAGCACTTAGATTGTTAGCTAAAGAAGGATTGGAAGTTTCATGGGATAGACATAGAAAAAATGCAAAATTGCTTTGGAATTCTTTAGAAGATATTGGTTTAGAATTGCATGTTAAAGAAGAATTGCGCTTACCTACTCTAACAACTGTAAAAATCCCTCTTGGTGTTGATGGCAAGGCTTTTACTAAGCATTTACTTAATAACTTTGGTGTTGAGATAGGAGGTGGCCTTGGAGATCTAGCTGGAAAAGTATGGAGAATTGGTTTAATGGGATATAACTCAACTTCTATAAATGTAGATAAGATAATAAAGATTTTCGAAACTGAATTACCTAAGTTTAGAAAGTAGATTTTCTTTGTTCAAAAATCTTTTATCTTTAAACCAATCCAAGATAATCTTTCTTGATTCTTTTTCCATAAGGCCTCTTTCAATAATCATTTTGTGATGGGCGCTTTTATGTTCAGCCAGATTAATAGTGCCACCTAGTGCGCCTCTCTTTGGATCTTCAGATCCATAGATAATCTTCCCCATCCGTGCTTGTATTAAAGCGCCTGCGCACATTGGACATGGCTCTAGATTTACTATCAACGTACAGTCATTAAATCTCCAATCATTATTTATCCAAGAAGCTTGTCGAAGGGCTACCAATTCAGCATGACCTAAAGGATCTTTCATTGCTTCCCTTCTATTTCCCCCATAGCCGATACATCTACCTCTTTTGTCAAGAATAACAGCAGCAATAGGAACTTCTCCTCTCTCGCCTACAAGGATTGCTTTGATTAGCAATCTTGTCATCCACTTTGTTTTTTCTTCCTGACTCAGTGCAATTGGTTTTGACAATTTTTTAGATGTTTGGAGAATTATCAAATAAAATGTTTATCTACAGATTAATCATTTTTTTTGTTTGAACTGGATTATCCAATACTACAAATAGAGACTTATTTTCTTTGGACCCTTTCCCATCACCTCACAATCTAGATAAAGAACTGCATTCTTTACTTGCTCAAGCCTCAATTAATCTTTGTGATTGGTTTGCTGAATCAGGTGGTCAAGGTCCAATGCCTGATTCATTTGACTTGCCAGAGGTCTATCCAGCAAAAGAAGGGGTTTCTAATAATGTTTTATTGAGCGAACTTAAATTGTTAATGAATGGTTCCTATCGACCATCTCATCCAGGATCTCTTGCTCACTTGGATCCACCACCGTTATCAGCGTCAATTGTAGGAGAATTAATTTGTGCAGGTTTAAACAATAATCTTTTAGCTGAAGAATTATCACCCAGCTTGTCATCCTTAGAACGAAACCTATGTAAATGGTTTTGTCAGAGGTTGGGATTTGGTGATTTGTCTGGAGGAGTGGCAGCTAGCGGAGGAAGTTTAAGTAATTTAATGGCTTTAGTGATGGCAAGAAATATTGCTGGTTTAGAGAGCGATCCTAGTGCTGTTTTTTTTGCTAGTGATGATTGTCATGTCTCATTCTCAAAAGCTCTTAGGATTATGGGTTTGAAACAGGACTCTCTACAAAAAATTCCTACAGATGAAAATGGTGAATTACAAATTTCTATTTTACGTTCAAGTTTAAATAAAATAAAATCTGAGGGAAAGAGATGCTTCGCTGTCGTTGCCACAGCAGGAACTACTGTAAGAGGAGCTATTGATCCACTTTCTGAAATTGCCAAATTATGCCAAAAAGAGAAAGTTTGGCTTCATGTTGATGGCTCAATTGGTGGGATTTATGGTCTTTCAACAATTACTTCTGAAATGGTTAAAGGCTTAGGTTCCGCTGACTCTTTAACTGTTAATCCACAGAAATTATTAGGAATCGCAAAAACTTCTTCTTTATTACTTGTCGCTGATAAGAATCATCTTTCTTCTACATTTTCAACTGGACTACCCTATGCCGAACCAATTAAAGGTAATGACTTTCATGGAGGAGAAATTGGAATTCAAGGTACAAGATCTGCCGAGTCATTGAAATTGTGGATTGGTCTAAGACAATTGGGTGAAGATGGTATCGAGAAAATTCTTTTGGAGTCAATAAAAAAAAGATGTTATTTAGAATCAAGAATTGATTCATCAAAATTTAATATAATATCTGGACCTCTTCATCTTTTGGCTTTAACACCAATAAATTATACTTCTTCTCAAGCGTACGAATGGTCTATAAAAACTAGAAATTCTTTGCTAGCCAATAAGTTTATGCTCTCTAGACCAATATATGGAGATAGATATTACTTAAAAGCTGTTATGGGAAACCCTAATACTAAATTTGATGATTTAAAGCTTTTAGCTAATCTTATTAATCATTCAATATCTTGATTTTAAAATGAATAAGGATTTTTTAAATAAAAAAAATATTTTGGCTTTAATAACAGCCTTTATATCAATTTTTATTGGTCTAATTTATTTAGCATTAGTTTTTGTTCTAGATTTTAGAGGTCCGATGAGCCCTCCCCCCTCGGAGGCCTTGATCTCGGCGGTAGTCTTTTGAATTTTTTTTCTACTAAAGGATCAATTACCCTTTCGTAAGCTCTACGAATAAAACTTTTGAAGTACTCATCTCGTTTGCTTAAGTTGTAATGATATTCAACAACTTCTTGGATTCCACCATCTCCCCAATTTTGGTCTTGTTGGAAATAAGTTATAAAACTTGCTCCAGCAATCCTAGTTAGCCAAGAGACACTTACACCTTGAATTACTTTGCTAACAACTAATGTTGGAAGTGACAAACCTAATGTTGAGCTTATTAGTGAAACTCCCCCTTTAACTAAACCCATAGTGGTAAGTATTTTACCAACCGAAAATGCTAACTTTTTTGCCTTATCTTTTGAAATTTCAACACCATAAATTTTTGCGATTTCAATAACCATTTGTGCGTTCACAGCCGCAGCAGCGATCATATCGATAACTGGTAATGGTGTTAAAATTAATACTCCGCTACTTAGCCAACCATACTTGTCAATACATTTTTTGGCTGATTGATTTCTTTGCTTAACTAATAGTCTTCTACCCTCTTTACCAAGATTGCTGCATTGAAGCAATATATTATCTGCTATCAACTCCTCACCTTCTTCATGTAATATAGCTGCTAATCTTCTAATTAAATTACTAATTTCAGGGTTTGGCTGATAGGGCTGTTTCCCAGGGATTGCAATTGTCTGCGGTGAGGCTGATGTACAAATAATATCTTTTGATTCAATAAAATCACTACATCTAGAATTAAGAATTTCAATTAATCTTTTTTCCTCATTCTCTCCTCTTAAATCTATTTTATTGAGAACGAGTAAAAGTCTTTTGCCTAATTTAGATAAAGTTCTGATAGTTCTTGTTTCCGCAGAACGTAAATCACCTTCTATTACTACTAATATTAAATCAGATTTGCGCGCTTGCATTAAGGCACTTTTTTCTCTCTCTCTCCCTTGGTTTCCCGCTTCTAATATCCCTGGCGTGTCAATGATTTTTATTCCTCTATGTAGTCCTTTAAGCTTGAGTCTGAATGTCTCTTGTTCTTTTGTTGAACCCATTTCAGGACTAACTTTACCTACTATTCTTTTCAGGAGGGCTCTTATTAATGATGTTTTCCCACTGGAGCCAATTCCAAAAACTACTAAAATAATATCTCCTCTATCTAACTCTAATGAAACTCTATTCTTTTCATCATTTAGAGCCTTTGCCTTGACTTTATCGTTAATTAATGTAATTAATTGGTCAATAGTTTTTAATGATTTCCCAGCTGCTTCTTTTTTGCTTATTAGTGATATATCTACTAATTTCTGCTCACCTTTGGTTTTGAGTATCGATTTTAGACTGTTTTGAAACCAAACTATTTTTTTTGAATAAATTAAACCACATACTATTAACAATGTAATTAATATGGCAGGTATATTTATTAATCTAATTATTGCCCCCACTAAGCCTACAATTATCAAGCCTATGAAAAATATGAATATATAAAATATCGCTTTTTTTGAATTATAAATTTTCATATAATAATTAACATGATTTTTAATTCTTTTTCCTTGATTTGTCTTTAGTTTTAATTACGTCAATTGCAAAACATATTATAGCAATATTTATTGATATATCTGCTATATTAAAAATAGGAAAATTAATTGGAACTAGTTCAAGAAAATCAATAACATATCCTTTAAAAAATCTATCAATTCCATTGCCTACAGTCCCACCTAAAAGATAAGCGAGTCCAATAAAATTCCAAAAAGATCTTGGTGGGGATCTTAGTATAATAGTAATTAATAATAATGATGCTATTATACTTATAATAGTGAGAATATTTGTAGAACTACTAAAAAGACTAAATGCAGCTCCTTTGTTTTTTACTAGAGTAAAATTTAATAAATTAGGAATAATATTTTTTGATCCTTCAAGACCTAATGTTCTTAATACTATGAATTTACTAACTTGATCTAATAAAATAATATAAAAAGAATAAGATATTATTTGCATACTTCTACTGTTAAATGAAGTCATTTTATTTTTAACGTAAATTTTAATAATATTGATAATAGACTTATGGATATGCATAGTAGTAATTGAGTTGGAAAAGGTATTAAAGTATTTGCCAAAATAAGATCGGATAAATTGTCGGGCCAATTCCCAAACATTTTACCAAAAACTAGATAAATAATACCTATAAAATGCACAATGCATAATGATAAGCAAGTATAAAATGAATAATTAATTAAATTAGCTGAAGAATTTTTTTTGGCTAAAAAACCACATATCCATGCAGCAGGAATAAATCCTAATAAGTACCCAAATTCATGAGTCAAAATATAGCCAACACTCCCTCCTCCATGAAACACAGGTAAATAGAATAAACCTATAATCAGATAGGAAATTGCAGAAATTGTTCCTATTTGGGGGCCGCAAAGCAATGAAGTCAGTAGAAGCCCTTGAATTTGCCAATTGCTATGAAGTGGGACAACTGAGAGAGATAGGTCTTGTTGAGGAAAAATTATAGATGATGGTACCATTGCGCATATTATGATTAACATTACGCCAGTTATTGCTTTAAGCCCTCCACTAAATTTTTGCAATGGATTTAATTAGCAGATCTCATACATTAATTATTTACAAATTGATTGATATGTCAATAAGATAATTTAGAGCTATTTATTCATAATGAAATTTTCAATTGGAGAAAAAGTATCCTTACAAGTTCCTTTGCCATATTTGAAGACATCAGATTCTATATCAACCTTAAGACCTCCAGATCTAGTATCTCTCGACGAGGTTGGCGTGATTATTGGTATAAGGCCAAATGATTTATTAGAAGTGAAATTTAGAAGAGGCAATTTCTTGATTCCTTCTGAAAGACTTAAGCTTTTTGGAAAAGATAACTGAAAATTAAATTAGATTTGATTAAGTTTTCCAGTCTTTACTGATTTTTCGAATAACTTCTTTGTTGCTACAAATGCTCAGCAATGGGCTCTTTAAATATTTATTAGCAGCATCCTTGATTTCTTTGCTTGTTATACTTTCGAGTCTAAGTAGTATTTGTTTATCGTGATCCTTTGTTAGGCCAATTCCTAATATATGAGCTTTATGCTCAGCTCTTTGACTAATACTTTGCAATGAATGGGCCATTTGACCGCGATACTTTATTTTTACAAGATCTAATTCTTCAGGAGATATTTCAATGTTTATGATTTTATCCCAGCATTCTTTTAGTAATTGAAGAGTAAGGATTGCTTTCTCTTCAGTTGTAGAAGCGTGCATAATAAATGGTGTTTGATTCTCTCTGATAGGATGATAAACTCCTGCTTCATAAACTACTCCATACTTTTCTCTTAGAACCTTAAATAATAAACTTGACATTCCATAACCTAAGTAACATGATAATAATCTAAGAAAAATATCTGATTTACTATCATATCTAATTGTTGCTTTACCTAGAAGCAGAATGACTTGTTTCGTCTTTAATGCTTGGGCATAAAAGCTGTTTTTTTGTTTGTATTGATGTCCAATTTTATTTTTAGTTTCATATTCTTTATGCTGATTAGTAAAATCTTTACCAATCCCCTTAAATGCTATTGAACCTTCTATATAATTTATTACGTCAATTGGAAACTTTCCTGAAATTACTAAGTTCTTTCTTCTATGAATTAATGAGCTTGCGACTGGTAATAAATGTTCTTTATTGATTTTTTCTACATCATGGATTGACCCTAGTGGATCATGTCCATATGGTCCATCAAGATATACCATCTTTCTCCAGCCATCAAAAGCTTGTTGATATGTACTCTCTTGTTGTCTTCTAATGGCTTTTATTGTTAAATCTTTTTCTAATTCAATCTGATCAATTTGAAGTATAGGCTTTGTAATCATCCAACCAATTAAAGGAAGAAGTTTAAAAGCATCACTTTCAATACATTTTAAACTTATTAGAAGACCATCTTCGTATGTATCACAGTTAAGACTTGCTCCGGAACTTTCTACAATTTCAGCAATTTGCTTGTTATTGTAAGGTCCACAACCTCTAAGCATTGTTGAGCTTAAAAGTTGATGAATCCCTTTCTGATATTTTGGATCATTCCTACTACCGTCTTCTATCCATAGTTTTGCAGACATTATATTTTTACTATTAAGTTTGTCTAGAAGTATGTTCATATTTATTTCTCAGGTTCTGCAATTAATGTAAATGCATTTGCAGGATTAAATAATGGAAAGATTACTTCATTTAAACGTAAACTAGTCCAAGATGAAATATCATCTATTGATTTAAATATTGATTGGTGTCGACCCCATAAAGCTTGATTTCCTAATGTTGAGGCAATTTGAGTGCTTAACTCTAGACCAAAATAAATATTATTTATGACTAATATTTTGGCACGTTCTAAATCTTTATTAGTAACTAAAGTTCTAGTTAGTTCTTTTAGAATATTATTGAGTTCACTTTCGGCAATTTTAATGTTTTCCTGTTGGCAACTGACATCCATAAGAATTAATCCACCCTCTTCAAGTATTTGTAAATCTATATCTATTGATTCGATAATACGTTTTTCTTCTCTTAAGTCCTTAACAATAAGACTACTGTTACCTTCGCATAAAATTGTTGCAGCAATTTCTGCTCCTAAAATTAAAGTCTGCTCTTTTGCGGGGGGAAGTTCCCATGCTTTCAATATTCTTCCTCCCTCAAGCCTAGGAATAGTTTCTTTTTTATAACCTTTATTAAAAATAGTTTTTGTAGATTTATTTTTTCTTTCAGAAATCGTATTTAATTCATTAATTTTACTATTATTAATTATCGAAAAAATGTCCTTTGGTAATTCTCCAGCTATGCAAAGTGTACAGTTTTCTCCTACATAGTTATTTTTGTGGAATAGTTTCATTTGTCTGGGAATTATATTTTTTACAGTTTCTTTATCACCAAGTATTGGTTTGGAATACCTATGAGGGGTTAAACATTCCTTTAATAATCTCATATAAATAATTTCATCTGGTTGCTCAATATTTTGTGCGATTTCCTCTAAAACCACTTCTTTCTCCATTTCAAATGCATCTTGTTCAATTTTAGGAAATAATAATAATTCTAAAATCAAATTTAGTCCTTCTTCTATCTTTTCTGGTGGTACTAGAACGTGATAGTGAACATCATCTAATCCAGTAGCTGCATTGCTACTTCCTCCAAGAGATTCGATTTTTAAATCGAATTCACCTTCTTTAAGGTTTTCGCTTCCTTTGAATATCATATGCTCTAAGAAATGTGCCATCCCCTCTTCATTCTTCATTTCATAAAGACTTCCTGCTTTGCACCAAAAGTCAATACAAGTCAATGTTGATTGTTCTATATCAGCTACTACACAGGTAGCTCCATTAGGTAGTGACCAATGATTTACTTTCATTCTCAATATCTTAAAGCACGCTAAATTTTTATGCTATATGAATCTATGTTGATAAGATTTATAATTTTAAAATCAGAATGTAAATTTTTAAATTGTAAAAGATTGATTTAATATTTATATGTTTCTTTCATCTAAATTTTATTTTGTATTTATATTATACTTAAGTACTTGCTTTATTATTGGTATCTTATTCTTTTTCTAAATCCAACTTTTGAATCTTTAGTGCTTATTCACTTCTCTTTGAATAAAAAAGCCCTTTTATGGTTCTTTTTTGCCTTGGCAATCATATAATATTATTTGAGCATATTTATAAATAAGTAGTTTCTGTGAACCTTATCCAAACCCTTTTAGTTTGAGTTCTTCGTTTTGAAGTCAGTTTTTTGCATTAAAAGTAAATTGAATCCTATTTTGCTTGAAGCTTTCGAACTTATCAAGAATAGAATCAATTCTTTGAGTGATGTTGTACCTATAAATATTGAGCCAGAGCAGGGCAAGATTTTCAGCAACATAAATAAGGATGAATTATTTATTATCAACGAGTTTTATCAAGCAAAAGGATTCAGAAAAATTCATTTGGAAGTTGCAAAACTTGGAAAATCATTAGAAATACTTCATTGTGTCTTTTTCCCTGACCCATGTTATGAACTCCCCATATTCGGTGCCGACTTGGTTGTTAATTCAAATAACATCTCTGCCGCCATTGTTGATTTGTCACCTGTTGGAAAGCATTTGCCTGATTCCCTGGTTTCTCAAATGAGCTTATTACAAGTCCCTAAGTTCAATGAACCTAGGAAATTGCCAGAGTGGGGATCTATCTTTTCTCCATATGTTTGCTTTGTTCGTCCTGTTGATTTTCTCGAGGAAAAATTATTTTTAAAACTAATTGATCAATATTTGTCACTACTACTATCCTTACTGGTTAGGGTAAGAGAAGACGAAACTAATTCGTTGGATACAATGCTTAGACTGAATTACCAAAAAAGATATTGCGCAAGTCAAAAACGTAATGATAAGACCAGAGGAATTTTAACTAAATTTTTTGGTTCATCTTGGGCAGAAGAATACATCAATAAAATTCTTTTTGAATGTTAGTTATGTCTAAATATTTATCTTTTAAATTCTTGTTTTTTCTAGCTTTCACACCCTTAAGTGTGTTCTTAATTAGTGGATGTAATAATAAAGACTTAGAGGTAAATAAAACCCTAAAGAATAATGAAGTTGTTAATAGAATAGAGAGTGTAGCTGCTTTAGGTCAATTAAATCCTCTTGGGGAAGTAAGAAAATTAGCTGCTCCAACTAGTGGAAAGGGTGGTACTCCAAGATTATCCAAATTATTAATTCAAGAAGGTGACTCTATTATCAAAGATCAAGTCTTAGCTATTTTTGATAACCGTCCTAAACTTGAAGCTAATTTGAATTCCGCGCAAGCTAATTTAAATATATTAATGAGTGAAATCAGGATAAAAAAAAGGGAAATCAATAGATATAAATCTCTTGTTGATAAAGGTGCAGTTGCACTAATTGTTTTAGACAAGATGAAAGATGACTTGTTTGTCTCTGAGGCAAGAATTTTAAAGCTTAAATCTGCTATCGATGCAATTAACGTTGATTTAGAACAGACACAATTAAAAAGCCCAATTGATGGGATTGTTCTGCAAATCTTAGTACGAGAGGGAGAGAGACCAAATTCATCTGGTGTGATTAATGTTGGCGCTAACCAATTAATGGAAGCGCTCATTGAGGTTTATGAATCCGATATAGATAGAGTTGAATTGGGTCAATCTGTTGATTTAATCAGTGAGAATGGAGGATTTAATGGGTCTTTAAGAGGTCAAGTGAGTTTGATCAGCCCACAAGTTAGGCAAAGAAGAGTGCTTTCAACTGATCCAACAGGAGATGCTGATTCTAGAGTTGTTGAGGTTAGAGTCAAGCTTGATAATGCATCAGCTAAAAAGGTTTCTCATCTAACTGGAATGAAAGTCATTGCTCGTTTTAACCCTTAGTGGAATTAAATAATTTTTTAAAAAAAAGGAAAATACCTCTTGCATGGCTTTTGCTTACAAGACAACCCTTAAGGATATTGGTAGCTATAGCAGGAATATCATTTGCTGGAATTTTAATGTTTATGCAATTAGGTTTTAGAGATGGTTTGTTTGACGCAAGTGTTACTGTTCATAAGTTATTTGACGCAGATCTGGTATTAATTAGTCCTCGCTCAAAAAGTTCAATAAGTATGAGTGGGTTCCCTCAAAGACGATTAGTTCAAGCAATGGCACATAAGGATGTTATTGGAACAACGGCTGTTAACTGGAATTTTTTGCTTTGGCGAAATCCTGAAAACTTATCAACAAGATCTATTCTTGCTTTGGGCTTTGAGCCAACTAAGCCTTTATTGATTGAGTCTGACTTTGAAAGGAAGGCTAATACCTTAAAAAACAAAGGGAGGGTTTTGTTTGATGATCTTTCCAGAGATGAATTTGGACCAATATCTGCATGGTTTAAATCAGGGCGTTTAGTTGAAACTGAAGTCGCAGGTAAAAGAGTAAGGGTTTCTGGAATAGTTAGTTTAGGTCCTTCATTTGGCGCAGATGGGAACTTAATAACTAGCAGTGAGACATACTTAGAATTATCTCCAGGTAATCCTCAAGGAAGTATTGAAATTGGATTGGTAAGATTAAAAAAGGGGTCTGATATTGAAAATGTTGTTCGCTCTTTGAATTTAAATTTACCTAGTGATGTTAAAGTTATGTCTTTAAAATCATTTATAGATTTTGAAAAGAATTATTGGAAAAGTAGTACATCGATTGGATTTATTTTTACATTGGGCGCTGCAATGGGATTTATTGTTGGTTGTGTAATTGTTTATCAGATTCTCTATAGTGATGTAAGTGATCATTTACCTGAATATGCAACCTTAATGGCAATGGGTTATAACTTAAGAAGCCTTTTAGGAGTAGTAGCTAGAGAAGGATTCATTTTATCAATCATGGGATATATTCCTGCTTATATATCAGGACAAGCTTTATATGCTTTGGTTAGATCTTCAACTAAATTACCTGTTGAGATGAGTTTTAGTAGAGCATCAATTATATTTTTCTTGATACTTTTTATGTGTATGGGATCAGCATTAGCAGCAATGAAAAAATTGGCAGATGCTGATCCTGCTGAGATATTTTAATGAATAAAATGAATGTTATAAATTCAAATAATTCATGAAAAATATAAATAACAATACTTTAAATATTGTTTCTTTGAATCATTGGTATGGGCAAGGGGAAATGAGAAGGCATGTTCTCCAGTCTGTCTCAATGGAAATCTCTCCTGGCGAGGT
Source organism: Prochlorococcus sp. AG-402-C09 (assembly GCA_003279565.1). Classification (GTDB taxonomy): domain Bacteria; phylum Cyanobacteriota; class Cyanobacteriia; order PCC-6307; family Cyanobiaceae; genus Prochlorococcus_B. The sequence continues at coordinate 28,106 of QCHN01000015.1, forward strand.
TGTTTTACTCACAGGACCTTCCGGATGTGGAAAAACCACTCTTTTAACTTTGATAGGAGCTCTTCGTAAAGTTCAAGATGGTGACCTTAAAGTATTTGGTACACAACTTTTTGGAGCCAGTAGGAAAACAAGACAGAATCTTAGAAAAAATATTGGAATGATTTTTCAAGGTCACAATCTTTTGAGATGTCTTACCGCTGAACAAAATGTTCAAATGGGTGCTGACCTTTTGAATGGATTTTCGTATAAGGCTAGAAGGTCACAATCTAGAGAATGGCTGAGAGCTGTTGGTTTAGAAGATCATCTATCTAAGCTGCCGCAAGATTTATCAGGTGGTCAAAAACAGCGAGTTGCAATTGCTAGAGCTCTCGCGGCCAGACCAAAATTATTACTGGCGGATGAACCAACATCTGCATTAGATAGTTCAACTGGTAGAGAAATTGTTGATTTGTTAAAAAAACTAGCTTCAGAGCAATCCTGTTCAGTTTTGATGGTTACTCATGATCCGAGAATATTGGATGTAGCAGATCGTCTTTTGCGAATGGAAGATGGACAAATATTGCCCTCAGTTTAGTAAATTAGTTAGATATAAAAACTGTAGGAACCTAGTATGTCCAAAAGACGAAATCTTAAGAAAGAGAAGCAAGAGAGAAACCGAGCTTATGCAAGGAAATTTAAGAAACGTAAGCTTCGCAATGATGGTAGGGGAGAAGGTGCAGGCAACGGTGTTACTGGAACTGCAAATAATGGTGGAGCTGCTGATTAAAAAAACTCTATTCAAATCAAAGAATATTTTTTTTAAACCCTTTAATTTAAAGGGTTTAAAAAACACTTTGATTTTATTTTTTAATAAAGGATGTTAATAAGCGTTGTTATTCCCACTTACAACAGACTTCCGATACTAAGAAAGTGTCTAGATGCATTAGAAGATCAAATTTTCAATGATGAAATTCTGAAATTCGAAGTTGTAATAATCGATGACGGGTCAACAGATGGGACAGTTGATTGGCTAAGAAAAAATATTGAGCTTTATCCTCATTTAAGACTTTTTGAACAATCTCATGGAGGTCCTGCTCTAGGAAGAAATTTTGGAGTTGAAAAGTCGAGAGGTGACTTAATTGTTTTTATAGATAGTGATCTAGTTGTTGATAGGTATTTCCTAATGAACCATGTTGACTCTTTGTTCGCAGCTTGGGAAAAACTAGGTAATAGAAAATGTTTTACCTATGGATCAGTCATAAATACCTCTAATTTTAATAATCCAAATTCTGAACCTTTTAAACTTCAAGACTTATCTTGGGCTTACTTCGCTACTGGAAATGTTGCTATTGATAAAAATGTTTTAGAAATATCAGGCCTTTTTGACCCCTCTTTCCGGCTCTACGGTTGGGAAGATTTGGAATTAGGAGAAAGATTAAGAAATATGGGAGTAAAACTTATAAAATGTCCAAAAGCTATTGGCTATCATTGGCATCCAGCATTATCGCTTGATCAAATTCCTCATTTGATTAGAATTGAAAAAGAGAGAGCAAAGATGGGGTTGGTTTTTTATCGAAAGCATCCAACATTAAGAGTAAAATTTATTATTCAATACACTTTTTTTCATCGTTGTCTTTGGGAATTTTTAACTTTAGGTGGACTTATTAATACAAAAACAATCAGACCTCTCTTGGCTTTTTTAATCAAAAATGGTCAACCTAGTGCTGCTATGGAATTGTTAAGACTTCCTCTTAATTTGATTGGAGTGAGACAAATTTTTAGAGAAGCATCATTATTAAGACTTTGATGAGCGATTGTTTGTTAGATTAGTAAAGCAAACTTAAAACCGCACACTTGACTGTTTCGGGTGACAAATAAGTTTTGATTTATTAATCATTATTTAATTTGTCCCTGTTGGGTGGAGGCGAACCCGGAACTCACAAAAAACATGGCTGTAGTTTCTCTCTCAGAGATGATGGAAGCTGGTGCTCACTTTGGGCATCAGACAAGAAGATGGAATCCCAAGATGTCCCGGTACATCTATTCTGCTCGTAATGGGGTTCATATTATTGATCTAGTCAAAACTGCTGTTTGTATGAACAGTGCCTATAAATGGACTAGAGGAGCAGCAAGGAGTGGTAAAAGATTCCTTTTTGTAGGAACTAAGAAACAAGCCTCAGAAGTCGTGGCTCAAGAAGCCATAAGATGCGGCGCCTCCTACGTTAACCAAAGATGGTTGGGAGGGATGCTTACAAATTGGACAACAATGAAAGCAAGAATTGATCGACTAAAAGATCTTGAAAGAATGGAATCTAGTGGTGCTATTGCAATGCGCCCCAAGAAGGAGGGTGCTGTGTTACGTAGAGAACTAGAACGATTGCAGAAATATCTTGGTGGACTAAAAGGAATGAGACGTCTTCCTGATGTTGTCGTCTTAGTTGATCAAAGGCGTGAGACAAACGCTGTCCTAGAAGCCAGGAAACTTGATATCCCATTAGTGTCAATGCTTGATACCAATTGCGATCCAGATCTTTGTGAAATTCCCATACCATGCAATGATGATGCTGTTAGATCTGTTCAACTTGTTTTGGGTAGATTAGCTGATGCTATCAATGAAGGGAGACATGGTACTAATGAGTAGCTAACATATTTATTTTATAAATTCTTTTCTAACTTAATTCCTTACTACCCTTACATAAAATGCCGGATATAACAGCAAAACTCGTTAAAGAATTGCGAGATAAAACATCTGCAGGGATGATGGATTGCAAGAAAGCCCTAGTTGAAAACAAGGGTGATATGGAGAAGTCTATTGAGTGGTTAAGACAGAAGGGTATTGCTAGTGCCGAAAAGAAATCAGGCAGAGTTGCCGCTGAGGGAGCGGTTGGTAGTTATATACATACAGGCTCACGTGTGGGTGTTCTTTTAGAATTGAATTGCGAGACTGACTTTGTGGCTCGAGGAGATTTATTCCAAGGCCTTTTGAGAGATCTTTCAATGCAAGTAGCAGCTTGTCCAAGTGTTGAATATGTAAGCGTTGATCAAATTCCAGAAGGAATTGCCAATAAGGAGAAGGAAATAGAGATGGGAAGAGATGATCTCTCAGGTAAGCCTGATCAAATAAAAGCTAGAATTGTAGAGGGAAGAATAGGAAAGAGATTAAAAGAGATGGCTCTCTTAGAGCAGCCATTCATAAAAGATAGCTCAATAAATGTTGAAGAACTTGTAAAGCAAGTTGCAGGCAAGATTGGAGAAAATATAAAGGTTCGTAGATTTACCAGATACACTCTTGGAGAGGGTATTGAGGTTCAAGGATCTGACTTCGCTGAAGAGGTCGCGTCAATGACCTCGGATTGATTTTGTCTGAAAACAAGTATTTATTGGATTCTAATTTTGATCCTTTAGATCAAATAAGTTTACTTAAGCAAAAATGCAATAATATATCGCCTCATTTATA
>QCHN01000016.1 GCA_003279565.1 Prochlorococcus sp. AG-402-C09
TATAAGCTACTTGCAAGAAAAGGAAAACTTGTACAAGAGGTTTTTCTGGTTACTGGTTTGGAAAAGTGTGAACTTACAGAATTAATTAAAAAAACTAATCCAAAGTCTTGTCGGAAAAAGAAAGGTTCTTAGATGAAGTTTGGCGATAGTAGGGGGTTTTATTTTGCTTGGTGACACATTCAGAAAGTTCTCTTATTATTTCTTCTTTGATCATATTCATAGCTGAATCAATTTCGTATAGGTTATCGGCCATAGAAATAAAAATTTCTTTTAATATAATTCTAGAAATAATAGAATCTCTATTAATTAATAAAAAAATCAGATTTACACAAAAGAAGAGCAATTACATTGGTAAATAAAGAAAATATTCAATTTAAAAAGCAATAAAGTTTAATTAATAAGAATTTAAAAAATCAAAAAATATTGTTATTTATATTATTAATAGAGTCAAAGGAAATTAAATAGAAAATAAGCTTATATCTTTAGAGCTCATATTCGTTTTTAAATTTAGCCAAATTCGCGAGATAAAGTTCATAAATATTGATGGTCTCATCATTAAAACCTACTTCCTTATACATCTGATCAAGAGACATATAAGAACTCATTACTGGTAAAAATGCAGATTTATATTCATCTTGAATATCGTCATCATCAATATCATGAATTATGGCAGTAATTAATTCAATTTGCTTTTTGGCTAATGAAATGTTTTTCTCTAATTCAGGACTAAGTTTACGTCTTCTTTTTGCCATTGAATACACTTCATCATAAAAAAATAATACACTATTTGTAATCAAAAAATCAATCAGATGGCTCAAGCAATGTAAAATTCAGAAGAATAAGAGTAAATACTCATAAAAGACTTAGACTAGTTTTCCATTTTTATTAAAATAGGATATATTTTACTTGTTATAATATCGATGTGATAATAGCCCTAAAGATTTTTTTATTAAAGGGCTAACTAATCTAACTATCACTATGAAAAGTAATTCAGATAAAAATCAATCAAAACTTCCGTGGTGGGTTGAACTTTTGTTTGTTCAAATCGGATTACCTGACTCATGGCTTTCTAAATATCTCAAAAAGAAAAAAGAAGCAGTGACTTTTATTTATGAAAATAAAAAATATATAGCCTACTGTTCCTTATTAATTGCAGGAGTTTTATACATATACCCAATAGTTAGGTACACATCATCTAGTGCCTCATGCATAGATGAAACTACAAAATACCTAAAATCAAATAATATAAATAAAGCTCAAAATGAAATGGATATAAATTCAATTGCAGTTGGATATTGTCATGGTGGTTCATTACCACAATAATTAGTTATTCATCTTTTTTTATCGCCATCTATATCATATGTTGGATTTTTTTTAGGAGTTTTTCCTTCGATCAAGGGAATTAATCCAGAAATAAACCTTCCCATTACAGGGACCCAAAAACTCTTATAGGCATTTTTAAGTATTTGATTCATTTTTCTATTATATTTAGAAAATAATAATATAATATTATTTCCTAATATTCATTAATAGAAATTGATTGTCAAATTTTTTAATAGACTTGAATAAAAGTTTATCATTAATTTTATCTAAGATATTAATATCTGAGGTAATTAAATATTTATACTTACTAATTTCATTAAAGCTTTTCACAACCTTTGAGGAAGGTAAATAATATGATAATAAAGTCTGAATCTTACTATCAACTCCAAATAAATAAATAGTATTTGAGCTAATAATCGAAGATACATCTTTGTCTCTCAAAAATAATTTTGTATTAAAGTTTGGATTACCTAATATACCAAAATTAAACAATAATGATAAAGAAATATATTGGGGTACAACAATATTATAAAAGAAATTTATTAAATTAGAACTAAGCTTTCTGATATCATATAGAAATCTAATTGAGGTAATATAAGATAGCAATAAAAATGAAAAAACGATATATACAATTAAATTATTTCCATATGAGTAATTAGTAATAGAGCCCTTATGATTTAAGAAAATGAATAGAAATATAGAAATTATAACAATTATAAATGATAACAAAAAACAACTGATACTAAGTCTTGAGAAGTTAAACCTAAATGAAATGGATGTTAAATGTACAGCAAGTAAAATAGATAAAGAAGGTAAGAGAAAAAGATAATAATGTGGGTATGAAGTAGACATACTTAGTAGTATTAGCAAAGATAAAATAGGATAACAATAAATCAATAAAGGAAATTTGATCACGCAATTTGGTTTAGTGAAAACAAGAATTATCACAAGTAATAATCCAATAGGGAAAGTTAAATACAAAAAATTAAAAGGTATAAGTAGTAAATTGTTAAAACCAAAATCACCAATCGCTTGTTTCCTTGCAAAATCAAATAAAGAAGTAATGCCAATAATTCCAAACTTTTGGAATGAAAAATAGAGATTTAAGCAAGTGGGAATAGAACCAATTAATATTCCACAAAAAAAGGTAATTTTAAAAATATTTTCTTTACTATACAAATGATAAAAGAAGAAAGGTGACAGACCTATTAGAGGAACAAATGCCATATAACTTCTAATGAAAAAAGATATAGAAATAAAAAGTCCTGAAGAAAGGATGTAAGTATACTTTCTAATATAATGAGAAGTATCTAAGGATTTGAGGAAGAACAATATAACTAACAGAATAGATAATACAAATGGTAGATCTGGGCTAGCGTATCTTGAATATTGAATCCATAATGGCATTGATGAAAGTGAGAATAGAGAAATCAACGCAGCCTTTTTGTTTGTAATCTTCAATGCAATTAAATACGAACTAAATAAGCAAAGAAAAGAAGCAAGAATGCTTGGGAGCCTAAGAGCTAGTTCGCTATTTCCAAATAACTTTATTGATAATGCTATAAACCAATAACTTCCTATTGTCTTGTGGTGAGGCGATGGGAATGGAAAAGAGAACCAATTATCAGAGGAGCCTATCAATCTTGCTCTTCTTGCGTAAAGGCCCTCATCATGTGCGACAAGACTTTGAGTAGAGAAATCTATAAGGAAATAAAATAATACATAAAAAAGAATAAAAAGAAAAGGAACAATAATTCCCTTATTCTTCGAGATAAAATTAATAACTCTTACTCTAATCTTCTTATAGTTAATAATATTAGTTGAAAGAATATGCATAGTCGAATATGATTAGAAATTAATAAGTTCAATTTAAATGAACTCTCCTTTAAATCAAATTATATCTTTAGTAATTTGATTTGGGAATCTAAGAGAGTGTGTATTAATAACATAATGTATAATAATAGATATTTAAAACTTATAAAAGATGGCAACCGCTAAGGAAAAGAAGGAGGAAGTAAAGGCCTCACTAAAGATTTTACGAGCCGAGCTAAGAAAAATGCATTTAGGCGTAACAGAAGAGCTATCACTACCAGAACCAGCAGAAGTTAAAAAATTAATGACTCAAATGGAGGAACTTTTGGTAGTAATCGAACCAAAGTCATCAAGGAAAGCAAAAAAATAAGAGGCCAAACATATTTGCTTTTTCAATTGACAAGCTCTATCTAATAACAAAGTGTTGAATGTGAAATATTTAATTAATTAATATCAGTCAACCTTTATTTGAAGAGTTAAGAAGATAAGGGCTTGCAACTAAAACTGTAATCGCCAAAGGGTGTTCAGAAAAGGTATAAAAAAGTGTAGAGAATGTAAAGAAATCAAATAGAAGTCTAATGTCAGTTTTTAAATCATATATTGAAAGTGTAATCAGAATTATTTGTAGCCAATTGTATTTCAAATAAACAATTAGTCTACTTATAAGAATTAAGCCCATGTCTAATCAATCAAACTCATTATTGCGTGTAATTGATAACAATGAAGGGGCCAAAGCGATGCTCGACCAAGAACCAGCGATAACGCCTATAACTAAAGCTAGTGCAAACCAATATAGTGTTGAACCACCCCAAATTAATATACATATTAATGGAAGCAGTGTGGTAAGACTTGTATATAGGGTTCTTGTTAAAGTTGCGCCAACAGCTTTATCAATCTGATATTTAAAACTTAATTGATTCTCTATTAAACTTTTTTCTCTAATCCTATCAAAAACAACAACAGTATTGTTTACTGAGTAACCTGCAATTGTCAAAAGAGAAACAGCAAACAAGGAATCGACCTCAACATTAAAAAAGTACCCTAACCACGCAAATGCACCACAAACAATAAGGATGTCATGCAAAAGAGCAAATAAAGCTAAGAATGAGTATCTTCGATCATATCTAAAGTTGATATATAATGCTATTCCAAGAAAAGCAAAGAGAAGAGAAATTAAACTACTTTTAAGTAGCTGCTTTCCAAGACTTGGGCCAATAATTTCAACTGAAGTATTTTCATTGTTAAAAGGGCCAAAAGATTTATTAACCTCAGCCACTACAGATTCAGATTGATCTGCAGATAAAAATGGGAGCCTGATGGATATTAATTGTGAATTATCGAGTAATTGTATTTGTGATCTAGTTAAATTGGGAGATTTATTTGAACTAAAATTTTTATCTTGGTTTTTTAAAGCGATTATATTATTAGAAATGTCACTTGTATTTAAGGTAATACATTCATCAATACAACTCCTCTCTAAAGTTATTTGAGTTCCTCCGGTATAATCTAAACCAAGATTTAAAGGTGCCTTAATAGAGGTACTTTTAAGGCAGATTAGCATCCCAATTATTGATATTAAACATAAAGAGAATGAAACAAGCCAAACATTTTTTCTATTTTTATAGAGTTGAACATTAAAATTAGATTTCATAATTTAATTGACATGAATAGGTTGCTATTGAACGTTTAAAGGTTTAGAAGTAATCTGTTTAGGATTAATAAAGTTAGAAATTTTTCTAAGACCTTGATAACTCATTAGGAACTTCAATATTGCTTTTGTACATGTTAAGGCCGTAAACAAGCTCAACACAACCCCAATACCCAAGGTAGCGGCAAAACCTTTTACAAATCCAGTGCCTAAATAAAATAACGTAATACAGCTTATTAAAGTAGTTAAATGACCATCAATTATTGATGAGAAAGCATTTTTAAAACTTGCGTCTATTGAACGAATCAAAGTATTTCCATTGCGTAATTCTTCCTTTAGTCTTTCAAAAATAAGTACATTAGCGTCAACAGCCATTCCTATGCTTAATATAAACCCAGCTATACCTGGAAGAGTAAGAGTCACTGGCAGTAGTGCATAAATAGAGAGGGTGAAAAGCGAATAAAAAGACAATGCCAAGACGGCAACAAATCCAGCTAGTTTATATATAAAGATCATAAAAATACCTACAAAAAGCAATCCTGTGAGAGCAGCAAAAAGACTGAGACGAATATTTTGGGTCCCAAGAGAAGGCCCTATAGTTCTTATCTGAATAATTTCAATAGGTAGAGGCAAAGCTCCTCCCCTTAATTGAACTTCTAAATTTCTAGCATCATCAGCAGTAAAATTGCCGCTAATTGTCGCTGCACCACCAGTAATTCCGGCAGTTTCAAATTGCTTACCAACACTTGCTTCGCTATATGAAATACCATCAATAACGATTCCAAGCAATCGAGGGGTGCCAGCGATGGATTTTGTAAGGTCTGCAAATAATTCACCTCCCTCATTATTGAAGCTTAAAGTAACTTCCCAATTATTGGTATTTTGATCTTGTCGTCTGCCTGCATTTGTTAAATATTGTCCAGTTAATGATGTCGGTTCAAACAGACCTGCAATGTCAGTACCTATTTTATTACTTAAAAGATTGAATTGATCAACATCTAATATCTGGTCGGATTGAATATTATATTTTTCGAATAATTGATTAATTTCATTATTAATATTGATCTCCTTTATTAATTGAGCTGAATTATTATTCTCTTCTAATAATTTAATAATAGATTCAACGCTATTTCGTTGAGTTTGTAAATCTCTTAATTGCGCCGCTGTACCATTTTTTTGAATTCTGAATTCTAATAGAGCAGTTTCCCCTAATACTTTAGCAGCACCGGAGGGATCTTGCTCCCCTGGAAGTTCTAATAACAATTGATTTGTTCCTACAGTTTGAAGTTGTGAATCTGAAACTCCTAATCCGTTTACCCTCTTATCAAGAACAGCTTTAACTCCTTCTATTTCATTGGGAGTGATTTTTTTAATTTCCTGGGTAGGCTGAACTTCTAGAGTTAGTTGACTACCTCCGCGTAAATCCAATCCTAATTGGAAAGGTATATTTGTGCATATAAAAATACTTAATACTGCAAAAATGATGACTACAAGAAACCAATAGTTCTTTCTACCCATTATTAATCAACTCCACCATTATTAATAATTTTTTCAGCAGCATCTACGATCTGATGAGGTTGAATAATAGTTAGGTTTTCTAAGTTTCCATTATAAGGAGTCGGAATATCCTGACTGCTTAAACGAACAGGAGGAGAATCTAAATCATCGAAGCAATTCTCAGTAATCAAAGACATTAACTCAGCCGCAATACCGCCTGTTTTCATACATTCTTCAACAATAATTACTCTATGAGTTTTTCTTATAGATTTAGAGATAGTTTCCATATCAAAAGGCTTAAGACTGATTAAATCAATCAATTCAACATCAATTCCTTTTACGGCAAGAAGCTCAACTGCTTTCAAACAGTGGTGACGCATTCTCGAATAAGTCAAAATAGTAATGTCACTTCCTGTCTTTACAAGATCGGCTTGATCTAAGGCACAGACATAATCACCCTGAGGCAGCTCTTCAGTGAGGTTATAAAGAAGAACATGTTCAAAGAAAAGAACAGGATTATTGTCTCTAATAGCAGCTTTCATTAGACCTTTAGCATTCGTGGGAGTACTACAAGCCACAATTTTTATACCAGGAACTGCATGAAAATAGGCTTCAAGTCTTTGACTATGTTCAGCGCCTAATTGCCTTCCAACGCCACCAGGTCCTCTGACAACTGTTGGAATAGTAAAATTTCCACCGCTCGTGTATCTAAGCATTCCCATATTGTTGGATATTTGATTAAACGCAAGTAACAAAAACCCCATATTCATCCCTTCCACGATTGGCCTTAAACCTGTCATTGCAGCACCAACAGCCATACCAGTAAAACTATTTTCAGCAATTGGTGTATCTAAGACTCTGAACTCTCCATATTTTTCATACAAATCTTTTGTAACTTTATAAGAGCCGCCATATTGTCCAACGTCCTCACCCATTACGCAGACCAAAGGATCTCTGTCCATTTCTTCATCAATTGCTTCACGAAGAGCATTAAATAAAAGGGTCCCTTTCACAGAATTAACAGATCGTCCGGATTACCGGTTTGTTATTCCAAACTATCTCAAACAGTGCCTAATTACCCACCTGCTGCAAAAGTCGATAACAGCAATATGGAAAGCAACATTCCAGGAGAGAGTAATAAAACGAGAAGTCCTAAATCATGAAGAGTCATAGAAAGATCTAAATATGACAATTTAATAGTTAAATGCTAATCAGTTTTGTCCTTGTTGCCTTCAATCAAACTTCGAATAAATACTAAAAACAAACCAAGTCCAATAAACCCAAACGTAAAGGTTGCAAGAAAACTAATTCCAATAATGAGTGTTTTAAACCCCGAAGCAATACTCTGGGCTATTGGTGAAGAATAATTCGGTGTATGAATAGAAAAATATAAAACTATTTTTTTACTAATAAAAAGGCTTAGAAAGCTAAAAGATAAACTGGTAATCGAACCTGAGAGAAAGCTTAAGGGGCCTTTCTTAGGTTCAGAACTAGCGTTAACGATGGGACTTGCTGATGCATTAGCTAATTCATCAGATTCATTTTTAAACCCATTACTTGGTGAATTCATTTCTTAATTGAACTCCATTAGACTTCATTGAGCATGCCCAAGCTGATAAACCAGCTATTTCAAATTCTTTAACATGTTCTTTTAGTACTTTATTTGCTTGGTCAAAATTTTCAAACAATGCAAAACAACTTGGACCAGAACCACTCATAGAAACGAGGCGTGAATGTGGTAAATGAGACAATATATTTAAAGACTTTTCAACTTCTGGTGTCATAGGGCGAACGATTTTTTGTAAATCATTTTGTATTTCTTGTCGATTATCTAAAAGCGACTTATCAGACCAGTCATACGATCTGATGATGTTTCTCTTGATTTCAAAATCCCTATCATCTACAAGATAGCTATCACCATACTTGTCTTTATATGATTTATATGCGACTGGTGTAGAAACTTGAATTGAAGGGTCTTTAACCAAAATAAGACCCAAATCAAACCGATCATATTTTAATTTTTCTAAAATTTCACCTCTGCCAAAACATATCTGCCTACCTCCTGATATACAAAAAGGTATATCTGAGCCTATTTCTTTTGATAAGTCCTCTAATTCCTCAGTCTTAAGATTTAATTTCCAGAGTTTATTTAATCCAACTAATGTTGCAGCTGCATCTGTAGATCCGCCTGCTAATCCTGCACCAATAGGGATATTTTTTTCAAGTACAATATCCACACCTAATTGATTATTTTGTACTTTATTTCTCAATAGTTTTGCGGCTTTTATTATTAAATTTTCCTCACCATCACTAATCTCGTTATTATTAGATTTAAGAGTAATATTATGATCTGAACTATTTATCATCTTCAATTGATCACTTAAATTAATACTTTGCATGACCATTGCTAATTCATGAAAGCCATCGGTCCTAATACCTAAAACCTCTAAATGTAGATTAATTTTTGCATGTGCTTCTGCAATAAGAAAATCATCATTTGCTTTGGAGGGGACCATTTTCAATAACACAAGTTTCTTTTAAAGCTTTTGCCAAGGCAAACCAATTGGAAGGTGAAATTTCCTGTGGTCTTTGATCAAGACTAATACCTCTGTAGTCGAAAAATTCCTTTATCTGATCGTTAGAAGTAACAAAACTTCCAATCGTGTTTCGTAATTTCTTTCTCCTACCAGCAAAAGCATGCTTCAAAAGTTTTTCTAATAAATTACCTATCTCATAAAAATCCGGTTCACTTGATACGAAGGGCTTAATCATGACTACTTTGGAATCTACCTTGGGTGCCGGTTGAAAACATTTAGAAGGCACATCACATACGTCCTGACATTTTGCTAAAAGCTGAATCCGTACACTTAAAGCACTAAAACTACTAGTTCCGGGAAGGGCCACAAGTCTTTGAGCCACTTCTTTCTGCATAAGTAAAACTAAAGTTTCAAAACTATTTTCAGGTGCTTTTCTTAATTCGCCAATCAATCTTTTTAATAGTGGACCTGTGATGTTGTAGGGAATATTAGCGACAACTTTATTAATAATTAATCCATTTTCAGCCTCCAGTGGAGCAGAGAGAACATCTCCCTCTCTCAAACTAAATTTACTTTGATGACTAAAACGTTTTTTTAAACCAACGACTAAATCTCTATCTAGCTCAATTGCTTGAATGAATCTTGCTTGGGATTCAATTAATTTTTCAGTTAAAGCACCCTTACCTGGACCAACTTCTAAGACGCAATCGTCAGGGTTCAATTCGGCAGCCTTAACTATTTGATTTAATACACCCTGATCTTTCAACCAATGTTGTCCAAAGCGTTTTCTAGGAATATGCCTAAAACTACTCAAAGCCTTATCACCCAAACGCAAAATCTCAAAACCACATTAGAAACGATTACATATTTCACTCAAATAAAAATAAATTATTTAAAATATAATAACAAGAAGATCTTCAATCAATATTTTTTTTAAATGACTTTTGATAGCCATAGCCTTGAGCGCCTAAAAGAGCTAGGACGAAAACTCCCAAAAGAGTTATCAAAACCTCAATCAAATGAATTAAAGAATCAAAAAGAAGAAAAAAATCAAAAATTACATCCTGTAGAAACCGAAACCAACCCTGAAAAACTTTTTCGAGAGTTGATGGAAATAAGTCCAGATGGAAATGTTCCACCTCATTTACTAGAAAGATTAAAAAAACTAGAATCAAATAATGTGAAAATTTCTTCCAATTCAGATCCACAGATTAATGAAAATTCTAAGGATCTTTCGGCTGAAGATGCCCTAAACCTATATACACAATTTCAACAATTTTTACTCGAAGATGATATTGATTAGAAATATCTTTTTTTATGCTTAAGATTTCGCGCTACAAAATCATTGCCGTTGGGAAAATAAAAAAAAAGTGGATTCAAGAAGGTATAGAAATGTACTTAAAAAGATTACCTGGCTTAAAAGTTATAGAGATAAAAGACAACAACCAAATAAAAGAAGAACATACGATTAAAGAAATCATCAGCAAAAATGAAATTCTCGTAACTCTTAATGAAAAAGGTAAATCTTTCACATCAAAGCAACTATCAACAAAACTACTAAATTCTCACAATCAAAATATTATTTTTGTTATTGGAGGTGCTTCGGGTCTTAGCCCTTCCCTCAACAATTTCGCCTCTTGGCAACTAAGTCTTTCACCTTTAACTTTTCCGCATGAAATAGCTCGCCTTTTACTAATAGAACAACTCTACCGCGCAAATAACATTACCCAAAACGGGCCTTACCACAAAGAATAAGAATACGCGTGCACAGCAAAATAGTTTATATGTACTATACTGGTTGTACTGGTCTGGGCTTATGGATTCAAAGAGTTCGTACTCTTCGTCAAAAGAAGAATCGTCGACACTATTAATTCCATTAGTAACAGAAACTATTTCCGCAGGTTTCCCTTCTCCTGCGGAAGACTATATAGAAATCGGGATCGATCTAAATAAATATTTAATCAAAAATCCAATAAGTACTTTCTTTCTACGTGTAAACGGTAGTTCAATGAACAACGCAGGAATTTATAATAATGATTTATTAATAATAGATCGCAGTATAAATCCAAAGCCTGGACATATTGTAGTGGCTCTCTTGGATGGAGAATTCACTTTAAAAAGACTTATAAAAAAACAAGATAATTATTATCTAAGAGCGGATAAAGAAAATTATCCAGCAATAAACTTATATGAATATATAGATATACAAATATGGGGAGTAGCGACATATTCGATACATGAACTATACAAAAAAAAAGTCTAATTATGTCCAAAGTAATACTTCAAATTGATGGAAATAATTTCTATGCCTCGTGTGAACAATTGGTAGACCCTTCTATAAAAGGAAAGGGATTAGTTGTACTTTCGAATAATGATGGATGCATAATAGCTCGCAATTCAGAGGCTAGAAAGATGGGAATTCCTATGGGACAGCCTTATTTCAAGCTAAAGAATAAGTTAAATCAATTAAATATAAATGTGAGAAGTTCAAATTACGAGCTTTACGGTGATATAAGTAGTAGATTAATGCAACTACTAAGAATAAATTGCGAAGAACTGGAAATCTACTCTATAGATGAAGCATTTGGAACGATAAAACGTCCAAAAGAAAAGTGCTTATATCAATGGGGAAAGAATTTAAGAGCTTTAGTTTATCAAAACATAGGAATACCCATATCCATCGGTATTGGTGAAACAAAAGTTCTATCAAAAATTTCTAATCATCTAGCAAAAAAAACACAAAATAATTCAGGTATATTTGACATCGGTGTTATTGAAAATAAAGACCCTTATCTTAATTTCATTAAAGTAGATAAAGTTTGGGGTATAGGTAAAAGAATGTCAACATGGCTAAAGAGTAAAGGTATAACTAATGCTCGAGAACTTAGAGATATGTCAAGCAACCAAATCAAAGAAAAGTATGGTGTAGTTGGTATACGCATTCAAAATGAATTAAAAGGCAACCTCTGTATCCCTGTTAAAGAGACTTCGTTAGACAGGAAAGAAATCTGCGTAAGCAGGAGTTTTTCATATCCAATAGATAACTTAGAAGAATTGAATCAAGCAATCATTAAATATGTTTTAATCGCAAGCTCTAAGCTTAGAAAACACAATCAATTATCTTCAGCAATTACAGTATTTACGAATACAAATATTCATTCAAAAGATTTTTTCAAAAGCGAAGTAACAGGAAAAATAAATGTACCAACATCTGACTCAAGAGTTATGATTAAAATAAGTTTAGAATTAACGCAAAAAATATTCAAACCTTATAGAAGATTAACAAAGGCAGGTGTAATATTACATAAACTACAAAGCAATCAATATAAACAGAAACTACTGTTTGAACAACAATTTATTAAAGAAGCATTGCATCAAGAAAGACTAAATCATGTAATAGATCAAATCAACAATAGCAATGGTAGAGACACAATAAATTGGGGATCATCTATGATTGAAAAGGAATGGAGCCCACGTAGAAAAAAAACATCTATGATAAAGACAACACACATAGAAAGTATTCCAACAATATATGCTAAGTAATAGTTAATATAAACACTAAAATGATACTGTTACCAAATAGGCTTGATATAAAAAATGATTCTAGATTAAAATAAACATAAACCATAAGCATTAAAAGGATAATGGAATTCTTGGATTTTCTAGACAGAGCAGAAATAGAAATAATAAAGTTGGTTGAGCAAGCTGGTTATAAAACAGCAGAGAATACACGACTATGTTTAGTAAGTAATAACTATGTAGGATTCTTAAACAAGAGAAAGAAAGTGCTAATCATTTGTACAAATAATGCAAAAAAGAGAGAAGGCTATACGATTCTAAGGAAGAAAGATAAGGATACTTTTGAAAGGACAGCATTACATATAAAAAAAGCTTTAAGACATGAGGCTGTTCATGTTGCACAAGAATGCAATGATGGAAACTTATTAAACATAGAGAAAAAGTTATCAATTAGCCCCTCAAAGATAAAGGCTTTAAAAGAATCTATAAAAATATCTGGAGAGGAAGAGAAAGAAAGACAAGCATACATACTAGAAACCAAGCCGAAATTAGTAGAAAAAGAATTGAAAAAATATTGCTTATGATAATTGAATAATATTAATTATCTATAAGTAATTGAATAGCCTTTATTTTGCTGCTAAAAATTAAAATCATTCCTGGCTCCAAAGAAGAAAGACCAATATAAGTCCTAACAGCATTGGAATTAACTAGGGCTGTTCCACACGTCTCAAGAATAAGGACTGGTATAGTTAAATTCGATCCCTGCATTCTCTGAAGATCGAGCGATTGACGTACGGCTGATTTTGCTTTTATAAAACCAATTTTATTAATAAAATCTGGCCAGAGATCATTAGAGATAGAACATTCATCTAAATTAAAAGGAGAGGAGTTTTTCATCGCTAAATGTAATTATAGAAAATTATTTATAACATCGCTGTTGATCTAGATTTAATATATGTTTTCTCTCAGCATAATAAAGTTGCTGAAAGTTGATAGCATCATTATTTAACTCTTCAAACATGCTAATAACTTTCTGTTCCATATCAGAGGAATTACTAGGCTCAGAACTCTCTTGAACGATAAGAGAGGCAATACAATTTTCAAGAGTTTGTAATCGTTGAGAACTCCAAGCTTCAATTAGATGTCTACAACGTTTTAAAGATTTTTGCTTTTCAAGAGCAGCTAGAGCTCCACGAATGAGGGACTCGGGATCACTTAATGTAGCCAAGCGCAGTTCATTGGCCTCAAGTAAAGGAGTAAGTTTAGGAAGATGTTCATTATCATTAACGAGGAAATTATCTAACAAGTTTTTAATTAAATCGACATCGGCTAGGATATTATTTGAATCTTTAAATCGATTAATCTTTTCAACAGTTTCAGGACCAAACTTATTCTCCTCTATGTTATTTATAGTTGACCATATTGCTCGATGGTGATTGATTGCAAAATCATCTAAGTCTCTTAATCGCAATTCGTAACGAATATAAGATCTATAATTAGGACAGTGAATATAAGTAAAAATTATATCTGCTTCACTTCTTTCTCTTAAAGTAACTTCTTGAGGTTTATCATATTTCTTAGAACGTCCGTGCCATCTTTGACCACGAATTTGATTACGTAAATCTTCCTCTAGTTGTAGAGCGAATTTACCTTGACCTCCACTAAGACGCTGAGCGACCTTCTGTAGATAATGAGTTCTGATAGCTGTTTGAGGTAGTTTGCCAAGAAGACTTACTAAAGTACTAACAGCTTCCTGAAATTGATCAGATTTATTTAAATCTAAGCCTTTCAATGATTGATCTATTTGCCAATCCATCCAGAGGGGTGATTTGGTTGCTAATGCTTCATAATCGGATGGTGAATTATCCTTAAGAAACTCATCTGGATCTTTACCTGAAGGTAATTGAAGAACTCTTAGATCTAGCTGACCTTGAATAGCAAGGTTTTCCACCTCACTAATAGCGCGATTAGCCGCGCGAATTCCAGCATTATCTGAGTCAAAATTTAAAAGGATTTTTTTACTATCAGTAGAACGAGAGAGAAGAGTTATTTGATTGCTACTTAATGCGGTTCCCAACGAGGCGACAACATTTGTAATACCAGAGTCATGAAGTGCCATCACATCAAAATATCCTTCAACTACAACTGCATAATCTTTTTTCCTAATTGAAAGAGCTGCTTTATCTAAACCAAAAAGATTTTTACCTTTTTCAAAGATTTCAGTCTCAGGTGAATTTAAATACTTAGGTTCTGCCCCATCAAGACTTCTACCTCCAAAACCAATAACTCTTTTTTGCCTGTCATGTATAGGAACAATAATACGATTACGAAATCGATCGTAAAAACCATTACCACCCTTTCGTGCAACTATTAAACCTGCCGATTCAAGAATCTCAACACTAACTTTTTCTATATCTACAAAATATTGGAGCAATGAATCCCAATTATCTGGTGCAAAACCAAGCTCAAAATTAATTAAAGTGCCATCACTTAAATGACGTGTATTTTTAAGATAATTAAGAGCATTTTCTCCACATGGAGAACTTAATTGATTTCTAAACCAACCTGTAGCCAGTTTTAAAACACGATAAAGTGTATCTCTTCGTGATATCTGTTGCTTTAGTCTTTCTTGTTGAGGTCCTTCAACTGTGTCTATTGGTACCTGATATTTTTTAGCCAGCTCAAGAACAACATCACTAAAACTTTGTCTCTGAAACTCCATTAAAAACTTAATGGCATTTCCGCCAGCTCCACATGAAAAGCAATAATAAAATTGCTTACCAGGGATTACTGACATTGAAGGCTTACTATCATCATGAAAAGGACATATTCCAACATATTCTTTACCTTTTTTCTTTAAGACAACATGTTCACTAACTACATCAACAATATCTACACGCTCTTTGACAGACTCAATTGTCCTAGGATGTATTCGAGCAGAAGCCATATGATAATTTTAATTGATCTTTAAATATTTAGTTAAGAGATTTAGAAATTGAGAGAAAAACAACTTATGGGAGGATTTAATATTGAAAAAGATTTAAAAGGAATCAAATTTTTAGTAGCAAGTGGATTTGCATTTAGCCTTATGAGTGTTTGTGTTAAGGCAATTGGGGGGAGGATACCTATTTCAGAACTTGTTTTTGCTAGGGCTACCATAAGTATAATAATAACAAGATTTTTCTTATATAGAAATAAAATCAATCCCTGGGGATATCAGAAAAGATTATTATTGATGAGAGGTTTACTAGGAACAGTTGCACTATTTTGTATCTTCAAAGCCCTTACAATATTACCTATAGCAACAGCAACAGTAATACAATACATTTATCCTACTTTCACAGTGATATGTGCATACATAATTTTAAAGGAATTTATATTAAAAAGAATAGTATATTCAATTATTATTGGTTGGATAGGAATTATTTTAGTTAGTCAACCAGAATTCAACTCCAACAGTAATATTAAAGAAACAATATTAGCAATTGTCATTGCAATATTGGGCGCATTGATGACGTCATTAGCTTATATATGTGTAAGAAAATTATCCTCCAAAGAACATCCACTTGTTATTATTTACTACTTTCCGTTGGTTTCTATACCCTTATCTATTCCTTTTTTTATTAATGATTTTATATTACCTACTGGAACAGATTGGCTTTGGATAATAGGTATTGGTGTTTTTACACAAATTGGCCAACTCTGTATTACTGAGGGTTTAAGACTACTACCAGCTGGGCAAGCAACTTCCCTAAATTATTCCCAAGTTATCTTTGCAAGTATATGGGGAGTATTGATTTTCGAAGAAAAGATAACAAGTTCAATTTACTTAGGAAGCTTTTGCGTACTTATTTCAACTATTGTTAGTATAAGTGCATCTAAAACCTCACAAGCAAGAATATGAATTGTAAACCTTTAATTTTTTCAATAGTTCTTATTTGTACTGGATCATCATCGATTCTTGCAGATGAGTATCAACGAGGTTACTCATCAAGCCGAACTTGTACGAGGAACGAGTACAGAGAAGAATATATTCCAGGAACAAGAAATGATCCTGGATATGTCAAAAAATGGGAAGAAACGGTAGAAGTTCCTTGCCCAGGTGTTAACTCAACAAAAAATAACCATGAATTTGATAATAACGATTGTTCTGAAGGCAAAATTGCAGGAGGTATTTTAGGTGCTGGCTTCGCTACGGCAATATCCAGAGGGAAAGATCGTTGGTGGGCAATTCCTGCTGGTTTGGTAGGAGGGTCAATGGTTGGATGTCAAATTGATGGTGGCTGAGTATATTTTAAATTCTCAGAAATTTAATCAAAATTAATAATGATTAGCTGGTTAAAAGGTGAAATAGTTGATACCTGGAAAATATCCTCGAAAAAAGGAGTTGTTCTAAATGTTGGTGGCGTTGGCTATGAAATACAACTATTACCAAAACAAATAGACAAAGCTGTAATCTCTAATGAGATTGAATTATGGATTCACAGAATAGATCGTGAAGATGGCACAAGCTTATATGGTTTTATAGAGGCTAACCAAAGAGATTTATTTAGACAAATTATTAGTGTAAATGGAATAGGTCCACAAATTGGTATTGCCCTGTTAGAGGACTTTGAGGTTACTCAATTAGTTAATGCAATAGAGAAAAAAGAATCTAATTTATTAACTAAAACTCAAGGAATAGGTAACCGAATCGCAGAAAGATTAATAGTTGAGCTAAGAAACAAGCTTCAAAGATTTATAGATAATGATGAACCAATTCATCTTAATAAAAAAGATATAGATCCTAATCAATTCTCTAAATATATTAATGAAATATCTTTAATTCTACATTCACTTGGCTATGTAGATAATGAAATAAAAGATTCAATTAAAATAATAACAACCAACGAAAAAGAAAATTCTTTATTATTGGATTCCCTATCCGTAGAAGAAAAATCAGAGTTAATGGATAAACATCTCAAAGAAATTCTTATGAAATTGAGTGAAAAGAGCACTTGATAGAAGGCTAGGGATTAAATTAGACTTCAATGAAAAGAAAAGCTAAATCAAATGTCACTTGACACAGAAGAAAAACAAAAGCTAATCAACACACATCAAGTTCATCCAACTGATACTGGCTCAGTAGAAGTTCAAGTGGCGATGCTTACTACAAGAATCTCAAAATTAAGCAAACATCTTCAGGGCAACATCCATGATTTCTCTTCAAGACAAGGATTGCTTAAAATGATTGGACAGCGAAAACGACTATTAGGTTATGTCCGAACTAAAAGTGAAAAAAGATATACAGAGCTTATAGAAAAATTAGCTATTAGAGGATAATGACCATTATTAGATTGCTAGAAGCTAATGAAAGGTGCAAAAAAAAACAAAAAGGACCAACCCAAAGAAGTAAAAATAGGATTCTCTAGTAACAACTCGGCTCCAAAAATAGTTTCAAATAAATCTTCAAAAAGTAGTAACAGAAAATCAGGAATACCTAGCTATGTAGCAAATAGAATGGCAAGAAGAATAGCTTTCACGACAGGTATTCCAACCTTAAGTGGCATGGGAGTATTTATTGGTAGTTATTTTTTAATAAGCAAAGGTATTGCCGATATATCACCAACGCTCACTCTTGTCAGCTCAGCGCTTTGTTTCCTTGTAGGCTTATTAGGATTAAGTTATGGAATACTCTCCGCTAGTTGGGATTTTAATCCAGGAAGTTTTCTTGGTTTTGAAAACATTAAGCCAAACATCAATAGGATGAAAGATGCTTTTAAAACAACTCAAAAAGATATTTCTAGTTAAAAATAAAATTTAAATTACAAGACTTTTACTTGATCTAGCAATGAAGGAATTCTTAGAGAGTGAATCTAAAGCCAGGTCAGTGTCCTTAACGCAAAATTGATCTCCCAACCTCACATACCTAGTATTATCATTGTCCTTGAGGCAGGCTACCACAGGGATTCGTACACCTAATTCATTTCTGGCAGGTCTATTTTTAGAAAGGCATTCTCTTAATTTATGCTGAATATTGATATCTGTAGCTTGATCAGGCCGAAGATCAATCAAAAGAAATCTCAAATCATCAATCTCACGACAATCATCAATAAGCAATTGAACAGTTTCATCTCTCCTGTCTACACTGCCCCATATCAACAACCTCGTTTCAACCATTAAATGATCAGATAATCTTTCATAACTTTTTGGGAAGACAACAGCCTCACAAGACCCAGTTAAATCCTCTAATTGGATAATAGCCATCCTGTCACCTTTTCTAGTTGTAACTTCTCTCATCTCTGGAATCATTGCAATAACGCTGACCTTTGACTTATCCTTCTGATCTTCTAAAGAACCAAGACTGATAGGAGCAATCAATTTTGCAGGTTCTGAAAGTTGTTTCAAAGGATGATCAGATAGATAGAATCCAACATGCTCTTTTTCTAATTTAAGTTTGTCTGAAGGAAGATACTCTTTGACTTGTTTCGCCTTAGGAGCAGATGAATAATCATCAGTCGATGATGATTCATTATTTGCGGAAGTAGAAAAATCGAAAAGATTACCTTGACCGCTAGTTCTATCTTTTGCTCTAGAAGAAGCCCATTCAATAGTTAAATCCAAATCCGCAATAAGCTGTGCACGATTTGCAGTTTCATCAAGGCAATCAAGCGCTCCACTATGTATCAAAGCCTCAAGTCCCCTTCTATTAACAGCACTAAGTGAAATTCGATCGCAGAATTGTGCTAAGGAATTAAATTCGCCATCTTCATCTCTAGAGGTGATGATTTTTCTAATTGCACCATCACCTAAATTTTTCACCGCTGAAAAACCAAAAAGAATTGAATTGTCCTTTGGAGTGAAATCAACACCGGAGGTATTTATATTTGGAGGCATTACGTTTATGCCCATTGAATTACAGTTAGAAATGTATCTTTG
The DNA here is from genome assembly GCA_003279565.1 of Prochlorococcus sp. AG-402-C09. GTDB lineage: Bacteria > Cyanobacteriota > Cyanobacteriia > PCC-6307 > Cyanobiaceae > Prochlorococcus_B. The sequence continues at coordinate 19,255 of QCHN01000016.1, forward strand.
AACCTTGTCAGCCGATCCGGCATTAACTGTAAGTAATGCTGCCATATAAGCGACAGGATAATGCGCTTTTAAATATGCGGTCTGATAAGTAACCGCACCATAAGCAGTTGAATGACTTTTATTAAAGCAATACTCAGCAAATAAAACCATTTGATCAAATAACTGTTCTGCAACAACGATTGAAACACCATTCTTAACAGCTCCATCAACAAAGAGTGTTCTATGACGCTGCATTTCGGATACTTTTTTCTTACCCATTGCTCTTCTTAATAAATCTGCTTGACCAAGAGAATATCCGGCTAGATCCTGTGCGATCTTCATTATCTGCTCTTGATAGACCATGATCCCATAAGTCTCACTTAAAATAGGTTCAAGTGACTGATGTTGAAAATCAATACTCTCCTTTCCATGTTTTCTATTTATAAATTTAGGAATTAATCCTGCATCAAGAGGACCTGGACGGTAGAGGGCAAGAATTGAAGAAATATCCTCAAGAGATGAGGGCTTTAGATCTTTTACTATTTGTCTCATTCCACTGGATTCAAGTTGAAAAATACCTTCTAAATCACCCCTAGAAAGTAATTCGAATGTTTTTTCATCTGTGAAAGGCAAAGAATCAGGATCTAATCTCTTACCAATTGATTTCTCAACTAAATTAATTGTTTTTTCGATCATTGTAAGATTCCTAAGTCCTAAAAAGTCCATCTTCAAAAGACCCAGTGATTCAATATCTTCCATAAAATATTGAGTAATTATTTGACCATCGTTGTTTCTTTGAAGAGGAACTAAGTTATCAAGTGAATTAGCCGCTATAACAACACCTGCTGCATGCACACCAAAAGTCTTATTTGTACCTTCTATCCTCATTGCCATATCGACCCATTTCTTTACTTTTGAATCATTATTGTATTTTTCGTAGAATTCCTTATTTGGCGATTCCTTTGAAATCATAGATGACAATTTTGCAGGCTTACCCCTTACAACTGGAATTAATTTCGCCAAACGATCAGCATCTCCATAAGGAATATCAAGTACACGAGCAACATCCTTCAAAACAGCCTTAGATGTCATTCTGTTAAATGTAATTATCTGTGCAACTTTATCTTCGCCATACTTTTTAGTAACATAGTCTATAACTTCGCCGCGTCTTTCAATACAAAAATCAGTATCAATATCAGGCATTGACTTCCTCTCAGGATTGAGAAATCTTTCAAATAATAATCCATTCTCAACCGGATCAATATTAGTTATATGAAGGGAAAAAGCCACTAAAGAACCAGCAGCAGAACCCCTCCCAGGACCTACAGGAATGTTTTTTTCTCTTGCAAATCTTATATAATCCCATACCACAAGAAAATATGTGGGGAAGCCCATTTGTTCAATTACGTTTAACTCATAATCAAGTCTTTCTTTATAGCAGCTTGGAAAATTATCAAATTCAGAAATATCTAGTATCTCCCTCAAACCATTAATAGTTATCTCTTTAAGATAGTCAATAGGTTTGTATCCATTTGGAATAGGGAAATTTGGCATCTTATAAGTCCCTAATATTGTATATTCTTCAACCTTATTTGATAGTTTTACAGTATTTTCAATTGCACTATTTATTACATTATTCTCTAAATGATCAGTAAATAAACTTCTCATTTCATTCTCTGATTTAATATATTCAGTCCCTGTATATCTTAATCTTTTATGATCACTAATTAATTTTCCAGTCAACACACATATCAATGCATCATGTGCTTCAATATCATTCTTTGATACATAATGAGCATCATTTGTAGCTATAATTTGAATATCAAGTTCTTCAGATATTTTAACTATTTCACTATTAACAATTCTATCCTCGATTGATCCATGGTCTTGTATTTCAAGATAAAAGTCATCACCCAAAACTTCTTTATACCAAGCGGCTACTTCTCTGGCGACATCATTTCTTCCTTTTAAAATCGCTTGTGGAATTTCACCACCCAGGCAAGCTGTTGAACAAATTAATCCCTCACTATATTTTTTGAACAAAGATTTATCAATACAAGGTCTTGAAAATATACCTCTGCCCCTAACACCATTCAAATGACTTAGTGTCGTTAATTTTACGAGATTTTCATAGCCAGTTTGGTTTTTCGCAACAACAACAAGATGATATCTTTTCTCTTTTTTGGGCTGAGGGTCATCAATAGATCCATTGATAACGTACATCTCATTCCCAATAATTGGCTTTATATTTGCTGACTTACATAGCTTCAATAATTCAATAGCGCCATACATTACCCCATGATCTGTAAGAGCTAGAGCTGGCATCCCCAATTCCTTTGCCCTTTGAACCATTAAAGGTAGTTGACTGGCTCCATCAAGAAGGCTGTAATCACTATGATTATGAATTGGAACAAAAGCCATAAATATTCTACAAAGCCACGCTGGATATAGTGTAGCGACAATTCCATGCCCCACATAAAGTGGTTTAACCTTTATAACGTGAAATCTGTTTTGGGTCTATTTTTATAAACTTCAGCAGCTTTCTCAAATTGACTAGCTACTTGAAGAAGCTTCCCTTCTTCAAAAACATTACCTATTAACTGTAAGCCTATTGGCAGACCTAATTTATCAAAGCCGCATGGCAAGCTAATAGCTGGCAATCCAGCCAAATTAGCAGGAATCGTTAATAAGTCTGATAAGTACATCGCCATAGGGTTGTCAATGTTTTCACCAGAACCAAAAGCAGTAGTTGGAGCTGTAGGGGCCAACAAAATATCTACTTTATGGAAAGCGTCATCAAAGTCTCTACGTATCAAAGTTCGAACTTGCTGGGCCTTCTTGTAGTAAGCATCTACATAACCTGCGGATAAGGCATAAGTTCCTATAAGAATTCTTCGCTTAACTTCACTTCCAAAACCAAGTGCTCGACTTTTGGAGGTCATTTCTATAAGAGATTGTGCGTCATTAGAGCGGAAACCATATTTGACGCCGTCATATCGAGCTAAGTTGGCCGAAGCTTCAGATGGGGCAATTACGTAATAAGTAGCAATTCCATCATTAAACCGAGGACATGAAATATTAATAATCTCAGCTCCTAATTTTTCAAGCAGAGAGGCACCACCAAGAACATACTCTTTAACATCAGCAGCTAAACCTTCATGCTCAAAACAATTATCAATTAAACCTATTTTCAAACCCTTAATTGACTTAGAAAGAAACTCTGAATAGTTGGGAACAGGAATATCAACAGTTGTTGAATCAAATTTATCTTTTCCTGATATTACTTGCAAGATTTCAGCTGCATCAGAAACATTATTAGCAAATGGACCTACCTGATCTAAAGAGCTAGCAAAGGCTATTAACCCCCATCGGCTTACTCGACCATAAGTAGGTTTCATGCCAACAACGCCACAAAATGAAGCTGGTTGTCGGATTGACCCACCAGTATCAGAGCCCAAAGATCCATAACATAATCCAGCGGCAACAGAAGCTGCGCTACCACCTGAGCTTCCTCCAGGCACTTTAGATATATTCCATGGGTTCAAAGTAGGGCCAAATGCAGAAGTTTCTGTTGAGCTTCCCATAGCAAATTCATCCATATTTGTCTTGCCGATCATTATTGCTCCTGCGCTCAAAAGCTTTTTAGTGACAGTGGACTCATACGGGGGGACAAAGTTACTCAAAATCTTGCTTGCACAAGTTGTCTTAATTCCTTTTGTGCAAAGGTTGTCTTTAATTGCCAAAGGTAAACCTGACAAAGCGGGAAGAGGTTCACCAGATGCAATTTGTTTATCTACATATTCAGCCTTGCTTAAGGCCTCATCGGTATTAACGGTTAAAAAGGAATTTAGAGTTGAATCCAATTCCTTTATACGATTTATTTTTTCTTGAACAAGCTCTTTAGAAGAGACTTCACCACTTTTCAATTTCTGGCGTAAGTCTGCAAAAGTCATTATTTAATTATAAAAAATTTTTTTAAGCTTATGACGTTAGAGGCTCATTACGGCGACACCTAATTAAACTATGACTTATTTTCTGAGGTGACTCTGCAGAAAGGTCATCTACAAAGCCATTTAATCTGACTTTCAAACTACGACGTGTCAGGAATGGACCAAACCAATAAGTTACCTCAGGCTGAATTGTCTCTACCTTGGCCCACCAGGCCAAGCCAAAACTATTACCTAAGCTTCGAAGAGCCCTAATGGGACCCATAAGTAAACTGCGTTTAATTTATTATACTTTCCTAAACAGATATTTATCAAATAAAAAAAGAATATTATGTTCAGTTGATGATGAAACATATATTTGAAGCCAAAAAGTATTGAGTATGAAAACCTGTGAGCGATGTAATTAATAATTTAATTTGATTATGAAGTTTTAAATTTCATAATCAAACTATAAAAAATATACGCTTCTTTTCAAGATTAAATTTAAATAGATTTAGTTATTATTTTCAGTAGAAATCTGAGGTTTCATTAATCTAGGAGACGGGTCTTGTCCAGAGATTGATCGCATCCATCTTGATCTGGCTACTTCATATAAGAAAATAGAAGTAGCGACTGATGCATTAAGGCTTGTAGTGACTCCTTTAAGAGGAATTCTTAACAACTGATCGCACAACCTTCTAGTTATTAGAGATATTCCTTTGTCTTCAGACCCAACTACTACTACTAAAGGACCATGGAATTTGGTTTCAGCCAAAGTTGAAGGCCCTTCCTCCGCAAGGCCAACGACGGTATAACCTTCATCTTTCAATTTCTCCAAAGATCTATTTAAATTAACAACTCTTGCCACAGGTAGATGTTCCAGAGCTCCAGCAGCAACTTTGGCTACTGATCCAGTTAAACCTGCACTGCGTCTTTGTGGAAGGATTAGTCCTTGAGCACCAAGTGCTTCGGCAGATCGAATTATTGCTCCGAGATTTTGAGGGTCCGTTAACCCATCTAAAGCTAGTAGCAATGATGAATCACCAAAAGCTTTACAAGCATCTATTAAATTCTTTAAATCATGTGTTTTTGATGCGGCAATTTGTAAAACTATTCCTTGATGAACTGCTCCATTAGTGAGCTGGCCAAGCCTGGACCAAGAAACTTCTTCAACTAAGACTCCAGAAGCTTTTGAATCTTTAAGAAGCTGAAAAAACTTTGGTGTACTTCGTAATTCTGAGGTACACCAAATCCGATGAATTGCCCTGCCAGCCAAAAGAGCTGCCTCGGTTGAATGACGACCCCAAATCAAATCATCACTTAACGTCTTGGTAAAGCTTTCAGAATATGAAAGAGGTTCTTTATTTTCTAATCTTCTGTAATTGTTAGGTCCCTGAGAATTTTTATTCCCATATGAAGGCTTAGCTGATTTCCTCTCAAATCGATTAGATCCTCTGAAATCGTTACTTTCCTGAGCATTCGGTTTTTTGTATGAAGGGTTAATCGATTTTCTTTCAAATCGATTAGATCCTCTGGCTTTAGAGTTTGACTGATAACTATTTGTTGATCGTTCAGAAGAATCTTTATCTAATGAATATTGATTTACTTGATCAGATGAAAAACGATTGATTTTATTATTTGTTCTTCTGCGATCATTAAAATTTGACTTTTTAAACTCATTATCCTGACGATAATAATTACCACTTCGTTTATTAAATGAAGAGTTTTTGGAATTCCTTGTGTCTTTATTGAAACGATAACTCATTTTATAAGAACTATTTACTTGTTATTGGTCGATCAAGAAGATCAAATAAATCAGCAAGCCGATTTGGATTTTTTAAAAACAACCATCCAACAATAGTCTCAAATCCGGTAGCAATTGCATATGTGGCTGCATCTACATTTTTAGGACCTCTTCCAGCTTTGTTTCTACCTTTTCTGAGAAAATCCTTTTCTGTATCATTAAGGAATGGTTCTATCTTACTAATTGCTCTAGCTTGACTAGAGGCATTTACCTCATTAACTACAGCATTATGTAGATCCTTTGATCTCATTGGACTACTGCAAAATCGTAGCCTTTGGTGCATTTCCCATACAGCATCACCCAACCAAGCCAACTGTAAAGGACCCAATCCATCAGGAGAGATGGTTGATTTGTAAGAGCGAATCCAATCAGTCAAGCTGATAATTTGCCAATTGCCGTATTCAAATCTGTTGCCAGATGAAGGAATTCTTCTAAACGAACTAATTTAATAGTTTGAACAACTCTAGGGTTTCCAACAACATTAAAAGATCTTTTCGACTGAGTACATTTTTTAGCCGCTTGAACCATTGCACCTAGTCCACAAGAGTCAATGAAATCGATATTAGTTAAATCAATAACTACTGATAGTTGATTAGAATCTAATACTTCATTGATATATGTGGTGAATTGCTTCTCCGAATAAGCATCTAGTTGACCCGTGAAATTAATAACCAAACAACCATTTTGCTGGTTAGAACCTCCTCTAAGAGAAACAGTAAGTCGTTGTAATTCAGCTATGGGATTAGTCCCCTATGACTTCATGATGGAAGTGTAGTGATAGAAACCAAATTAATCCACGGTTCGTCGTCGTTCTTCTATTAAGGTTACGAAATGATTAAAATGATGGTCAGCATCATGAGGACCTGGGCTTGCCTCGGGATGGTATTGAACACCAAAAAAAGGCCTATCAACGACTGAAATCGCGGCAACTGTTTGATCATTCAAATTAAATCGAGTTATTTTAACTTTTTCGGAATTTAAAGATTCTGGACTCAGCGCAAAACCATGATTTTGACTAGTAATTTCAACTTTTCCATTTAATCCACATGGATGATTTAATCCTCTATGTCCATAAGAAAGTTTAAAAGTCTTTCCACCAAGAGCCAATCCAAGGATTTGATGTCCTAAGCAGATTCCAAAAACAGGTAGTTTTTCGTATTCAATTAAATCCTTGGCAAGTTCAATACCACTATCAACTGTGGATGGATCACCAGGGCCATTGGAAAGGAAAACCCCCTCAGGAGATAAAGCTAAAACTTCGGAAATTGAAGAATTTGAAGGTAGGACAGTCACTTCACAACCATGAGCTACTAATCGATCCAATATCGATTGCTTTATCCCAAAATCAATAGCGACAACATTGTATGGATTCTTTTTTCTATTTTTAATCCTCTTATCGAATGAAACAGAACAAGATGAATTAACTTTGAATTTGTTCTTAGTTGTAACTTTATCGACAAGATTTAGACCACTCATAGAAGGAGATTTTTTTAAAACTGAAAATAAATCAGTTATTGAATGGTTTGACTCTGAAGAGATAATTCCATTCAAGCAACCAGACTCTCTTAGATGTCTTACTAGTGCTCTTGTATCTATTCCATGAATTCCAACAACATTTTCATCCTTCAACCATTTCTCAAAAGAATTTTCATGCCGCCAATTACTGGAAGTTGTTGATATTTGACGAGCAATCACACCTTTAACTGAAGGATGTGTTGATTCATTATCCTCAGGATTCACGCCTGTATTACCAATCTCTGGGTAAGTAAATGTAATTAGCTGACCATAATAACTTGGATCAGTTATTACCTCCTGATATCCCGTCATACCAGTATTGAATACAACTTCTCCAGAAATAGTCCCTACTGCACCAAAAGATATTCCTTCAAAATAGGTCCCATCCTCTAATAACAATATTGCAGAGCTATCAGTATCAAAAAACATAAGAAATAGGGTTTATCAGGTTAAAAAAATTAGGTGGCTAAAAAATCTTTTAATTGCTTAAAAAGAAGCCAAGATTTATTTGTATTCAAGCAATCTAATGATCGTTTAACACCTAAAGTTAAATCATCTTCAGCTCCTGAAACCCATAAAACAAGCGCAGTATTTAATGCTACAACTTCTTTGTGATATTTATTTCCTTCACCTTTAAGTAAAGATCTTAAAATTTGAGAATTAGTTTTCAAATCATCCCCTTTTAAACTTTCATTAGAAATTTCAGTAAGTCCAAGCTCATTAGGATTAATACTTTCAGATCTAATAATATCTTTATCTAAGAAACGAAATTGATTCGGCCCAGCTAGTGATGCCTCATCAAGACCACCTGCACCATGAACCACTACAGCTCTTTTTAGCCCCATCCCTTTTAAAGCTATAGATATTGGATCAAGCAAATCAGCTTTAGCTACTCCCAATACTTGAGACTTTGGTCTAAATGGGTTAACTAATGGACCCAGCAAATTAAAAATTGTTCTAACACCTAAGCTCTTTCTCAAAGGAGCAAGATTTACCAATGCAGGATGCCAAGAAGGAGCAAAAAGAAAGGTAATACCCAAATTCTTTAAAGCTTCAACAACTTTTTCCGAAGATACATTTAAAGGTAATCCTAAATTTTCTAATACATCAGCTGATCCAACCTTGCCACTTGCACTCCGATTTCCGTGCTTAGCGATTTTCACTCCTAAAGCAGCTGATACAAAAGCAACTGCGGTAGAAATATTGAATGTGTTGGCTCCATCTCCACCTGTTCCACATGTATCAACCAAATTAAAAGATGGAAGCTCTGATGGTGATATTGAGGCATCTTGAAGAATTCTTGCCATTGCTGAAAGTTCATCACCAGAAACCCCCTTTGCTCTAAATGCAGCTAAGAATGC
>QCHN01000017.1 GCA_003279565.1 Prochlorococcus sp. AG-402-C09
AATCCCTTTACCGTTTATGAGCTATGGAAGAACCGCCTTATTTGTTAATTTTATAAGTCTGGGCTTTTGTTTATCTGTATCTAGACGAGGCCAGTCAATAAGAAAAAATCTTTAACTAGACACTTTTGCTTATGTGGATTTTTAAACGCATTAGTTGAGTCACAATAGATCTTTGAGTCTCGCTATGAGTAAACCTTAAATACCACCTTGAGGTTGATTTTTTCATCTATGTAAAGGAAGGAATCCTCACTTTCGGATTAAACATTAGTTCCATTCAATTAGTTATTGTGAATTTCTTAGTTTTTAAAGGTGTTAATCCTTCTTGTTAATGCTGACTCATAGTCTAACTAGCTCCCATGATTTTGATTTATTCAAAGGGACTTAAATATTTTTTAAATAGATTTACTGAGAAATTCTCAACACATCTATTTGAAAATAGTCAGCCAAGCACCTTCGCGAGTTGAAACTCTACTTTTTATGATTTTTCATCCTTTAAAATCTAATCAATCAAATGGATTTAAAGGTTTGTATGAGGTTTGGAGGTTTTCGTGAACAAACCTCTAGTGACTATTCAGGCTTTACAAAAAAGGATGGCTCAAGGCGTCCCTAATGCCTCATGCAGCGAAACGGCAGTAAGGCGAATGTGGTGGGCAGCTCTCGATACACTTCAATCAGATATCTTGCTCCCCATGAATCTCACAAGAGGTTTGTGGTTGTCCTCCCCTTTACCAGCATTATACGAACCTAAATTACTCAAGAAATTTCAAGGCTGGGTTTGGGCTCCAAAGGATTTGTTAAACCTTGCAAACCCTTCAATGGGGATATTGCCTCCAAGTAAATCAGTCTCGATGGATTTCCAGAATAATTCTCCAGACTATGAGCGCTTGACTCTTCTAGAGGAAGATGGAAATGATCCTTTGCTAATTGTTATTACTCCTGAAATTCAAATTGCTTTGGCTCTCGAAGGTAAATGTCATGAGAGGAAATTATTAATGCGAAGTGATCCTGGGACTTTGAGTGATCTTTTGACATTACTCGATAACAGATTGAATTCAGAAAATGTTGAACAAGCAAATAGTCTTCGAAATGCACTTGGAGAGATGGGACAGCTAAAAACAAATGATGATTTATCTAAGCTATTTTGGCCTCTACTATCACAACGACTTGCAGATATTGCTCCAAGTTTAAATATTCAAACTTTGCCAGAAAATTTAATTGATGATCATAAATCAAGTTCGAAAAATACTGAAATTTCCTTACTAGAGGCCTTAACACATGAAATTAGAACTCCATTAGCGACGATAAGAACTTTAATAAGATCTCTTCTAAGAAAGCAGGATTTACCTAAGGTCGTTGAAACGCGTTTGAAGCAAATAGATATTGAATGTACAGAGCAAATTGATCGTTTTGGTTTGATTTTTAATGCAGTGGAGTTAGAGAGAAGCAAGCCCGAACAAACAAATTTGGCTCTAACTGATTTAGGTAAAATGCTTACAATGCTATATCCGGTTTGGAGTAATCAGTTGGATCGAAAAGGTGTGAAGCTTTTTCTTGATATCACACCTGATTTGCCAAAAGTTTTGAGTGACTCTGAAGGGCTTGAATTGATGCTGACCGGTCTTATTGACCGTAACAGTCGTGGATTGCAGACGGGTGGAGAATTAACTTTAAAATTAAGACCTGCTGGGCAAAGACTAAAACTTCAGATTTTAACTCATCTTTCTACAACTACTAATTCTGAAATTCCAGAAAGTGTTTCCAATGAAGAAATTGGACCAGTACTTAGCTGGAATCCTGCTACAGGTAATTTGCAGCTAAGTCAGGCTGCAACTCAAAGGCTTTTGAAAAGTCTTGGTGGCCGTCTTACTAATAGGCGAGATAAAGGAATTACGATATTTTTTCCTATTTCTGAATTAAAAGAATTTGATCTTATTGATTAATGTTGACGCGTGTGAAGTTGACGGGAAATGAGTCAAAAGGCACAAAATAAAGTGCTAATTTAAAAATATAAAGAATAAGTTGATTTAATTAAAAGCATGACCGAAGTATTACCTGGAACACTTCCAAAGCATATTGGTAGCACCGGTGGGTTATTGAACTCAGCTGAAACTGAAGAAAAATATGCAATTACTTGGACAAGTAAAACTTCTGAGGTTTTTGAGCTTCCAACCGGAGGAGCTGCAGTAATGCATGAAGGCGATAATCTTATGTACTTTGCGAGAAAAGAACAGTGCTTTGCTTTGAATACTCAATTGAGAGGGTTTAAGCCAAGAATAGAAACAAGCAAAATATATAGAATTTATCCTGGAGGAGATAGAGAATTACTTTTCCCTAAAGATGGTGTTTTCTCTGAGAAGCCTAATGAAGGGAGACTAAAAGAAGGCTACAACAATAGACGTATTGGAGAAAATCCTAATCCAGCAAGTTTGAAATTTAGCGGAAAAAAGACTTACGACGCTTGATTCATTTAATTTAAACTATTGACCCCTTTAAATATATATATTGCGCTGCCATTATGCAGTCATGCTTAGTTTAGATAAGGAACAATTTCTTTCTTCAGCGTCCAGTGGGGCTAATTATATTCCCTTGGCAAAAAGTTGGCCAGCAGATTTGGAAACACCTCTTACAACCTGGCTTAAAGTTGGCAATGGAAGCCCTCCAGGAGTATTACTTGAATCAGTAGAAGGTGGAGAAACTATTGGGAGGTGGAGTGTGGTTGCATCAGATCCTCTCTGGAAGGCGATAGTAATTGGTAATGAATTGACTAGATGCTGGAGAGATGGAAGACAAGAAAAATTTCATGGCAATCCAATTGAAATACTTAGGAAAATGCTTAAGCCTTATAAATCTGTTTCTTTGTATGGCTTGCCGCAACTGGGACAACTGTTTGGAATGTGGGGTTATGAACTAATTCAATGGATTGAGCCTTCAGTACCCATCCATGAATTATCTGATCAAGACGACTTGCCAGATGGTATTTGGATGTTTATGGACAAAATTCTTATTTTTGATCAAGTCAAACGTTTGATAACAGCTGTGGCATATGGAGACTTAAGTAATGGAGTTTCTCCTGGAAAAGCTTATGAAATCGCCTGCGAACAAATAAATCAACTTCAAGAACTGATGGCCGCTCCTTTAAAGCCTGTTCAGTCTTTGAAGTGGAATCAAAATGCGAATCGATCTATTGATTTGAATTATAGAACCACAAAAAAAGAATTTGAAAAAAGTGTTAAATCGGCAAAAGAATTTATTAAAAAAGGTGATGTTTTTCAGTTGGTTATTAGTCAAAAATTGGAGTCAACAGTCATACAAAAACCTTTTGAGTTATACCGAAGTTTGCGGATGGTAAATCCCTCTCCATTTATGGCATTTTTTGATTTTGGAGATTGGCAACTTATCGGGTCGAGCCCAGAGGTTATGGTTAAGGCCCAAAAAACAGAAGAGGGTATTCAAGCAAGTTTGAGGCCAATTGCTGGTACACGTCCTAGAGGGAAAAATGCTAAAGGGGATGCAACTTTAGAGAAAAATCTTTTAAAAGATCCAAAAGAAAGAGCTGAGCATGTGATGTTAGTAGATCTAGGTCGAAATGACCTAGGCAGAGTTTGCATCCCAGGCAGTGTCTTTGTAAAAGAATTAATGGTTATAGAAAAATATTCGCATGTAATGCACATAGTCAGTGAGGTTGAAGGTACTTTAAAAAAAGGAAAGGATGTTTGGGATTTATTAATTGCTTCTTTCCCGGCTGGAACTGTTAGTGGAGCTCCGAAAATAAGAGCGATGCAAATAATTAATCAATTAGAAAAACAACGTAGAGGGCCTTATTCAGGTGTTTATGGCTCTATAGATTTAAATGGAGCATTGAATACCGCTATTACTATCAGAACAATGGTTGTTCGTAGGCACAATAAAAATGATTTTATTGTTCAAGTTCAAGCTGGGGCCGGGGTCGTTGCAGATTCCATTCCTTCTAATGAGTATCAAGAAACTTTAAATAAAGCGAAAGGGATGTTCACTGCTTTGGCTTGCTTAGACTCTCCTGATTTATGACCAACTTTATGCTTTTAAAGGGGTTTGAAGTGGAGCTTTTTACTGGCACCTTTGCTGGAGAAAATGTAGGGGTTGCATCTACTATTACTAAAGATCTATCAGATTTTGTTAAAGAACCTGATCAAAGAAATCTTGAGTACATAACTGCTCCAGATCAAAGATATTCAGTTTTAAAAAGTGCACTTTTACTACCAAGACTAAAACTTAGGAAATGGCTTGATTCAAAAAAACTGACAATTCTTCCTGGGAGCACACTAAGTCTTGGAAATGTAAAAAATTTTGAAAGGTCAGATTTGGAAAACTCTTATCACGCTTTTATAGAAAAAAATTATGGAACAAAAGTTGTAACAGCAAGTATTCATATAAATTTCGGTATTGACAACTTATCCTTACTTTTTTCGGCCCTTCGCTTGGTTAGATGTGAGGCATCATTATTTCTTGCATTAAGCGCTAGTTCTCCTTTTTTAGGAGGAAATGCTACTGGATCACATTCTCAAAGATGGATTCAATTCCCTAAGACACCTTCCAATGTGCCTATGTTTGAGGATCATGCACACTATGTGACATGGGTTGAAGATCAACTGGCACAGGGCAATATGCAAAATGAAAGACATTTGTGGACGTCAGTAAGGCCAAATGGTCCGGAAAGACCTCATGTTTTAAATCGATTAGAGTTGAGGATATGTGATTTAGTCACTAATGTTGATTTGCTCTTGGCTATTACAGCACTACTTGAACTGAGAATTATTAATCTTAAAAACAATCTGAAAAAGTATGATCCAATGAAAGCGAGCTCTAAAACACTAAAAGAATTGGCTCTATTGGCAGATGATAATGATTTGATTGCAGCGAAATCTAGTCTTGATGCAAATTTATCTCATTGGGGAAGTGGGAGACAAATAAACTGTCGTGATTGGATAAATGAACTTCTGCTAGATGTAACTCCTATGGCTAAGGAGCTTGATATGTTTGAGTTGTTGCAACCTATCAAATCAGTTTTGTTAAATGGAAATCAATCTATGATATGGCTGAATTCTTATTCCAAGGGCGTGAGCATTCAGTCCTTGCTTCAGAAAGGTATTAGTGAAATGGAACGAGAAGAGACCAATTTCAATCAATTGAAATCAACCTATTAGTGACTAAGTCGGGAGAACTGCCTCATAATAGGTTTATGTTGAAAAATCCTTCTCACGAAAATATCTCTAATCACTCGACAGTATGTGTTGAGGATCAAGATCCTGGATATTTATTGCAACAAAGGCTTGAACTAGTTGAGGATCTATGGAAAACAGTTCTCAAAAGTGAATGTCCTCCTAATCAAACAGACCGATTATTGCGTTTAAAACAATTAAGTGACCCCAGCAAGTCAAATAAAGATAATTCTTCGCAGGCCATAGTTCAGTTGATTACAGAAATGGATTTAGCTGAGGCGATAGCTGCTGCTAGGGCTTTTTCTCTTTATTTTCAGTTGGTAAATATTCTTGAGCAACGTATAGAAGAAGATAGTTATTTAGAAAGTATGAAAAAAGGGAAGTTAGAGAATAGTAATTATAAAATAGACCCTTTTGCTCCGGCTTTAGCCAGTCAGACTGCCCCAGCAACTTTTAGACAATTGTTTGAGCGATTACGTCGTTTAAATGTCCCTCCAGCCCAACTTGATGCTTTGATGAGGGAAATGGATATTCGTCTTGTCTTTACTGCTCACCCAACTGAAATAGTAAGACATACTGTTAGGCACAAGCAACGTAGAGTAGCCACTCTTTTACAACAACTTCAGTCTAATAGCTTGACTTCTGAGTCTGAGAAGGAAATTTTCAGGTTGCAATTAGAAGAGGAGATAAGACTTTGGTGGAGAACTGATGAGCTTCATCAATTTAAACCTACAGTTCTTGATGAAGTTGATTATGCGCTTCATTACTTTCAGCAGGTTTTGTTTGATGCTATGCCTCAATTGCGAAGGAGACTGACTACCGCTCTCGCTTCAAGTTATCCAGATGTAGAGATTCCTAATGAAGCTTTTTGTACATTTGGTTCATGGGTGGGTTCCGATCGAGATGGCAATCCATCAGTTACTCCTGAAATCACATGGAGAACAGCGTGTTATCAAAGACAATTAATGTTGGATAGGTATATTGCATCAGTTCAAGAGCTCAGAGATCAACTGAGTATATCTATGCAATGGAGCCAAGTAAGTTCTTCTTTGCTGGAGTCATTGGAAATGGACAGAGTTCGTTTCCCAGATGTCTATGAGGAAAGGGCTGCTAGGTATCGATTAGAGCCTTATCGTTTGAAGCTTAGCTATACACTTGAGAGGCTACGACTTACTCAACTACGTAATAAGCAGCTGGCCGATGCTGGATGGCAATTCTCACCCGAAGGCAACTCTTCAATATCTACAAATAGTAGTTTTGATGAATTTCTCCACTATAGGTCTGTAGATGAGTTTAAGAATGAACTAGAGCTGATTAGAAATAGCTTAGTTAGTACTGATCTAACATGTGAACCTCTAGATACATTATTAAATCAAGTTCATATCTTTGGCTTCTCTTTGGCAAGTTTAGATATTAGGCAAGAAAGTACGCGACATAGTGATGCTTTGGATGAGCTCACTCGCTATTTAGATTTGCCTGAGTCATACGGAGTGATGGATGAGGCACATCGAGTCACTTGGTTGATGAACGAATTAAATACTCGAAGACCACTTATTCCACCTGCTTTTGAGTGGTCTAAAAGCACTCAAGAAACTATTTCAGTTTTTCATATGCTTCACAGGCTTCAAAAAGAATTTGGTACCCGTATATGTCGCTCATATGTAATTTCAATGAGTCATACAGCATCAGATTTATTAGAAGTTCTGCTTTTAGCAAAAGAGTCTGGGTTGATTGATCCAACTTTGGGAGCTGCTGATTTTCTGGTTGTTCCATTATTTGAAACCGTTGAGGATTTACAGCATGCTCCTCTTGTAATGGAGTCGTTGCTTCGGACCGATGTTTATCGCAAATTACTACCACGAGTAGGAGAGAAAAACCAACCGCTTCAGGAACTTATGCTTGGATATTCGGATAGTAATAAGGATTCTGGCTTCCTTTCAAGTAATTGGGAAATTCATAAGGCCCAAATAGCACTTCAAGATCTCGCTAGTAGACAAGGTATAGCTTTACGAATTTTTCATGGTAGGGGAGGGTCTGTAGGTAGAGGAGGTGGGCCAGCTTATCAAGCAATTTTGGCTCAACCAAGTGGTACGCTGCAAGGCCGGATAAAGATAACAGAGCAAGGGGAGGTTCTTGCCTCAAAATATAGCCTTCCAGAATTAGCTTTATATAATCTTGAGACTGTAACTACAGCTGTTCTTCAAAATAGCTTAGTTACAAATAAATTAGATGCTACCCCTATTTGGAATGAATTGATGACAAGACTGGCCGCTTGCTCAAGGGAGCATTACCGAGCTTTAGTTCATGATAATCCCGATTTGGTTCAATTTTTTCAAGTAGTTACTCCAATAGAAGAAATCAGTAAATTACAAATTTCTAGTCGTCCTGCACGAAGAAAAAGTGGTGCAAAAGACTTATCAAGTCTTCGTGCTATTCCATGGGTCTTTGGTTGGACTCAAAGTCGTTTCCTCTTGCCAAGTTGGTTTGGGGTTGGTACAGCTTTGGCTACTGAACTAAAGGCAGACCCCGATCAAATGGAGATGTTGAGAATGTTGAATCAGAGATGGCCGTTCTTTAGAATGTTGATATCTAAAGTAGAGATGACACTTTCGAAAGTTGATTTAGATGTTGCCCACCACTATATGCTTAGTTTAGGTGGCAATGATAATCGCGAGGCATTTGCTGGGATTTTCGAAATTATATCAAGTGAATATAAATTGACTAAGAAATTAATTTTAGAAATTACTGATAAGTCAAAACTTTTAAGTGCAGACCCTGCTTTGCAATTATCTGTAAATCTGAGAAATAGGACTATTGTTCCCTTAGGATTTCTACAAGTCGCTCTTCTCAAACGATTAAGAGACCAGAATCGTCAACCACCAATTAGTGAAGATTTGAGCATTGACTCCAATCAAAATCCACGTACATATAGCCGTAGTGAACTATTGCGTGGTGCACTGTTGACTATTAATGGCATTGCTGCAGGCATGAGAAATACTGGATGACATGCTTGGATTAAATTCGGCAAATAAATGTCCTCAAATTCCTGAGGGTTTTGTTCTTCTTAGAAGTGAACTCATTTCTGTACGTAAAATAAATAGGCTCCTAACAAGATGTAATCAAGATACTCATCAACCAAGAAAGTTAGAATTGGCCTTGAAAAATAGTGATTTTTATTTGACTCTTCTGCAAAAGACTTCTGAAAATCTTGTGGGTTTTGTCCGTGTGACTAGTGATAAAGGTTTAAATGCAAATTTGTGGGATTTAGTTGCAGAACCTGGCGATCAACAAGAAAAATACATGTCTATTATAGTTTTTAAGGCAATTGAGATAATTAGACGGGAGTTACCAGGTTGTAGCATTTCTGTTGCGGCTCCATTAATTTCACTTAATCCATTGAAAGCTAATGGGTTTTTATTAGATCCTAATGGTATTAAAACAATGGGATTTAGACTTTGAAAAATTAAATTTACGAGCATGGAGGGACTCGAACCCCCGACTCTCAGAACCGGAATCTGATGCTCTATCCAACTGAGCTACATGCCCAAAAAAGGGGTGTGATTAAAAAAGGCCAAATGCTGAGACCTTATTAAAATTAGCTTACATAAAATTCCATCAAGAAACATTCAACTTCATCAGTTAGAACTTAAGAATTTTCGAAATTATCGATGTTTTCAGTTTGAGTTGACTGAAAATCGATTGATAGTAATAGGTCAAAATGGAGTTGGTAAATCTAATCTTCTTGAATCCGTAGAGCTCTTATCTAGTTTACGTTCTCATCGATCTAATCGAAATCAGGATTTAATTTATTGGGACCAAGAGAAGGCTTGCTTATCGGCGATGATTGAAGATCATCAAAAAGTTTCTTTAGAATTAAATAGAAAAGGTGGTAGAAAAGCCTATAAAAATGAAAAACTTTTAACTCGTCAAATTGATTTGATCGGACCGATTAGAAGTGTAGGTTTTAGTGCCCTTGATCTGGAATTAATTAGAGGAGAACCTGCTCTTAGAAGAAATTGGCTAGATAGAATTGTTCAACAACTTGAACCTATTTATTCTGATTTGATTGGAAGGTTTTCTAGATTGCTTAGGCAAAGAAGTCAGCTTTGGCGTAATTTAAGTCTTCAATCGAACGAGGATCAAAATGTTCTACTAGATTCTTTTGATATTCAAATGGCTTTGGTAAGTACAAGAATTCATCGAAGACGTAGGCGTATTTTAGATCGTCTACTTCCAATAGCGGCAAGCTGGCAAGAACATTTAAGTAATAGTAAGGAGAAGCTGAACATTTCATATTTACCGGGTAGTAAACTTGAAGGTGAAGAGAGTGAAAGGCTTTGGAGGGAGGGTATTGAACATCAACTTTTAGAAATGAGGTCAGAAGAGGAGATGACGGGTAATTGTCGAGTAGGTCCTCATCGTGATGATGTACAGTTTTTAGTCAATGGAGTAGATGCTAGACGTTTTGCCTCTGCTGGTCAGCAGAGGACTATTGTGTTGGCTTTGAAATTAGCCGAATTAGAATTAATCAAAATGGTGTATGGCAAATCCCCAATTTTGCTGTTAGATGATGTTTTAGCTGAGCTAGATCCAAAACGACAATTGTTGCTTTTAGATGCTGTTGGTCAAAAACATCAGTGTTTAATCAGCGCAACACATATGGAATCTTTTGAAGGTGAATGGGTACGAAACTCACAATTAATGCAATTAGATTCTTTTGATTGAAACTACTGGTCGGTTATTGTGGAAATGATTTTTGGACAGATTATGGAACCTTTTTTCCCAGAGTTGCATCCCAATCCTGGGTGGACTCATTCTTGCCAGTCACATGATATTGACACCATACATACTAATTCTAGTGAGAATATAGGTAGGCACTGCATACTTGAACTCTACCAATGTGATCATGCGAAGCTTAATGATGAGGCTTTTGTAAGGACAACTATCACATCATCGGCCAAAATTGCTGGTGCAACACTCATAAATTTGGTAACACATAGTTTTAAACCTCAGGGAGTTACGGGACTAGCTTTATTAGCTGAATCTCATATATCAATACATACATGGCCCGAGATTGGTTATGCAGCCATTGATGTATTCACTTGTGGTGATCATACGATGCCTGAAAAAGCTTGTAAGTTACTTTTTGCAGATTTTTTGGCTAAGAACTTCTCTTTTAAAAATATCGCAAGAGAAATCCCTTCCGGAATCCAAGCTTTGCATCGTGAACCCTGAATAAAATCAACATCTAAAGTAAAGCAAATATCATTTCGACATTAGAACTTATTATCTTAAGTAGTCTTCTTTATGTCTCTAGTTAGTTTTCCACTAATCAAACCCTCTAGATCTAAGCTTATGGAATGAAAACCTAAAGATAAAAAATATTTAATTAATTGATTTCTTTCAATAGTTTCCAAGAAGTTGTTTATTTCATCTGTGGGTAATTCGATTCTGGCTGATAGACCTTGACTTCTTACACGTACCTTAGAAAAACCTTGATTAATAATCCATGCTTCTGCTAAGGCTATTTGCTCCAGCCTTGTCGAACTTATTTCTTCTCCAAAAGGAATGCGAGAGGCTAAACATGGTTGAGCAGGTTTATCCCACCAAGGTAAGCCTAGTGATTTAGAAATCGAACGAATTGATTTTTTATTTATTTTCAGTTCAGCCAGAGGTGATATCACGCCTGCTTGATTAGATGCCTTAATACCTGGTCGAAAGTCATGAAGGTCGTCATGATTAACTCCATCAAGCACTTGAGCATTATTGAATCTTTTTGAAATTTGATTTAAATGCTTGTGCAATTCTTGCTTGCACGCAAAGCATCTATTTTCAGGATTCTTAAAGTAATTTGGCTCATTTATTTCATTGGTTTTACATTCTTCATGACGAATACCAATCCAAGCTGCTTGAAGACGTGCTTGCTTGAGCAAGTATGGAGCTAAGGAAGGAGAGACACCAGTAACTGCAAAGGCTTTTGTCCCTAGTTGTTCTTGAGCTATTGTTGCGACTAAAGAACTATCAACGCCTCCAGAAAAGGCAACGCAAGCATTATCAATGTCTTTAATAAACTCTCTTAACAATGTTAATTGCTCCTGTTCTGATTCAGTTAAAGATTCCAGTTGACTTAAAAACACTTTTTTAAAAGATCATCAATTTGGTTAAATTCAAATTTCTATACTCTTTCATCTTTGTATGTATTTTGCATATTCTATGACGTCTAATGTAGAAGAAGTTAAGTTGCATGCATAAGAAGCAGAATTATCGATCGTGGTATCAAACGGTATAGGAATTACGACAGCAGCAGAAAGCCAGGAACGCAGTCACGGACAATTGCATGTTTATGACGGAGAAGGTAAAGGGAAGAGCCAAGCAGCTTTGGGGGTAGTTCTAAGAACTATAGGTCTAGGGATATGTGAGAAAAGACAAACAAGAGTATTACTTCTTAGATTTTTGAAAGGACCTGGTCGCTCTTATGACGAAGATGCAGCAATTGATGCTTTGCAGCAAGGGTTCCCTCATCTGATTGATCAAGTTAGGACTGGCAGGGGTGAGTTTTTTAACGCCGACCAATCTACAAAATTTGATTATCAGGAAGCTCAAAGAGGATGGGACATAGCAAAGGGGGCAATTGCTAGTGCCTTATATTCAGTTGTTGTTCTAGACGAATTGAACCCTGTTCTGGATTTAGGATTATTGCCTGTTGAAGAAGTTGTTAAAACACTTACTGCAAGACCAAACGGTATGGAAATTATCGTCACCGGAAGAGCTGCACCAAACCCTTTGATTAAAGTTGCTGAACTTCATTCTGAGATGAGAGCTCACAGACGCCCTGAGATTAATAACGAGGAAATTCTTTTTGAGAATAATGTTGGTGGAATTGAAATATATACCGGTGAAGGAAAAGGTAAATCAACCAGTGCTTTGGGTAAAGCTTTACAAGCTATCGGAAGAGGAATTAGTCAGGATAAAAGTCATCGTGTATTAATTTTGCAATGGCTTAAGGGTGGTAGTGGTTACACAGAGGATGCCGCTATTGCAGCTCTTCGAGAAAGTTATCCCCATTTAGTAGATCATCTTCGATCTGGTAGAGATGCGATTGTTTGGAGGGGGCAGCAAAAGCCTATTGATTACGTAGAAGCTGAAAGAGCATGGGAAATTGCAAGGGCAGCGATTTCAAGTGGTCTTTATAAGACTGTGATTTTGGATGAGTTGAATCCAACCGTTGATTTGGAACTCCTACCAGTTGAGCCTATTGTTCAAACATTGCTGCGCAAACCATCAGAGACCGAAGTAATTATTACAGGAAGATGTAAAAACCAACCCATCTATTTTGATTTGGCAAGTGTTCATTCTGAGATGGTGTGTCATAAGCACTATGCTGAAAAAGGAGTTGATTTAAAGAGGGGAGTTGATTATTAGTTATAATTAATATTTTCTTTATTCCAGGCTTCAATACCTCCTTCAATATTTATGCCTTTAATTCCATGTTTTTTTAAATGCTTTAATGCACGCAATGATCTTTTTCCACTTTTACAAAATAAATAAAGATTATTATGTGCGGCAAGAATTTTAATTTCATTGATGGATTCTCCGCCTTCAATAGTGTTAAGGGGAATGAGCCTTGAGCCTGAAATTGAACATTCATTATGCTCAATTTCGTTTCTAACATCTATTAATAATGTTTGTTTTGATTCTTGACTAAGGAGTTCCTTTAATTTCTTAACTGAAATACTTTTTATATCTAAATCGAAGTCATTTTTAACTTTAGTCTCTGAACAGAATCTTTGATAATCTATTAGTTTATCGATATTTCTATTCTCTGGACTGGATTTCAATTTTAGCTCTTTAAAGCTCATCGTTAATGCATTAAAAATGAGGAGCCTTCCGTTTAGTGGAAAACCACTATTTGTTATTATTTTTATGGCTTCTGCTGCTTGGATTGTACCTATGATTCCAGGGAGAATTCCCATGACGCCAGCTTCTGAGCATGAAGGTATTAATTCTTGAGGAGGAGGTGTGGGAATAAGATCTCGATAGTTAGGGCTATCTTCTTTTAAATTAAATACACTTACCTGACCTTCAAATCTGGCAATTGAACCATATATATTAGGCTTATTAAGTATTATAGACGCATCATTAATAAGGTAGCGCGTTGGGAAATTGTCTGAACAATCACATATCACATCATAATCTCTAAGTATTTCCAGGGCATTGCTACATGTTAGTTTTTGATTATATAAATCAACTCGACATGAAGGATTTATCTTGAGTAAGTGTTGTTTGGCAGAATCTGTTTTAAACTGACCTATTGAATTTGTTGTATGAATGATTTGCCTTTGTAAATTTGAGTGCTCAACTACATCAAAATCAATAATTCCGATACGTCCAATTCCAGCTGCTGCAAGATAAATTAAAAGTGGAGATCCTAGGCCTCCTGTCCCAATACAAGCAACTGAACTTATCTTTAATTTTTCTTGGCCTTTAATACCTATCTCAGGCAGACTTATGTGTCTTGCATACCTTGCAATTTCTTCGGAATTTAACTTTGCTTCATTCTGGCTTTTCTCCATTAATCAAAACCTTTCATGAATTAGTTTACGTTAAAGAAGAAATTTCAATTTTCACGCTATGAAAGTTTAATTTATTTTTGATCCACCATGCTTTTAAATCTCCATGCTTATTTGAAATAACCATGAGGCCTGGAGATTGGTGTAAGAATAAATCCATTCCTGACGGTTTGTTTTCACCTGAAGGATGAGAGTGAGCACAGCATAAAACTTCTAGATCATTCTCTCGTGCCCATTTTTGAGATGCAATTTGATTTTTAGCATCTATTTCAAAGCGATTTTTTTTTGACAATTGAATATTTTTTTGATTAGAAAAAACGCTTATATTTTGATCAATTAATTTCGATTCTGATGTTCCCCATACATTACGACAATTCCATATGTGTGTTACTACCCAAAAATTGTTTTTGTTACTTGTTGTGGAGTTTTTTCTTTGACCAATTAAAATAGCGCAGCCTTCTGATGGCTCCACCGCCTTTAAAAATCCAGAGAGAACATAATTTGTCTCGTTATGGAATTCAATATATTTTGGAATTTTCATAAAAAAAGGTGAATTGATTCGGCATCCTCTCTATTTGGGTTCGGACTTATCTCTATAGAGCCTATGGCATTTATCTAATTAATTCGATACGCTCGGACCATAACTGCTTAGTAGCTTGTGTTCATGTCTGATGTAAATCCTGATTCTAAAGATGAATCAAAGGAAGGGAAAACTGAAGGTGTTAACTTTTCGGAACGTTACAGTGATGTAATGGGGAAAGTTAATGAATCATTGAGCAAAATTGATTGGACCCAGATGGGTAAGTACGGCAAGGCAGCAGGAATCATTGCTGTTGTTGTGCTTGCTCAAGTGTTAATCAAGGTTGTTATTGATACAGTTAATTTTTTCCCAATTCTCCCTGGTTTACTAGAACTCCTAGGAATTGTAGTTTTAGGCCAATGGAGTTGGCAGAATTTAACTACCAGCGAAAAAAGGACAGCCGTATTTGATAAAGTTCAAAATCTTAAAAAAGAGTATTTAGGATAATTAAAAAAAAAAGAATTAAAGATCTGAGGTTTCGTTAAGATCGAGATCTCAGATCTTTTAATATTTTTAGTGAATTTTCTTTGTATGATCCTCCAAACATGTTTGCGTGATTAAGCAAATGGTATAGGTTGTAAATATCAGTTCTATCTTTTGAGAGTTTATCTAATGGCCAAATCTCTTCGTATCCTTTATAAAATTCTATATTAAAACCACCGAATAATTTTGTCATTGCAATATCAACCTCTCTATCAGCCCAATAACTAGAAGGGTCATATAAAACTCCTAAACCAGTTTGAGTACTTCCACAATTACCGGACCATAGATCACCATGAACTAATGATTTACTAGGATTATGATCATTTAAATATGAGATTAAATATATTAAAATATCCTCATAATCATCTACTTTTACTCCCCATTCTTTTGCTTTTATAAGTTGTGGTCTAAGACGATAATTTATAAAGAATTCTCCCCAATTTCTTTCCCAACCTTTTAATTGCTTATTAGAACCTATAAAACCTTCTTCTTCCCATCCGAAATTTGTTTGACTCCCTTCGGTCGAGGATTTATGCAGCACGGCTAAGCCTTTGCCAAGGAGATTTTGTTGAGATTGTTTGAGATCTATCCATTCTAAAAAAAATATAGATATATTTTGATAAATTATGAGATCAAGTGGTTTGGGAACACATATATAAGATTCATTGGCAAATTTTTTTAGAGCTAAAAGACACTCACGTTCGAACTTAAACATATTAATATTGTCAATGTGATTTGATTTGGCAAAAATTTTCTTATCATTTTGGAAATGTATGCACCAAGCTTTATGGATACAACCTCCTCCTACTGGAATTATTTTTTCTATCGATGAGTTGTTGTTAACTTTATTTGAGCTTGAAAGAGCCTTTTGGATTAATTTTTCCATTCTCTGTATTCTCGCTGGATAATTTTTTATGTCTGAAGAATCTATCATTGTTATTGGGGGAGGGATAGCTGGCCTAACAGGTGCTGCTCTTCTAGCTAAAGAAGGCTATCCAGTAACTTTGGTCGAAGCACATAATCAATTAGGTGGTTGTGCAGGAACTTTTCAGAGGGGTGAATATATTTTTGATGTAGGTGCTACCCAAGTAGCAGGTCTTGAGAAGGGAGGAATTCATCATCGTCTATTTCATTATTTAGATATTCCGATACCTGATGCGAAAATTTTAGATCCTGGATGTTCAGTTGATCTTGGTGATAAGAGTGGGCTAATCAATCTTTGGCATGATCCATTAAGATGGGAGAAAGAAAGACAAAAACAATTTCCTGGGAGTGAAACCTTCTGGTCATTATGTTCTAAAATTCACGAAAGCAACTGGAAATTTGTTGATAGGGATCCGATACTTCCGGTAAGAAATTTTTGGGATTTAAGTCAATTAATTGGAGCATTACGTCCTTCGAATCTTTTAACAGGTTTTTTGAGTAAGTTGACTATTGCAGATTTACTTGTAATAACAGGTTGTCATAAAGATAGACGTCTACGAAGATTCCTTGACCTTCAATTAAAACTTTATTCTCAAGAGCCAGCAAGTAGAACGGCAGCCTTATATGGTGCAACTGTTCTTCAAATGGCTCAATCTCCCAGGGGGCTTTGGCATCTTCATGGATCAATGCAAATTCTTAGTGATTTGTTGAGAGATAGTTTTTTAAGAGATGGTGGAAGCCTTTTTCTTGGGCATAGAGTGACTAAAATATTTAGTGAAAAAAATTCAAATACTTTTGATGTCAATGTAATTGATAGGAAAAAGAATTTGATACAGATGAAAGCATCAGAAATCGTTTTTAGCTTGCCTCCTCAATCTCTTTTAGATTTAATTCCTATTGATGGAGGATTGTCTCCAACATATCGTGAAGGTATAAAGAAATTACCCAAACCTAGTGGTGCCCTTGTATTCTATGGAGCTGTAAGCCGTTATAATTTGCCAACCAATTGCCCAGGGCATATTCAAGTATTTGATGAGAACTTTGGTTCTTTATTTATTTCTATAAGTATGGAAAATGATCAACGTGCACCATTAGGAATGGCTACTTTAATAGCCAGTGTATTTGTTGATATTGATGAATGGTCTAATCTAGATAGTCAAACTTATAACAGAAAAAAAGATATTGTGTCCAAAGAGATTAGGACTATTTTAGATAAAAAGTTTAATTTGCTAGAAACAAATTGGGCGCATCAAGAACTTTCTACCCCTAGAAGTTTTGAAAGATGGACGAGACGTCCTGGTGGAATAGTCGGAGGCCTTGGTCAGCATCCAGATCAATTTGGTCCTTTTGGCTTATCAAGTAGAACCCCCCTCAAAGGTTTATGGCTGTGTGGAGATTCAATATATCCTGGAGAAGGTACTGCTGGTGTGAGTCAATCAGCTATGATGGTTGTCCGGCAAATATTGGCTGGCAAAGGTAGACATCTGAATATTCCTGTCTTTAATTAGTAGGCTTTGACATGAAATTTTGTCTTTGTTCCTGTGTGTTGGCTAGCATTTTTTCGAGTTCATTCCAGTTTTCGTTGAGTAAATGTTTTTCAAATAGGTCTAGAGAATGTCTATAAGATGAAAAATGTCTCTTTAAATTTGCTTTATTGAACTTTGCCATAGAGACTCCTAACTCTGGGTTGCCACCCCCGACCCTAGATGTGTCATTGAATCCACTGGATGCAATGCTCTTTGCGAGTGAATATAGAGAAGGATTTATATCTGTACAGACTGTCTTGACTAATGCCGAGCTAATTAGAACGGGTAAATGTGAAATCAAGCTAACAGCTTCATCATGTGTTTGAGCTTCAGAGCTGATCCATTGACACCCAAGTGACAATGCAATTTGTTCTATTTTTTTAAGTGCTTTTTGATCAGTTTCTTCATTTGGAGTAACGACCCATGGCTTATTTTTAAATAAATTATGTTGACCTGCATTAACCCCAGATTCTTCTGTTCCTGTCATCGGATGACTGGCTACAAAACGTGGATGTAGCTTATTCCAAATATTTAAAATAGGTAGC
Organism: Prochlorococcus sp. AG-402-C09; assembly: GCA_003279565.1. Lineage (GTDB taxonomy): Bacteria > Cyanobacteriota > Cyanobacteriia > PCC-6307 > Cyanobiaceae > Prochlorococcus_B. The sequence continues at coordinate 17,827 of QCHN01000017.1, forward strand.
TTAACAGATCCAACATCTGTAACAACAGCATTTTTAGGGATGGCATTGATTAAAACTGATGAAGGATTTAAGAGCTGCTCAAGTGGTAAAGCAATAAAAATAAGAGAACAACTTTTTAATATACTTGGATCAGTGCTAACAATTTGGGCTAGTTTTCTTTCTCTGGCTTTTTGCGCAGTTTTTTCTCGATGAGAAATACCATAAACTGTATATCCAAGCTTTTGGAGATCTAAGCCTAAGGAGCCTCCAATGAGACCTAATCCTACAATTCCAATATTTTTAGAAGGTTTTGTTTTAAGCTCCATAATTAGTATTGTTCTATATATTTATTGATAGAGCAACATGATTAAAAGAATTTATTGATAAAAGGTCCTGCTAATGCTTGAGGTGAATTCACATAAACATCTAAAAAAATACTATCAACACAATCTTGCTTTATGGCCTCATAATTTGACCCTAACAAGATTGATTTCTAGAAGCTTAAGCCGTAAAGATAATACTTTAATTCAATTGTCAAGTGATAGTAGAAATTTTTGGTGGCCTGGCCTTTTAATTCCACTTTGTTTGCATAAAAATAATATAGTGCTGATTCTCTCAGAGAGACAATATCGACTCTTGTTGGAAGTGGAATTGGCAAAGTTAAGATCTAGTCGATTAAGTTTTGATTATGTAGAAGGAATTGAATTAAATCCCTCAGATAAAAAAATTTGTCTTCTAAGATATCAAGATCTTATTTTTGCAAATGAAAATGATTTATTAAAAAATCGCCAATTAATTTTTCCTGAATCTGAGTTTATCTCCAGTGAGCTTAGAGAATCTATGTCTATTAAAATCACTCCGAAAGATTGGGAGAATTTAATTGATTCTTACTCTTGTTTTGAAGGTTTAATTCTTGAGACTCATGAGCGCCTAAGTCGAAGTTTGTTCAGTCAATCAGTAGGTTCTGATGCTCTCATAAGAGTTGATCATAGAGAACTTTTAGTATTAAAAGAAATTTTCAAAGATGACTTGCCTTCAGAAATGCCTTGGAAAAGAGCTTTTAATGTGGTCGATAATGAATGGGTAACATGGGCCAAGCTAGACCATAGAGAGCTTAGTTGGGATTGGCATATTCAACCTTTGCTTCCTTTGCAAACTCTCTCAGGTCTGTTATCAAAAAATACTTTTTTAATGCTGACTAATTCCGGTCAAAGCGACTCTTATTTTTTAGATTTAAATAGTAAAAAATTTACTTTCACTGTGAAGGTGAATTTAGGAAATAAGTTTGATCAAGAACCTATTCCTTTATTTGTTCCTAAAAGACAACCATTACCGAATACATCTCATTTTTATCGTCATATTATAAGACAATGTCAAAGATTGATTCTTGCTCGTACTCATCCAACTATTATTTTAGTAGATGACTTGCAACTACGACTTCAGGTCGCTAGTGAATTAGCTGGAGAATTTGGATTGAGAGTAGTTCACGAAACTACTAGTATTGAAACTAATGGGATTGTTTGTTGTAGTTGTAATTGGTGGATTCTTAATCAGTATGATTTACCAACACCAGATCAATTGATTTTTCCAGTAATTCCATTGCCTACTTTAGGGTCACCCTGGATTGCCGCTAAAGTTGAAATGCTTAAGTATCAAGGTCGTGATTGGTTTCGGGAATTCCTTTTTCCAGAAACTCTTACGATACTTCTCAAATCGCTTGCAATTGTTAGGGGTAAAGATGTTCGAGTCGCTATACTTGATGGCCGTATGCATTCTAGAAGTTGGGGAAAACTAATATTTGAAGCTCTGGAACCGTGGGTTGCTTTAAAGCGTTTATTGCCTTATTAAAATCAATCTCTTAGATTAACAAATATTGTTTTTTTACAATGGGAGAAGCTCGCCGAAGAGCTGAACAAGGCTCAAAACCTCGTAGTAAGAAAAACTCTAGGAATGATTCACCTCGTATTGTCTCTTGGTTTCCTGTTACGCAAGCGCAAAGAGATCAATTTATACAATTAAGTATTCGTGCAGGATGGGTAGGTATTGCTGCTTTAGTTATTCTTTGGATCATTGTTCGCTTTGTTGGACCGGCTGCAGGGTGGTGGATTCCTGCAGATATCAGATAAGGCCAAGTTATGTTTTGGCTTTAACCGTTCGCTGAAACTTGTCTTAGGTTTGGTCGTGATGAAGCATGTCGAGCAGCTGCTGCTAATGGTCTCATTGAATTAGCACTTACTTCTGAGCCTTCAGTTAATTTGTCTTTAACTAATTTTTCAATGATTTCTTTTGATTCAGGATTTTGTTCAAGCCAAGTAATGGTATTGTCTCTTCCTTGCCCAATATTGTCACCTTCGTAGCTATACCAAGCTCCTTTGCGAGTAACGACATTAGTCTCATCTGCTAAATCAAGAAGACAACCAAGAGTACTAATTCCTTTCCCAAACAGAATATCAAATTCGGCTATTCGAAATGGAGGTGCAACTTTGTTTTTGGCGACTTTCACTTTTGCACGAATTCCATATTCTTCAGTTCCTCTCTTTAATGTTTGAATACGACGAATATCTAATCTTACAGAGGCATAAAATTTCAGAGCGTTTCCACCAGTTGTTGTTTCTGGATTCCCGTATGTAATACCAATCTTTAGACGTAATTGATTTAAGAAAATTACTGTGCAACCAGACTTGCCAATGTTTCCAGTAATTTTTCTCATTGCTTGACTCATGAGACGAGCTTGAGCGCCGACAGAATGATCACCCATTTCTCCTTCTATTTCTGAACGGGGTGTAAGCGCAGCGACTGAATCAACAACAACTAGATCGACTGCAGCAGATCTAATAAGTTGGTCAACAATTTCCAATGCCATCTCTCCTGTATCCGGTTGAGAGACAAGAAGATTCTCTACATCAACACCAAGAGAGGCTGCATAGACTGGATCAAGAGCATGTTCTGCATCTACAAATGCAGCAACTCCGCCGTTACGTTGAATCTCCGCTATTGCATGTAATGTCAGCGTTGTTTTCCCGGAACTTTCGGGACCATAAACTTCAATTACACGCCCTTTGGGATAGCCTCCCCCAAGAGCTAAATCAAGAGTTAAGGCACCTGTAGATATAGTTTCTACTCGCATCTTTGAGGCATCCCCGAGACGCATGATCGAACCCTTCCCGAAATTGCGTTCTATTTGCCCCACCACTAAACTCAATGCTTTTTCTTTTTCTCCAGACTTTGGATCTATTTTCCTAGATTCAGCTGATTGGAGTGGCTTGCTTTCGTTTGACATGACAAATAACTTTAATTCAGAGGGATAACAACAGACGTTGGGATTGATGATGAAATACTCAGTTCCTCAACGAATAGCAATTAAACCGATAGTACAGACGTACGCTATTAAGTCAAGACCAGTTCGAAATAGGTTCTTTTAAAGTATCTAAATTTAGTAATTTAATATCAGAAGGAAGATTATTTCGATCCTGAGGTTTTAAGTATCCCCAGCTTGCTAAGTAGCAAGGGATAGATCTTAACTTTGGTTCTTCCAAGACTTTTTCTAAGGTAGTTCTGCGATCTTCGATAAACCCCTGAATTATTCTTTTATGTAGTAGTTGGTTCAAAACATCGATTTTGCTTCCTGATTCGTGACCAAAAACAAGTTTCGGCTGAAGCTTGAAACACTCCAAAAGTTTTTTTGTGAACTCAATACTTTTTGTTGTTAAAACAGCAAATTCAATACCTTCTTTTTCAAGTGTCTTGAGACGTTGAGTGACTAAAGAAAAGGGACGATGATAATTTAACCACTGACTAAAATTATTTGATATTGCTTCTCTCCTCGTTTGATTTAAAGCTTCTTGTAAGTGAGAAGGCGTCCAACCCCAGTTCTTAAGGGCTAAAGAGCACTCTATTGAATAATTTTTTGAAAAATTCTCAATACCTTTTAAGTTTAATTGACTATTTTTATGTGAACATTCAGCAGCCAAAACAACCATTTCCCAACCGTGATGAACCCAAGGTCTCATGGCCTTAAAAGTTGCGGGGATCTCACTCGAAAAAGAAATAATTTCTTTTTCTTTGGCAGACAGTATGTCTAGACAAGTTCGTCGAGAACTTGACCAATACTCCTGAATGCCATCAACGATGACACCATCAAAATCAAGAACAAGTAACGGTTTTTCTATCACTACAAGTTTAAAACTGGGCCGCTAGGATTCGAACCTAGGAATGTCGAGACCAAAACCCGATGCCTTACCACTTGGCGACGGCCCATTGTTCCAGATCTATGTTTGCAATTGATAGCCATAGATTAGGAATCTATCTCTTAGATAATTGCATATTTGATTCAATCCTGTCATGTCCTTATCAAGTTTTTTTTAGTTAATCGGAAAATTTCTTCTTAATAAAACCTAAATGATGCTTTTGTATGACTGATTTGTTTAGGAACATTCAATTATGAAGATTTTCTTATGAGCCAAGGATTTACTAGTTTTTTTGCTTCTGAAAGAGCTGCTTCCCACCCTTCTGGCCAATCTCGAAGACTAATTTGTCTTCGTTGAGCCTCTTCTAACCATGGTTGGATTATTTTTCTTGCTTTACCTCCAAAAGCGACTCCATCGGGTCCATTAATCTCTGGGAGGTACTTGATAGTCGACTCATTAGTTCCTCCGGCAAGTTGTAAGGGCCCTGGTGGTGCTATTGGGCGTATTTTTTCCCAAAGTTTTACGGCAACCTTGGCCGCACCTGCTCCAAGATCTCCACTCATTCTGCGCCCATCAAGTTGCCAAAGAGGTTTTTGATTATAAATTCTCAGAAATTTATGTCGCAGCCAAAGTTCGTCTGCTAATTTTTCATGGTTGATGCCATGCCCTTGCAATCCGCAACTAACAGATAATCTCTTGAGTTGAAGATCGACTTTAAAAATTTCCTGTATTGTCTTTTCAAATTTTTTTCCTCTGCCTGGAGCAGTATGGATTTCTACTGCATCTGGTTTGATAGTGGCTAACAATGGAGCAAAATCTTTTAGAGTTAATCTTCGATCCTTTTCTTGAATAATTCCTAATGGACATGTATCAATACATCGGCCACATCCATAACATTTATTAGCGTTTATACCGCCTTCGTTTTCAATTGCGTGAGCTGGACAAATATTTTGACATGGTCTTAAGCAATTCGAAGGGCATAGGTCTGGATTAAACCAAGCTTTGCGAAAATGTGCATCTTTTCCATCACTTAAGCTGATCATCAGCCATGGTCTTTTTCCATAAATTTTGAAAACCCAATCAATAGCATTGCGAGCTGCCAGGATCACTGCTTCGTCAGCAGCAAGGTCAATGCAATGCACACCTGCAGCTCCATAAATTGAGCAAAGATCAGTTATTGAAGGTAAATCTTGATTACTTGCGCCACAAATTAATTTTACCCAGTTACCTTTTTTGAGAGCTTCAGAGTTACAAGTTGAATTTTGATTAATCACCTTGATTAATGAATTCATTTAATGGTTGCCATTCAATACTTCGAGCCCCTCCCATTTCAATAACAATTTTTATACGTGGTTCTTTTTCGCAGAGATTATTTATTGATATTAGTTCTGACTTTGATAAGACTTGACCCTCTAATAACCATAAAACCAAGGGTTTATCTTCTGCTAACAATTCATTTAATTGAGGAATAACTTGTTGAACCTCGCCTAATGCTCCATTCCTTCCAACGTTTTGATGCCCCAAATGTGGTGGCCTGATTCCATGTAATTGTGTAAGGAAGACAACAGGATCACCTAATCCCCTTGCAGAAGTTATTTGGGTCTGATATCCACTAGCTCTGAGTCTTCGAAGTAAACGAGTTTCGGCTCCTCCTTCTAGTGGACTAAGAATTGCAAGACAACCAAATGATTCAAGATCAGTGCGAAATTTCTGACCAGAGAGTAATAAAGGCATTCTTAAATCAAATTCTTTATCTTGTTCAAGTGAAGCATCACACAAAAAGGACCATAATAGTGTAATCTTATAAGTTGCTAAAGCTTTTCTATGCCCGACCGCTAGCCGGGCCTCTAGATGCTTGAGCGGACTGAGCGTTTGCGTTTAGTCTTTTTGGCCAGTACAGAAGAATTCATTTTCTTGTGTCGCGAGATACTAGTTGAACTTTTGAAAAGTTTAGAAAAGTCTCAGCCAGCTGATGATCGCTAGCATTTCCCAAATAAATTGAACTTAAATTAATTTCAACTTTTTTGGCTAGATAGGCGATTTAATTCAGATTCAAAGTCTTTCTTTGTACAGATAGACCTATTAGCTGGCGTTTATTTAAATCAATGTCTTTAGGAATCTTAGGTAAGAAGTTGGGTATGTCCCAACTCTTCGATGATGAAGGCAGAGCCGTTCCAGTCACTTTGATCGAAGCGGGTCCCTGTCGAATCACTCAATTGAAGTCTGCCGATACAGATGGCTATGCTGCTGTTCAAATAGGCTTTCAATTAATCCGCGACAAACTTATCAACAAGCCTTCAAAAGGCCATCTCGCAAAATCAGGAGATGGTCTTTTGCGTCATCTGCGAGAGTACCGAGTGGAAAATTCTGGTGAATTTGAACTTGGAACTGCAATAACAGTTGATGATTTTAAAACAGGTCAAAAGGTTGATGTTAGCGGCGACACAATGGGTAGAGGATTCGCGGGTTATCAAAAGCGTCATGGTTTTAGCCGAGGTCCTATGAGCCACGGTTCAAAAAATCATCGATTACCTGGTTCAACAGGAGCTGGAACAACTCCTGGTCGTGTTTATCCTGGGAAGAGGATGGCTGGTCGCATGGGTGGCAAAAAAGTTACTACGAGAGGCCTTGAAATTCTCAAGATAGATACTGATCACAATTTATTAGTAGTAAAGGGATCTGTCCCAGGTAAGCCTGGATCTCTTTTAAACATAAGACCTGCCAAAAGAGTTGGCGTCTCTACCCACCAAGGAGGTAAATGATGGCTAACTGTACTGTTCTTGATTGGCAAGGCAAAGAGACTGGCGAATCATCAATTGATTTGAAAATTGCCAAGGAATCATCTGCAGCAGATCTTTTGCATCGTGCTGTTTTGCGCCAGCAGGCTCACAGCCGCCAGGGGACTGCAAGTTCTTTAACTCGGTCTGAGGTTCGTGGCGGCGGTCGAAAACCCTACAAGCAAAAGGGTACTGGCAGAGCAAGGCAAGGTTCAATTAGAACTCCTCTTCGCCCTGGAGGTGGCGTTATATTTGGCCCTAAGCCTAGGAAATATAACTTGGAAATGAATAGGAAGGAACGAAGGTTAGCTCTTCGTACTGCTCTAATGAGTAGAATTTCAGATGTAAAAATAATTAAAGACTTCGGCTCGAAACTTGAGGTTCCTAAGACTAGTGAAATTATTGCTCTACTCAAGCGGGTAGGGATTGATTCTGACGGGAAGATTCTTATTATTCTCAATCACCCTTCGGAAATTGTTAAGCGCTCAATTAGAAACTTAAAAAAAATCAAGCTTATTTCTGCCGATCAACTAAACGTGTTTGACCTTCTGAATGCCAAATCATTGGTAATAGGTGAAGACGCATTATCAACCATTAAGGAGGTCTACGGTAATGACTAATTTTTTTGATAAACGACTTACGGATGTTATTAAGCGTCCCTTAATAACTGAGAAGGCTACAAAAGCTTTGGATTTAAATCAGTACACGTTTGAAGTCGATCCAAGAGCAGCTAAGCCTGATATAAAAGCTGCTGTAGAGAAAATGTTTGATGTCAAGGTTCTTGGTATTAGCACTATGAATCCTCCAAGAAAAAGTAGGAGAGTTGGTAGGTTTTCTGGAAAGAGGCCACAAGTGAAGAAGGCTGTGGTTCGCTTAGCAGAAGGGAACTCCATACAGTTGTTCCCCGAATCAGAGGAGGCTTAAAACAATGGCAATAAGAAGTTTCAAACCTTATACACCAGGCACTCGGACAAGAGTTGTAACTGACTTTAGTGAAGTTACATCTAACAAGCCTGAGCGCTCACTTGTCGTATCAAAACATCGAAAGAAAGGACGAAACAACCGAGGAGTAATTACTTGTCGACATCGAGGTGGCGGGCATAAGAGGTTATATAGGATTGTTGATTTTCGTCGAAATAAGCATGGTGTTTCGGCCAAAGTCGCCGCAATTCATTATGACCCTCATCGCAATGCAAGACTTGCTCTACTCTTTTACTCTGACGGTGAAAAGAGATACATACTTGCACCTGCGGACATAACAGTTGGGCAAGAAGTTATTTCAGGTCCAGATGCACCAATTGAAACTGGTAATGCTTTACCACTTTCTTCAATGCCTTTAGGCTCGAGCGTTCATTGTGTTGAACTGTATCCAGGTCGAGGCGGACAGATGGTTCGTACAGCTGGAGCTAGCGCCCAAGTCATGGCTAAAGAAGGAGATTACGTTGCGTTGAAATTACCTTCAACTGAGGTTCGTTTAGTCAGAAAGGAATGCTATGCCACCCTTGGAGAGGTTGGTAATTCTGAGATTAGAAATACAAGCCTTGGAAAAGCTGGAAGAAGAAGATGGCTTGGCAGACGACCTCAAGTTAGAGGAAGTGTCATGAATCCATGTGATCACCCTCATGGAGGAGGAGAAGGAAAGGCACCTGTTGGACGAGCTGGTCCTGTCACACCTTGGGGTAAAGCTGCTCTTGGTCTGAAAACCAGGAAGAAAAACAAGCCTAGCAACAAGTACGTTCTTCGAAAACGACGCAAGGTATCTAAACGGAGTAGAGGAGGTCGCGATTCATGATTTCTATCTTTCTTTACCAATTCTTTTAAACCGTTATGGGACGTTCACTAAAAAAAGGGCCATTTATTTCAGACAGTTTGCTTCGTAAAATCGAGAAGCAAAACTCTAATGACGATAAAGCTGTCATCAAGACATGGTCCAGAGCCTCAACAATTCTGCCAATGATGATTGGCCATACAATTGCTGTTCACAATGGAAAGAGTCACATACCCGTTTTCATAACTGAGCAAATGGTTGGACACAAGTTAGGAGAGTTTGCACCAACTCGAACCTA
>QCHN01000018.1 GCA_003279565.1 Prochlorococcus sp. AG-402-C09
TTCTGATGAATTAGCTGAGTTACAAGAGGCTTTACGGTGTCCAAATTCATTTATTGTTGAAATAGCTAATAGGGTAGTATCTGAATATAAAACAAACCAAATCATCATTAGAAGAGATGAAGAATAAATGGAATTTCTGCAATCACATGATTTAAACCAATTGGGGCTTTGGACCCCTCTTATTGGAGGTATTCTTCTTTACGTTGGCTTAAATCTAAAAATCACGGAGGTTGATCCTAATGAGTAATCAATACATGAAAAATGAGTACAACGATAAGAAAAGGTTCGATTTATTAGAATAGTTTGGGATGAAACAAGGAACTCTTGAACTAATTTTTTTTGCTCTGATTTTCTTGAGTCTTCAATTTTGGTGGATAAGGATGACAATTAAAAATGGTCGAACTGGAGAAGTAGATAAATGGGGGCAAAAAACAAATCCAAAAAAACTAAATGAATTGGAGAAAGTGAAGCAAGATTTAGAAAAACTCTTTAGATCTTAGTTCTCAATACTACTAAAACTCTTTAAATAATGAACTATCAAATTTTGCTTGAAAGCTACGCTGCTGGTGAATGTATTAATAAAGACGAGATATCATTACTAGAATTAGAACTTGATTCTCAACTAGAGTCTATTAAATTTTCTCGCACTCAAGGTTGCACAGAAAAAGCACCAAGGCACATTTGCAAGGCAGCTCAAGTTTGCGAAGGTAGTAGTTGGCTCACTTGCTTTGCTTCAATACTAGATAAGGCCAATCCCCTTTCTCTTGGGAGTAAATCAAGAGGAGCAAAAGTCATTGATACACTTCTAGAAAACAATTATTTAATGAATTAAAATAGTAAACATAATTATCAATTCATATTAATAGACAAATTATTATTAAACAAATCCAATGAGCAATAGTGAAAATCGTGAAGAAAGGAAAAAACGTTTTAAAAATCTCTCAAGTGCAGAAAGAAAAATGTTGATTAGAAAGAAACTAAAACTACAAGGTTTAACAGAGGGAAGCGGTGTGAGGGGAAAGGATCAATCTTCTTACGACAAAGAAGAAATGATAGATTTAATTCTATTAACAAGATGTTTCCAAAAGAATAAATATCAATAACTCATCCAACCAAAATTTGTTTTACGAAGTTAGTCCCTGCAAAATGGTCCTATGAATAAAACAATTAAAAAAAAGAAAATTACCTTTGCAAGGTTTGCTGTTCGTACTCTTGCTATTTCTGCAAGCACCCTCGCTCTATTTGATTTCCTAAAAGGAGACTATCAAGCTGGAGGGCTTCTAGCACTTGGATGGTTAACCATCGTGATCGGGGAGAAAAGGATGTTTAATGGGGAAAAGACAAATGACGAAACCTAAGAAAATTTCTAACTGTTAACTATCAATAAATAGATCTATAAAATTCATTCAGCTTTTATTCTCTATGCCACCATAAAAGAGGTAACAGTATATAAGACTTTAAATATTGAGGCATTTTATTCCACCCCATTAGTTCTATGAGTGAGACAAAAAAAAATAAGAACTTCAATCTGACAGAAATGAAGTTCAAGTTTAATGATCTATTTACTGGAATTGCGTTGCTGTTGTGTGCATTTTTATGTGCGTTTAGCCTTGCACTAGTTGCAATAAGGTTAGGGCCAATAGCTAGATGGGCTAATTATCAGACTATTTGCGTGGAACAAGAAAGTTTAAAATCTCCAATCGAATGGGCGGTGCGTAAATGCAATGGAAGATCAAAAGTTTATCAAGTGAAGTGAAGGCAATTCAATTAAAATTAAGTTTATAATTTTAACCATTGAGATGATCAAGTGTTTCTTAAGAAGCAATAACATCGAATCAATTGTTTGCTTAGAGCCAAAACAATAGAAATCCTGCCAAAAGTCCAGACATATGACCTAACAAACTAATTCCAGGTAAGAATGACCAAATAATTCCAATACCTGTAAGCACAGAAATTGATTTAAGTAATCTTGGATCTTTCGTTAGGTGACATCCAATGAACAAAAATCTTTTCTTTCCATAAATTGTAGTCATTAGAATAAACGCATCGATACCAAATAAAACACCACTAAAGCCAATGGCTAGAGACATAGGATTTCTATAAATTAAAATATCTACGGACCAACAAATAAACGCTTGGAGAGGCATTATCAATACAATAAAAGCCAGAAAGAAATAGTCACTTTGAAGGCTTAAAGATTTAAGAAAATATCTAGCTACGATGATTCCAGAGATATTTGCCAATAAATGATTAACATCACCATGAAAAAAATGGGATGTAATAATCCTGTATGGCTCATAAAACAAACGTCCAGACCAATAAGCAATGGAAGCCTTATCAATTATTCCAAAGAAATCTGTTGCAAAGAAGCAAATAGTGCAAACCAAAAAGGGGACAAAATATTGCCAATCATCTTTTGAAATCTTCTCAAGCATTCGTAAATAGATTTACTAATAATCCAATCGTACTTCGTGAATATGATCTATTGAAAAACGAATAGGCCTAATTCTTTAACTATGTGAATAAGCTAAAATATTTACCTATCAAGAACATCACCCATAAAGAAAAGAACTAAGGCCTAAGGTGAACAAATCTATTATTGATATAAATGAAAATTGATTTAAAAAAGAGACTAAATCTCAATAGTTATGAATGGTGGAGAAACCACCGAAGGTTTGTAACCCTTGGATTATTTCTTGCAATTTTTGCAGGCTATGTCAGAGGTCCTTCAGCGAAAGACTTCAAAGTGAATGATATTTGCGGACGTCTAAGCGCTGATTTAATTACAGGGGAAAAGGCTGCAAGAGAATTAAAATTAGGAAAGAAAAGAATCGATGGACTAGAAGGAGAGAAAGCTGATATTACTAATCACTACTACCATGCCAAGTACTACTGCCAAGGCTACACAAAAGGCAATGTAGGATTGGGATACTAATGAAATCTCTAATAAAATAGCCAGAGAAAAGCATTGCACTTTTCAGGCCGCTTTAACGGATCTGGCTTTTTAACTAAGCTTTTACAGCTTTAAGACTAACTTTTCTTACACGCTTCGCAGGTCTTCCTGCTAAAGCCTTAGATACTCTCTTTGAAACTGAGTTTGCGCTTGAAGTTGCTTTTTTAGCTTGAGCAGAAGCTACTTTCTTAACTGCTGTTTTAACTTTAGAAGTCTTAACTTTTGCTTTTGCAGCGCTCTTTGCTGGAGCAGCTTTAGTTACTGCTTTCTTTGCAATTACTTTTTTAGCAGCAGTTTTTTTGATAGCGGCCTTTTTAGCAACAGTTTTCTTGACAGTAGCCTTTTTAGCTGAGGGTTTTGCTGAAACTTTTTTAGCACTCGTAGTCTTACGAGTACGGTGAGAGAGAATCAAAGCCCACTCATCAGCACTAACATTTGCTGGCTTATTACCATGGATCTCAGAAACTTTTGCAGCTTTCTCAATATCCTTTATTAAGTTTTTCCAAGAAGCAGCATAACGCTTATCAGATTGTGACTTAGCACCGCTCTCTACAAGAGTTTCAACAACTTGTGATGCTGTTACTTTTTTTCTTCTTCGGTTAAAAATTTCCTTTTGAAGGGTAGCGATCATGGCTTCGCCTTTAGCGCTAACTTTGATACTTAATTGAGACATTGAATTAAGAATTACCTATATACAACATCTAGCACATTGTGGGTATACAAACCGAACAATCTATTTACATGTAGATGTAAATAGCATTTGCATCTTATAAATTTACATAAAAAACTATTCATTTAAAGACATAAGGAGCACAAAAATTGAGTTATAGGCTTGTTTAGAAAATAGATAGGTAAAGTCTCACTTAAGAAGAAAATGACTATCAAGAAGGAATTAAAGTTTTATTGATTTTTTAAAAAGTAAGCAAAAATCGCTATAAAACACAAAAAACAAAAATTCGAGCAACAACCTAGCTATCTATTGAAAATGTTCTTTCTAATTTTGCTTTTATTTGCTTTAAAGACGGTTCTGAGACCTTGAGAATTTTTTTATAGAAACCAAAAATTTTAAGACAAACCAAGGGAACAAATATTGTCAGTAGTAAGGTTTTAGTTGTAATCATATAAATGTTATAAGCCAAATCGATGAGAAACGCTCAAATATTACTTGGTAAACCTATATGTATATAAATTCAAGGTCTTTAGAAAATTTTAGTTAAGGTCAAGGTGTTAAGTACGAATTAACCAATTCAATAAAATGCAGGACAGGAAGGATCTCAAAGCCCTTATTTACCAGGTAGCAGCAGCAACAGATAGAGGTCAAAGGATGAACGCGATGATTGCTCCTATGTACCAAAATAAATTAGTAGAGATGAATAAACTAGTTGAAGATCTACTACCCCTATCAGATGAAATATCTCAGGATTCTATTGAAGGTGAATGGGAGCTAATTTACTCATCAGTTGAATTATTTAGGAGCTCTCCATTTTTTTTAGCCATAGAAAAGGCTCTAAACGACAAATCAAAAAGCGATTTATTTTTCAAGCTTCATCTTTTACAAGTTGGATCATTTGGTTTATCAACAGTAGGAAGAGTCGGTCAATATCTCAATTTTAACAAAGGAGAAATGATCTCCTCCTTTGATACCACTATCTTTGGACTTACAACCATCCCAATCCTTGGTTGGTTCAAGCTTTTACCTACCTTTGGTGGTCGAGTCATAACGATGGCTAAAAGGCTTCAACTAAAAGACAACATTCTTTCAATGGAGTTAGAGAAGACTAAAGTATCAGAGGTGGATGGACTGGGGAAAATTCCTTTTTTAGACAGTATTCTCATGGAAAGGTGGTATCCAGTTAAAACCGTATGGAAACTACTTCCATGGAACAAAGAAAATCCAAATTGTGAGATTAGAGTGATCTATGTTGACGAAGATTTAAGAATCATTAGAGATATGCACGGAGCATTATTTGTTTACATACGTCCATCAATTCCTCTTCTTGACCAAACAAAAAATTAAGTAAATTCCATTCTTAAAACTTACTTCATTGAAGCAGTTCTGAAGAATTTGTAGTAGAAATTCTAAAGAAGCAAAATTCCTAAAAAAAAAAATAAATGAAAAATCCAGAAGTAATAGTAATTGGAAGTGGTATAGGAGGATTATGTTGCGCAGGCTTGCTAGCTAAAGCTGGCAAAAAAGTCTTAATTCTTGAGGCTCACTCAAAACCTGGAGGAGCGGCTCATGGCTTTCAGAAAAATGGATATACATTTGAATCCGGACCATCGCTTTGGAGTGGAATAGGTACTTGGCCTACGACAAATCCTTTAGGTCAAGTCCTAAAAGCTCTTAACCAAAAAGTTGAATTAATTAAATATCAGGATTGGAATGTTCAAATTCCTGAAGGCGACTACACGATTGGAGTTGGAGATAGAAGATTCCTTGATCAGATCAATTCAATTAGCGGAAATGATGCCCTTAGAGAATGGGAACATTTTATTCAAGTGATTAAACCGATTGGTGCAGCAGCTAATGCAATTCCCCTAATAGCGCTAAATCAAAACAAGGAAACTATTTTTCAGCTCTTAAGACGTAGTAAAACACTCCTCCCTCACTTGAAATCTTTTAAATACCTAGGAGGTGCTTTTGGAAATTTAGTTGATGAACATCTTAAAGATCCATTTTTACGAAATTGGGTTGATTTACTTTCCTTTCTAATAAGCGGTTTATCGAAAGACGAAACGAATGCAGCTGCGATGGCAACACTTTTTGATGATTGGTTTAAACCAGATGCCTACCTGGAATATCCAAAGGGAGGAAGTGAATCTATCGTTAAAGCTCTATTAAATGGAATTTACTCATTTGGAGGAAAGCTCAAAATTAATTCAAAAGTTAATCAGATAATTATAAAAAGGAATAAAGCAATTGGAATTGAGTTGAAAAATGGTGAGAAAATCTTTGCAGATCATATTGTTAGCAATGCAGATATTTGGAACACCCTTGATTTAATACCAAAAGATATATCTCAAAAATGGAGAGAAGAAATGTCCATGACTCCAAAATGCAATTCATTTCTTCATCTACATCTTGGGTTTAATGCAGAAGGACTAGAAAACATTCCACTCCATTCAATATGGGTTGATGATTGGGCTAAAGGTATTACTGCCGAAAGAAATGTAGTAGTTCTCTCTATTCCATCTGCCTTGGATCCAACAATGTCTCCCCACAACAAACACATACTTCACGGATATACACCTGCTAATGAGCCATGGGAAATATGGGAAAATCTTAAAATAGGTACTAACGAATATGAAAAAACAAAAGAGGAGCGATGCTCAGTATTCTGGCAACCTATAAAAAAACTAATCCCTGATATTCACGAAAGAATCGAAATAAAAATGCTAGGGACACCACTTACTCATCAAAGATTTTTAAATACAAAGAATGGAAGTTATGGTCCAGCCTTGTCGGCAGCAGAGGGTCTATTCCCAGGGAATAAAACTCCAATTAAAAATTTTCTAATGTGCGGTTCAAGTACATTCCCAGGGATCGGCATTCCACCTGTAGCAGCCAGTGGTGCTCTGGCAGCCAATACAATTCTGGGTTCCAAATTCCAAAAGAATTTAATTGAAGAACTAGGAATATAAGAGCGCTTATTGTTGATTGACATTTATTTAAGATCAATAGTCCAACGTCTTTGCCCCATTCGATCTGATTCAGAATAACAATGTGCAATCAAATCTCCATTTCTTCTCCTAACTGAACATTCTAGGCCGTCCTCTGTTTTAAAGAAAGCAGAAGTAGCTGGTGAGACGTCTTTTGAAAGAGGAGTACCCAGATTATTTAAAATCAAAGACCAAATCAAATTCTCATCAGCATCTTTGCTAGCTGTGAATTGCATTTTCTGTCGACTCCTTTGTATTGGAGACTGAATCTGAGTTTAAAATATCAGAACCAGGAATACCCTTAGCAACGGAACCAATCAGGGTTGTATGAGATTCAGGATCTTTCTTTAAAGAAGTTACTCCAAGATCATTTTTTGATATCAATATAAAAATAATTATCCCAACAAATGTCAAAATAATTGCTAATGCCAAGGAAGAATCCATATGAGATATTTATTCAGCGAAATTAAAATAAGACATACTTCAAAATCAATTTAACTCTGAGAAATAATTCTTATCCCTATTATTTATATATGACTATCAACAAGTAAAAAACATTACACAACAATGTAATTAATAAAAAGAACTTAAATTTTAGTAAATTTAAAAGGGACTTAGTACAAAGATTATTGGATAATCTTAAAAGTCTAATCAAGTAAATGAGCGAAAATAATTTTAATACAAGTAATCCTGAAACAGCTAACCATCATTGGTTCCCATTTCTAAGATATAAAAAAGAATGTGAAGCAGCTGGGAAGGAAGCAAGTGTTAATGAATGGATGAGGGCAACTGGTCAACTCGATGCAAAAATAGCGCATGAAGAATCAGTCGCATTAGCAGCAAAAATAGCCGCAGAAAAAGAAGCTGACGCAAAAAAAGCAATAAAAAAGGAGGCTGAGGAAAAAAAGGCCGCCTTAAAAAAGGATATACAAAAGTCAACAAAATCTATAAGCGAAAATGAATCAGCAAAAAATTGAGTCAAATTCAAACTCAGCTCAATCTGAAATTCTATGAATAAAGTGAAAACAATTCTTACAAGCTTTTAAGAGTTTGAGCTTTTTAGAAAATATACTTAAAAATAATAACTAATTCAACTTCAATTTAATGACTTTTGCTTTAACCTCTTCAGAACTAGGTGTTAGTTCATTCACAATAAATCTTATACTAATCACCTCTGTAGGCGTTTTACTAGGATTGCCAACATTCTTCCTCCTAAAATCTGGTCAAGGCAAGTCTGCACTATAAAACACCATAAAAACAGTAGATAAAATTCGATACAGTTGAAGTCATTCCCTTATAAAGCGAGGATTTTCACTTCAGACGGCATTCTAGACAATATAAAAAATCATAACTATGACTAACTCACTCAACAAAGCTTTTACAGGAGCAATAGCTCTAGCTCTTATATTGATAGCTGTAGGGCGTATCCCATTTTCCAGAGAGAAAGAGCTATCAAATTTATGCAGGGAATACTACACAATGTACCTTAATCAGAACGACTATTCACAAAAAGAAAAAAACGCAAAGATCAGTTTGATTGCAAAGAAGACAGGTCTTAAAGCTGAGACAAATAATGTTGGTAATTTTTGTAATTCGTTCTATTTCAACCAAAGGTAGGTTATAAATAAGAAAATAGAAAAGTTCTTCGGAATTGATTATTTCAAAGACTCATAGGAATAAATACATCCGTAATTATATCGGTAGATTTAATATCAATTTAGTAGTTAAATAAGGATAGTAAAGAGGAAAAATCATGAAGAAAGAAACTTCATCAAATCTCCTTGAAAAAATTGATGTCGCTAAAGAAAGAATCAAGGAATTAGAAACAATGATTAATCATTGGGAAGGTATCGAAGTTGAAGGTTTTTGGGATGCTGAGTGCTATACAAATCCATCGTCTCCGGCCTGCCTTCTCTTTAATAATTGACCTTCAATCGGTAAAACATTAAGCCAAATGAAGTAAATCATCTCAGATCAAAAGGTATTCTAATAGCCTTATTAGTATTTAAAAAATAACTTTTAGACCATAAGAATCACTTATGGAGACGCGCAGGTATTTTTCTTTAACTGGTGAAATCTACATTTTTAAACTCATGATTCACAAAAAAATTTTATAGAGTAAAAAAAATTGTTGTTAAAAATGTCGGAGCTATCAAAAGTCGTGTCATCCAGTGAGTTTGATGATTGGTTTTCTTTGAACGACACTGTTATGGGAGGTTCGAGTAAGGCAGTTTGTAGATCTTCCTCAAAAGGCCTCTCCCTGGAAGGTGTTGTAGTTGAGGAAAAAGGAGGTTTTGTTAGTTGCAAATCTCCACTATTTTCACCTGTTCTAAATTTATCTAATTTTCAAGGTTTTGAATTAAAAATTGAAGGTAAAGGTCGAACTTTAAAATTTGGAGTGTCATGTAAATATGGAATTTTTGGGTTAAGAGAATTTTTCTTAGACAAATCCCCTGGTGGGCTCAGATGGGTAGCAGAAATAGAAACAAAAAGATTCGGGACAACAACTATCAAAGTTCCTTTTGAAAGCCTTGAACCAACTGTTCTAGCAAAAAAAATTTCTTTACCAATTATATTCAAATCAGAATCTATAACCCAATTTCAATTACTACATTCAAAATTTGGTAAACCAGGAGAATTGAATCCTGGCTTTAAGCCAGGCAAAATAAATTTTGTATTACAATCGATTAGCGTCTATTAGCACAATTAGAAAAATAAATATATTTATATTGTTCTGATTTGATAGGTAATAAAAATACAATGAATAGTAAAAGTATTTCTCAAAGGATTGGACCGTAAAACAAATTAAATCTATGAAAAAAGTTTTTTATTGTATATACTCCAATTAATTCAGAAAACTTCCTTTCAATGGGATTGCTTTAAATATATAACCTCAATAAAATGAATAACAAAGACTTACCACCGATATGTGGTTTTGAATTTGAAATTAATAAGTTAGTAAATAAGGAAAGAGATAGTAGACAATTCGAAAAAAAGTCAAGGTTAGAGAATGTTAATTCAGGATTTGCATGTGCCCTCCATATGCATCAACCAACAATTCCAGCAGGTAACAATGGAGAGCTCATTTCACATTTGCAATATATGTTTGAACACACTTCAGAAGGAGATAATCACAATGCCGAACCATTTGCTCAATGCTATAAACGTCTAGCTGAAATCATTCCAAGCCTGATAGATGAAGGATATGATCCCAAGATAATGCTTGATTACTCCGGTAATCTTCTTTGGGGAATCGAACAAATGGGTCGCGAGGATATTCTCGCATCGTTAAAACTTCTAACGTGTGATTGCACAGTTCAACCACATGTTGAATGGCTAGGAACCTTTTGGAGTCATGCTGTAGCCTCTTCAACTCCTCCTTCTGACTTTAAATTACAGATAACAGCCTGGCAGCATCACTTCTCGTCATTATTCGGTGAAGATGCATTGCATCGAGTGAAAGGATTCTCTCTTCCCGAGATGCATCTTCCAAACCAACCTGATGTTCTTTTTCAATTAATCAAAGCTCTCAAAGAATGTGGATATCGTTGGGTAATGGTTCAAGAGCATAGCGTTCAAAATCTTGATGGCTCATGTCTTAGCGACGATCAGAAATATGTTCCAAATATGCTCAAAGCACAAGGAAGTAATGGAGAGAGCATCTCTATTCTTTCACTAATAAAAACTCAAGGGTCAGACACAAAGCTTGTTGGACAAATGCAACCTTATTACGAGGCAATAGGGCTAAATAAACAATACTTAGGTCAACATATTATCCCCTCGCTGGTTTCCCAAATTGCTGATGGAGAAAATGGCGGTGTAATGATGAACGAATTTCCTCAAGCTTTTATTCAGGCTTATAAAAGAATTGGTCAAAAAACCGACATAAGCCCCACAATTGCTATGAACGGATCTGAATACCTCGACTTCCTAGAAACATCAAATATAGATGAAGATAATTATCCATTGATACAAGCAGTCGGTCAAAACAGAATATGGGAAAAAATCTCAGGGCCAATAACACCTACATTGGTTAAAAAAGCAATTAATGAATTAAAAGAGGAAGATCAATCTTTTTCTTTGAGTGGAGCCAGCTGGACTAATGATTTGAGTTGGGAAGATGGATATATAAATGTTTTAGAACCAATTTCAAAACTTAGTTCGTATTTTCACGAAACATTTGACCATTTATTAGTTCAAAATCCATCGTTAACAAAAACCCATGACTATCAAGAAGCGCTCCTATACCTTTTGCTATTAGAAACTAGCTGCTTCCGTTATTGGGGACAGGGGAAATGGACTGAATATGCTAAAACGATCTTCAGAAAAGGTGAAGAGGTAATTAGAAACTTTGAAATTTCAGCACAGAAAAGTTAATCAATTTTGTAAAGGCATCAATCAAGAAAAAGAAATAACTAGCAAAAAATAATTTTTTGCGTTAAGGTCACCGACCAAAGCTTTAATGAAATGACTAGTACAAGTTTTGATAAAAATGGACTTGATAAAGCAGGTATTCATTGGATGCAATATCTTTCAATGACATCAATGTCATTGCTTATATTTCTCATAGCATTAGACAAAGCCGTTCCCAGCTTTCATCATTTTGTCTTAATTTCAATGGCCAAAGCAGGAATTATTTGTAATGGGATAGCTGGATAACATACTTTGACAGATCAACTGATCTCGCCAAAGACAAAATATTAAACAATGAGAGGCAAAATCAATCCAGACAACGATGGTTACGATCCATCAGAGGAATACTTCAAAAAGAAAGGTGACACATATGAAAATGAAACTGAAGAATATTTCCCTGAAGAAACTTCTAAGCCACCCCATTATTAAGGCAACCAAGAAAGGGCTTAAGATAACATAAAATCAACTAATGATAATTAATTATCTGTGTGAAATGTATGTACCCTCTGGATAGAGCCTTGAAATTGCATTAAAACGCTTTGAGATTTGTCGTTCTTTGTCGATGTTGACTTTACGATTAAGAACAAAAACGTTGTGAACCATCCATAGAAAAAAGCCAACAAGCCAATACCAAGATATGGGATGAGCCAAAATTTTTATATCATCTAATTTAAAGATGACAATTATTACTTTTTTTTTCATAAGTATTTAAACCTTTTGTTAATACCCCAACATCAAAATTAGAAAATATTATTCAAGACTATTGCGCTTTTCACTACATCAACAACTTTATTGGATTAGCTAGGACGGTAAGAGACATATATAAAAGATTGAAGCATATGGTGTAAATCAAGCGAAACTGTTCGCAAGTATATTTATTCCTACTGGATTATTCATAGGCTTTTTCTACCATTATTGTTCGCAGGAAAAGGCAGTTTATTTAGGACTCTAATTTATATTGTGATTCCGAAGGTTGATTTGATCATTGAAAGTTCTATAAATTTCTCTATTAAAGTTTTTGATAAAAAAACTAAAAATATGAGCTTTTTAAATGCCTTTCCATGCATATGGTTTGGCAATCGTTCTCTTCTGCACTGCTAGAGATTGAACAATATGTAACACACTCAAGATAATCTTCAATTGGATCCAATTGCCCTTGAGACTTTTTTTTAGTATCAAAAGTATTCATAAAAGTCTCCTACGATTTATGTTAATCTATCCTTTCTTTTTATTTTTTCTATCGGTATTACTTACTAATTTATACGCATAAGAAATACTGATGTATGAATCAAATTTTCAATTGAGAAGCTATAGCGGAATAGGGATAAATCTTCGATTTAATAGCTCAAAATGATAGTTATTTACAAAAAACCACTTTAAACAGAAAACTTTGCTGTAATTCAATCAAAATCAAAAGATTTTTATGTTACTTTCTCAATTTTATCCTGATTCCTATTCTTTCTCTAATAGCTTTTATTGGAATCATCTCTTTCATTTGATCATCAATTTGCTTTCTAATTAAATTTCTAAATAATTGGGAAAGCAAAACCAAAATCAAAAGTGATACTAAAAGCGTTCCCAATGCGATTAATGAATAAGTATCCATTTTAAAGTTCTCTATATATTGCCCATTCGTCACCATTAGCCGTGACTTCAGACAGTAAAGCAACAGCTATATCGGACTGATCAGAGCGTTTAACAATAATCTCTTTACCACCCATATACGGATCATTGAACTCTGATTTTGAACGGCTAGCTTCTAATTGTTCAGCTGGTGTCAAAACTTCTAGAATTTTTATCCATATCTCATCATCTGAAGCGAAAGGAGGAACAGAAAACTTACTCGGACTATTTCCTTTTTTTTTATCCATATTATTTAATTTCCAGCATTAATCTCTTTTACTTCATTAACTAATCGCTCTTGTCGTTCAGAAGTAATAAATCCAAGAGATCCACACTCATTAATGTCTTGAATTGGATCTGATAGTCCATCGTGTTTCTCTAGCCATCCCTCAGTGCATCCTTTACATGCTAATTCATTTAATTCATTAGCCAAAGATTTTGCTTTCAATCTATCCATCAATAAACTAAAATACCTCTTTCTTCCTACTTTACAGTCATTCAATAACTCAAGGAAAAATTAAAATGACTTGTTCAACGAAGTTGCAAAGTTGTAAAATTTGTTACCTAAAAATAAATAAGTGTAATCAAAGAAAATGAGAACTAAGAAAATTAAGTTCAGAGCTCATGCAGCTTCATTTTTGAATTCCCTATAAATAGAAATATCTATAGGTCTATTCACGTCGGATTGAAAATCAACAATGTCTTGATAAATCTCATTAGGCAAAGGTTCCATTTCGCATCTTGAATAACATTTGCTGTTGTCGATCTTTTTCAATGAAAACCTGTTGCTTAATCGCTTAAAGATAAACAATGTCTCAATGCAACTTCATTTAGTTATATCGTTTGAAGCTGTAGATGCAATACGCAAAACTACCAGGCTTCTCTATTAATTGAGTGAGTAGTTATTACTAATAATATTTTTTTGTAGTAGTTGTCACTTCATATCAATTTGAATAGAGAGCAATATTAATTAGTTAAAAAAAAAAAAAAAAAAAATGACTTTAACACCAAATGAGATGACTCCATACATTAGAAAAATACAAAAAAAATTTGATGAAGCTAGAATGTTTTTAATGAAAAATGGTTTTCACCAAGCCACGAAAGGTCTTTTACAAGACATCGAAAATGCTAACGGCATAAATAAAAAAACTAACTACCTTCCTCAAGACGATGGAACAGAAAGCAACAAAGTTTTTTAGGAAGACAAGTCAAATAGTAGACATATATATCATCTGATATTCACTTACTATTTCTATGGCAACTGAAATCACTGTTTTAGACTTCAAGCTTAGTAATACTTTTTCAGAGTATTGCACTCATATGAATGCCCCAGAGCAGCAGGCAATGTTTAAAGAAATGGGTGTTAAAACTTTTTATATCGGTGAATGTATAGGAGACTCTAAAAGAGCAACTGTTATGTTTGAAGGACCAGAGAATGTTTTATATAACATTTTTATCAGTCCGGAAACAAAGCCTATTGTTGAGGCCTCTGGTCATATTTATGAAGAAGCCAAAATCACAAGATGGATAAACAATTGTCCTAACTGCTAATTTTTACGTGTTGAAGTTCGTCAAGTAATTGTATCTGGAATCATAGGTATTGAATGTTTTTTGCCGTCTGGGCTTACATATATATTCTCTTTCCCATATTCTGTATCAATGATTTTTTCAAAATGAGTCCCCTTTGGAAGATGTAAAAAATATTTTTGTGCTCTGTTCATTTTATTTATACAGTTATTTAAAAATAACTAGCATTTTTCCCAACGACAACATATTGATTGTTTTATAAGAGTTTTGGTGGCTAACTATTTGATTTTTCTAAAGCAGTTAACAATCTTCCAACTCTAGTTCCATTAACTCCAAGATCGCCACCACCATATCTTGATGCGGATTTGATTTGAATCTTCTTATCGATTTTTAAAATCTCCAAGTCATCTGGAAACCTGAAAATCAAACTACGACAAACCCCTTTCCAATATTTATCATTAACCTCTAAAACTTTGGTTCTAGGAATTTCCTGAGCAATCCTAATAAGTTGCTTAAAGGTCTTGTCAACATCTTCAAATTCTTTTTGAAAAAAAACGCAATTAAGCGGATTTAAACACGGACTAAGACCTGATTTAGGATCTGGCATATTTTCTATGAGTTCACATATTGATCATGAGAAAAGTTTATCCCCCCTTTGGTCGTGTTTTTCAAAAATTTATTACTAAGTGATGTCTAGTTCTCCCTACCTAGAATGCTCGTGCAAAAACTATCCTTCGATTAAATTTGTAAAAACAATTTTTGAGCATGAAACGATTAGATAAAACAGGGATGATGATGATTGTTTTCAGTGTGGCCTCAACACTTCCTTATCAGTTTCATTATCTCTCTTCTATGAGTTAAAACAGGTTAAACCCTCTCTCTATAGATAGTACTAATTAAAGGTCTATTGATTAAAGGCGGCTCATTTCCATATCCAATCCAAATAAAACCAATAATTTCCTCCTCACTTGAATTTATTTGTGCGATTTGATAGGTATTAGGGTCTTTAGTGATTTTTCCTGTTGACCACTTGCAACCAACATCATCGGCGACAAGTGAAAGCGACAGGTTTTGAATCGCGCAAGCACAAGCAGCATAATCTTCGAGTTTTTGAGCTTGATTATCAGTACATACTTGAGTGGCAATAAGCAAATGGGATGGGTTAAGCATTTTTTCCTTTATTTTTTTTAAACTAGATTCATCTATTGACTTATCACCAAACTTCAGAGTGAGCTGTAATTGATAGAGAAGTTCCCTTTTTTTTATCCCAATGTTTGTAAAACGCCATGGGAAAGTCCTTCTGTGGCAGGGTGCCTGATTAGCTGCAACTATTGATTTTTGAATTACTTCACTAGGAACACTTTTTTTGGAAAAGATATGAATGGTCCTTCGTTTTTTAATTGCTTCAGCTATTTCCATGATTTTTTCTTGAAGTTATTAACTACACTATTAGCCATAGTGAAAATTTTACAAAAAGTTTAGTTTAGAGACCTGTATAAATAAAAGGCGTTTAAATCATCTCCAGCTTGAATCTCACATCTAAAAAAACATGATTAGTTGAAAAACACTTGTTAAGCAACTTTGTCAAGAATTACATTTGATGGTTTTGAAAATAACGAGACGACTTGGCCCATGGGTGTCTTGAATACGCGTTCGACAATTTTTCCATTATTGATAATTACCCTCGTATTCAAGGAACCAGAAGGTAGATTTACAGATCTTTTTTTTAGAAGAATTTCTAGCTCTGGATAGTGATCATTAGGTTTAAGAACCTCTTTTAACTCAGGATGTAAATCTAAGATTGCGTCATCAAAGGCCTTAAACTTTTTCGTTAAAACCATACTTTGAGAAAGCTGTTACTTATGACTTGTAACCTACTGATCTCATGACGTAAAGAGTATTTAAACTAAGATAGGGACAAACTTAATAAGACTTTAAATAAAGCTTTAATGAGCAATGAATAAATTCATATAATAAGTTTTACTGGTAGCTAAAAGTGAAAAATAGTCATTAATATCTAGTAGCATCAATCACTCGCTGTTCATGATGAGAAATAGACGTTACCTCAGTACTTCTGTCATTTAAAACTGACTGTGTAAAAACAGTAATAGCTGCAATACTTGGTGTAATAGGTAAAAACATGAACAATGCAAACACACTACTGTTAGGTTTAAATAATCTTTGCATTAATAAATAAAGGATTTAATTATTATTCTCAACAACTTTTAGGTGATTTGCGTGTTCGGTTTCCCTTGAATAAAGCTATTAGTTTGACCTGTAATACCATCTAAACACCTTTGGTCGTTTCCAGAGCATTGTATAAATAGCTTCAAGTGCCTTTTGAGTTTTAGGTAGCTTGCAACTAGGCCATGACTGTTGAGTAATCATTGTGATTATTTCGGAGTCATTATTATTTCTACATCGGATGCCACCCATAAAACCAGAGTAATAAAACTCAGGCAAAAATACATAGAACCAAAACCATTACTCAGCTAGATATTTGTGGGGCAAATAAGCATAAAAAAAAGAGGCAATTTATGCCCCTTTTAGATAACCTTTAAATTACTTTTGGTATGTATTACCTCTGTAAGTTAAAGATGCTTGCATCTGCTTTTTAGCTTCTGCCTGCCTAGATGTGTAGACGTTACTTCTGTAACTAAGTTCTACAACTTTTTTTGGAGTAGCTTCTTTATGTTGAAGGTACTCTTTGCCTCTGTAAGTAAGAACAGTCATTGCTCTTTCTCGTAGTGCTCAAGACCCCGTTCCATGTCTCGAGTCTTACTGCAGCTTGAAATTTAGCTGAACGTGTATCAAAAATAACAGAAATTATCTTTAAACGATGTTCCTCATGATACATAAAACAGTGAATTAAGTAGTGTTAACCGAAATAGTTGCATTTCTTACTAAAAAGCACCCTTAAATCACTAAAAAGTTAATTATTTATCCTCTTCTTTTTCTTTCTTAAACTAAACCAACCTTCCCCTTTCCCCTCTTCTTACAAAAGTCATTAAAGCACAAAAAAAAAGGATCCTAATATGGCAAAGATTGTCAAAGTAATTAACGGCTTAAAACCAGATGAAGCAATATTTAGAAAAATTGAATCAAATGCTTCCATAACACTTCAAGAAGGTAAACCATTAAGTAACCACACAAAAGCCTCGTTATTTAATACCCAGTTTCTAAAAACTACTATCACTATTAAATTGATCAAAAGCAGCATGAATAAACGAAGTTTTGGATCCTCTATCCCCATAAATCTATTGTAATTTGGTTTTTGTTAGGCAAGACCAGTTACAAAGATGTTAACAATTATGAGGCTACAGGAAGTTGGTAAGGAATTAATAGAGTATGTATGTTTTTCAATCCGCTTTAAAAGGCCTACCACCTTTACTTAAATAATCCATATATTTATCAGACTCTTTGAGGTAATAATTCCTGCTTTGACCAATATATCTAGCTTCAATTAAGAGATCAGTAACTTCAGGCCAAAAAGATTCAGGGACCAACTCAAGAGGGTTAATTGCGCTTGGATTCCAATTTAACTCTGTCAAAAATAAAAACCAAATCGACTTGCACTTAATGAAATCAGATAAACAATCTGAATTAAAATTATTCATTTATGAATTGGATTGATTGAGCTGCTTTATCAGCTTTGATTTTTGCCTCATCGATGGTTTCTGCATTTGCTACAGCTACTCCCATTCGACGACCTTCAGTAGAGCTCGGCTTGCCAAATATAAATACACCTGTATTCGATTGACTTAAGGCATCCTCAAGTCCTGTAAAAGCTATGTTTGAAGTTGTCCGGGAAGCTAAAATCACTCTGCTCGCAGAAGCTTCATGACAAACTATTTCTGGAATTGGTATACCTAAAACAGCTCTAAGGTGTAATTCAAACTCATTTAAATTTTGGCTAATCAAAGTTACTAAGCCTGTGTCATGTGGTCTTGGTGACAGCTCTGAAAAAATCACCTCCTCACCTTTAATAAAAAATTCAACGCCAAACAAACCAACTCCACCAAGATTGTCAGTAACACATTTGGCTATCTTTTGAGCCTTATCTAAAACACTTTCAGTTAATGTAGCTGGTTGCCAACTACATTGATAATCTCCATTCTTTTGCTCGTGTCCTATCGGTGCACAAAATAATGTTTTACCATTAGATTGTCTAATAGTTAATAAAGTAATTTCTAAATCAAAATCTATAAATTCTTCTAATATAATTTTATTTGATTTACCTCTTGATTTTTCAATAGCCAAATGCCAAGCCTGGGCCAAATCATTTTTATGATTAACTAAGCTTTGTCCTTTACCCGAAGAACTCATAACTGGTTTAATTAGTAAAGGATAACCAATCGCCTCTGCATGCAAATCAAGCTCAGATTGATTCATCGCATAACTAAATTTTGCAGTTCTTATATTTAATTCGTTAGCAGCTAAATCTCTAATTTTATCTCTATTCATTGTTATTGCGGTAGCTCTTGCATTTGGTATTACTGTTATCTTTTGTTCGAGTTCCTTTAATACATCTACTGCAAGAGCTTCAATTTCAGGAATAATTATATCAGGATTACATTTATATATCACTTCTTTTAATTCACTAGCATTATTCATATTTAATACTACAAATTGATCAGCTATCTGCATGGCTGGTGCATCATTATATCTATCACAAGCAATAACATAACAACCTAATCTTTTTGCTGCTATTGCAACCTCTTTCCCTAATTCTCCACTACCTAAAAGCATTATTTTCTTTGGAAAAACGTTCATAATCATATCTATAGGTCAAAAATATAAATTAATATAATATCTCTTAAACAGAATCAATAATAAAAAAAAGAAGTAGAAATTAACAGAGGCACTTAAAGGAAAAAATTATTCTTAGTACAACAGAGCGTTTGTTGTTGATGGATAAAATCAATTGATCATTCGCAATTGTTTTTCGACTCAATAAGATAGAAGAATGAAATTTCAACCACAACGAGTGATTTTTGGATAACTACTTTTTAGTACTGCAATGGTATTAATTTTGGACATTAGGTACAACCCATTTGAAAATAAGCTATAAAAGCATTTCCTAATCCAAAAACTATATCTAATTTTTCTCGTTAGACCTATAAAGACCTGATTAGCTATACAAGCTCTTTACGAGTGGAGAAAAGTTAGTTAAAAGGGAATAATAACTTCGACTTATTTATTGGAATGGTTGCCAAGAAAAAAATCAAAGACTTCAAGGATTTGGATCAGTTCCCAGATTTAAAAGAAGCTCTAGTACCAGCTATTAAGACATTGCCCTCAGGTTCAATGAATACTAAAGTAATCGTTACTGAAGGCGAAATTGTAGAGAGAGTTTATAAAACACCCAAAGGTGAAATTATATCTCTTTTCGCAAATAACTTATCGGAACAAGCTGCCTAAATTTTCTTGTTAAAATCAATTATTTTAGTATTTCTCCATAGAAAGGGTTGGATCATATTGTCAGCGCAACAAGAAAAGATGGCAAAGAAAACATCCAATATTGAGCAGATCTGTAATCCTAGTTTATTGTTTTTAATTGATCAATGTCTTCTAAAGAAGAAATCCTGTCCATCCTAGAAGCCTTTGCCTCAACAGAGAGAATGGGATCATTCTTTTTAGACAATGCAACCCCCGACTTTTTATTTATAAGACCAAGCGGAAATCCCATTGACGCGAAAGGTTTTCAAGAGATGTGGTCCTCTGGAGATCTTGTGTTACAAAGCGCGGAAGTCACAAAGGTGCACAAATTTGAACTCTTAGGTTCAAATGCTGCAATGTGCGTTTTCACCCTAGGTTCAAAATTTACTTATAAAGGGACTCAAAATGATGACCTCCCTACAGTAACTTCTATTTTTAAAAAGATTGATGAGAAATGGAAAGTAGCGTGGATGCAAAGATCTTCAGGCCAGTCAGATATGACTTTGTGGAACGACTAATTTATATTTCCTTCTTAATGGTTAAGTATTCGTAAATTCTATTTATATCCTTACGTCTGAAGTAATCATTGAACTAGATAGATAATTTAAAAGAGAAACAGTGATAGTCGTAAATGCAAGAAAAGCCAAATATTGAAGAGCTGATTGCAGATTCAATGACATTGCTCTTAATTAGAGCCCAAAAGCTACCTAAAAGGGAAAGACTAGCAATTGCTCAAGAGTTTAGAGAATGGCTTAATGGTAGTTGCAAAGTAGAAGATATATTGATCCTAGATACAAGAATCAAATAGTAATAACTACATCCAGTTGATAATCATCAATATTACTGAATTAATTTACATTGGG
>QCHN01000019.1 GCA_003279565.1 Prochlorococcus sp. AG-402-C09
AACACCCATAAACAGCTGCTCCATTTTCTACAATAAAAGGATCTGTCAATGCATTCTCTTTTCGAAAATATCTAACTTCAGAAGCAGTTTTACTTGTACAAGGTATTACGGGAATATTCAATTCCGATAACATTTTTAATGTTTTTCTTGCAGGAGAAATATCGTAATCTTCATCCATTAAAGTCCCATCTAGATCTGTAACTATCCAAAGTTTCGAATTATTTCTCATAAGGCTAATCAGCTAATGTAAGCCAAACTACTTGATAAGGATTAAGTTTGAAAGTATCAGTATTCAAATAAGAACCTGTAATATTATCTAGTAAACGTTTATGAGAGCTTAATCCTAATAAATTAAGTTCATTTAATGGAGAAATACTTATAGATTCATGAGACATATTACAAATAACATAGACACTATCATCAGCTAAACCTCTCTGAAGAATTACACACTTATCTATATTTGTAGAGATACATTTCATACTCGCCTCCGGATGAAAAGCTTTAAGTCTTGACCTAACTTTAACTATATGAGTGAGGTATGAAATATTTTTACTAGCTGGAGATTCAAAGTTTTTAAGTGCCTCAAGAAGTTTGTTGGCTTCAAATTTTTCCCGATTTAAATCTCTTCTTTGCCCTGTTTTTCTAAAAGAATCAAGATCATTAGGAGAGGCTAATACAGCTGGAAGATAAAAAGCTGGAACACCTTTGATAGATAAAGTAAAAAGCTGACTTAGCAAAAAACGTTCAAATTGAAATACAGTATTATCTAGACCTTCGTTAGACATCGCACTCCACCAACTAATATTTAATTCATAAGGTTGATCTTCTCCATTTGACAACCGACGATGACTAACTAATCCTCCGCGTTTCTCTGATTCAACCAAAAGGTTATGGACTCTATTATCGTCCATAATTCCTTCTAATGCTCTCAATCCAATTCCATCATGTGAAGAAGTGAAGTTGAGTAGAGATGTATCACTTGGCAACTCACTCCAATTAGATAACCAATTATTTAACAAATCAGTTTTACCGGTATAAATAGCTTCTAATAATAAAGGTGGTAGCGTAAAGTTATAAGCAAGATTGGCTTCATTACCATCAATCAAATAAGACAGATTTTCTTTCTCTGGAACATTAGTCTCGGTAATTAATACAGCCGAAGGCTTAATAATCTTCAAGCATTTATTTAAAAGCTTGACTATTAAGTGTACTGGATCTAAATGTAAACAAGTAGTATATGGCTCCTTCCAAACAAATGCTATTGCGTCAAGTCGAATCCATTCAGCTCCATTAGATATATATCTAACCAATAGTTTCAAAAACTCAAGGAAAATATGTGGGTTTCTCCAATCAACATCAATTTGATCTGGTCCAAATGTTGTCCAAACATTCCTAAAGCCTTTATTAGTGTTGACGTTGGTAAAGAGAGATGAATTTCTGGGCCTTATAACTTTCTGCCAAATATCAGTCTCAGAAGGAGCAACTATGAACGACTTACCAGGATCCTGTGATTTTATAAATTGATGAACCCATGGATGAGAAGAAGAGACATGATTTAAAACAAGATCTGCCATTATTTTGTGCTTACTTGATAAATCCTTTAAATCATTCCAATTCCCAAAGGTATCTTCTATTTTTTCATGATTAGAAACAGCGAATCCTCCATCACTTGTAGAGGGAAGAAATGGCAAAACATGTATGACTGATGAAAGACCACTTAATCTATTTTTTACGAATTCAGTTAATGTTTTTAAAGTTGATTCATCTTTCCTATAAATTGAATCTGGGTAAGTAATCAAAACAACACTTGAAGAATCCCAAATTGATTCGATCTCTAATTCATCAGTGTCCCGCTTAACACGAAATGGTTCGAGAATCTGCAACAATTGTGACCACACTGAATTGATTTCTTGTTCAGAGTGCTCAGGATAAATTTCTCTGAGAGACAATCTCAGCTCATCTAATTCACTATCCAACTCAGACACTCTTTAAAGAAAAACAATCATCTCTACCTCATCGTAGCTCCCACCTTGAATCTGTAAAACTTTTTTCTTGAATGGACTTTCAGCAAGGTTTAATCACAACTATTCATGAGTACGGACTAGCAAAAGATCCAGTATCTCAATTAAATAAAGACCTATTAAAACGGCCAACATCAATACTTATTCCATGCCTATTCGATGAGTTCAGTAGGCCAGCATTAAAACTTATAAGAAGCACTTTAAAAGAATTAAAAAATTTAAATCAACTAGTCATAGCCTTATCTGCAAGTAATAAAGACGAGGTTGCTAAAGCAAGAGATTTCTTTAAAGAAATGCCATATCCAGTTCACGTCCAATGGACTAATAGTCCAGCGGTTATTGAATTGCTAAAAGACCAAGAGAAGAATGGACTAGATCTATTAGGTGTTCCAGGAAAAGGATGGGCCGTATGGCAAGGAGTGGGTGTAGCAACAAAATGCTCTGAAGTAGTAGCACTTTTCGATGCTGATATCAGAACATTCAACTCTAATTATCCAGCAAGAATGCTGGGCCCTTTACTAGAAAAATCAAATGGGATTTCTTATGTAAAAGCTTTTTATAGCCGTCTATCTCTTGAGACAAATGCACTTCAAGGAAGAGCCACAAGATTATTTGTAGGCCCACTTCTATCAAGTTTGGAACAATTGATAGGGAATGTACGATTCCTCCAATATTTACAGTCTTTTAGATATCCATTAGCAGGAGAGTTTGCTTTTACTACAGACTTAGCAATGAATTTAAGAATCCCTTGTGACTGGGGATTAGAGATAGGGCTTCTCTCAGAGGTTTATAAAAACGTAAGAATATCAAGAATCGCACAAGTGGATCTCGGTATTTTCGACCACAAACACAAAGAAATAGGTTCAAAGCCTAATGAAGGGCTCCAAAAAATGTCTACAGAAATTCTTTCCAGTGTTTTAAGAGGGTTAATGGAACATGAAGCAAGGACACTTACTAGTTCTCAATTAGCAAACTTGGAGGTTTTATATAGAAGAGCAGGAGAAGATAGAGTTAAACAATTTAGTTTAGATTCATCAGTTAATGAATTGCCGTACAGTAGACATAAAGAAGAACTAGCAGTTCATACTTTTGGAAAACTATTAAGGCCTGCAATCAATAAATTCCTTGAATCTCCCGTAAAGCAGCAATTGCCATGTTGGGCAAGAGTTTTAGACTGTGAAAGTAAATTACAAGATGATTTAAAAAATGCAGGCAGCTTATAAAAAACTTATCAGTAAACTAAATACTAATAAAAACCTTTAAAAGCAATGAAATTCCAACCAAAAAAGAAACTAATTCAAAAACAACTTTGGTAAATTTGCTCCCTTTAATTATTGAGAAATTAGCCCCTAAGTATCCACCTGAAAGAGAACCTAAAATCAATACGGGAATATAACTCCAAATAATATTCCCAGTCATTCCTAAAGAGAAAGCTCCAATACCATTCCAAAAAATTCCAACAAAAATCAAGGTATAAGCAACAGCTAAAGAAAAAGATAAGTCAAATACAATTATCATCCAAATCGTCACAAACAAACCAGTACCAGAGGAAAGGTAGCCATTAAGAAAACCAATAATAAAAAGACCGAATGAACCAATAAATATCCTCAAATTATTAATTGATAATTTTTTATTTGAACTTCCAAAGTTTTTTTGCTTTAGTGAGTAAAAACTAAGAAATAAAGTTAAGACACCTAGTAAAGAAGTAGAAAAATTACCAGGTAAAATAGATGACGTATAAGCACCTAATAAAACACCTGGTATGCCCGAAATTAATATCAAATAAGCATATTTTACTTGTAAGGTACTTCGCTTTAAATGAGGGACGGAAGCACCTAAGCCTAGTGCAACACTTGCAACCTTATGAGTTGCAAGTGCTTTAGAGAAAGGCAAGCCTAAAAACAGAAGGGCTGGAAGTTGAATTAAACCAGCCCCTCCTCCAGATAAAGCAGAAATAAAATTAGAAAAAAAAGATATGATTCCCAAAAGGAATTGAGAAAAAATATCATTATTTAACATATAAGATAAACAGATTTATTTTTATAGAATATATAAAATATATATATCAAATAAATTCAACTAAATATTCTTAATCATTTCCCTTCTTATCAGATCAATGCAATTTGGATGCTCATGAATGTATCTATTAAATTCCATTGCAAGTAATCTTGCTTCATATGCATCACATGCATAAAAACAATTCTCAAGACGTTGATTATCACAGTTCCTATAATGCACTGTGTAAGGCCTTAAACTTGAAAGTGGGATTTTAAATTGAGTTTGATTCATTTTCAATTTATATTCCTATTTCAGTTATGCATCCATTTATTTTTTTTTTCTACGGATGTCTTGTAACCAATATAAATTAAAAAATATTTAGAATTTGATTTTGAATTAAAATTCGATATATATAAAGATTAAATTAATTACTAGAGATTATTGACATGCCAAACTTATCAGAAATAGATCTAGGGTCTGCCCTATTATCAATTTTTATCTTAATCGGATTCATAGCTACGGGTTTTGTCTTTGTAAGACTAACAATTATTGGAATTAACTATGTAAAAGTTAATTATTTAGCAAAAAATGAAGAAAGCAAAGAGAAAAACATCACAGAGAGCGAAACCAAGGGTTTTTGAATTTATTAAGAAAGCAAAGAAGAAAAACGTCTATCCATAACCATAAAAAGTCCTTAGCAGATGGGTTTTTAATTCGTTGATTCGTAAAATATGTTAATTTAGAAAAATCTAAAGTTATTCATAATGAAAGTAAATCCACTAATACCAATTGGGGCAAAGATAAAAGTAGATAAGTCAAAAATAGAAAATCTATTGCCAAGCAAATTATTGGATAACTTACCACAAAAGATAAATGGAGAAATTGTTGATTACAAAATGACAGATGGGATGGGTATTGGATATGTATTAATGACAGAAGATAATTTAAAAATTTGGATTTTCAACACCGAATTAAATGAACAAACAAGGAAAGAATATAGCTTGGAAGAGTCAAATAAATATTACAATACCAAAAATAGTGATCTTATACTAGGAAAATATAAAGTAGCTTACGAGATAAATGGAAATAGGAATATTAAAGAGTTAGCAAATCCAATAAATCTAATTAACTGGTTAATATTTACGATGAAAGATATTTTTTAAACTACTAGTCAAGTTGACGTTTCATAATAAGAAATAACATTTTTCCAATTTTAATTGTTTCTGAAAGTTCCCATCCTTCCTTACCCTTTTTATTTAGAAATTTACTTAGTTGCAAAGCAGGGTGTTCGGAACCTACATTTTCCTGATATTGTTCGGGAAATTGATCTTTAAGAAAATCTGGACTCAGTGAACCTTTAAGTTTTTCGCTTGCAGCCTCAGGATTGCTTGCTTCCTCATGTTTACTTGATGAATCATCAACGTTGAGATGGACTAGATGATATTCCCACTGCATAAATATAATTTATGATAATATTTATTATACATAATTAAACTATAAGCGAATTTGATATATTCAGATTTCAAAAAAGTTAAAAATCAGATATTGATTCAAAAAAATATTAATATGGAAAATATGAATTAAAATCATCGTGCAAGGATTTGACCCAGCGATAAATTATGGTCCAAATGATGCCGGTATATCAGCAGTAACAATAATCTTAGGGATTGTTGGCCTAATAGCTATTTCATGGTTGTTTGGGAAAATATATGCAAAAGTAGCCAAGTTTTTCGAAGGCAATGATAAAAATGATTCGTAGATAAAATCAAAGATAAAATATTTATATCTATAAAATAAATACATTTAATACAAAATCATTTTTGAATAAAACAAAAGAGATGTGAATTATTGCAAACTAAAATAACAAATCAATATTAAATGTAGTATTTTGAGATTTATCTAATAATAATTAATTATGTTGGCTTCCTTGATGGTTCATGAATGGGCGACGCCTTTAAATCTATCAGCTCCAATAGCTGGAATACTAACCATAGGTGGCTTTATGGGATATTACAGTTTATCTAGGAAGTTTTAGAAATTATATCTTAAGAGTAAAGAATACATAATAAATAACTTATAAATGAAAAAGTTAAAGTGGATAGATTTTGATGAATGCATATATTCCATATCTATTCGTTGCAAAAATAAAAGATTTGAGGGAGTATATGGATTCATTAATTTGGAGTATGTCTTGCCGTTGCACCAAATAATTCAC
Organism: Prochlorococcus sp. AG-402-C09; assembly: GCA_003279565.1. Lineage (GTDB taxonomy): Bacteria > Cyanobacteriota > Cyanobacteriia > PCC-6307 > Cyanobiaceae > Prochlorococcus_B. The sequence continues at coordinate 6,235 of QCHN01000019.1, forward strand.
TTGGACTTCCCTTATTAGACAAGCCTAAAAATATCTCTCTCATAGTTGTTGATATTTACGATACTGTATACACACTAGAGAAAATAAAGCATATAAAAAGTTCAGAAACCATTTATTGATTAGCAAAAACCAACCAACATGGTGGAATACCTATAAATACATCAAAGATAAGAAATGGATTGTTTTACCTTGGGAAAATATAAATTAAGCTGATATAGATGGAGAGATATATTGCAAATCTAGACATTAAACTTTTTACCACATTAATTCATTACTTCTATCTTTTCTAGATGAGGAATTAATGGTCTTAAAACTCAATAATCCATCTAACTTTATAGCAAATTCATAAGTATCTCCCCTTAAACCTATATTAATATAATTATTATTTGTTTTAATTTTTTTTCTTAAATTCAATAAACCAATATATTTTTTCCATAGAGTTTGATTACTATAATTATATGCCCATAGATCAAAGATATCTTCAATAGTATTAATAGGAATCTCGGAAGAATAGCCTGTATTATAATTATCTAATTTATATTTATCATATTTCGAATCTAAACATAGGATATCTAATGTTTTGTTAATTGCTCCCTTAACCTCAATAGCTCCATCAAGACCAAATAATTCTTTTCTATAGCACTCAAGTAATTTACTACCAAGAGAATTGAAGATATTCTCCTCCTCAGTAAAGTTAACGACCCAAAAACCAACTCCTTTACATACTCCTGATGCCAAATATAGATTAACAGATTTAGTCATTTATTAAATACTATAGAAGTTAGGCAATAAATAGAACTTAGAAAAAGGGAATTTAATAAAAAGATATCTACCTATAAAATAATAATGTTTATGTACTTAAATTGAAAAAGTTATTTTTATTGTAAAAATGAAAATAACTTCTCAAAGATATGGAAAAAGTATTCTCAAGGAAATCCAATGGTTATAGAAAAAGTCTTGGTCCTGGAATCCTTTTAGCTGCAGCATGCATAGGCGGATCACACCTAATGTCATCAACTACAGCTGGAGCCAAATTTGGATTTTCGCTTATTGGACTTATTTTATTAACAAATCTAGTCAAATATCCATTTTTACTTGTCGGTACAAGATTTACAGCTGTTACAGGACTATCGCTTTTAGAGGGATTTCAAAAACGTAATAAATTATATTTACCAATATATTTAATTGTTGGATTAATTACAGGTACGTTTACCATTTCGGCAGTTAGTTTTGTTACGGGTCTTCTCTTAAAAAATATAGTAATTTTTTCATCCTTTCCTGCTTTAGATTTAGCTATAGGTATACTAATAGTATGTTCATTAATATTATTTATAGGTCAATACAAAGCCCTTGATAGGATATCTAAATTCCTTGTATTTTTGCTTACATTATTAACATTCTTTGCTGTTATATCTTTACTAATAAAAGGTCCTGCTGGGGATATCAATCTTTCATTATTAAACAGCAGTCCCTCTCCATGGACACTCTCAAACTTAGCATTTTTAATCCCCTTGATGGGTTGGATGCCTGGTCCAGTTGAGCTTTGTATATGGCCATCACTGTGGATGTTTTCGAGAGCCAAAGACACAGAGCATACTGCTACGTTGAAAGAAGCAGAATTTGATTTTAATCTTGGATATTTCATCACAGTTATAACTGCTATTTTCTTTCTAATTCTCGGTGCATACACAATGTATGGCACTGGCGATGAAATGCTTACAGGGTCAGGTGTTAGTTTTGCTCAAAATTTAATACGCTTGTATACAGAAGCTATTGGTGGATGGGCAAAATGGATCATCGTTCCTGCAGCTTTTGCAGCAATGTTTAGCACCACGCTTACATGTTTAGATGCATATCCTAGGAGCATCTCATCAGCTCATGGTTTGATAACTCGTAAAGACAAGGGAAATAGCTCTACTTTGACTGAAAAGAAGCGTTTGAAAAAATGGATCATATTTCATGTTTTTGCATCACTTTGTGCACTCCTTATTGCAAAAACTGGAGGAATTGGAGTTAAAGACTATGTCTTCGGAGCGATGACCGGTAGTTTCCTTACAGCTCCTTTATTTGGCTGGATGGCAATGGATACAATGAATAGCTCATTAGTAAAAAGTCAATATCGTTATGGAATTGTTCTAAATACAGTTAGCTGGTTTGGAATTTCATTCCTCTTAGTATTTAGTTTATTATTTATCTTCAATTCATTCTTTGGTATAGGGCAATAAACACAAAATTTATATATAGTGAAAAGTAAAAAAGAGTTAGTTAAATAATCAACTTGAAGCAGAAGTATAATGTTTAAGAGCAAATTTCCAAAAGAATCTACTAAAAATAAAAAATAAACAACTTAATATTAGACCAAAAAATAAAATATTAAATTTTAGTTCTCCAAGAATTGCCTCAGCAGGAAAAGTTGTTAAAAAAGCTACAGGTAAAACCAAGGTAAATATGAATCTCAAAATAACAGGATAAGCTGAAACAGGGTATCTACCTGCAGCTAATAAGGCTCTAAGAACTTCTGTAGCATTCCATGTCTTAACAAACCAAATACTTGATGCCGCAATAAGGAACCAAACAGAATAAAGAATAATAAAACCTATGAATAAGGAAATAATGAATATAGATAATGAATAAAACGAAAAAGATGAACCTGATTGAATTGTTGACCAAAAAACAATGGAAAGTCCCAATATGACTTCAGGTAATCCTGCAAAAGAAAACTTTTTAACTGATAACCAAAATTGACTATCAATTGGTTTTAATAACACATAGTCAAGAGTACCTTCTCTAACGTAATTAACTATTTCGGTTAAATTTGGTCGTAAAAGAGCATTCGTTAAACCATCTAGAAATGTATAAACGCCTTGAATTACTAAAGCCGATTCCCAAGTCCAATCTCCTAATTGCCTTCCTCCAGTAAAAAAAAGAGATAATATAAATACACTTCCCAAAAGAGTCCCCAACATGGCTAACAATTCAATTAGAAAGTTTAATTGATATTCAAGTTGAGAAGCAAAAGCTGTAGACCAAAATAATTTGATAGTTTTAAAATAGCGCTGCATATTAGGCTCCCATAGCTGTATATCTCTTTACTCCAAGTTTCCAAAGAATATTTACAGAAGGGATAAGAATTGATATCCAAAAAATCTGGGCTAAAAAACCATTAAAAATATCAACTGGCATGCCTGCTAAAATCCTCGCTGGAAAGTTAATTAGATAAGGAAATGGAGTTAACATTGCAATTTTTAGAACGTTAGAAGGAAAAGCTGATAAAGGTACTAATAAACCAGATAGAAAAAGATAAGGAACAAATATTAATCTTTCTAGAGAACTAGATTTTTCGGTCCAAAAACAAAGTGCCGCAACTAAACTTTGAAGAAGAAAAGCGATAGAAAAAGCTAAATGAGTTGATAAGTACGCCAGAAAAAATTGAGGTAATGATGGAAGCCAAAAAGATGATGGATTTAGGATGAAAAACGTTATGGCGATTGCTATTGCGAAAGGAAGTCTTGTTGCCTGCTCTGCTAAGTGAGCAGCAACATATCTCAAAAGAGGGTGTAGAGGCTGAAGCAAATATGGTGATAATCGACCAGATAGAGAGTCTTCTTCAAAGGAAAAGACAACCCATACAACAGAAAATTGCCTCACCAAAAAAGCACTTAAAAAATATCTTGCTAAGCCAATATCATTTAGACCAAATGTATTACCAACATCATTTTGACTCCAAAGAGAAAACATAATAAATGGAAGTACTCCGGAAAGAGCCCACAAAGCTATTTCGATGCGATATTCCAACATGTATGCATATTGTGTTGTTAGTAAAGTCTTAATAACCTTGAAAGACATTCCAAATATTCTCAATTGACTTCTCCCTTTATAAATAAATCTCCGATTAATTGATCAATAGGAGGATCACTAATCTCTAAATCTATTATGTCAAAATCAGTTAAAAGTTTACTTACTACTTCTGTTAATTTATCTCTAGAAACTAACAAACATATAAAACGATCATTGAAATCTTGAATCTCACCATATTTTTCAAATTGATCTTTTGAACATGGATTTTTTAATTCAACTTTTACCTCTCTTGATGGTGATAATGAATTAGCCAGTGAATCAAAATCTCCATCATAAAAAAGCTTTCCTTTATGAATACAAATTACTCTTGGACATAGCGCTGTTATATCAGCCATGTAATGACTAGTTAGCAATATTGTCGCGCCAGTTATTTTATTGTACTCGGATAAAAAGCTACGAACTCTAGCTTGAGCATTTACATCTAGTCCAAGAGTAGGCTCATCTAGAAAAAGGACAGATGGCTTATGCAATAAGGCCGCAAGAATTTCAGATTTCATTCTTTGTCCTAAAGATAACTTTCTGACAGGCCTTGTAAGTTCTTCTCCGAGTTCAAGCATATCGGCTAATTCATTAATTCTTACTTTTGCTTCGTAGTCAGACAAACCATACACAGCGGCATTTACATACAAAGAGTCCATGGGAGGAAGGTCCCAAATCAACTGTTGCTTTTGACCCATCACCAATGTTATCTCCTTCAAAAAAGCCGTTTGCCTTCGCTGAGGTGAGAACCCACAAACATCAACCAACCCTCTCGAAGGATGAATAAGACCACACATCATTTTTAATAATGTGGTTTTACCTGCTCCATTGGCTCCAAGAAAGCCAACTATTTCTCCTCTTGTGATTTTGAAACTTATATCCGTTACAGCAGGGACGTCATAAGTCTTTCGATCGAAAAAATGCTTAAGAGTACCTTTAAACCCCGGCTGTTTGTTTGCAACTCGATAATATTTACTAATCTGATCTACAAGGATCAAGTCACTAGGATTATTAGGCAATTAAATGTCAAATGCTTCAACATTAAGATAAAACATTTTTGCGTTCATAGCAGATAAAATCAAATCAATGAAAAATCAATAGGTTTTAATCCTAAATGGAAGAACAAAAATATTTAATAGCGATTGCTCTTGCTGAACAAAATAAAAAAAGGATAATGCCTCTTGGTGGAAAAACTTTTTCTGGAGTAGATTCTGAAAATCAACCTCCCACAAAAGAAGCTGAAAAGATACTACTTGATTTATTGCTAAGGTTATTTAAAAGAACTAATGAAGGTAATTTAAAAATCTCAAATGATGAAACAGGCTTATTATTAGCAGAAATTAGTTTTGAAAGTATGCAGAATAATCTTCCAGAAATCAAATCAGATTGGATTAATATAGGTAATACTGACGATTTAATAGATAAGTTAAAATCAATATCCTCAAATCTTTGGAGTATTAAATACAAAAAACATGAAGGGATAATGTTTAATGATTTAATAAATTATCCAGAGATTTTAGATTGAGCTTTTTCCGCCTTACGAATAATCTTCTGAGCTTCATCACGAGACATGCAAGACTCAGCTTTGGTTTGCAACTTTATTAGCTTCGCGTGTTGCTTCCCTAACTTCATAATCTAGATCTAAGAATTTAATAATCAATTTTTAATATAACATGCTTCATGAAGATTGTAAACAAATAAGTAACTAAAGGCTAATCAATACGATTATTCTCGGCTTCTTTTTTCATTAATGAGATGTATCGATGAAGAACAGAAATATCAAGTTCACCTAGACCGATTTGCATAAGCTTTTGTTCAATTTCTTTTACTCTAGATGAAATTGGTAGCTCAATATTTATAGATTTAGCTAGAGCAATAGCAATAGATAAATCTTTATGATGCAACTCTAATTTAAATCCCAATGGATGTTTATCAATCAACATAGCTTTTGATCTATTTTCTAATGGCCAAGAATTAGCTGCTCCAACTGTTAAAGCATCAATTACATCATCCATTGGCAAATCAAGTAATTTGCCTAATTCCATTGCTTCAGCAACTGCTGCATATGTTCCTGCAACCAGTATCTGATTAAGAGCTTTGACTTGTTGACCTTTACCAACGCCATTAAAGTAATTTATTGATTTAGCTAGCACTTGAAATATGTGTTCAAAAGATAAACACTCTTTTTTACTTGCACCAACAAACAAAGATAGTGAACCTTTAGAGGCTCCCTCTGTACCACCAGAGACAGGACAGTCAACATAAAAAATATTTTGTTGACCTAATCTTTTATGTATTGAGATAGATTTATTAGGACTTATTGTAGAGAAGTCAATAACAAATGAATTATGTTTTAGTGAGTTTGATACACCATTATCACCAAACAAAACAGATTCAACGGCATCGTCATCAGTAACACAAATCAAAAGGCCATCACAGTCACTAACAGCTTCTATAGGGTCAAAAAAATATTTTTTTTGATCGCCATAATTTAATTTATTTCTCTGATATAAATTCAAATCATATCCGTTATCAATTAGGCGCTGAGAGATGGGCTTCCCAATAGCTCCAAGACCAATAAAAGCTAATTTCATCAAAATCGGATTTTCGTTCAAAACGAACTAAGAGTAATAAGTACAACAAAGGTTTGAACTATTACTATAAAAAATTAATATGCCACCAAAAGATGAAAATATGATGCGATAATCAATTCATTGAATACTTAAGAAATTGACTAATTTTACAGATTCCAAGAATGCTACTCATCATTGGTATCCATTCTTGAAGTATCAAGAGGAATGTGAAGCCGCTGGAAGGGAAGCTAGTGTTAACGATTGGATGAGAGCCTCAGGCCAACTACAAAACAGAATTGATTTTGAAGAAGCAAAGAAAGCAGCTGAAGCTGAAGCTCTTAAAGCAAAGGCTGAGGCTCCAAAAAAAGAGGCTTAAATAATTAATCATCAATTAATAACAAAAATATATATTTACCTCTTTTAAATAATTGGAATGATTAATTTTAGATAAGAAGATAGACTTGTGAAGATCTATCAAACTAGTTGCATCAACGTAAGTCATTTTACTAAAGTTATTTGATTAAGGTCCTAGGAAATACATAGCCTAAGATCAATACATATCTGATCCTAAATAATGTCAGAGACCAAAGCCCTAAATGTACTTATCGCCCCAGAAGGCCAATTACAGGGTAATGGACAATTAAGAGAATCCTTTCATGAGAGAAGGGATCGCAGAGGCGCAGATTATCCTATGTGGTATCTAAATTCCTCGTTAGTTAGCAAATTCAATATCACTGAAAAAGAAGGCTATGAAGCTGTTGTAGCTGAAGATGCAACAACAATAGCTTGGCTAAAGCTTCGCTTTGGAGGAGAAAAGTTGAGCAAAGAACTCAATATCGAGGAGCTTTGGGAACATGCAAGTTTGCCCCCTGAACCACCAGAGATAAAAGATATAGCAATTCAGAAATAAATAACCTTATGAAACCTGTTCATAAAATAACTATCCATCATAAACAGGAAGGGAAAACATATTCCTTTGAGGTTCCTGAAGGCGAATACATTTTGAGAAACTTCGAATCCAAAGATGAGAATGGTGAAATAATCGGAGATAGACTTCCTTTCTCTTGCAGAAACGGATGCTGCTCAGAGTGCGCAGTTAAGATAATTTCAGGTGAAATGGATCAAGAAGCTTGTATTGGTTTATCTAAAGAACTTAGAGCCAAAGGATTTGGTTTATTATGCGTTTCAAAAGCCATAGGACCTTTAGAATGCGAGACACAAGAAGAAGACGAAGTGTATAACGCTCAATTTGGCAAGTATTTCAAAGGACTGGATACCCAAGCAGGCAATCCATTTGATATTTAAAAGTTCTAAATAGTCTTACTTGTCAGTCCAAAAATTCAAAATATCTCCACCAGTAAAATTAACATCCTTTTCGTATCTTAATGCGTTAGTTGCCTCCATAGGTAAAGCAAATTGCTGAAATATTAAAGAAACAAATTTTATAAATTTAACTGGTTTAGCTATCCCTTTTGTTGATACAAAAGCTCTAAAAGCTTCAATTATATTATTTCTTAAATCCCAAAATCTATTATCTTCAAGATTAAATACCCAAGGGAAAGCATTCTTAGATGTGTGATTTGTTCTTTTAATAACTTCCTCATCAAATTCTTTAGGCTCTATGCCCAATAATTCATAAAATTCTCCTCTTTCACAAACTGTAAGCGTATGAGTAAGGAATACACTCCAAAGGAAAAAACGACTTAATAACTTACCTCTCCAACCTTTAGTTATCCCAGGCCAGCATCTCATCATTACAGTAAAGCAATCACCATGTCTGTTCTCGTCTTGACACCATGGTTCAAAGAAGTCAAACAAAGGAGCAAAGGCTTCTCCTGGATTAGCCTTAAGGTGCCTATCCATCAAGATGTATCTCCAATAACCAATTTTCTCTGAAAGATACACAGAATAAATCACCCAACTAATTGGGAACCAAGTAGCTGCTCTTTTTCCGCCTAGATGTGGGAGATCCACTTCAATACCCTCTGCCACTAATGCTCTACTAAGAAAACCTGCATGTCTAGCTTCATCTCTAGCTAAGAATTGAAATAGTTTGCCAAGATCTCTATTTCCCTCTTTTTTTAAACGATTTGAAATCTCCTTGAAAAGAAGGAATCCAGAAAACTCTGAGATAACTGACCTAACCAAATAACTCTCATAAGTCTCTTTAGCCTTCTGAGGCAATTCTTGTAATCGATCTAGACTTGCCTTCCTATCAAAATGAGTACAGTTATAATCTGCTTTCATTTCTGAAAGCATTGCTTCAAACTCTTCACGCGCATCAGTTAATTCTGTCTTGGCTGCTTTCTTGAATTCGGTTACATAGAAACGAGGTGTTAAGAGGTTCTCGTCTAAATGTGGCGGCAACTCATTAGTTCCGCGTGTATCAACTCTTAGTTTGGGGGAAGAAGAAGCTGTTGCGGTCATTCCAATTATCAAGCAAGAACATAATTGTATGTCTTAATTTGAAAAAAGGGTGAATTTTTAATCACGTAGTAATAGAGCTTTGCCTAAAACAAAAAAGAAAGGGCTGAAAAAATGTACATAAAATTGATTTTTAACAATCTAAAGAAAACAGATTCCCAAAACTAAAAATATTTAAAATAGAAATTCAAGAGATATTTAATTAAATAATTAGCAAAAAATATTTAAGAATGAATATCTTGTAAAGCTGAAACTGATAGAGTTTGATTCTGCAATGCTTCTATACCTTTTACAGCAGCACTGGCACCTTTTAAGGTTGTTAAAGTTGGTACAGAGTAGTCAAGAGCTGCTTTTCTAAGATATTTATCATCATAAATCGCTTGGCGTCCAATAGGAGTATTTATTACCAACTGAACCTTTCCAGATCGAATCATATCCTCAATATTTGGTCTTCCTTCGTGAACCTTAAGAACCCTTTCTACCTTTAAATCAAATTTCTCGAGATACTTGGAAGTTCCAGATGTTGCCAAAACTGAAAAACCTAGTTCAATTAATTTTTTTGCTACGGGAATCAATGCAGGTTTGTCTCTATCATGAGTAGATAAGAAAACAAAACCAGAAGTAGGTAATCCCTCACCGGCTGCGAGTTCAGACTTTGCATAGGCCATTCCAAAAGTATTTGCAGATCCCATCACCTCTCCAGTTGAGCGCATCTCTGGTCCTAAAACAGTGTCTGAGCCAGGAAAACGTCTAAAAGGCATAACTGCCTCTTTTATTGCTTGAAGCGGTGGAATTGGTTCTTCATTTAATCCAATATCTTTTAGTTTTTTACTTAAAAGTAACTGAGTTGCAATTTTTGCTAAAGGTATTCCAGTAGCTTTAGAAACGAATGGAACTGTTCTTGAAGCCCTTGGATTTGCCTCAATAATGTAAACAATCTCATTACCATCATCATCTCTTTTGACCGCAAATTGAAGATTAATTAGACCCAGCACATCTAGTTCAATAGCTAAAGATTTTGTCCAATTCTTAATTGTTTTAATTGATTCGGTAGATAGAGTTATGGAAGGGAGACAACAGGCAGAATCGCCAGAATGAATGCCAGCAGGCTCAATATGCTCCATTAATCCTCCAATAAGAACATCTTTGCTGACATCACACAAAGCATCTACATCAACCTCAATTGCATTCTCCAAATATTGATCAATAAGGATTGGATGATCTGGCTCGACATTTACAGCTTCTTTTATGTATCTTTCCAACTCATCTTGCTTATAAACAATTTCCATAGCCCTTCCACCAAGAACATATGAAGGCCTAACAACCAATGGATAGCCTAGTTTGTTAGCTACAGCCAATGATTCTTCAAAAGTTCTAGCAAGACCATTTTTGGGTTGCCTAATATCTAATTTCCTCAAGACCTTGTCAAATTGCTCTCTATCTTCAGCTAAATCAATTGAAATAGGCGATGTACCTAAAACTTTAGTTCTTAACTTTGAGTTTTCCGATTTCTCTAACCAATTGACTATTGGTAAAGAGAGTTTTAAAGGAGTTTGCCCTCCAAATTGAACTACGATTCCATACGGTTCTTCACATTCAATAACATTTAGAACATCTTCAAGAGTCAAAGGTTCAAAATAAAGGATATCGCTTGTGTCATAGTCAGTAGATACCGTTTCGGGGTTACTATTTATCATTATTGTTGTAAAATCTTCCTCTTGAGCCTGATAAGAAGCATGGCAACAACAATAATCAAATTCTATACCTTGTCCAATACGATTAGGACCTCCGCCTAGAATCAAAATTTTGTTTTTCTTATCATTTTTAATTTCATTAAGGTTAATATTTTTAATTATATTTCCATCATTATCAATCCTGTAAGCTGGTCTTTCATATGTAGAATAATGATATGGTGTATTCGAGGAAAATTCCGAAGCACATGTGTCAACTGTTTTAAAAACAGGTAATATTTTTAGTGAATTTCTTTTAGATCTTATTGTTAATTCATCAGTATTTAGAGCAAATGCAATCTGACGATCAGAGAATCCTATTTGTTTTAACTTAAATAAAAAATTAGACTCTAATTGATTAATACTTTCATACTTAAGTAATTCTTCCTCTGCGTTAACTATATTTCTTAACTTTGATAAAAACCACGGATCTATTTTAGAGAAAGAAAATATTTCATTATCACTTCTACCATTTTTCATGGCCAATCGAACATACATTATTCTTTCAGGAGAAGGAGTTCTTAATTGTCTTTCCAATTCAACGGATGAAACACTTTCATCATCACGATCACACCCCCAACCGCTAAAGCCTGTCTCGAGAGATCTTATTGCTTTTTGAAAAGATTCTTCAAAACATCTTCCTATTGCCATAGCTTCTCCAACTGACTTCATAGAAGTAGTAAGAATTGAAGAACTTCCTGAGAATTTTTCGAACGCAAAACGAGGGATTTTAGTAACTACATAATCAATTGAAGGCTCAAAACATGCGGGGGTTTTACCCGTAATATCATTAATAATCTCATCTAATCTATAACCAACGGCCAAAAGGGCAGCAATTTTTGCTATTGGGAAACCTGTAGCCTTACTTGCTAAAGCAGATGATCTGCTAACACGAGGATTCATCTCAATTACAATAATTTCACCATTAATTGGATTAATTGCAAATTGGATATTGCTTCCACCAGTAGCTACTCCAATTTCTCTAATTATGGAAATTGAATAATCTCTTAACCGTTGATATTCTCTATCAGTAAGAGTTTGCGCAGGAGCTACTGTTATAGAATCTCCAGTATGAACTCCCATAGGATCAACATTCTCAATACTGCATATAATGACAACATTATCTGATAAATCTCTCATAACTTCCAGCTCAAATTCTTTCCAACCTAAAAGAGATTTTTCTATAAGTATTTGAGAAACAGGACTAGCATCTAAACCTGTTTTGCATAATTCTAAAAATTCATCTTGGTTATAAGCAATTCCACCTCCGCTCCCGCCTAAAGTGAAAGCAGGTCTGATAATTTTAGGAAATGAAGAAATTTCATTTCCTACTATTTCCGCTTCTTGAAGATCAGAAGCAATGCCAGATGGACATACGTCAACCCCAATATTATTCATAGCTATTTTAAATAAATTCCTATCCTCAGCTTTTTTTATTGCCTCAAGGTCAGCACCAATTAATTCAATATTGTACTTTTCTAAAATCCCAGACTCTGCCAATTCTACTGAAATATTCAAAGCAGTTTGCCCTCCCATCGTGGGCAAAAGAGCATCAGGCTTTTCTAGTTCAATGATTTGTTCAACAACTGAAGCGGTAAGAGGTTCTACGTAAGTCCTATTTGCCGTTTCAGGATCGGTCATTATTGAAGCTGGATTAGAATTAACTAAAATGACTTCAAAGCCCTCGCTTCTAAGCGCTTTGCATGCTTGGGTACCGGAATAATCGAATTCACAGGCCTGACCAATAACAATTGGTCCCGACCCAAGTATCAAAATCCGACGTATATCTTTACGCCGTGGCATTTGAATTTCTTGTAAACTTCATTTATGTCACGCATTCTAGGTATCTGTTCATCATCTACTGTCTAGATCGGCAAACTACTACTAAAGTTTAACTAACTTTCCGAATAAGAAACAAAGAGTATGAGCGAACTACAGCGCCTTAAAGGGCTGCTGCCACCAGAAAACCAAAGCTGGGTATTTATTGAAGCCGCAGCAGCAATAGATCCTCCCTTAATCACGCTTGAAGAAATTGGGCGAGATGAAGTGGAAATCCAGGTCGATCTCGAGCAATGGGATTACTTAGCTCAAGATCATAGAAATTTGTTGTTTTGGCATGAGGTGGGACGCATTCAAAATGACACCATCCCTAGAGATGGTTGGGAGATGGCTGCTCTAGCAATAGGTTTAGGGGGTGCAATTGGAGAACTATGGGTTCAAGATGGATTACTACTTTTAATGGCTATTGGATTGTCAGGTTTTGCAGGATACAGGTTGTATTTAAAGAACAATTCAGAAAAACGTTTACAAGACGCAATTTCAGCTGATGAGAGAGCTATTGATTTAGCATGCAGATTTGGATATAGCGTACCAAATGCTTATAAAAGTTTAGGTGGTGCATTAAAAGATTTAGTAGAAAAATCTAGAAAGAAAAAAAAGAGAACATTTTACGAAGATAGATTAGAAGCCCTAAGGAAAAGTGCTGAAAGAGCGAGAGCAGAAATGGCATCTCAAGAAGGTTCTAAAAAATCAGTTACTAGTGAAAATGTTTATGGATAGTAGTAGGTTAGTTGGACTAGCTGCAGGTGCTTGCGACGATAGAAAAGCTGGAAATATAAAGCTTTTAAAAATTGACGAGGTTTCTAGTATTGCTGATTGGATATTAATTACTGAAGGACTTTCTGACGTTCAAGTAAGGGCAATAATTAATAATGTAGAAAAGACTCTAAGAGAAGAAGCAAATCTACTCCCACTAAGAAAAGAGGGCATAAATGAAGCGAAATGGGCATTATTAGACTACGGGGATCTTATAATTAATGTTTTTCAACCAAATGAAAGAAAATTCTATGATTTAGAATCATTTTGGAGCAATGGAATCATTCATAGTTTTACTAATAATAAATTGATAGCATTAAAAGATGGATAAAACTATATGCCCTGTCCCTCTCAATCAGAGGCCATTAAATGAATTTAATAATATTAGAAATTCATGGATAGTCTCTTGGCCTTTTTTAGAAAGAAGTGTTTTCTACAGGAAATTAATATTTAGTTGGTTTATCATTACTCCAATTAGCTGTACAATCTCTTACGGAAGTG
>QCHN01000020.1 GCA_003279565.1 Prochlorococcus sp. AG-402-C09
ATGAAGCTTTAATAGATATTGTAAATGTATTAATGGATGGATTATCAAGAGGCGATGTTTACATAGACATGAAGAAAATCCCTGAAAATCTTGAACTTAAATATAAAGATTGGCCCAGCTATCATATGAAAGCATTATTAGAGAGTGGCTGGACTAAAGGAGATAACTCCCCAATAGTTTTAAATGGAGATTTGATTGGTTGGCGTCGTACACATAATGAGATAGTTGAGACCATTCAAAAAATACTATTAAGGAATCAACCTATTAATCACCTATCTAAAGAATTACCTGTTCGAATTGAAGCTAAGAATCTAGAGCATCTAAATATTCAACAAATAGATGCTGTTAACCTTGTTAAAAGTGAACAAATTATCTTATTAAGTGGTGGCCCAGGCACAGGCAAGACTAGTACCATACTTCAAATGCTTTTAGAAGCACTAACAAGAAATCCAACTCTTAGTATTGCAATGGCTGCTCCAACAGGGAAAGCCGCAAAAAAACTAAAAGATACTATTCAGGCAGGAATTGAAGATTTTGATGATCCTATAAAGGATAAGCTTTCTAACATTCCTTCTAAAACATTACATAAATGGTTAGAAGCAGGACCAAATGGCTTCAGAAGAAACTCTCAACGTCTATTAAAATTAGACCTAATAGTCATAGATGAGATGTCAATGGTTGATTTATCAACCATTAATGGTTTGCTCGATGCATTAACAAAATCATGTCAAATAATATTAGTAGGTGATCCTGACCAATTATTACCAATAGGAAGTGGTGGCATATGGCAAATTTTGCAAGAGAAAGAAACTAAAACAAACTTTCAATCTAACTCAGTCAAACTAACAAAGTCATACCGAAATAAGGGAGATATCGCTTTATTAAGAAATATACTAAAAGATAAAGGAGTAGACGCCTTTTGGCAGCTGCTTTCAATGAAAGAAGATTCAACAAATACACTTCATTACCTTTCATCCCTAAAAAGTATTCCAGATCCTGTCATAAGGACTCTTGTAAGCTATAGAAAGAAACTTAAAGAATTAACAGAAAATTGTATCAATTATATTCCAGATGAAGCCTGGCAATCAAGCATGATTGAGGTAGATCAATCAGTTGAGATACAAAAACTCTTTCAATTCATAGATAATCTTCTTATACTTTGTCCTCAAAGATATGGGCCTTGGGGTGTAAAAAAAATCCACGAGTTCCTTTTAGGAAAGAGATTTGAGAAGGAAGTACATAAGTGGGGGGAGGGAACACCAATCATGGCAAAAAGTAATCAACCTGAAATAGGTTTAGCGAATGGAGACGTTGGGGTAATTATTGGCAAAGGTGAGAAAAGACGTTTTTTATTTAATGTTTTTTCTGAGGAACAAAGGCTAGTAACTCGACTAATAAACCCATCAAGGTTAAATAGATATGATGCGGCATATGCAATGACAATTCATAAAGCACAAGGGAGTGAAGCTGATCAAGTTCTTTTACTTTGGCCAACGACCTCAAAAGTTTCAGAGGAGAAGACTTTCAATAAATTTTATTCTGATGATTATGAAAAAAGAATGCTTTATACAGCAATAACTCGTGCAAAAAAACAATTACTGGTAATTACTAATAAAGAAGAAGACTTTTAAATATGTGCTCAACTTTTTCCTAAAAGGATTTTTGAAATGATAAAATGAATTTATATCCCTTTAACAAGGCGAGTCAGCAAAGCACGGTTATACACCGATCGGAAGTTGTCTGCCTAATTTGAAGGACAAAAAGGCAACCATTATTAGATGACAAATAAAAATCCACATGAGGATTCCTCATGTCCAGTAGATCAGGATGTTCTTGAGGAAACTGAATCTACTGAGCAAGTATTGGATGAAGGTGATCAAAATACAGTAAATGGATTCTCTGAATTTAATTTTAGTGAAGAACTAATTCAAACAATCTCAGATAAAGGCTACTCATCACCCACTCCGATTCAAAAAGCTGCAATACCTGAATTACTTCTTGGTAGAGATTTAGTTGGACAAGCTCAAACAGGCACAGGGAAAACAGCGGCATTTGCGTTGCCAATCCTAGAAAGACTAAAAAAGAATGTTGGACATCCACAAGTTTTAGTACTAGCTCCAACGCGCGAGTTGGCTATGCAAGTAGCTGAATCATTTCGCACCTATTCCGCTGGTCATCCGCATTTTAAAGTACTCGCAATATATGGAGGCTCTGATTTCCGACATCAAATCAACACTCTTAGGAGGGGGGTTGATGTAGTCGTTGGGACTCCTGGACGAGTCATGGATCATATGCGCCAAAAGACTCTCAATACTAGTCATTTAAGTTGTTTAGTTCTAGATGAAGCTGATGAAATGTTAAGAATGGGATTCATTGATGATGTTGAGTGGATTTTAGAACAATTGCCAGAGGAGAGACAACTGGTTTTATTCTCAGCGACAATGCCATCTGAGATAAGAAGATTATCAAAAAAATATTTAAATAGTCCTGCTGAAATAACAATAAAAGCAACTGAACTGAAGGAAAGACTTATCAGGCAAAGGTATTTAAGTGTTCAAAATGTTTATAAAGTTAATGCACTTCAGAGAGTACTTGAAGCTGTAACAGAAGAAGGAGTAATAATATTTGCTAGAACAAAAGCTATTACAATTGTAGTAGCTGAAAAATTAGAGTCATTTGGATATAATGTAGCTGTTTTAAATGGGGATATTCCTCAAAATCAAAGGGAACGAACTGTTGAAAGATTAAGGCAGGGTTCAATCAATATTTTAGTAGCTACAGATGTCGCAGCAAGAGGACTTGATGTGGATCGAATTGGTTTGGTAATCAATTATGATATGCCATTTGATCGAGAAGCGTATGTTCATAGAATTGGCAGAACTGGTCGTGCAGGAAGGAACGGTGAAGCTATTCTTTTTGTAAATCCAAGAGAAAGATCATTTCTAAGTAATCTTGAAAGAGCTGTAGGTCAACCAATTGAGAAAATGGATATTCCAGATAATGAACTTATCAACAGAAACCGAATTAAGAAGCTTAAAGCAAAATTAATAAAAGCCGCATCAACTAAAAGAGACAACTCAGAAGAATCTAATATTCTAGAAGAATTAATAAAGAATGTTGAAAAAGAATTAGCTATAGATCCAAAAGACTTAACACTTGCTGCATTAAATTTAGCAGTTGGTTTTAATGCACTCCTTGAGAATGGGAATGAGGATTGGATCAGGCAATCAGCTCAAAGGAATACAAGAAATGATCGACGAGACAATAAATTTAAACAACGTCGAAGAGGTGATTTTGATAATAACAGACTTGAAGATGAGATGGACAGATTCAGGGTTGAAGTTGGGCACCGAGATAGAGTTAAGCCTGGGAATCTAGTTGGAGCAATCGCCAACGAAGCGGGACTAAAAGGAAGATCTATAGGCAGAATAAGAATATTTGAAAACTACAGCCTAGTAGATTTGCCAAAACAAATGCCTGATAATGTTTTTCAAGCTCTAAAGAAAGTCAAAGTAATGAATAGAGAATTACAGATAAACAGAGCTGACTGATAGAAAAACCACCAATAAAATGCTTAGTAAATTATTATTCAGCAGCATGATCACATTTCTTCTCATAGATATGGGTATAAAAATTGAGGCTCAAGAAAAAAATATTAGTAGAAAAAATAGTATTATTAATAAATTCTGTATTGCAACATTAAAATCAAAACTTGATATCAATAATAAACAGAATTTAGATGAAATTAGTGATTTCACATGTGAATGTTTTTTTAAAAAATATAATTCTGGAAATTCGTTGAAAAGCTCTCGTGCTTACTGTAGAGACAAAGCTTCTGAGAAATATAATCTCTAAAAGAATAACAATCTAAATCATATGTATACCTCTAACTTTAAAAAAAATAGAAGCCCATTAGCAAGACTTCTAAGTAATCTTAAAAGTCAAAAACGTCTGATTTATGCAGCTATTACTTGCTCTATATTAAATAAATTTTTTGATCTTGCACCACCTGTATTAATCGGTATCTCTGTTGATGTAGTAGTAAGAAAAGAAAGTTCTTGGCTTGGTTCAATTGGCTTTAACACTGTCCCAGATCAATTAATTGCACTTGCAATAATTTCATTTTTAATTTGGACAGCTGAGTCATTCTTTGAATATTTATATGGATTATTGTGGAGAAATTTAGCTCAGAGGACACAGCACTATTTAAGAATCAAAGCATATGACCATTTACAAAAATTAGAGATGACATTCTTCGAATCTGATAATACAGGAAGGCTTTTGACTGTACTGAATGACGATATCAATCAACTAGAAAGATTCTTGGATGAAGGGGCTAATAAAATTATTCAATTAATAATTACTGTTTTTATTATTGGTGGGGCAATGATTTTATTAGCTCCTGGCATTGCATTGCTTGCATTCATCCCTATTCCATTTATTCTTTTGGGTTCGATCAATTTTCAAAAGAACCTTGCTCCTCGTTACCGTGAAGTCAGAGATAGAGCTGGAGATCTTGCCTCAAGACTCAATAATAATCTCAGTGGAATGCTTACTATTAAAAGTTTCGCTACTGAGGATTGGGAACTTGAAAGATTAAGACAAGATAGCAATTCATATCAAGAAAGTAATAGAAAGGCAATCAAGCTATCAGCAGCATTTATTCCATTAATTAGATTCGCAATTCTATTTGCATTCCTTGCAATATTAATTGCTGGAGGCTTCCAAACTTGGAAAGGATTAATGCCTGTTGGAACTTATAGTTTTTTAGTATTTATAACTCAAAGATTATTATGGCCCTTAACGACATTAGGTCATATTTTAGATGATTATCAAAGATCAATGGCCTCAACAAATAGGGTTTTAGATTTAATAGATACTCCGATAAAAATTAAAACTGGAAATATTATATTAGATCCTAATAATGTGAAAGGTGAAATTACATTTAAACATATTGATTTTCAATATGAAGGCCGGTCTCAAGTTATCAAAAACTTTAATTTAGATATTAGTCCTGGAAAAAAAATAGGTATCGTAGGAGCTACGGGTTCCGGGAAAAGTACACTTATAAAACTGTTATTAAGGCTGTATAAAATAAGTAAAGGTTCAATAGAAATTGATGGGAACTCAATTGAATCATTGGATTTAAAAAGTCTACGACGATGTATTGCATTAGTAAGCCAGGAAACATATTTATTTCAAGGAACAATTGAAGAAAACATTTCTTATGGATCACAAAATATTGATAAATCAAAAATTAAAAATGCTGCAGATATTGCCGAAGCAACTGAATTTATTAATCAACTGCCAGAAGGATTAAAAACAATAGTGGGAGAAAGAGGACAAAAGCTATCCGGTGGTCAAAGACAAAGAATTGCTATCGCGAGGGCAATCTTAAAAAACGCCCCAATATTAATATTAGATGAGGCAACAGCATCTGTAGATAATGAAACTGAAGCCGCAATTCAAAGATCTCTTAAGAAGATAACAAATAGTTGTACCACAATTGTTATTGCACATCGCTTAAGCACAGTAATAGATGCTGACGAAATAATAGTTTTGGATAAAGGTAAAATTATCGAGAAAGGAACGCATCTTTCTCTTCTAAATAATAGAGATTTTTATTACTACCTTTGGAAAATTCAAGCTGGTGAAAATAATACTTAAGTTATATAAAAAAAGTAAAAGAACTAACTACTCTTTTAAAAGTATCTTGCATTTTTGACCAACGTAGTTCGCTTGTGCTTGCAGCAAGTGTATATAAATAACCTCTATCCACTACGACAGTAGCGATTTCGTGCCTACTATTTTCTTCTAAATTAACAGAGTATTCAAGATCATAGAATTTGCGTTCATCAACCTCCCTCTCTGAAGCATCAATTAATTGAATAGGATTATTACTATTTTTTTCACCGAAAAGTCTTTCCCCTACAGCATCCGCTCCACCCAAATCATCTAAATCCACTTCATTTTCCAATTTAGAAATAACAAGACTGAGAGTTTCATCGGAGTTAATCAAGTCATGGTAAACAACCTCTGGCCCATTATCGACAGCCACTCTCGTCCACCCTGTTGGGAAAAGAAAACCATATCGTCCATCTTGACTCTTAAAAGGTTCCAAGCCTGCGGCCACCCCTGTAGAGCAAGCTCCGAGCGTCAAGACCAATGCTATAGCCAAGAGGGATTTAAAAGATGTTCGAAAAAATTTGATCATTTTGAAGACTCAAGCATCACTATTTTGATACATTTCTAATTTAACTGACGGTAATCTTCTTTAAATTAGTGCAACCCAGATAAAACTCTGACTAAATTCAAGTTAATTGCTTCTGAACTCTGAGCGGCTTCACTAAACCATTATCAAAATTAATTGATCAGTTTGAGCAATTGCCTGGTATCGGCCCGAGAACTGCTCAAAGATTAGCTCTTCATCTATTGCGTCAGCCAGAAGAGAAAATAAGGCTATTTTCTGAAGCTTTAGTTAATGCAAAAAATCAAGTAGGTCAATGTAAGAAGTGCTTTCATTTAACTGCAGGAGAACAATGTGAAATTTGCTTAAACAAGCAAAGAAATCAAGAACTCATTTGCGTTGTTTCTGAGTCAAGAGATTTGCTTGCACTTGAGCGCACGCGAGAGTACAAAGGTCTTTACCATGTAATTGGTGGATTAATTTCTCCGATGGATGGAATTGGACCAGAAATGCTTGAAATATCAAGTCTTATCAAAAGAGTCGATAAAGAAAATATCAAAGAAGTCATCCTTGCCCTAACACCAAGCATTGAAGGAGATACAACTAGCCTTTATGTGGGTAGATTATTAAAACCGTTCACAAAAGTTACTCGTATTGCTTATGGACTTCCTGTTGGAAGTGAGTTGGAATATGCCGATGAGGTAACACTCTCGCGTGCATTAGAAGGACGTAGAGACTTAGATTAACCATCAAACATATGACAACAACAACAAGAAAAACAACAAAATATAGTAACTTCCTCCCGGAAGAGCGTTTACCTAATTGGATCAAGCCATCCATAGGTAACGCAACTCAACTGGAAAAAGTTCAAAAGCTCGTAAAGGAAAACAGATTACATACGATCTGTGAGGAAGGTAGATGTCCGAACAGAGGTGAATGTTATGCCGCCGGTACGGCTACTTTTTTATTGGGCGGCTCAATATGTACAAGGAGCTGTGCCTTTTGCCAGGTAGAGAAAGGAAAGTCGCCTGAAAAAGTAAATATTTTTGAAGCAGAAAAAGTGGCAAATGCTGTTCAGGTATTGAATCTCAAATACGTAGTACTAACCGCAGTCGCAAGAGATGATTTACCAGATCACGGTGCAAGTCTATTCACGACAACAATGGATGCCATTAGATCATTGAATCCTGGTGTCGCAATAGAGGTCTTAACACCAGACTTCTGGGGTGGCAACAATAAGGATAATGTCGAAAAGCAAAGAGAGCGACTTAAGTTAGTTCTCTCTGCTAATCCTATTTGCTTCAACCATAATCTTGAAACTGTCAAAAGACTTCAAAGAGAAGTCAGGAAAGGAGCTACTTACGAACACTCACTTAATCTTCTCAAATTTGCTAGAGAAATTGCTCCAAAAATTCCTACAAAGTCTGGAATAATGCTTGGACTGGGTGAAAAGTTTCATGAAATAATTCAAACCCTTAAAGATCTTAGAGAAGTAGACTGCCAATATCTGACTATCGGTCAATATTTACGACCTTCACTTGCTCATATTCCAGTTTCTCATTATTGGTCACCAACAAAATTCAATGATTTTGCAGAAATAGCAAAGGGATTAGGTTTTAAGAAAGTTAACAGCGGTCCTTTAGTAAGAAGCAGTTACCATGCGAATGACACTTTAGATTAGTCTCCTTAAAAAAGTTTTAGATACTCCGACCAACTTCGATAACTTCTCTCAAAGACATTCTCACAATCACCTACCATAAACGCACCAGCACCTCCCCAAATAAGTCTCAAGGGCAAATCCAACGGAGAAGACCCAACTTTACGCACAGTATTAAATCCACGCCTACGAAAATAACGTTGCAAGATTTCATGCTGATTGTTTTCATCGTAAATAGCCAATAATCTAGCACTTCGACATGGAGTCTCTTCTAAAGCCCAGGCCATAGTTGCAGCCCAGATCAAATCACCTACGTTAGAGTTGGCGTTCTTGCCAACCTTCATTGTATCAAGCTGAAGTCCTTTATTATTATGATATGCCCACCCTTTCATTTCACCCAATAATTGAATTTTTTCATTACTGGTTATTTTTCCGACAACCAGCCTAAAAGACCAAATATTAAGAGGTCTCCTAACTTGTATTCGCAGCAATAACCCTCTATCAGATGCTTCTTTTTCTAGTAGAGTTAAATTAGTCTTAGTCATGAAGAGGGCCATATAGAATTTTCAGGTAGACGTTTCATTATTTCATCAATTTGACGTTGCCTTTCAGCAAATCTAGCTCGATCACTATCTGTAAACTTATTAACACAAGCCTCACATTGCAAACCTTTAATATACGTTGGCTTTTTCAAGTCCTCCGGGGAGATAGGTAATCCACAAGCATGGCACATTCGATGTGAACCTGGTAATAGATCATGATCTAAAGAGACACGTTGATCAAAAACAAAGCACTCACCCTCCCATAAACTCTTCTCAGGAGAAACATCCTCTAGATATTTCAGTATTCCACCCTCAAGATGATGTACATCAGGAAAGCCTTCTTCTATTAAATAAGAGGTAGCTTTCTCGCATCTTATTCCGCCCGTACAATACATACCTATTTTTAAAGAGGGCTTCTCTTCTAATAAAGGTTTTAAATACTTTTGAACCCATGCAGGAAATTCACGAAATGAGCTTGTATGAGGATTTAGAGAACCTGCAAAATTTCCTATTTTTATTTCATACTCATTACGAGTATCAATCACCACACTATCAGGGTCTTCTAAAAACTCATTCCATTCATCAGCTTTTATATATTTACCAACAGATTTAGTAGGATTAATTTGTTTCAGCCCGATCGTGACGATCTCTTTTTTCTTACGGGCTTTGAAGCGTCTAAATGCCTGTTTTTCAGTCCAACTATATTTAACATTAATATTCGATACCTTTAAAAGATTCTCTAATGTTTCAATGAATTGAACAATCGCATTTTCAGTTCCACAAACAGTACCGTTAACGCCTTCATAAGCTAACAAAATAGTACCTTTTATTTCTTGACTCGTTGCTAATTTCGTTAGTTCTTCTTTGATTAATAGAATTTCTTTATCAAGAATCGATGTGAAATTGTAAAACGCAGCAACTTTAAACTTAAGTTTTTCGAGGCTATCCTCTGTTTTCATATCTACTTATTCTTGAGAAAAATTCGCAGTGATCCCAGCATCAGCTAAAAGTTTGCGGTCTGCTTCTACCTCCGGATTACTTGTAGTAAGAAGTGTATCTCCATAAAAAATAGAATCAGCACCTGATTGTAGACATAGTATCTGAGCTTCCCTACCTAATTGTTGT
This sequence comes from Prochlorococcus sp. AG-402-C09, assembly GCA_003279565.1. GTDB lineage: Bacteria > Cyanobacteriota > Cyanobacteriia > PCC-6307 > Cyanobiaceae > Prochlorococcus_B. The sequence goes on from QCHN01000020.1 coordinate 9,512, forward strand.
CTTCCAGCACTTAGCCTAATTCGACTTTTAGGCATAATGATCCTTGCTGTAGCGACCATGCGAACCATTTCCAATGGATCAATAGAAGATAAATCCTCCATAGGTGTTCCCTCCACGGCAACTAAAGCATTAATAGGAACACTCTCAGGATGTGGATCTAAAGTTGCTAAAACTTTAAGCAAAGAGGCCCTGTCGGAGTCAGACTCGCCCATGCCAATAATTCCACCGCAGCACACTGTAATTCCAGCCTTACGTACTCTTCTCAATGTTTCAAGTCGATCTTGATATGTTCTTGTTGAAATAATATTTGAATAATGTTCAGGGCTAGTATCTAAATTATGGTTATAAGCTGTTAAACCTGCGTCTGCCAGCCTAGAGGCTTGAGAATCAGTAATCATTCCAGCCGTAACACATGCCTCAAGGCCAAGTTCTCTAACACCTTTAACCATTTCAAGCATTGAATCGAATGCATTTCCGTCTTTAATCTCACGCCAAGCCCAACCCATACAAAATCTATCTGCTCCTGCATCTTTAGCTGCTCTTGCTCTATCAAGAACAGACTTAACTTGAAGCGCAGGAATAGGTTGCACTTTGGTTTCATTGTGCACAGATTGAGGACAATATGAACAGTCTTCTGAGCATCCCCCTGTCTTCACACTTAGAAGTGAAGCAAGTTGAACTTTATAGCCAGGATTGTAAGACCTATGAACTATTTGAGCTCTCCACAACAAGTCCATCAAAGGCAATTCGAGTATCTCTCTGACTTCCTCTAAAGACCAATCATGCCTAAGATCGCCTCCTTTTATTAAATCAAAATCTAAATCATCATTAATAGTGAATTTATCAGATTCCTGAATATTAGGATTAATTAAAGTCATAAAAGAATTTAAATATAAAAAATTTAATTACTATTTAGTTTTAGCTGATAATCTATAAAAAATCATAGAACTAAATATATTAAATTATTTTAGTTATACGCCACCAAATCTTCTTCTTCGAGACTGAAAGTCAAGGAGAGCCTTGGTAAGAGTATCAGAATTGAAGTCTGGCCATAATACATCAGTGACATGAATCTCAGCATATGCTAATTGCCACAATAGAAAATTACTTATTCTTTTTTCACCACTAGTTCTGATTAACAAGTCTGGATCAACCTCACTTGCAGTAAATAATTCAGAAGCGAATAAATTTTCATCAATCAAGGAAGGATCTAATTCACCTTTCACTGAACGTTCTGCCAACTTTTGGGCAGCTCGTACTAATTCCCGCCGCCCACCATAGTTAGTACAAACATTAAAATGAATCCCTTTGTTATTAGAAGTTGATTCGACCGACTCTCGTATTAAGTTCTTTAATGCAATAGGTAATGGCTCAAGGGCACCCAAGAAATTAATTTTTACTTCTTCAAGTTTTAAATTAGTCAATTCACGTTTAAGTACACTTTCAAAAAGTGTCATTAAAAAATTTACTTCTTCTCTAGGTCTAGACCAATTTTCAGTTGAGAAAGCATAAACAGTCAAAGCTCCTATTCCCCAGTTGCTACATAAATGCAAGGTATTCTTCAAAGCCTCAACACCAGCAGTATGTCCAATCGTTCTAGGTAAACCTTTTAATTTTGCCCACCTTCCATTCCCATCCATAATCACCGCAATGTGGTTGGGAAGCCGAAGACTATCCAAATCCTTGGGTAATGGTGAAATCTCTCCTGAATTATTTGTACTTATCACAGAAGGGTAAGTCACTTCAAAGACTCCTTGCTGTCATTGAGCATGCCAAGATTAACTCTGGACTGAGCAACTTTAGGTTCAATATTAGAGGAATTTGATTTCAATGAAGAATTATTGCTCGTGGATTTCGTTGCAGGTGAATTTGAAGGATCAAACAATTCTTGCAAAAGGTCAAGCAATCTACTGCTTGTTATGGGTCTTTCTAGCCTCCCTTGGCTAGCTAAAGATAAGGTACCTGATTCTTCTGAAACCACAACACAAATACATCGATCGAATCTTTCTGTTATTCCCAGAGCCGCTAAATGTCTAGTTCCATACCTACTAATTCCTTGTCTAGAAAGAGGCAAGATTACCCCTGCGGAAATAATTCTATTTCCCTTTACCAAAACAGCTCCATCATGAAGCGGAGTATCTGCCGCAAAAAGATTTAATAACAATTCAGATGATATTTGAGCATCTATTGGAACCCCTGGGAAAAGAAAATCTTCAGGGCGTAAGTCACTGCCCATATCAACAACAATTAACGCTCCTTTTCTATTTTGCGATAATCGACCTGCTGCTTCAGTTAATTGAGCGAAGGTATTAGAACTAGCTCTAAATTCTTTTTGAGTATTTCCTAGAATCACAGCTAATCTTCCAGTACCTAATAATTCCATTAATCTCCTTAATTCTCCTTGCCATAAAATTGCCAAAGATAATGAGCAGGCCAAAACCAAAGCATCAACAAGTTTTGAAGTGATTGGTAAGTTCGCAAACCGCTGAACGAACCAAGCCAATGAAACCAAAAAGAGATAACCTCTTAAAAGCCATAATGTTCGTTGCTCTTTAACTCTTGTAAAAAGTAGAACTCCAAGAGAAGACGCAAACAAGACATCAAGAAGAACACGCAAGTTTATAAGCCACCAAAAATTCACTCCTACACCTCAACGTTATTTCAACTTACCTAATTCCGGGGAATAAAGCGATCAGGTAATACATCTAATTGCAATAGATCTTCAGGAAGTTCTCTCCTTTGAGTTAACTCGACAAAACCATCTGCAACCATGATTGTGGCAGGTCTAGGAATTCTGTTGTAGTTAGAACTCATAGAATAATTGTATGCACCTGTCCCAAAAACCGCTAGAAAATCACCACTTTTACAAGCCGGAAGAAAAAAATCTTTCAACAAAACATCTCCAGACTCACAATGCTTACCAGCAACGGTAACTTTTTCACAATTTGTATTTAATGGTTTATCAACTAAACATGCACTATAAGAAGATTGGTAAGTTATTGGACGAGGATTATCACTCATACCTCCATCAATAGATAAATAAGTTCTAATTCCAGGAACAATTTTTTTAGCTCCTATCTTATAAATAGTGAGCCCCGAATTAGCCACAAGAGATCTACCAGGTTCACACATTAATCTTGGCAAGTCTAAATTTCTTTCTCTACAGGCCTTCACAACCGCATTTGAAATAACTTCAACCCATTCTTCAATAGAGGGCGGGTTATCTTCTTTAACATATTTAATACCAAGACCACCTCCTAAATTGAGATCAGTTATTGGATGACCAATTTCCTGAGCAATCTTTAAAGTATCGGCCATAACACCAGCAAGATCAACATGAGGTTGAACTTCAAAAATTTGAGACCCTATATGAGCATGTAAACCATTTAATTTTGCCCATTTATATGTTTTTAATTCTTCTAAAACTGACTTAAGATCATCTGGATCAAAACCAAATTTACTATCTAAATGTCCCGTCCTAATATATTCATGAGTATGGCATTCAATTCCAGGAGTAAACCTAAGCATTAATTTTGCTGGGTTTTTATCAGAAGCAATATTTTTTAGCAATTCAATATCATGATGATTATCTAAAACAATCGTCACGTTATTCTTATATGCAAACTTTAATTCATTATGAGATTTGTTATTTCCATGAAAAACGATATCTTCCCCTTTCATTCCTCCCTTTAAGGCCGTAAGTAATTCACCTTCCGATACTGCATCAAGTCCAAAGCCCTCAGAAGCAATAACCGCACACATCGCTATGGAACTATTTGCTTTTGAGGCATACAGAGGAAGAGAATCCCCTGGATAATGTTTTTTTAAAGAAGAGATATAAGTTCTACATGCGGTCCTAAGTGACAACTCATCAAAAACATAAAGAGGAGTACCATATTTTTTTGCAAGTTCACTTAGTTGACATCCACCAACTACTAATTTTCCGCTCTCATTAATTTCTGAAGAGAGAGGGGCTATATTTCGATTTGGGCTGTATATATCCCTATTCGTTTCAAAAGCCTTTAAGCCAAGCATAGAAATTTTTACTTGAATATTTAGCCAATCTAGAGATCAATCAACCAATTAGTATTCTTTTTATAGAAAGAAGGATTAATCAATTAAGAGTTGGATATGAATCTCAAAATAATTCAACTTGGGATAGTGCATTTAAATGCTTGTATGAACCTTGACGAAAAATCATTAAAAGGTCTTTGGAATAAATCTCAATGGGTCGAAGAACTTACTAATCCAAAAAGGATTTGTCTAGGTGTAATAGAGCTAGAAACAAAAAAGCTTCTAGGCCTTTGTTCCGCATGGTTAGTAATAGACGAGTTACACATAACTTCAATAGCTGTTCATCCAATACACCAGAGGAAAGGACTAGGAAAATTTCTTTTGTCAGATTTAATCAAACGTTCAAGCTCATTGAGAATAAATCAAATACATTTAGAAGTTAAAGACACGAACGAAACAGCTAAAGCTTTTTACAAATCCATGGGCTTCAAAACTATAGGCAATAGATCTAATTTTTACAAAGATGGAAGTAATGCTCTTCTTC
>QCHN01000021.1 GCA_003279565.1 Prochlorococcus sp. AG-402-C09
TCTCCTCCTAATACTACAGGACTTCTTTTATCAAACAAAGGATTTTTATATACAATTCCATCTAATTTTGATCCTTTAATTAATACTCTTTTTTCATAATTAATTCCTACACTTGCAGAAACATCTTCAAAAAGTTCATTAGCAATAATGATTAATGAACTATCAGAACTTTGTGCAATTACATAATCTAATTTTTGGTTAACAGCTATAGCCTCATTTGCGGGAATTGTCCAAGGAGTAGTAGTCCAAATTACAAGTTTAACTTCTTTTGATTTTCCATCAGAATTAACTAGATCTGGAGCTTGGTTGAAAATTTCTTGAGTTAATGTTTTTGGTATTTGATCAACTTTAAAACCCACATAAATACTTTTGCTAATATGACCTGTGGGATATTCCAATTCCGCCTCTGCCAGAGCAGTTTGTGAACTTGGACTCCAATGAACTGGTTTAAGACCTCGATATATATATCCTTTGAAGACCATTTCACCAAACAACTTAATCTGAGAAGCTTCAAACTTTTTATCTAAAGTTAAATATGGTTGATCCCAATCTCCCCAAACTCCCCATCTTTTAAAACCATCCATTTGCTGAGAAACCTGCTTTTTTGCATAAGCAGCTGCTTTCTTTCTCAATCTAATAGGGGTTAATTCTGCTCGTTGAGTTTTATCCAAAGCTTGAAGAACTTTCAATTCAATAGGCAATCCATGGCAATCCCATCCTGGGACAAAGCAAACTTTTTTCCCTTTCATGATTTGAAATTTATTGATTATGTCCTTCAATACTTTGTTAAGAGCATGGCCCATGTGTAACGTCCCATTTGCATATGGGGGTCCATCATGCAAAGTAAAAGTCTCTCCAGAATTTTTCAAGCCTAATTCGAAATCTATTTTTCTTTCATTCCAAAAAGCTTGCAACTCAGGTTCTCTAAGAGTTGCATTTGCCCTCATCCCAAAATCAGTCTGCAAAAGGTTGAGGGTGTCTTTGTAAGTGGGGCGATCCTTTTGAGAATTTTTATTGATATTAGTCACTTTGAAAAATATTCAGTAGTCATCATATTTACCTTAGATCTTTTAACCTTATCAAGAAGTCTCTTCATTTTCAGTTAATTCTTGATTTTTACTCTTTTTGGAATCAGCTGAACCAGACCGATCAACGACTTTCTTCTTGATTTCTTCTTTCAATTCTGGATGAACCCATTTTTTTTCTTTTAACGGTTTTTCAGATTTACTTGTAAAGCTTTTAAAAAAATTTAAACAGCCATTACCTAGTAAAACAAAACTTTGACCGAGCTGTTTAAAAGACTCTAACCATCTCTGAAAAGATCCAATCAGATTTTTCTCTTCAGAACTTAATTGATACCATCTAGTTTGAATAATTTCTAAAATCATTTTTCCATACAAAATTGCCATAGAAATAACAAGTAAATTTATTGAGCCTCTAAAAAGATCATTCTCCACTAGAAGAAATAATCCCAAAAATAAAAACAGTCCGCCCATCAACCAATCTCGCGGCCTACTTAATTCGACAAGCATTAAAGGTAACGCCAATATCAAAAGTCCAACAAAAATAAACAGGTCTCCGAAAATAGAAACAACCATATTCACTCAATATCAATTTATTTTATGGAGGTGGAGGCTTATTGAATCACTAGAAATCATTAGCCATAAAAAGACATTTCAAATGTCTTGCATACAAAGTATAAAAATTACATTAATCTTTTTACCTTCACGAATCAAAAATAGTCTTTAAACAGCCATCAATGAGCTACTAGGATTATTTGACAATCTGTGAAAAGCTTAAATCTAACTGACGAAAATAGTAGTCTCGCTGTTTTTTGGTTCCGACACGAAATAGCATCACATAGACAATTTTAAATTTCCACACCGGCTCAAAGGCTGCTTTTTTATTGGGGTTTTATCAATCCTATTTAAGGAGATGACTTAAAGACTTGATCCGATGATTACTTTTTATTCTTTAAAATCCCATCTTGATCCCATTTTTTAAAAAGATCTAAGTATGTGGGACTCTCAGTCCATTGAAATTTCTCCAATCTTCCTTCTTTAAATCTTTGTTTTCATTCCAGAGATACCAAAGGAAAATAAGTAATAAGATTATGAAAAACATAAGATTTCAGTTCGCAGGAATTAAAAAATTACTGACTAAATTTGGTAAAAGTATTTTTAAATATACTTTAATCTACCTATTTACTACCTCAAAATAAATATTAATTGTAAAAGAATAGAAGACAATCTTACAAAGAAAGCCATAATAAATATATAAAATAAGTCATCGGATCTTAATTATTACAGGGTCCGATGTGTCTAACACCTTCAAAAAACCGCCTACCTTCTCTGTTAAACTAATGAAAATGTCTAATGCTTATAGCTGAGACACATTGGCCCACCTGGCGGAATTGGTAGACGCGCTGGTTTTAGGTACCAGTGACTTCGGTCGTGGGAGTTCAAGTCTCCCGGTGGGCATTTTTTACTTAAGCTGTTCAGGTTCAAACCTAATCAAAAACACATCAAGCAATGACCCAGTGCTTATCGAGGTCTGACAAAAACAAGGCAACGAAAAAACTGAAGTCATTACGCGACTGGCAAAATGAAATCCAGGAATATCTTGATCCGCCAAAGCCTTTTAACGTTACTTTAGGGCTTTTCTTTGGTGGATATTTTCTTGCTATAACGAGCATATGGCAGTGGTACCAAGGGAATTGGCCGTTACCAATTTTAGTTGCATTGGCTTTTTTAGCTCTGCATATGGAAGGCACTGTTATTCATGATGCTTGTCACAATGCTGCCCATCCCAATAAATGGATCAATCAATTCATGGGGCATGGATCAGCCATATTATTGGGTTTTAGTTTCCCAGTTTTCACAAGAGTTCATTTAGAGCACCACAAATACGTTAACGACCCCAAAAATGACCCAGATCATATAGTCAGCACTTTTGGTCCTATTTGGTTAATTGCTCCAAGATTTTTTTATCATGAATATTTTTTCTTTGAGCGAAAGCTTTGGAGAAAATTTGAACTAATGCAATGGGGAATTGAAAGAGGAATATTTATTTGTATTGTAATTGCAGGAATTAAATATAATTTCATGAATGTTATTTATAATTTATGGTTCGGACCAGCATTAATGGTTGGAGTAACTTTAGGTATATTTTTTGATTACCTTCCGCATAGACCTTTTCAATCTAGAAATAGGTGGAAAAATGCAAGAGTGTATCCTAGTAGATTAATGAACTTATTAATAATGGGACAAAATTATCACTTAGTTCATCATTTATGGCCCTCTATTCCATGGTTTGAATATAAACCAGCTTATGAAGCTACAAAACCACTATTAGATCAAAAAGGTTCTCCACAAAGAATGGGAATTTTTGAAACTAAAAAAGATAGTGTAAATTTTCTTTATGATATTTTACTTGGAATTAGAAGTCATAAAAAAAGAAGGAGTAAAATGAGATTAATAGCCAGAATCTTACCAATAAATAATTGGAGGAGACGATATATAAAATTAATTCATAAAACAGCTATCAGAACGGAAAGTAAAAGATAATTCTTTTTTAAATTTAAAGTATTTTTGGAACTCTAAAAAATTCACCTTCCCTATGAGGTGCTTGATTGAGGATATCTTCTCTTGAGCAATTAACCTCAACTAAATCATCCCTCATTGAATTAACAACCTCGACAGCTCTGGTAGTTGGAGGAATATTTTGAGTATCTATTTCTTGTAGTTGGTCAACGTAAGAAAGAATTTCTTCGAGTTGAGTTGTATAAGTTTCAATTTGATCTTCTGGCAGTTCTAAGCGAGCTAAATGTGCAACCTTACGAACATCTGATGAAGAAATTTTAGTCATGGTTATGTTAGAAAAATTTTCAAGATCTTTAGGGTATGAGAGAGAGCTTATTAGTAAAAGATCTTAGAGCTTTGGTTTAGACAGGTCAATTCGTGTACCATTTTGCCATCTGAATGCCTTTTAGGAAATCCTACGTGTTATTGGTTTGATCAGTAATATAGAGAAAATTATTATCAAATAAGTAATATGGATTAAAAAGAAAAAGTACGCAAATCTCTCTTCTTACAAAAGAATTCTTCTCTAGGCCATCTTATTTGGTGGCTCCAAGCTTAATTGGCTGTTTTTTAATTAAGCGCATATCAAAAAAAATCTATCTTGCTGGTGTAATTGTTGAAACTGAGGCTTATTCTCAAGAAGAAGCTTCATGCCATGGTTTCTCAGGGAGAACTCCAAGAAACGAAACGCTTTTTGGTGAACCTGGTAATTTATATATATACCTTTCATACGGCATCAATAGTTGCGTAAATATTGTTACCGGGAAGAAAAATTGGGCAAATGGTGTACTTCTTAGGTCAATAGCAATAAAAGGAGAAAACGAAAGAATTGCTTCTGGGCCAGGTTTATTAGCAAAAAGATTTGGATTAAATAGGAATTTCAACAATTTATCTTTGTCACCTTCCAATGATTTTTGGTTAACAGAAGGGGAGCCTTTAAAAAAAATGGGAAATATTGTTCAGACCACAAGAATTGGCATATCGCAAGCTAAAGATATACCTTGGCGATGGTACCTTAAAAATAGTAGAAGTGTTAGTAAAAGGATTAAAGGAGATCGAATTCCTCCAAAAAATAAGTGTTGGTCACCTCCCAAATTTGAGGGATTATGAATAGTTGGAAACATAATCACATTCTTGACCTATCTACGTTTTCTTTAGAGGATTACAAAACAGTTTTAGAACTAACAACGAGATTTAAAGATGTCCATAAATCAAGTTCTAGAAAACTTCCTGCACTTCAAGGACGATTAATTACCAACTTGTTTTTTGAGCCAAGTACAAGAACAAGAACTAGTTTTGAACTTGCAGCAAAGAGACTATCTGCTGATGTTCAAAATTTTTCTGTGTCCTCAAGTTCTCTAAGCAAAGGAGAAACTCCTTTAGACACAATCCTTACATACATCTCAATGGGGGCTGATATTTTAGTAATTAGGCATGAGTCAACAAATGTACCTGCGGAGTTAGCTAATTACGTAGACACTAACAACATCAATACATCCATCCTTAATGCTGGTGATGGATTTCATAGTCATCCAAGTCAAGGCCTTTTGGATTTATTTACCCTGGCTACTTTCTTTAATCCAAATGAACCATCGACTAATAGTCTTTTAAATAAAAAGATCACAATAGTTGGAGACATTCTTCATTCTAGAGTTGCTAGATCAAACCTTTGGGCTTTAACTGCATGCGGAGCTGAGGTAACACTATGTGGACCTCCAAGTCTTCTTCCAGAGGAATTTATAAATTTTGTTCTGAATCCTCCACCAGGGCAAAAATTTGATCCGATTAATAAGAGAGGTGCTGTTTTAATAGAAAGATCACTAAAAGATGCATTAAAAAATAGTGATGCTGTTATGGCACTTCGCTTACAGAAAGAAAGAATGAAGCAAAATATGCTTACAGATCTTGATAGTTATTATGCACAATATGGAATAACACATGAAAGTTTGAAATGGTGTGAAAAGAAAGTACCTGTTCTGCACCCTGGGCCAGTGAATAGAGGAATAGAAATAAGCAGTCAATTAGTGGAAGATAATTCGATCAATCTTATAAGCAAGCAAGTGGAAAATGGTATCCCAACAAGAATGGCTTTGTTGTATTTACTTGGTTTGAGTAAGAATAATTAATTACATTTATAACAGTTTCAATCCCTCTGTAAAAAGTCCATAGGTTAATCCAATTCTAAACATATCAAAGATCCAAACAAGAATTTCTGGATTTCTCGACTTTAAAAAAATAAATCTAGCTTGTATTAATATTTCCAAAAATATTAATACAATAAATGCCCCAACTGGGTCCATTAAAGCAAGTACTCCATTAATCATACCTAGAGAACTACCTAGCAAAAATCCTACTAAAAAAATAATTCCTAACAATGAATACCTTCTCCAAGGATTTGCAGCCCAATTTGCTAACCTGTCAATAATCTTTGCAGATGATTTATATAAAACTGTTTTCTGCATTCTAAGAGGCATAAGAAAAAAAGATTAAAAATTAATTTAGATTTTTCTCATTAGTAAATCACTATACATAAACATAATAAATGAAAGATCATATAAAGCAAAAAAATTATTTTCAATCAAAATTTAAAAATCAAATTTCCTTTAACATGAAAAATTTAGATTATTTAAAATTTTAAAAATATCTTTTAAAGGTCTATTTGATATAAAATCTAAATATCATGAATTTTTCAACTTTATCTAGAAAAAAAATATTAGTTGCTATCACAGGAAGTATTGCAGCTGTAAAAGCTCCTATTCTTGTTAGTCGACTAGTCAAAGCTGGTGTAGAAGTCAAATGCGTAATAACGCAAAGCGCAGCTAAGTTAGTTAGCCCCTTATCTTTATCGACCTTAAGCAGAAATAAATGTTATCAAGATAAAGATCAATGGGATGACTCTCAAGCCAAGCCTTTGCATATTGCTTTAGCTGAATGGGCAGAGCTAATTATTGTTGCACCTATGAGCGCTACATCTTTATCCAAATTCACCAGTGGAAATGCTGATGGGCTTTTAGCAAGTATTCTTCTAGCTAGTCAATCTCAAATACTTATTGCTGCTGCAATGAACACTTCAATGTGGGAAAATCAAGCAGTAAAAAAGAACTGGAATTACGTAAAGACCATTGATCAAGTTATTACCCTCGAACCTAGTGAAGGACTTTTAGCTTGCGACAGATTTGGTGATGGGAAAATGGTCAATTTAGATATTATTGAATTGGCCTTGGAAAGTGCATTTATCTACAATACAGAAAATAAATTTCTCAATAAAGATCTTCAAGGTCTGAGATTTCTCGTATCAGCTGGTCCCACCGTCGAAGATCTCGATGCCGCAAGACAATTAACCAATCGAAGCAGTGGACGGATGGGAGTCTTGATAGCTCAAGCTGCAAAGTTAAGAGGTGCAGAAGTCGATTTAGTGCATGGCCCAATAAGCGTTCAAAAAGATCTTCTTGAGGGGCTTAATACTTATCAAGTTAGAAGTTCAACTGAAATGGGCGCAAAAATTGATGAGTTACAACCATCTGCTCAAGTCATTGTTATGGCTGCAGCAGTATCAGATTTCAAGAAAAAAAATCCAAGTGATCAAAAGATATCTAAAGAATTTTTTTTAAAGTCCATTTTTAATGATTTAGAACTAACCTCAGACCTAATCAAAAATCAAACACGTAAGAAATTAGAAAATCAAATTTTCCTAGGTTTTGCGGCTGAAACAGGAAGTGATAATGAAATCATTAAAAAAGGAGAGAAAAAAAGAGTTCTAAAAGGGTGTGACCTTCTCATGGCTAATCCGATTGACAGAGCTGGACAAGGATTTGATAAAAACTTCAACAGTGGTTTTTTGTTAGGTCCAAGAAAAATGGTCAAAAACTTATCTTTCTCAACAAAACTTGCAATATCTCATCAACTTTTAGATGAAATTCGAAATCTCAAATCGTAAATTTATAGATATTTTTAGTATTTGTTTTTTTTAGAAAATCAGAGTCCAAACGCCCAAAACGACTGATGTAAGATGGATTACAAGGAAATAGGAGTGGTAAATTCAAGGAAGCAAAAGCTACGGGTTGTATAGAGCTGTCAAATGCTTGTGATAAGAAGTATTTGACACCTGTAATATCCCAACTGAATTAATTGGGCGGTTTCGACCGCAGTCATCTAGCCCTCTCATGCGATTTCGTCCTCTGCTGGCTTTGATGCTGGCTTTTTGTCTCACCTTTACAACTCTCCCATCAAGCGCATCTGCAGCTTTAAAAGGGCGCGAGCAAGGTAATGCTCGTTTTGGCAATGTTGTTAATACTGGCCAAGCTGATGCTTGCACTGTTTTACCAGCGGGTTCATCGGGTTCTATTAATGCTGATGGCCAATTTAAAAGCTTATGCCTTCAGCCAACAGAAGTTTCAGTAAAACTTCCAGGTAACAAGCGAAATAAATCTGATTTTGCCACAGCAAAAATTATCAGTCCTCGCTTCAATACAAGTCTGGATGAAGTTTATGGAGATCTTTCTGGAGGTAAATTCACTGAAAAAGGTGGTATTGACTTCTCTCTAATTACAGTTCTCGCTCCAAACGGAGAAGAATTTCCTTTTGCTTTCTCTGTTAAAGAGATGGTTGCTGAATCCAAGAAAGGAAAATCAATTGAACCAGGAGCTGAATTTTCAGGTCCAACAACAACACCTAGTTATAGATCAGCAGACTTTCTTGATCCAAAGAGTCGCGCTAAATCAACTGGTGTTGAATATGCTCAAGCTCTCATTGCTCGTGGTGGCGATGATGAAGATCTTGCAAGAGAAAATGTTAAAGATGATCTTGGCGGTAAAGGTGAAATAACACTTACTGTCGACAGCGTCGATGCAGACACTGAAGAATTTGGTGGCCAATTTGTTGCTATCCAACCTTCAGATAATGACCTTGGATCAAAAGATCCTGTTGATATCAAAATTAAAGGTATCTTCTACGGTCGCAAAGCCTAGAGAAATAATCATCTTAAGCAAATAAAAAGAGGGGGTTAAAACCCTCTTTTTTTTTGAGCAAAATCTAATGAAAACAATTTCTCAAATATGGGCCCTTTATCTGGGAGAATTTGCCGGGATACTTTAAGGGAAAATGACTAGCAAGCAAAGTTCTTATAAAAATCACGAAGGTTTGATTAAACCATATGGTGGAGAGCTGGTAAACCTTATGGCATCTGATCAGGAAGCAAAAGAATTAAAAAAAAGTTCTTTTAAAACATTAAATTGTTCGGATAGAAATGCTTGTGATATTGAACTTCTTTTGATAGGTGCTTTTTCTCCTTTGAATGGGTTCATGAGTGAAAAAAATTACAACTCAGTTGTCAAACAAAATCGAATCGAATCAGGTTTGCTTTTTGGCTTACCAATTGTGATGGATACAGATAGAGAAGATATAGGACCGGGAGATTCAGTTTTGCTCAATTACAAAGATCAAGAATTAGCAATTTTAGAAGTACAAGAGAAATGGACACCTGACAAGGTAATTGAGGCCAAATTTTGCTACGGAACAACTTCTTTGGAGCATCCTGCAGTAAGAATGATTTCTATGGAGAGGAAAAAATATTATTTAGGGGGTTCAATAAAAGGCCTGGAATTACCTAAAAGAGTTTTCACTTGCCAAACTCCTTCTCAAGTAAGAAAGAACCTTCCTTCTGGAGAAGATGTAGTTGCATTCCAATGCAGAAATCCAATTCATAGAGCCCATTATGAGCTTTTCACAAGAGCTTTAGAAGCAGATAATGTTAGTAAAAATGGAGTTGTTCTTGTTCACCCAACTTGTGGACCAACGCAAGAAGATGACATCCCAGGATCAGTAAGATTTCAAACCTATGAAAAACTTGCTTCTGAAGTAAATAATCCAAAAATAAGGTGGTCATATCTTCCTTATTCAATGCATATGGCTGGGCCAAGAGAGGCTCTTCAACACATGATTATCAGGAGGAATTATGGATGCACTCATTTTATTATTGGAAGAGATATGGCCGGCTCTAAGTCCTCTATAAGCGGAGAAGATTTTTATGGTCCATATGATGCTCAGGATTTTGCAAACAAGTGCTGCGAAGAATTAGGAATGCAAACTGTTCCATCATTAAATCTTGTATTTACAGAAGAGGAAGGATATGTAACCGCTGATTATGCGAAAGAAAAAGGATTAAACATAAAAAAATTAAGCGGCACTCAATTCAGGCAAATGCTAAGAAGTGGAGAAGAAATTCCTGAATGGTTTGCATTTAAAAGCGTAGTTGATGTATTAAGAGCCGCATAGTTGGACCTAATCCTATTAAACTCTTAAAAGATATAGAAGAACATTGAACAAACGCTGGAGAAACATTGGTCTTTATGTCCTAATTGTTGTAGTAGTGATTTTTGTTGGAAGTGCTTTTTTCGATAAGCCAAGTCCGACAAAAGCATCTAGGACACTGAGATATAGCGACTTTATAGAAGCTGTTCAAGAGAGACAGGTCAGCAGAGTACTCATATCACCAGACAAAGGTACAGCTCAAATTGTAGAAAGTGATGGGAACAGGGCTTTAGTTAATTTGGCTCCTGATCAGGAATTACTTCAACTGCTAACAGACAATAACGTTGATATTGCTGTACAACCAACTACTCAAGCAAATCCTCTTCAACAAGCAGCTAGTAGTCTAATTTTTCCAATTCTTTTATTAGGAGGTCTATTTTTTCTATTTAGAAGGGCTGGTTCTGGCGGCGGTGGAAATCCAGCAATGAGTTTTGGAAAGAGTAAAGCAAGACTTCAAATGGAGTCTGAAACAAAGATTACTTTTGGAGATGTAGCTGGCATTGAAGGTGCAAAGCTTGAACTTACAGAAGTAGTTGATTTCTTAAAAAATCCTGATCGCTTCACCGCCGTAGGTGCGAAAATTCCTAAAGGTGTTTTATTAGTTGGGCCTCCAGGAACAGGTAAAACCTTGCTTGCAAAAGCTGTAGCAGGGGAAGCTTCAGTTCCTTTCTTTTCAATATCTGGTTCTGAGTTTGTAGAAATGTTTGTTGGAGTTGGAGCAAGCAGAGTTAGAGATCTTTTTGAACAAGCTAAGAAAAATGCTCCTTGTATAGTTTTCATTGATGAAATAGATGCTGTTGGTCGACAGCGTGGTGCTGGCCTTGGAGGAGGTAATGACGAAAGAGAGCAAACACTTAATCAGCTTTTGACAGAAATGGATGGGTTTGAAGGAAATTCAGGAATAATTATTGTTGCGGCAACTAACAGACCTGACGTGCTTGACTCAGCACTGATGAGACCAGGAAGATTTGACCGTCAAGTAACAGTAGATAGACCTGATTATTCAGGGAGATTACAAATACTCAAAGTTCATGCAAGAAGTAAAACTCTCTCTAAGGGAGTTGACCTTGATCAAGTTGCTAGAAGAACTCCTGGTTTTACCGGTGCAGATTTAGCAAATCTATTGAATGAAGCTGCGATATTAGCTGCTAGAAGAGAATTAACAGAGGTCAGCAATGATGAAATAGGTTCTGCAATTGAAAGAATTATGGTAGGTCCTGAGAAGAAAGACACAGTTATCAGTGAAAAGCGCAAAAGATTAGTCGCCTATCATGAAGCAGGTCATGCCGTAGTTGGAGCAGTAATGCCAGATTACGACCCTGTACAAAAGATCTCAATCATTCCAAGAGGACAAGCTGGGGGGTTGACATTCTTTACCCCCAGTGAAGAAAGGATGGAATCTGGTTTGTACTCAAGGTCTTATCTACAAAACCAAATGGCTGTTGCACTTGGTGGAAGAGTTGCAGAGGAAATTATTTACGGAGAAGATGAAGTAACCACTGGAGCATCAAATGATCTAAAGCAAGTAGCTTCAGTAGCTAGGCAAATGATTACTAAATTTGGAATGAGTGATAAGTTAGGACCTGTAGCTCTAGGACGTTCACAAGGTGGAATGTTCCTTGGTAGAGACATTTCTGCAGAAAGAGATTTTTCAGAAGATACTGCTGCGACCATTGATTCAGAAGTTTCAATCCTTGTTGAAATAGCATATAAAAGAGCTAAAAAGGCCTTAAACGACAATCGCCAAGTTCTCGAAGAGTTAACAGCGATGCTCATAGAAACAGAGACCGTTGATTCTCTAGAATTCCAGGATTTATTGATTCGTCATGAAGTTAAAGTTGCTGAATACGCTTAGCAAAAAATATAATCTTTGAAAGTTAAGCAAAATAATTTAATAAAATCTCTTAAGGCCCAGCCACTAGTTGTTGTAATTAGACTTGAAAGTGGATTTTTTAACACATCCCATAATAGGGACACACTACTTTTAAAAATAAAAAAACTATCTAATCATGGAATTAAGCATATAGAAATAGGTTGGGATCCTAATCCAGAATGGGTTAATTTGATTTCTGAAATAAAAAAAAATTTCAATTTGATTAACATTGGTGTTGCATCAATTTCTTCTAAACAATGTTTAAACTCTATTCTCTCATTAGATTTAAATTATTCGATGAGTCCATTCTTCAAAAAAGAAATTCATCTCCAAGCAATTGAATATGATCAATTAGTCATCCCAGGGATATCTAATATTGAAGATTTCAGAGAGGCCATCAATCTAGGATATAAAATAATAAAAATTTTTCCTGCATCAAAATTAGGAATTAAATTTCTCAATAAATTAAAAAACTTTAAAGAAAATGATATTTTTTTTATTGGTGCAGGTGGTATAAAAAGTAGAGATTTAAAAAAATTACTTAACAACGGATACAATGCACTAGCAATTGGAAGAGAATTACAAAATCAATTACCTGATCGAGATCTAAAGATTTGGCTCAAAAATACTTGAAAACTATTAACAAAAAGAAGCATTAAGTTCCACAATTAGTTATTTAATGAGTGTAATTAATTATCTGAAAAATATTAAGCGCATTGGCCTTTTTGTCTAAGCAAATGATCGGCTAAAACTAGCGCAACCATTGCTTCAACCATTGGTACTGCCCTTGGCAAAACACAAGGATCATGTCTTCCTGTTGCCTTAAGCGTTATGGCATTGCCATCTTCGTCAATTGTCTTTTGACTTTTTCTAATCGTTGCAGTTGGCTTAAATCCAACTCTTAGAACTATATCCTCCCCATTAGAAATACCTCCTTGAATTCCCCCTGAATTATTTGTGGCAGTTTTCAACTGATCAGAATCCGATGGCACAAAAGGATCATTATGTTCACTGCCTTTCAAATAAGTACCTCCAAAACCAGAGCCTACCTCGAAGGCTTTAGTTGCAGGCAAAGACATTAATGCTTTTGCTAAATCAGCCTCTAACTTATCAAAAACAGGCATGCCAAGTCCTACTGGGGGATTACGGACCACACATTCTATTACTCCGCCACACGAGTCTCCCTCTTTACCAAAAGCCTCCACTCGCTGAATCATTAAATCTGCAGCTATTTCATTTGGACATCGAACAATATTTTTCTCAATCTCATCCAAAGTAACTTTACTAGGTTGAATATCAGCTTCAATATCATGGATTCTCTTTACCCAAGCGAGTATCTCCGTATTAGAAGACTGAGCAAGGAGTTGTTTTGCTACAGAACCAGCAGCGACTCTACCTATTGTTTCTCTTGCAGATGCTCTCCCTCCTCCACTTGAAGCCTGTATCCCATATTTCTTCTGATACGTAGCATCAGCATGAGAGGGTCTAAAAGTTTTCTTGATTTCGGAATAATCCTTAGGCCGATGATCTTTATTTCTTACAAGCATTGCAATAGGTGTCCCTAAGGTTTGGTTATCTAAAAGACCACTAAGAATTTCAACTTGATCACTTTCGTTTCTTGGAGTAGTGATTTTACTTTGTCCTGGTCTCCTTCGATTGAGATCATTTTGTATTGCATTAATGTCAAGATCCAACCTTGGAGGACATCCATCAATAACTACACCAACACCACCACCGTGAGATTCTCCAAAGGTGCTGATACTAAAAAGTTTTCCGAAACTACTTCCCAT
>QCHN01000022.1 GCA_003279565.1 Prochlorococcus sp. AG-402-C09
TGAAACTGATTCGAGAAAAAGCAATCCTAGATTCATAGAATTTATTCCAAATAATTAAAGGTCAAGCCTCAATTGGATTGCTGATGCTTGAACCTTTATGAACCAAAAGACTGAGACCCATCACCCAGTCAAATAAGATACTAGTAACAACTCAGAGGCATCCAAGTTCTCATAACACCATATAAAGATTCGCATAACAAAACTTTACACTTAGGCACCAGATATAGCGGGGGTTGATTCTTTGAAGAAATGAGGCTAGAAATAAGTTCCCCATCACCCAGGACCGTAGGACACCATACCTAGGGTCTTTTTTATTGTAAAAGCATGCAATGGCTGAACTTAAGCAATATTTTTTATGGTTTTCTGTTGAAAACTCGTTATCTTCATTTATTAGACATCAAGTACTCTCCCTCCTTCGAGTGCATTTAACGAATCCTTGATTTCCTTTAATTGCCCAGCATTCTCTCGATCAGTAATACCTCTATCAATAATCCTAAATAGACTCTCTACTGCTTGAGCAACTTCATATCCTCTTTTGCCTCTCGTCATTAATAACATCGATTAATCTTTGTGACGCTGTAGGTACTCCTGCAAGTTAGACAAGCGCTCCTCTCACAAAATAATCACGAATAACCTAATGTACTTCCCCACATCTACCCCCCCTCTTAAAGCTGTTTTAATCAAATAGTTGTTAGAGGAATAATAACTCATGTCTTGTTCCTCTTTGGAGCTTGCCAGAAGTCAAAGACCTCAAGGCATTTTTCTATATTCCAAATGTATTGTGAGTTCTTATGCTCTCCAGCTTTTCTTAAGTGAACTCCGTGTTTTAGGTATCCATCGTCACGCCTACGCTTTAGAGTGATTGGATGAACACCATGTGATTGAGCCGCACGGGAAGTCGTGAGCGAGCAAGCAGTATTTAATTGAGAAAAGATTTACGAGAGTTGTATTCCCTTCTCTTTCGCAACCGCTTGAACAAAACGATCTTCAAGTAAACCAATCCTTTCCCAACGAAGAGCTTCTTTACCTTTCGTAAGTTGATCTAGACCTTGATCGATTTGAGATGTTGTTTTGTCTGAGTTCAAAGGAACGGCAACATAATTGCCATTTATTTTTGAACTGTTGTAGAACTTGTTTTTTTAAACAAGTCATGTAAGAGATAAGAGATCAACATCCCACTCGATCTCATCTGTTTACAAAGAAGGCTAACGAATCAGCTTTTTGCGGGTGTCCGACCCCACAAAATAGATATTGATTCTCAAGAAAACTTAAGAGCTTAGTAAACTCAGGCTTTTTGAACATTCAACATGGCTGGAAAATATATAGCATAAGTAGTTACAAATATGAATATTTGACCACTACTAGGTAGTGTTTCTGCCACCTATTTGTTTAGGTTTAAAGACGCATTGTGCTTCTGATTCCCTCTGTTAAGTTTGGTGCCCTCACAAAATATCCATGACAAAAAAAGAAATAGAGTTGGCGATGGAAGGGCTTTTTCGAGGTGCATCAATAGTAAGAGCCCGTAAATATTCCAAAAAAATGTCTACCAATGTTAATAGAGAGCTAATGGCCAGAATTGCAGAACAAAACTGGAAAGAAGAAAAAGATTTCCTAAAAGCTGCCTAGCTGATTAGGTATTGATATTTTTTCTGTCTAGTTTTTTTCATCTATCAGTTGTTGACTGTTTTTAATAACAACTTCTATTCCAGCATAGACTTCAGGAAAGTACTTTTGACTATCAATTATTAAGCTTGGTATTTGATCCATCAAATGATGACTTTTTGCTTTTAAGCGAAGGTTTTTTGCATTTAATGCGTTAAAACTTTGAATACAACTTTTTAAAAAGCTAAATGAGAAAACATGCACTTTTACCATGCAAGATTTATTCAATGCAAATTGAGAATTAAAAGACCTTAGGAAAATAATAGTAAAAGGAGGCGAATCTCTCAGAACTCACCTCCTAAGGAGAAATGTATGGAATGTTCTTGTAAGGATGCTCAAATGATTAGTCAGGTGTTAATCCCTTATACATTCAGGCATCGTTATGCAAAGGCTACTCATAATACTGATATACCTCTAATTAACATTGCCGCTGCTATAGATCACACCACAGAAGTGCATCATCAAAGTTATGGAAGATTCATTACAGACGGTACGGCTGATCTGTATGCCAAGCGCAACGCGAGGGTTGCATAAATATGGAAAAAAGACTCAACTCGCTCAAATACTTTGCTCCTCTAGTTCAGATAGTCCTATGCCCTGTAACTATTCTGTTTTTATGGACTGTGTTTACAGGTTCTGAAGTAATCCCTGAAGTAAATGAAGAATTAGTTCGTAAAGAATAGACAAACGTCTAATGTTTACATCTCATCAAAGGTGACTTGATAAACGTATGAAAAGTTTTTTTACTTATGCCATAGCATTTCTTTTTTTCTTTATCGCACTTTCACCACAAGTACATGGTTATGTAAATGATTCCATCCTAGATAAATCTCAAATAATAATAGCAAACAAATACGCAGAGAGATTTTGCAGTGCTAAAACCGATCATTTTTTTGAGGGCTTAGAGAATGAGAAGACTCTTAAATACTCTTACTTTAAATATATAGGTTTGATGAATGAAGAGATTTTTTTAAAAGATATGTACAAGCCATTAATCAATCATATAAGAGAAAAGTGCCTTATTAGCAATGAAGAAGAAAGAGAACTAGATGAATTTTTTCTTAAAGGATCCGTATTAAGAGACTGAATCAGTTTGAGAAAAATCTTCTTACCTCTTGGCACACGAATGGTAATTAATTATAAGATTTATAATGACTACTCATTCTCGAAATTCATTTATCTGTAGACATACCAATTCTTAAATTATCAATAGATCTGACCTGGTCAATAACCTCGACAACTTTTCCATGAGCAACCTCCTTGTCTGCAGAAATTACCAAAATATCAGTAGAATAATTAGAAATAACATTTTTAATTTGATCTACAAGGATTTTTGAATCAATAGGTTTGTTCTCTAAAAAGATATTATTTTCTCTATCAATAGTTAAAACCAATGGCTTATCCTTAACTAAGGTTGAGGTGCTAGCCTTTGGTAAATTAACTGGTATATTATCTAATCTAATTAAGTCAAGGCTAGAAATTATAAAGAAAGTAAGAATTGCAAATATAACATCTATCATAGGAACAATATTAATTCCTTCTCCTTCTAGATTAGATTCGTATTCATCGACAACCTTCATCTTAAAAAATTAAATTCACTTATTTTTTTCAGTTCTAGCAATTTCAAATTGTACTAAAAATTCTTGAATTATAGGAAGCTCTCTTTGAAATTCTATCTTAAAATAATTGGAAAACATAAGAGAAGTAATTGCAACAATTAAACCTGCCGCAGTAGAAATAAGTGCTTCGCTGATGCCACCAGTAACTTTGATATTATTCACACCAGCCTGACCTAGATTAATAAACGAGAAAGAGTCAATTAGCCCCAACACAGTTCCTAATAAGCCAAGCAAAGGAGAGATTGTAATTATTGTCGAAAATATATTAGTATGCTTTTTTAATGAAGGCATTTCTGATTGCAATGCACTAGATAAAGCCAAATGAAAGCTTTCATTAGAACAATCATCAAACTTAAGTGCTTTTATCAAAATAGAAAAAAGAGGATATGTCTTATCTTCATTCAAGAACTGAATAAAAGATGAAGCTGAATTTAAATATTTATCAATAATATTTTCTTTTATATTATTGTTATACCATTTAAGATTACGCCAAAAAATAATTCTTTCTATTGCACAATAAAAACATAATATTGAACATAATAATAATGGCCACATTACTAATCCACCAGATTGAAAAATAAACCACATATAAATCTCATTATTACTTTCTTAAGTATACATGTAATTTACAATTATAGTATGTGTATAAAATATGGATATATTACAAAACATCGTGACTAGAAAATTTATAGCCAATAATAAATCAAAAATTGCAATTATAATGTCAATTTTGATTCATTCTTTATTATGGCTCTCTTTAAAATCAGATAAATATTTAGGTAGAACAAATAAACCTATTGAATTTACAGAACTCGAAATAATAACTGGATCTGGAGTATCTATTAAGAAAAATAGATCTAGCCAAGTCCTAAATAAGCAATACAATACAAATGTACGAGAAAAAAGGAAGAAAAGAAATATAAAAAATTCAACCAATGTGATTTCAAGTATTACTACAAAATCCAAGGTAAATAAAAAAAATATTCAAACAAATGAACAGAAGGAAAATAAAAATAATAAGAAACAACAAAAGAATGAATTAGTAAGTTATAAAAAGGAATCAATATCAGGAAACAAATCTAAGAAACTTGTAAATGAAACTTCAAAAGGAAAGCTTAAAGGTAAAGGGACTAAAGAGATTATTTGTAAAAAATGTATTGAACCAATTTATTCACAAGAATCAATAAGAAAAGGTATGGAAGGGATTACGATAATAAAAGTGACTATAGACACCAATGGTCTAGTTGAAAATGCAATCATTATTAGTTCGAGTGGTTATGAAGATATTGATAAAGCGTCCATTCGAGCGGCAATAAAATCAACCTTTTTCCCCATTTCCGACAAAAGTGTAATAAATATTAGATATAAACATAAAATTCAAAACTATAGATAAAAATTACAATTCGATCAATTTTTTGCAAGCAGCATTAATGCTATCAATACTTCCAGGATTAATTAAACCATAATAATTAAAAGTAAAAATATTATTATTTTTAACTGCTTTCAAGTTAGATGAGTACGATTTACTCAAAAATAATTCTTTCATATCATTACCTGTATCTATAAGAATAATATTATCAGGATTTTTTTCAAGCAATGTTTCTGGAGATAAAGTCACATAACCATCGAAGCCACTTTTTGATTGAATGTCTCTAATAAGATTATTTATATAAAATTTATTTAATATAGATCCAGCCCAACTTTTCTTATTTGGAGATAGCAGTGGTGAACTACTAACCAGTACTATAGTCGAATCAGTAGAGACTTCTCCAGGGGATTGGTTACAAGATGGAGCCAATAAATATAAAGATTGGTTATCTACATCTAAATAATTGCTAATTTCTTCAGTTAATAACTCTAGATCATTCCAATTTTTTATCTCAGTAGAGATAACTTCTATCCCTAAATCATTGATTTTAAATAATGCTTTGTCATGAAATCCCTTGGCTCCTAAAACTAAATCAGGTTTCAAGGCAATTATCTTTTCAATATTAGGTGGATTTCTTCCCTGGCTAACAACAATCTTATTTTTAAATTGTTCCTTACTTTTCAATAAACGACTATCTGGTATAGCTATAAGTGATATTGGACTAAGTCTATCAACCAAATCCGAAGTTAAAGAAGTTAATGCAACTACCCGTTTGTTATTCGTTTGATTATTCTTAAAAGATCCAGTTTCTGTTATAGATTTCTCTTTTAAGCTAGGGGAACAACCACTAAATAATAATGATAAAAATAAAATAATTGAAGATAAGTGTTTTCTTTTGAATTTAAACATAAATAATCGATTTGAATTTAATTTATTAAAATTAGACTATTAACTAATCTTAAAACCTATATTTAAATCCTGCTTTCAACGATCTACCTGGCTGAGAGTAACGCTCAATTGCTGTAGTTGTAGGTCTTACAGTTCTGGTATTTTGATAATTGTAATATCTTTTATCTGCTAAATTATAAATACCTAAGTCAAGCTTTAGAGAGTCAGTTGCTTGATAGGACCCAATAAGATCAAAAACTGTATATGCATCAGGTTTGTAATAAGTATCACTTGCTGGTAATCGAGCAACGCCTACATATGTTGCAATTAGCTCGGCATTAAAAGTGTCTGTAGGATTTGAGAATTGGAATCCTGTTACTACTTTGAAGGGATCAATATCATCTAATGGCTCATTGGCCTCGTCATCTTCACCCTTCAAATAAGAAACTGAATTTAATAAAGAAATTTTCCCATTTTTATTTTCAGCTAATTTGTAATCACTATTAAGTTCAACGCCCCATATGGTTGCCTTGCCTACATTATCTATTTTTGAAACGTTCACATTAGGAACTTTATCAACAGTTTGTTTGCCAAGTGAAGTGCTTCCAATCAGGTCTTCGTATTTATTTATAAATGTAGCCAATCTAAATTTATTTCGTTCAGTCTTCCCTCTTAATCCTATCTCAAAACTGTTACTTTTTTCAGGCTCTACATCTGGATTAGGTCTGATTTGGTATGGCTGTCCATAACGACTAGCAAAAAGGTTTACTTGGTATGCATTCATCTCCTCCCATGTGGGGACTCTAAAGCCAGCAGCATACTGCCCATAGAATGCAAGATTTGGAGAAACGTCATAGATTGCCCCTATCTTTGGAGTTAACGCGTTAACATCAAGTTCTCCAAGCAAGCAAGTGTATGCTCCATCACCTGAGCAATATTTTGTATGAATAGCATCAGTCTCAACGTCTATTTTTGTATTTTCAAATCTAACACCAGCTGTAACATCAACCTTACCGATTCTTACTTCATCTTGTAGATAAACACCAATTCTCTTGGTCTCGCCATCTGGAACTCTCTTTTTATGATCAGGAGTTACTACACCAGTAAGTAAATTTGTCGTCCATCTTTCTTGTAGGTATGAATTATCAGTTGTTGAAGCCTCAATTCCATAGGTAAGATTATGATCATTTATTTTTGAACCAAATTGAATATCTGCTCCATAACTTTCGTCCTTTAATTGATAGTCAGATATTCTTAATTGAGGAGTACGAGCAAAACCTGAAAGTCTATTATCATCCCAAATATCATCCGTCTCTGCATTTTGATAATATCCTTTAGCTATAAAACTATTAAAGCCTGAAATATTTTCGGCATTATCATACGAATATGATAAAACGATCCTGTCTTTAGTAACATCTACATCTTGTGATTGCTTTGTATAAGAAAGAGTAGGACCATAACTTGTTAACGTATTTGCAGGTTTAGTACTTTCTGTGTCTCTTTGAACTCTTTCTAAAATCAATCCAAACTTTTTATTCTCTCCTGCTTCCTTTTCAGCATTTATAAAGAACGTTGAACCAGTCCTTTCAACATCATTTATCCATTTGTCCCTCTCTGTAAAATCCTTTGGAAGATATTCTTCAGAGTTTAAATAACTATATACAGCTATTGCTGAGGCCCCTAAATTTTCGTCTCTAGCAGCAATTTTAATTGCGCCATTTTTGCCTTTGGTGTGGCTCGTATAGCTACTAGGTATTTCGATCGCAAAATCTTCCCCTGTTTTTAGAAGATCACTAGCTTGCAATGACCTGTAAGAAAGAATTCCTCCTAAAGCATCACTTCCAAATAGAGTTGATCCAGGACCCTTGACAATCTCAACTGTTTTGATTGTATTAAAGTCAACATATGAGCCACGATCGTAGTTATAAGCTAAAGGAGCACTATAACCAAAAGCATTTGGAAGACGTATTCCATCCTGAGTAAATAAGACTCTGTTATCAACCATCCCTCTTATATTTACGTTGCCTTCTACAGCAGATGCTGCGCTATAAGGAACATAACTATCAACTTCTACCGAAACACCAGTCTCATACTTTAACAGATCTTTTAATTCAGAAAAACCACTATATTTTTCATCAGATAAATCTATAACATCAATAGAAGAAGGGACATCATCTACAAATTTTTCATTTCTTGTTCCAGTTACGGTGATTTCAAGAGAATCAGAATCGTCTTTTGTATTCCCAGAATTTAAATCGGCAATCAAATATCCATTAGATGAAATATCTTGATCAATTTGATGCTGTTTTATTTTGAGGTTTTCTTTTTCAAGATTTATTTGAGCAGCAACTGGTACCGCTATGGAAATAGCTGCTGGAATTACCAACAACTGACGAAAAAATTTCACTCCTGCCTCACACAACAAGATATATACATGCTTTTTATAAATCAATTACTAAATTAAAACTTTCAGAGAAGGTAGCTATTTATACAAATTGATCGGTAAAAATACTCATCCGCGGAGCATTTGGATGAAATAGTGTTAATTGGACCATTCCTTGGCAACAAAATATACATTAAAAGTACGTATTCACTCCCTCGTTTAATTAGTCAGATTTAATTGTGCATATTTGAAGACCAATAGGTGTTTCTATTTGACATGTCTCAACTTGAAAAGCTTTTTTCAAAAGCTCATGAGTAAGAACTTCTCTAGGCTTATCAATAGCTAATAATTCCCCCTCTTTAATTACTGCAATCCGGTCGCAATATCTCGCAGCCAAGTTCAAGTCATGAATAACAGTTATAATTGAAATTTTTTGTTCATGATTAATCTTCTTAAGAAGATTCAAGAATTGAAGTTGATAGCGAAGATCTAAAAAAGTTGTTGGTTCATCTAATAAAAGTGTTTTTGCATCTTGAGCAAGAGCTAAAGAAAGGAAAGCTCTTTGCCTTTGCCCTCCAGATAATGTATCAACAGATTGATCCTTAAATGCCTTCATATCAGTTAATTCGATGGATCTCTCAACTTTTAAATGATCATTTTCATCAAGGTCGAGTTCCCACCATTTTTTATGAGGAGAGCGTCCAAGGCAAACCAATTCATAGACACTAAGAGTTAAATTAGACCTCTGATGCTGAGGTAATACAGAGATCTTTTTAGCGATTTCTTTTGTAGAGGCATGATGAATATCATTCCCATCTAAATAAGCAATACCTGTATATGCATCAAGTATTCGGCTAACACCTTTTAAGAAAGTGGATTTACCTGATCCATTCGCTCCAACAATACCTAACCATTCAGATTTCTCCAATGAGAGACTTATCGATTTAATGATTTTATTTTTTTCATAACCGGTAGAGAAATCTTTTGTTATTAGTGTCATTACGTCTATCTCAAATTAGTTAATGATTTTTGTCTTTTATATAATAAGACTATAAAAATTGGGGCACCTAATAATGATGTGATGATTCCAACAGGTAATTCAATAGCTCCTGATCTTGCAATCAAATCGGCTGAACTAAGTGTTAAAGCACCTAATAAAGCAGAGAATGGAAGGACAACTTTATAGTCTGTCCCAAATAAAAATCGTACGGCATGGGGGACAATTAAACCTACAAATCCAATCAAGCCACCAACGCTTACTGAACTTGCAGCCAACAGAGTTGCAGATGCACCAATCAAGCATCTTGAACGAAATAAAGAATTTCCTAAACCTACAGATAATTCATCTCCCAAGCCTAATAAATTCAATTGTCTTGAGAGTAATAATCCCACAACTAAAGCAAAGACGATCGGTGGTCCAGCTAACTTGATTTCAGTCCACCCTCTGGAATTAAGACTACCTATTAACCAAGTCAAAGCAGCTTGAACTCTTCCATCTTCTGTTTGTAGAAGAAGCATTGACTGAATAGACCCAAAAAGGCTACTTAAGGCAACCCCTGCAAGAATCAATCTTTCTACTGATATGGAAGTACCCGATTTTGCTAAACAATAGACGATTAAGGTCGTAATAATTGCTCCTATCCATGCAGCAATTGGGATCCAAGAGATCCATAAACCCATGCTTATCAGGAGAACAATTACTAAGCCTGAGCCTGCAGAGATACCTAGCAAGTAAGGACTTGCCAAGCCATTTCTAAGCATTCCTTGGAGAAGGGCACCAGACATACCTAATGCAGAGCCAACAAGTAAAGATGCAATTAGTCTTGGCAGCCTGAGTTCCCAAAAAATAATCTGATTAGTTGTGTCACCTTGTCGTAAAAATGCCTTAACTATTTCTTCACTACTAAGTTCTACTGAACCGCTACTTAAAGACAAAACTATGACTAAAGAAATAAATGCTAAAAGAAGAAAGGCGTTAAATTTATTCTTTTCTCTAAATAAGTTTAAGAACTTTTGATAGGACACCTGAAAGAAATTATTTTCACAAAGACAATTGTCATTATAATATTTATTCCATGTACAAATATCACATACCCAATTAAGACCGCTGGATGGTTCTTACAGAATAAAACCTATTAAAAGAGTCAAAGCTAATTAAATTATGGTGAGGATGATTGAAAATAAAACATTTGTAAATAGGGTTAGTTTTTCAGTTTAAAAGCTTATATAGACAAAGAGCATCAAATAATTTATATGCTCTTGGCTTCCCTGTCTTAACAGGCCTAATCTTATCAAGTATTGATGCATTACAATAAATCCAGAAACTTCTCTGTTTAAGATTACAAGCTTCGCATATATTCCAATGAGCAATTGATGGAGTTGATGTCTCACAAATTGAACTCATGGTCTTAATATGTTCTCTCTCCAAGAAATCAACTTCTTCATCAGAAAGTTTTCCTGTACCACAATAATCTTCAATTACTGTTTTAAAATTTAAAATCATATAATTAATTGTAGAAAATCAGGTCTGAT
>QCHN01000023.1 GCA_003279565.1 Prochlorococcus sp. AG-402-C09
CAGAACCAAACTTTAGTCATGCTTGCAATCAATAAAACCACTGCTGCAAAACTAATCGTTCTCTGGAATCTTCCTGCACTATTTCTATTAGTTGGTGCTTATGAAGTTGGTACCACCTTATTTGCTTAACTAACAATGACATCATCTGACAATAGTCCAAAAAATTGGTCCGAGTGGAACAACACAAAGCATTTCACTGATTATTCAAGAGATTCAGGTACAGGTAAATTTGTTCGCTTTACGATTGCTGCCTTACTCTTCGTTCCTATTGGCTTTCTTGCTTATATGACTACTATTTAGAGTTAAATTGAAAACTACTATTGTTCGAAAAACAGTACTGACATATCTCAGTCGTACTTAATGTGATGCCTGATTGAGTAAGCTCAGCTATAACAAGCTTATACTTATAAGGCTTTATGCAACGTTTTTTACTCTTAGTTTTAACAGCAGTAATTTCAATTCCAATAGTTGCTTGTAGCCCAAAGAAGCAAACATCCCTTGAACCTGTAGTAGTAGAAACTCTTATTAGTACAACTGAATCGTGGAATGGAGATTCTTTTAAGTATCCAAGAGGTCAAGCAGAAATGAAACTCGAAAAAATAACTGCTCAACCTAGATTTAAAACACCTCTTCATCTACATCCGCAGCCT
Organism: Prochlorococcus sp. AG-402-C09; assembly: GCA_003279565.1. Taxonomy (GTDB): domain Bacteria; phylum Cyanobacteriota; class Cyanobacteriia; order PCC-6307; family Cyanobiaceae; genus Prochlorococcus_B. The sequence continues at coordinate 651 of QCHN01000023.1, forward strand.
GGGATTATTTATGTACAAAGAGGAACTCTATATTGTGAGACTAGTAAAGGAAAATCCCTAACAGTGACTGCTGGTGAAAGCTTCGCTTCATCTCAGGACACGGTTCATTTTTGTCAAAACAATGGCGATGAAGAAATGGTTGTATTTAGTGCCTCAGCAGGAGCTAAAGATAAAAAAACAACAATTCAGACTGAATAAATAAAGAAGGTTGGCAGCCGATGCTATCGGCACCTTAGAAGGGCAGGATTAAGTCAGCTCTTTTTATTCAACAAGCTCAATCCCATAAACAGTATCTTCGCAATTATTAGCTTTATCCCACTCCTTAGCTTTGTCCGAAGTCATTTCAGTACAAAGTGCATCCATATCTAAGACATTCATAAGTAAATGAGATTTATGGTCATTCACTTTGACGAACTCATAATCAGAAACAACTTCCTTACCCATATCTGTAATAAATCCCGTAACGTCTCTTTGAAAGTCTTCAAATGAGCAGCTAAAAGTGGAAACAATCAGGGTATTCATTAGTAGGTGTTGACAATGATAAACAGGTTTGCATATTTCTCTTAAAGTTGCATATCGGAAAGAAATTTCTTTAGGCTCTACTGACATAACAAAATCATCTAAACCAATATAAGAAGAGAAGGTTAAAACGCATTGTTAGACCAACTATTTAAATTCCTCTACAGGGATAGACTTGATTGCGCTTTCAACTGACTGAGGTTGATTCATTTGTTTAAACATTGGCGAATTAAGAGCCAAGAAGTAAATACAAAGTGAGGCAATAAATGGGGATACAGCTTTTAATTGATTCATAGGCTTTTTTTAATAGAAATGGTACCCTTTTTACTTTTTTCCCTTCCTCTTTTCTCGAGCAAGAGCATCATTTTCAAGAGTTGTATTAATTAAACCTTGATAGTCTCCACCTGCTGAAGAGAGGCCAAACATTACAACAAAACCTACTCCAGCAATAATCGTCACAATCCACGTACCTGTGCCCATATTGAGAGGGATTGCAAATAAGGGAGAAGGCATTAGAAATTTAGCACTAAAAATATCCTAGACATTTCTCTTCACATTTCATCGTTATTCATTCGAGCTTGGAGTTTTTCAGGAAAAAATCTTACATTTTTTATTTGTCTAACCTAGTTAGCAAGAATCTTTTTACTGTCTTTTTATTACTCATTAGTATTTTTAACCGTAAGAGCAGAAATTACTAATCTAACTTGGCATCAAAGCATTTACTTATTGAATTAGCTCAAGAAAAATAGACAGTATCTTCATATCCATTGACCTTATATGCTCTTTCATCTCGGGAATACTTGCATTGGAAAAAATTTATTATACTGGAATTGTTTTATAAGGATGATCCTTAAAGAAGAAGATGTAGAGAGGGCAATGAATTTAGTATCCTAAACCAGTTCATAATAGTTGTAGAAGTTCCACCCTAGATATTACGATTATTCTCTAGCAACACAAATCACTTCTATTAAATTAATCTTTTGATATTCCATGATGTTTCGTCAATAACCTTATCTGTAATTGCTTGCCTAGACGAAAATATTACCCATTCAAATTCTTCAACGGTAAGAAATAAAAAAATAAATGCCAGAATAAAATTAACAGTAATAAATCTAATTGCTTCTATTAAAGTCTTAAAATCAAAAATACGTCTATCGGCATAGCTATATGTCGTCACGAAAGTCATCCTTTAAGAATCATCAATAGGTATAAAAGAAGGATAAGAAATTCTTATTGCAAGTCAAGAGGAAGCAATCCAAATTCCAGATCAGCAATTTTTTACTATCAATTAACCGTAATGAAAATCGAAAAGAGATTCTTCAAAAATGTATCAAAGCACAAAAAATAGTTGGCCTTAATCTGATGTAAGGAGTTTGTTTTCTTTACGTTCAACAAGAGTTGCTTCAGTAGCACCAATCCAAGCTTTGCGAAAAGCTTCGCTTCTTTCTTTAGCACCAAAATAATCAATAGGATCAGAAGCTATTACGCAGTCAGTAAGTTTGGTCATCATGCTTAAGTTTCTATGAGCGACGATTTCTTCGTAAACCGACAACGAATGTGGCGCAGGGCGCATCCCTTCTATATAAATGCACACTAAATGTAGTGCTTTCACCTAGAAAAGCTATTGAGCTTTACATATGTAATCAGGAATCACTAACAGGTCTCAATTGGTTCTGGTCATCAATAAAAACCTTTTGTTAATGAATGATCTATTAAGCTAGCGCACTTTTTTTAATCCATTAAAAGAAGAAAGGCTGGGAACTCTTACTATTAAATACAGATCAACACTTGCTTTGAAAAATTAAAATGATGAAAACTTCGATAGTGGGAGTTGCGGCAGCAGCCATAGGACTTTTTATAGGTTCACAACTTCCAAAATCAGGCACTGTGGGATATGTAGTAATCACAGGTACGACAAAAGACCGTGAAGCAGCAAAAGAATACTTTCGGAACGTTAATCAAGTTACTAAAGAATGTGGTTTAACTACTCTGGTGATTGATCGAAATACAGATGTTCGAGAAGGAAGAAATAAAGGAGGAGGTGGTCCTCTAACTGTGATTACGAGACATCCAAAGGGTAAGGATGCAATAATTAAATGCTACGAGTCTGAAAGATATCAAAGATTAAAAGCAATTAGAGCACCACATACTAACTGGAATTTCCGTATTACAGAGGGAAAGGAATAGAAATAAAAAGAGAGGAATTGCCCCCTCATAATCGTCTTTAAACTAACAACAGTATCAACCAACCAGAGACTTTTCTTTTTCTATTTAACTTGACCTAGAGCTTTAATTACCTCTTGTAGTTCATACTCACGGTCTTCTAGAAATTTAAAACGAGCTTGATAACAACTCAAACCTAACCTTTTTCGAGAAGCTTCGATATTATCGAGCATTTAGTTAATGTCGTTTACGCTAGATTACTTCTAACTGATATCTAATACTAAATAAACTATTCTCATAGGAAAGAAGAAGTAATCAACGAACACAGCCCCAAATAAAGAGGAATACATTACAAACGTTTCAAGTGACATATCAACTTTGACTCGACTATTTGAAATTAAAAATATTGTAAGCCTAAGAAGTTATACGGCCTATACAAAAAGAACGTTTACTACTACATCTTACTTGGGTATCAGGACGAATAACCCGAGTCTGTCCAAATTCAACTTTTTTAAAGGGTTTATTGCTTCAATGCGTACAGATATTGCAGATGCATTTGATGAACAAACTCCAGAAGGCGAAAAACAGTTATGAATGTTGTTAATTAATTAACTTCTATTCAACACAAAACTATTAATTGCAAATATTTTAGAGGTAACTTCCAAACAGATTTATAGAAGGCAGCTAATCAACGAATGACTAATTCAGGCGAATCAATTGCTATCTCTTTAGGAAATGAACCTGCAGAGGTTCTTGGGTTCAAAACAGAAGAACAAATAGAAACAGCCTTAATCCCCTTAATGGCAGAAGTTTTTCACAATGAAACCCTTACTGTTAAATAAACCAATTCACGAAGAATAAGACGAAACTAAATCACTTTATAAAGCATCCAAGGTCCTGGTATAGACACAAAGAGTATTAACTCCAATTTCAAGATCAAGATTACTAGCTATTGAATAAGTAATAGATAAGTTCTTACACGAATGAATGCTGATAAGGAGCTAAAAGACATATTGCACATGGCAGTAAAGAATGCAGTTTCAAGAATGCAAATCTTAAGAAGTCCTGCTGATCGTCGCTGTTTATTCCATGAATACAAGGAATGGCTAGGAGAAAGTATTGATGATGAAGTTTTAGCAATTCCTACAGAGATAATTCAAAACGAACTAGATACATAAAGTCAACTCAAGATGAGTCATCAATACTGTAGGGTCAAGTCGTAAAAAGATTAGGCTTTTAATTTGCCAATAAAGAATAAAAGCAAAGGAATAGTTCCATGGGATTATCAAATTGGAGATGAGAACTATCAAATAGAGCCTTGGATACTTAAGAAAGGGAAAGACTATGTAACTGTTGAGAAAGACAAAAACATAAAAGGGGGTTTCCAGCTTCGAAAGAATGAAGAGAAACGTCTATCTCTTAATGCTTCGCAAGCTAAAATGACATATCATCAATTGATTGAGTTTGGATATAAGCTACGAAAACCGAAGATTGAAATCACAAATAAAGATTAATATTACTAATTCAACTAAAAGGTCTCATTTGTTATTTGAAATTTAAGATTAGTTGGTAGGGTCGATTGCAAGCTCTTGATCATCTATTTCGAATAGCTTATACAAATGACTGAAGACTGGAATACGACAGATGAGCTAAAGAAAGACATTATTACAGCCGTTTATAAGGACATAAATGATCAAATAGAAGAAATGATTGAAGATATTGGTTGTCCACGAAGTTTTGCAGAAGGATTATTGATATCTATTGCAGACAACTTTAAAGATGGAACGACATTCGGCAAGACTGAATCCTCCTATTCTTCTCGACATGCATCAACCCCAGAGGTTGAAAGAGGTGCACAAGAAATAGTGAGCAAGCATGAGAGAGAGGCTAGGAAAGCCTCCTCTGATTTGTTGAATAATTTCAACAAAAAGGTAAAGGTTCCTGGGAATAACGATACACAAAGTTCTTTATATTCCTCTCGACATATCTCAACTCAAAACGAAGAGAAAGGAGCTGAAGCAATCGTTACTAAGAACGAAGAAAAGATTAGGGAAGAGATGAAAAAGGAGAAATCGTAAAAAGCAACAGCAATAGTGAAATAGCTCTATTCCCCAACGATGTTTCTACTGTGTAATGCTATGCAGCCTCAGTAACTCTTGATTCGTTGCGCTTTTGGTCTAAATAAATTACAGAGTTAGCGACAGGAAATAATTTCTCTTCTAAGTGAGCTATTGCAATTCTTTTTGTTTCTGTCATTTCTTCTGCATAGAACTTCAAAGGCTGAGAAACATACTGATTGTCACCACTCATTAAAAATTTTCCAAAACATCTCTCTCTTATATAAGCGTATTAATAATTTGATTGCATTAATCACTACACAATCAAATTAACTATTCAAAATCAATTTCCACTTCTTCTTTCATATCCCTATCTAGGTCGGGAAGATTTGGCTCTATCCAATGTGATTTATTATCAACACCGGCCGCAGTTGCATAATTCATAATGTGCTGATCAACTTGTTTATAAATGTCATGTAGATTTAAGTCCTTACTAACATCATGTGCTATCTCAGAAATCTGTTGTTCTGTTAAGCAATGATCAGGATGTAGTAAATCACAGCAAGGAATTCTTTTTTCTATCAACTCATTTATATTGATTTTAATTTCGTAATCTGGATGAACAGTCATAGTTTTAAGAATTTTTTTACTAGTTGTAATCCAATTTTAGGAATATTAATAAATTTATCCTTGATCCCAAACAGCCTCAAATTGATTCGCAATTATTTTTAAATCTGATTTGGGATAGGCCTTGCATAAAAGAACATAACCTTGATCTTGCAATTCACTCTTCAACCCCTTATCTTCCATATCAAATAAACCTTCTTTGAGAAAGGCGGCACATGTGCAACACATTCCTACAAGACAAGCACAAGGGTTAGAATATTTAACCTAGTTTCTTCAAAAACCTCTTCAGAAAATCTTTAGTTAACCCTCTACAACAAAAGGATTTACTTTTGCCTAATATTCTTCTTAATTAGATAGCTGGAATGATTGATTTAATTGGGAATTTTATAATTGCTGCTGATGCATGGACTGGGAATATTCAAAACGAGATGGATGCCAGATATGTAGAACAGTCATCGCTGACTAATCTTTTTACCGAAAATAAGTTTTGGGGCTGGGCTGGACTTCTTTCAATCTTCGTAGCGTTAGCCGCAATATTTTATTTCCAATTTCAAGCATGGGAACAACAAGATCAAGAGGAGAACAAGGGACTTACTCCAAAACAAAAAGAATTTGTCGATTTTCTTGAGAAAGCTTCAAACCAATCAAAAAATAACGAATGAGCCAAGGCCATGCCTTTTAATTAAATATTTATCTAGTTTCGAAAATGGTGATTTCTATAAGGAACCTGTCTAAGGCGAATATCTAGATTAATAATTCAAAATGCTTTTACTATCCAATGGATTTAGTTAGAAAGTACTTATGGGTGAGCCTCAATTTTTAAAAGTTAGGCTTGGGGATGCTGTTCTCTATGAAAAAAATCAAATAGGAAAAGTTCTACTTTTATTGGTGGCTCAAGAGATCCAGACGCAATGACTCTCTTCCAAAACGCAAATGTAGATTCTGGGGAAATTCGATGTATCCATAGATGGGAACTTAGCGAGATGGTTAGCGAATATCGGACATTAATTAAAAACATTCTTCTTTTTACTAGCAAACGTAACAGTAGCAACAGGGGAAAATCTTCTTTTAAAAGGCATTAATGCCGATAGCATCAAAAGAGAGTTTGGGTTTTTAATAGATAAAACAAGCCAATCTAGGGAGATGAAAAAGCTCTTTTCGTTTGTTCTTGGTCTTCTATTGTTCCTCAGTCCTTTAGAAATTCAAGCTGAAGAGGTTGAGATAATGCCCCAAGAAGAAATAGCTGAAGCACCTGCCCTTGAGCCAATGACAGAAAAGCAACTAAACGATTTGCTTGGGGAGGAAATGTACATAGGAGAAACTGATTGGCGTGGCAACAAGGTTTCAACTAAAAGGGATTACAGCAAGAAAAAGAAAAAAAAATAGTTTTCAGGCAAGGATCAAAATATTCTTGATGTTCAAATGAAATTTAAAAAGCTTCCTTGTATAAATTCTTATTTTTTCAACAAACATCTACTTAATCAAAAAATATAATCAATTATCTCTTGAAGTTCTTTTCTAAAATCCAATCCAACATCTTGTACCAAAGTGGCTGTAAATAACTACTAATAACTAGCTAATTTTATATTTTTATGGCTTTGAGACTATAACAATTTAAAGACGCAAAAACGCGATAGACATTATCTAATTTTTATAGTAACCAGAATAACTGGGTACACCATAATAGGGAGGCAGCACAAAACCTGGTAGTCCAAGTTTTCGTGCTGCCTCATCATAAGGAATCTTTCCAGCTGCTGCATTTGCACAAATGTCTCTTACCTCAGTGATAGCAGGGCTTTATGCCTTTCTGCTCATACGCCCAGAGAGAAGAACAGTAGTTTGGACTAAAAGTAAAAAGCGTTGCATAGTAAATAGGTCGAAGTCGAAGGGCTTGTTGGTCTTCACTTGAAATATAATCTCTGCATGCGTAATGGCATGGCTTTGTGCTGTGCTTATGGTTCCACTGATGCTGTTTATCTGGGCATTAGATACAAAGAAAACAAGAATTAACAGGTATAGAAAATATGGTTGGAGTTGGAAGAAAATCTCACTTATTTATGGGATTACTCCTAGCACTCTCAGACGGATGTCTATGGCTTGAGGAAGTGTTTGTATAAGCTTAAAGGCTTCGACACTTTTGTATGATTTATTCTTTCTCCCTTTCGTTGTATTACTTACAGGATGCATAACTTCCGGAGGTGGAGATGGTGGAAGAGATCCAGCAAGTTGGAATCGATTCCCACCAGAGAAAGCAGGAGACTACTCTTGTGATGATGTAGGTGGAAACGCATCTATTTATTGTGCTACTGGAGAACCCCCTGACCTCTGTAACTGCTAGACGAGGGGCATTGGCTTAGTAACGAGCGTAAAGATCAAATA
>QCHN01000024.1 GCA_003279565.1 Prochlorococcus sp. AG-402-C09
GGTACTGCCTATAAGGAAATGACCGAATATATTAAAAGTAGAGTAAATAACAAAGTAGTAATAGTTCCAGTAAATAAAATAGAGTGGCTTACTACTAATTGGTCATTTGGTTGGAAGATTATTCTTGATAAAGTTGAAAAAATAGTGACTGAATTATCGAAAAGATCGTGTACAAATAAAGTCACTTTGATAGGTCATAGCTCTGGAGGGATGATCCTCAGATTGTATTTATCAGATCTTTTATTTAGTGGAAAGATCTACAATGGGAAGGATTATGCCAATTGCTTAATTACACTAGGAAGTCCTAATCAAGCAAAAAGAGCCACTTATCTACGTAATTTTGTAAGCTCTAAATTACCAGGTAGTTTCTATAGCGCAGACGTTAGTTATATATCTGTTGCTGGTGAATTAGACTTGAACGGACCTATTGCGACAAAAACATCACTTAAATTAAGCAAGTCATCTTATAGAGCATTGAACGGGAAGGGAGATGTTCTTGGGGATGGACTAGTCCCTAGAGATTCAGCATTACTTATTGGCTCAAAACAGTTAGTGATCAAAGAAACTGCACACGGAAAAGCTTTTGGAAAGGATTGGTATGGCTCTAAAAATAAAGTTGAAGAATGGATGAATAAGTTACTGGAATGAAATGGTAATAATTCAGAGGAATATAAATGGTTTTTCTTTGTACAATTTAACTTAAGATAAATACTAGAAGATCATCTATACACAGATGTGTAGCAATTAAGCAAACAAAGAGATAAAAGAAAAACTATATTTGTGATTTGTATTTTTGATATGGAATTAGATCCAATTACTAAATGGTTGGTAAGAATATCTTCATCAATCCTTATTCTTTTAGGATTAATATTTGTTATTGCTATACCACTTCTTGCCTTGAAGGCTAGCTCTGCAATTTCATTAATACAAGAGACAGTTCAGAGTGATTTTAAAGATATTCTTACTGGATTAATAGACAAGCTTTAAAATCTTCGATAAATAAAGGAAACAATAGATACATATCTATCTTTAATATTTTACTGTCAATACTTAAGAGAATAAGCTTATTCTTTGACCTTGATATTTGTTTTTGTAATTTGTTAATAGGTGTTTTTAATTTAATGAGAAATAGAAAAAATATAGAAGATTTAATTACCTCTTCTCTGTCAGAGATTTTAACAAGATCATTAACCCTTGAAAGGAAAGACCAAATTGCAATTTCTCAAGAGTTTAAAGAATGGATTCATGGAGTAACCAAAGAGGAAGATATTTGGGTTATAAATTATCCAATCAAATAATATGTAAAATTTAAATTTAATAATTTTATTTGCTGTTTATTTGTTTGTTATCTTTTAATTGCGTATTTGACTTCTCATTATTTCCAATAAGTAAATACATCATTGATTCCCACATGAGTTATAAAAAAATTTCAAGGACTATATCTTATATTTCAATTTTAAATAAATTATTAGCTACAATTAAGTCATTAAAATTTTACTATCAGAGCATAAATTTAAACTTTTAGTTCTTTTTTTTAGACTCGTAAAGATCTATGATCCACCCCAGCATGTGATCTGAGGATTAATTCCTGTAGTTAATTTATCTGCCATACGCAGTGCTAAAGCAATAATAGTTAGGCCATGACCAACACTGGGACAGCTTGGGAAAATACTTGAATCAACAATATATAAATTTTCCAGATCATGACATTTGCCATTAAAGTCTACAACTGAGGAATCTGGTGATGTACCCATTCTACATGTTCCACATGCATACCCCACAACACTTAGAGGAGCTAAACCTCTTGGATGAGTAGGAGTTCTGGTCACTACGGTTGTTCTCGAATCGCGTTCCATTTTATTTAAAGTATCTAACCATCTATAAACAAGTCGATCATGTGCCTCAAGATTATTATGTATATAGTTAATTCGGATTTTATTGTCGTCAACCCAAACTCTATTGTCTGGGTCTGGTAATACTTCTGTCATTGCCCACCAAGTAATTGACCTAGAAGCTAGTCGTTTAAGTCCGAAATCTGGTATTAATCTTGTAATTAATGATAAGACCGGCGGGGATTCAGCAAATAACGCATCTTTCAAAACACCACCCCCAGACTGAATATGGCCTAGAGGAAAACTTACATTTATATCTCCCCAATAATAGTCATTAACACCAAATGATCTATTAAAAAGTCCATTGTTTTGCATATTAGCTCTTTGCAAAATACAAGTTAGCTGAAGATTCATCAGATTCCGGCCTACTTGACCTGAGCTATTACTTAACCCATTGGGATGCTTTGCTGTTTTAGAATTCAACATTATTACCGGAGTATTAATTGCACCAGCTGCTAAAACAACGATATCTGATGAAAATAACCAAATATCTTCTTCTAATTTGACCTCTACACCTTTTATTGCTTTACCACTTGGATTGACATGTAGTTTTAGGACGTTGGCATTTGTTTTTACATCTAGTCGGTTCTTATCAGAAGAATATAAACCAAACAATTGAGCATCTCCTCTAGGGAAAAAAGAGCAATTTTCAAAATTGTCACTGTCTTCTTTTATTGAGTCAGGCCAGCTTATTGGTAAGTCATAAGGTTGGCATCCATTTCTAATAAGTGACTCTCTAATTAACTCTAAAAAATTTTCCAATTTTCTTGGAGCATTGTTATATTTACTTTTACGCGGAGGGTCTGTAGGGTCTATCCCTCCTTGTCCATGAACATTAAACAGTTTCTCGGCATATTCGTAATATGGTTCAAGCTCCTGATAACTAAAAGGCCAAGAGGGAGATATTCCCTCTTGCAGCGGCAATGAAAGAAAATCTTTTTCTCTCATTCGTTGCAAAACTGCACCCCAGATTTTTGTATTACCACCAAGTGCATAGGCTGTTTGAGGAGCGAAAGGATCTCCATCTGGACCAAACCACTTTTCTCCTGAAGGGTGATATTTTGTTTTTCTGAATAAATCAGTTCCTTTTATATTTTGATCTTCAAGAGGTAATTGACCTCCACGTTCAAGTAGTAGTACCCATTTACCTTGTCTACTCAACTCACTTGCAAGAGTAGAACCTCCTGCTCCACTTCCAACTATTATGCAGTCATAATGATGATCATCTATAAACATTATTTTCTATAGTTATTTAGTGTTTTCATTATTAAAGGACGACTATTGCCATACGTAAATTAGGATAAATAATATAATCCAAATTACATCGACAAAGTGCCAAAAAAGACTTATTGATTCGACACCCATTTCACCTTTATCATAATTACCTGGAATAAATGAACGTATTAACATCAAACCCATTAGTAATATTCCAGTTATTACATGTAGGCCATGAAAACCAGTAAGTAAATAAAATAAACTCCCAAACACGCCACTGTTTAAGCTAAAGGTTAATTCAGACCATTCAACATATTGACCATAAACAAAATAAGCTCCCATTATCATTGTTAGTAGCCAAACAATTCTAAATCCCCAATAATTTTTCTTATGTAAATATCTTTCAGCAAAATATATAACGAAACTAGAGCTTACTAAAATAATTGTATTTATTAGAGGTTCCTTTACAGCTATTCCACTAACACCATCGGGATACCAAGTAGGTGCAGTGATTTTTAAAACTCCATATCCCACAAAGAAAGCAAAGAAAATAATACTTTCAGAACATAGAAAAATAATAAAACCCGTTAAATTATGCCCATCATGTTTAATATGACCAGGAGTATGGAGTAATGCTTCTGATTTACTAGTAGTCATTCAACTATCATTTAAAGCTTTGGAAATATAAAACTCTTCATCAAAAACAAATGGTTTATTCAAGCCATAATTATATGGTTCATTGAGTACTGTTGGTATATCATCTTCAAAATTTTCATGTGGAGGTGGTGATGGTAATAACCATTCAAGGCCAATAGCGCCCCAAGGGTTTGGAGGTGCTTTTTTACCTCTGGACCATGAACTAACCATATTTAAAATAAAAGGAATAGACGCGACTCCTAGCATAAAAGCTCCAATACTCGCTATTACATTCCAAATAGCAAATTCTGGATCATAAGAAGCGACTCTCCTTGGCATGCCTAATAGACCAGCCCAGTGTAAAGGCAACCAATTTAATGTTGCGCCTATAAAGGTTAGAGCAAAATGAACTTTTCCTAATCCTTCATAAAACATTCGACCTGTGAATTTTGGGAACCAGTGATAAATTCCAGCAAAAATTCCAAAAGCTATTGTATTGAAAATGATGTAATGAAAATGGGCTACAACAAAGTATGTATTGCCTACATGAATATCAATTGGTACTGTCGCAAGCATTACTCCAGTAATGCCTCCAAAAATAAAATTAAAAAGGCCTCCTAAGCAAAACAACATAGGTGTATTCAATCTTAAATTGCCTCCCCAAAGAGTTGCTATCCATGCGAAAACCTTAACTCCAGTTGGAACAGCAATTAACATTGTTGTAAACATAAAAAGGTTTCTCATCCACATTGGCGTACCTGTATAAAACATATGATGTACCCAAACAACGAGAGACAATATCGTTATTCCAAAGGAAGCTACGGCTACAAATTTATATCCAAACAATGGTTTACGAGAATAGGCAGGAAACAATTCAGAAAATATACCAAATACAGGCAAAACCATTACATACACGGCGGGATGTGAATAGAACCAAAAAAAGTGTTGAAATAAAACTGGATCACCACCTGTTTCCGGATTGAAAAAGCTTGTTCCAAAATTGAGATCAAAGAAGAGCATTATTGCTCCACCTGTAAGTGCTGGGAGTCCAAGAAGTTGAAGAATTTGTGCGGCTAAAACAGTCCAAATAAAAATAGGCATTTTAAAAAAACCCATACCTGGAGCTCGCATTTGAATTATCGTTGTTACGAAATTAAGCGCCCCTATGATTGATGAGACACCTGATAGCCCAATGGCTACTATCCATAACATTTGGCCATTAAGAAAATGACCTAGTGGATTTTGAATACTTACAGGGGGATATGACCACCAACCAGAGGAAGCTGGTCCTCCTGGAACAAAAAAGCTTGCAAGTAATACAATTGAAAAGACTGGTACTAACCAAAAGGCAAGAGCATTTAATTTTGGGAATGCCATATCTGGTGCGCCGATCATTGGCGGAACTAGTAGATTCGTTAGTCCACTAAGTACTGGAAACAAGAACAGAAAGAGCATTACTGTCCCATGCATTGTGTAAAGACCGTTATAAACACTTGGATCAAAAAGATCTGATGGTGGTGTAATCAACTCACCTCTTATCAACATTCCAAGTAACCCACCTAATAACAAGAAGAAAAGAGCTGTTACTATGTATTGAATGCCTATAACCTTTGCATCAGTATTAAAACCAAAAAATCTTCTCCAATTGTTCGGAGCGCCAGGCACTGGATGGCTGGCTTTTAGAACACGTTCGTCGTAATTAGTTATTGTCATAAATCGAATCTATCCTTCATGTGGTTGCTGATAATCTCCAGGCTCATTAACCATTGGGGGGGGATTTGGAGGTACAGTTGCCCATCCCCTATCTCCTTTTTCTAATCGTTTTTTATAAAGAATACCAGCTTGATTTAAACCATTAACAGGTACTTTTTTTACAGTTTTGTGGATCCAATTCTGGTAAGAATCTTTTGATTCAACAATTACATTAGTTTGATTTTCAGAAAAATATGTTCCGCTGAACATCGAATCTCTAAGACGATAAACACCAGCTCTCGTTGGTGTAAGGCTATATTCGATGATACTGCCCGGAATAATATCCTGTTTTAAACGAAAAGCAGGAATATAGAAACCATGTAATACATCCTTAGAAATCAATCGAAAGTTAATCTTATTATTAATTGGTAAATGTAACTCAGAACTAGAAAACCCCTCAGGATAAACAAACTCCCAGTTCCATTGTCTTGCTATTACATCAATTGGAGCATCAGAAATATTTTGTCCAAGTTCGGAATTTTGAATTAAATCTTTTTGTGGATCATATTTAGATTTTGATCCTAAGTTCTTAAGAGTACTATTAATATTTGTTGAATAAATTGCTATTGCAATAACAAGTAAAAGGGGTATTACAGTCCAAACAATTTCTAAATTTGTATTACCCTCTATGGGCTCTCCAAAACTTTCATCATATTTTGGTGCTCTATTAAATATTAATACCCATCCAATTACACCTGAACAACCAAGAAAAATAAAAGTTCCAATGCCTGTTTCAAAAGCAAATAGATTATCTACATACGGAGCTGCTGATGATGCTTGTACTGGAAGCCAAGAATATGACCAACTAGCCATTAATTTACTAAGAAGTAAATCAATAAATATTGCTAATGATACACCTACTATAGAGATTAACTTTTGATTAATAATTCTTTTTAGATTTGATTTCATTGTAAAATGCTTGTAAGATCATTTCCTTTAACTAAAAGTTGATCTGCTGTAATATGAACACCAAAATCACTTGCCAACCATGCTCCTAGACTTCCATGTAATCCCATAATCAACAGAATAATAGTACCTGAAAATAAATACGCCCATGATACTTGTCTTCCAAAATCTTTTCTAAAAACAAATCTTTGATAACCTCTCCAAATTGTCATTGTAATTAAAATAAATAATATTAAAACTCCTCCAACACCATGCCAAAGCATTGTTGTAATAGCTCCTTGTCCAATAATACTTTTTACACCTCCTATTGGAACAGCTAAAAGCATTTCAAAGAAGCCTGTAGCTACTGTAAAAAATGTGATAAATGAGGCTGCAAGTATGTTATACCAACCAACATCATGAAATCCAACCCTAGTTACTGGAAAGGCTAAAAATCTAAGTATTCTCTTTTCAAAAGGATAAAGAGCTCCTGCAAAATCAAAAGCTATTGCGATAGCGAATAGTCCAATAGTCAAGTGAACTAGATTGGGGTGTATGGGGATGCTATAGGGAAGATCATTGGGACCTAAAGAACTTTTTATTTCTGAAATTGGAGATGAGATATCAGATAAAATATAATAATAATTTGCAAGTATATTATCGAATAACATTATATTATCCCATCTCTGATTGCATTAACTACTGGAACAGTATGTAATCCATAAATCCAAACAAGTTTATCACCTAAATAAACTTGAATACATACAAGAAAAGCTAAAATTATATCAACAGATAAAAAACCTATAGATAGATTATTAGGGTTGTTTTGACGTGAGACATAACGCCAGCCAGTTATTATTGAAAGAATCGCTGCTAATGACCAACCAATCGTACTGTGATAGTTCAAAATATCCCTTGAAGATCCAT
Organism: Prochlorococcus sp. AG-402-C09; assembly: GCA_003279565.1. Taxonomy (GTDB): domain Bacteria; phylum Cyanobacteriota; class Cyanobacteriia; order PCC-6307; family Cyanobiaceae; genus Prochlorococcus_B. The sequence goes on from QCHN01000024.1 coordinate 7,308, forward strand.
AAGGATTTGCTAACCCAGCTTCAATTTGACCAAAAATAATAGCAACGAAAATTGCAATAGTAGCTACTATTAAATTAAGAAAACTAACTTCAAAAAGATTAGATCTTTTAGTGAAAATACCAATAAAATCAAACGTAACTGCTATCAAAGTCATAGCAATTACAAAGTGAACGATTATAGGATGTATTACATCGATCCAAGGAAGATTTTTTTCGTTTAGTGCTGGTAGCAGACTCATTACTACTAGACCATGCTGCATATACATATCATGTCAGTACAAAAAAAGTAATTGGCTTTTTCTTTTCAGTGCATTTTCATAGTAATTAAGATTAACTAGAATTAGTTGAATAAAATCTTAAATACCTACATCTCAGGATTGTGGGTAAAGCTTAGCTATTTTTTCCTGTTGCTTTTTCAAATCCTGAACTCTTGAATTCTGGGACTCAATTGAATACATCTCACGAATTGAGATATATCCGACATAGAGCATCATTAGTGAGAAAATGAAACCTGTGACTAAAATGAGAAGTCCTACTACACCTTGTGGAGCTAGAATTTCTAATCCTAAACTTTCAGCAAAATACATCAAATAAATAGTCATCTAAAAAAATAATATAAAAATAATCAGAAAAGAAAATAAAAAATGATTCACTTACGTATTAAAATTAATACGTAAAGCTTTCCCCTCTTATAAATTAGGTGATTACACTCTTTTAATAATTCTTTTGATGATGGCAACATAAATGTTTGACTTTATTAATTGATGAGAAAAATAGAAAAGACATTATCAAAGGTAAAAACAGGAATTTATTTCCAGGATATTGATAAGCAGCTACTAGTAGGTTTCGAATGCAACCAATTTAATAATGATAATAAAAAATTCCTTTCAATGATAAGAGAGCAAACCAATTCAGCCTTGGATAATAAAAAGTATTGGAATGCCAAATATTAAAGTTGAAAAGCCTAATTTTTTTCAGTAAAAAATATCTA
>QCHN01000025.1 GCA_003279565.1 Prochlorococcus sp. AG-402-C09
TTTTTTTTTCCATATTTCAGAAATCCCTAATTCATCTATTGATTCATAAGTCGATTTAAAACCTAAGTCAATCAATATCAATTGTATTGTTTTACTCATTGAAGAAGAGTTTAAAGGCACAAATACTGCCAAAGGAGATGAGGTTTGAATAAGTTGTATTGCAATTAAAAGTTTTTTAAAATTCTTATACGCCTCCGGCAAGCGACTTCCACATAACAAAATCAACCGTCTATATGTTTCAAAATCATTAGGACATTCTGTTCTGGCCAGACCATCCATCATCGGATTTCCAGGAGAAATTGCTTTCACTCCACGATTCCTTAAACCCCTAGCAGTGATTTGGTCTCTTACCGCAACCATCTTGCAACGAGTGGATCGCATCAACCAATATTCCCATGGATCCCACTCAGTTCCCTTTAATCGATGATAAAAATCACTAAAAGAGAATCTTGGCCCGCTGGTCCATGTGTAATCACTTTTAGGTGTGCCAATAAACATATAATCTGCACCACTCACCCATGCAAAAAGAAGAGGTAATAAATCTCCAACTGCAACAATAGTTTTTCCTTCTCTAGCTGATTTATGAATCACAGTCCATTGTCTATAAAGACTCATAAGTAATCCAGCCTTTAAATCTAAAACTAATCCGCTAAGACTCTGATTACTAAATCCGCCACTCGGTAAAAATGTTAAAGGACCGATCTTGGTAAGCCAGCCATCTGTGACGAGTTTGTTAAACACTTTCCCTTCTCCAACCATTGGAAGTACTTCTTGCGAAATATCTGGATTAATTTCATGTAATGCCTCCATGATTTGGCAAGCAATCGTATCTTCTCCATGTCCATTGCAAAGAAACAAAAGATTTTGTTCAGCTTGACTGATACGATTTGAATTGGAAATGAATATTTCATTTTTGGCGGCATGGCCAAGTGGTAAGGCAGAGGATTGCAAATCCTTTATCCCCAGTTCGAATCTGGGTGCCGCCTTCAGTATTATCCCCTTAATTTTCCTGAGAAAGCCTCCCAGAACAATGCTCCATGTGTAGCGAGTAGCAAGTTTCAAGAAGGATCAGAAATTGACAAGTTGTTTTGTTTCTAGATCGTAAAATTGATCATTTATACATTCTTACAGTAAGTCATTAAAAGAACCACTAATGAAAAGCTGTTGTCAATCAAAACACCAAATATTGATATCTTATGTTCACATCTTGATTTACTATTTCATTCGTTTAAAAAGTAAGGAGTAATATTAGTCATGAACTAATATCAACCATAATAACCAATAAGAACAGTGACTGATCAAATTGAATTTAGTTCTTTTTTTAAATTATTAAATTCAATAAAAGAGGGAGACTCAGAAAAAATATCTTTGTTAGATGAGAAAATTATTGAATTTAAAAATGGGATCAACTCTAAAAGTTTTTTAGAGGAGTTAGGCTCTATTTATCTTGCTATAGGTGTTACAGAATTATATAATTTTACCAACAAAAAGGATCTAAAAGATATTGGCCTAATAGACAAAGAAGTATGGGACAGTTTATCTGCTACAAATCAACAGGAGCTACCTGTTTACCTTGCTAATAAAATGATTGAGTATATTAAAGAAAATAAAAAAGTTAACGAAATGTCTAAAAAGTGGAATATCAGAGAAGGTGAAATTAGAAAGCACATAACAAAAATGGCAAGATATATTACTGAGGGAATAATTGATGTAATTGAATAGCTTATATAATTAAAAAATTAAAATAAATACTTTGGTTTTACAATAAAATTTTGATCTCTAAAAAAAGAAATAGAAGTTAATACTCATTGTCTGAGACGCAAATACCACGACATCTTATACCGTTACTAGCAGTTCTCCCGCAATGATTACATAGTACTTTTTCTATTTTATTATCTCCTAAATCGTCTTTTTGACTTTCCTCATTATTATTATTTTCTTCCAAAGAAAAATCTTTTAATCTGTTTAATTGATTCATGTAAGATACTTAATAATAGATTTTTTAGTTAAATAACAACAATGAACTCATGATTAAAGAAAAAATTGGGATTGGCTTTGGCACTTGGGCATGGGGAAATAAATTTGTATGGGGCTACAAACCTGAGACAGACGACATTTTACTTAAAAAAACTTTTTTTGATGCTGTATATGGTGGATTAGATCTTGTTGATACTGCAGATTCATATGGCACAGGAAGCTTATTTGGTCAAAGCGAGACGCTTATCGGTAATTTCCTAGAAGAATTACCAAAAAGGAAGCTCAATAAAATCACAATTGCAACAAAACTCGCTCCCTTCCCATGGAGAATTGGCCGCAATGGCCTCAATAATGCTTTTCAAGCAAGCAATAAGCGGCTGAGAGGAAATATGAAAAGGGTACAACTTCACTGGAGTACTTATCGTTATGCACCATGGCAAGAAGAGCAATTACTAAATGGTCTTGGAGATTTATACGAAAAAGGTTTAATTAAAGAACTTGGGCTATCTAACACTGGTCCAAAAAGACTAAATTTCTTATATCAAAAGCTTAAAGAGCGAGGCATTAAAATTAACAGTATCCAGATGCAATTTTCATTATTAACAAAACCAACTTTAGAAGATGAAAAAATCAAAAATATATGTATTGAGCACAATATAGAATATTTAGCTTACAGTCCACTTGCATTGGGAATACTATCTATTCCACCTAATAAAGCTCCCAAGCCTAGAACATTTTTACGGCAACAATTATTTCAAAATATTCTTCCAAAAACCATAGAACTTAGAAAAACACTAAATAATATTGGTGAAAAGTATTCTGCCTCACAGGCACAAGTCGCATTAAATTGGGTAAGGGCTCATAGAGCTAAACCAATAGTTGGAATTCGGAATCCCTTACAAGCTAAAGATGCAATTTCGGCGCTTCAATGGTCTTTAACCAAAAGAGAAAAAGAAAGACTGGATTTTCAAAGGAATAGATGTCTAACATATATGCCTCAAAATCCTTTTACTAGTCCATAATCAAAATTAATTATCAGGACTGACAACAACCTTCATTGAATCGGAAGAGGTTGGAAGAGTAATAACTTTTGCTGGTGGAATTGGCTGTGAATTTGAACTTTTTTCAATTATTTCTTTATCAGGCTCTTTTTCATCTTTAGCACAAGCTTCTAATGCCTCTCTCAACAATGAGTCAAAAGTAGCACCTGGCAATCTATGCCTAGCCACCTCAAGGAATGTAAGTGGTAAAGACTCTGATGCCGCATCTTTTAATGCAGGGTTATTTTTTCGATGCTCTTGTTCGTCTTGAATTGCTCGAATAAATCTGAGAGTCACTTCATGCTTAGTAGAAGCTTTGATTAAAGTATCGTTATCTCTTTGACCATGAGTTGCTTCTTGTTCTAGATCATTAATTCTGCTCTCTAAACTGGTTAATACTTCATCAGCTTCCTTCCCAATATGAGAAAGTTGTCCATCAGATAAGTTTGGTAAATCAGCCACATATACTTTCCCATGATCTCTGAGAGTTAGGAAAGTTGGTCTTGGGCCTCCATTCTGTCTCATGCCAGATTCGGCTTGTCCGCCTAAAGGCTTTCTTGGAGGAGTTGGACCTGCAGAACTTCTCCTACGCGTAAGACGCTGTTGATTTTCAAAAGGCATAGAGCTAATTAAGATCTAACTTCGCATTACCCGAACTAATATCCGGCTTGCGCTTTTTTTACATCTTACTGTTTTTTTACCAATATAGAAAATCTTTTTTAAGCTTAATTTAAGGTATTCGAAAAATTAGAATGAAGAATTTATAAACCCTTGCTTAGTTCCTAGCGAGGTATTCCTATTATATCTTCATGCTTTGGACTATTAGGACTTTCAACAACTTTACCAATATGCCAAGCTTGAAAATGATTTTTAATACATATCTCTAAAACAGAATTAACTACATTCTTAGGAACAATTAAACAAAAACCTATGCCCATATTAAAAGTACTCCAAAGATCGATCTCCGGAATATCACCAGCATTTTGTAACCAATAAAATATTTCCGATATTTCCCAACTAGTTATATCTATGTGAGGTACTAATCCAGCAGGAAAAACTCTAGGGAGATTCTCTGGCAATCCTCCACCAGTTATATGAGTCATTCCATGAATGGGTAGATTTTCACTCAGCAATTTTTCAACAATTTGAGCATATATTGCGGTTGGTTTAAGCAAAGATTTAATCAAGTTGCTTTGATTTTTCCCATAAAGAGTATTTTCATCAACATTAGCCATAGAAAGTACTTCACGAACAAGACTAAAACCATTGCTATGAACTCCATTACTTTTAATACCAATAATTTGATCTTCAGAATTAATTCGCATACCACTAATTAAGTGATTATTTTCAACAATACCAACACAAAAACCTGCAAGATCATACCTTCCCTTGGGATAGAAGCCAGGCATTTCAGCAGTTTCCCCTCCCAAAAGAGAGCATTCAGATTTACTACATCCCTCAGCAATTCCTTCTATCACTTCAGCTAAATCATCGGGAGTTAAAGTTCCGCTTGCGATGTAATCAAGAAAAAATAAAGGTCTAGCGCCATTGGTTATTACATCATTTACGCACATTGCAACGAGATCAATTCCAACCCCAAAATGGCAGCCATACTTCTGAGCCAATTCTAATTTTGTACCAACGCCATCGGTACCAGAGACCAATACAGGATTTTCATAGCCTTTTGGAATTTTTATACACCCTCCAAAGCCTCCTAACCCTCCAATTACTTCACTTTTGTGAGTTTTTTCAACGCATGATTTAATTCTCTCCACAAAGGCTCTTCCAGCAGTAACATCAACTCCCGCAGTTTTGTAATCCATCAGTAAAAAGCTTTCTTTTTCAAAAGATTTGAACCCTCATATGAAATCCATATGAGATCAGTATGCAATCAACTTATTTCATTTCAATCATAAGTTGATGAAATTAATTTGTTTAACAACATAGTGGAAAAAAAAATCTTCCAAACTAATGCTGAATTAAAAGATTGGCTTAGGGAACAAAATTCAGCAATAATTTTCATCCCAACAATGGGAGGACTTCACCCTGGGCACCAATTTTTAATAAAGAAAGCCAAAGAAAGGAAAACACACAACAACCAAATTATTCTGGTAAGTATTTTTGTCAATCCATTGCAATTTAGCGAGGGTGAAGACTTCAAAAAATATCCTAGAAATATAAATAGAGATTCTGAATTAGCTTTTATTGCAGGAGCAGACGCAATTTGGGCCCCAGATTATATTGAAGTTTTTCCAGGAGGAGAAGACTCACATTTCAAAATTCAAGTTCCTCAAACATTAAACAATCAATTATGTGGTGCTGAAAGAAAAGGACATTTTGATGGAGTGGCCACCGTCATTATTCGTCTAATCAAAATTATCAAGCCAGAAAAAATAATTCTTGGAGAAAAAGATTGGCAACAATTAATTATCATTAGAAAACTTTTTCAAGAACTCTCATTACCTATAAAAATTGAATCCTTTGCAACACAAAGAGATCAAAGTGGATTTTCTTATAGTTCAAGAAATGCTTATCTAAGTCATTCTGAAAGAGTCAATGCTCAGGCTTTACCCAATGTAATACAAGAAGCAAAAGCAAACTTTACTAAAGACAAGATAATAAGTCTCCAAAAGATAGAGTCCAAACTTAAACAGAGCAATTTAGAAATCGAATATATAAAAATCGTAGATGCATTTTCATTGCAAGAAAAACAGAATATAAAAGGTATATGTCTTTTAGCCGCAGCGGTAAGATGTGGCTCTACAAGACTCATTGATCACACTTTTCTTATGCCTCGAAAACCAATTATTGCAATTGATGGTCCTGCAGGTGCTGGTAAAAGCACCGTAACTAAAGAATTTGCAAAGAGACTTGGTTTTATTTATTTAGATACTGGCGCAATGTATCGAGCAGTCACTTGGTTAATACTCAAAAATTCGATTGATCCAAATAACGAAGTTGAAATCCAAAACATCTTAAAAGATACAAAATTAGAGTTTAAAAACTCAAAATTTGATGAGCAGAAAATATTCATTAATAACATTGATGTAACAGAGAAAATACGATCTCCAGAAGTTACTTCAATAGTTTCTGAAATTGCCAAACAACAATTTGTAAGAAAGTTACTTACAACAAAACAACAAGTTATTGGAGATAGTGGTGGTTTAATTGCTGAAGGACGAGATATCGGCACAGCTGTATTCCCAGATGCAGATGTAAAAATCTTTCTTACAGCCTCTCCAAAAGAAAGAGCAAAACGAAGGTCGTTGGACTTAGAAAAAAGAGGTTATCAATGCACAAGCATTGAAGATCTTGAGAAAGAAATTAAGGCAAGAGACAAAAAAGATAGCGAAAGAGAAATCGCACCCTTAAAAAAAGCTCAAGATGCCATAGAAATAGTTACCGATGGACTAAATATTGAAGATGTATTAACAGAAATGATTTATATTTTTAGATCAAAGATTCCAGAAGAAATCTGGCCAAGTCCTAATCTATAATTGTTTCTAATAGTTCTTCAATCGCATCATCCAATAAGTCTAGAACCTTTTCGAAGCCATTTTGACCTCCATAATAAGGATCAGGAACTTCATCTAATTGTGATTTTTTAGAGTAACTTAAAATAAGTTTTATTTTAGAATGAACAGGATGGATATCATCTTTAATTAATGATTTAACAGCATTAAGATTATCCTTATCCATAACAAGAATATGATCAAATTCATATAGATCTTTGTCTTCAATTTGTCTTGATCTACTTGTAAGTTCTATCCCTCTTGATAATGCTGCTTCACGCATTCTTCGATCAGCAAGATTTCCCACATGCCAACCTCCAGTTCCTGCGGAATCAACAACAAAAAGGTTTTCTACATCTTTATCTTTAATTTTTTGATTAAAGATTCCTTCAGCTGCAGGAGAACGACAAATATTCCCCAGACAAACAAAGAGAATTTTTTTTGCCATTACCAAAAAGTATATACTTTATTGTAAATCAAAAAGAATATTATTTATATAGTTTTCAGCCCAAAGATCACCAAAGAAACCTCTTAACATTCCTCTTGCAGGATCTTTCTCAGCTCTATATCGCATATATTGTTTCTGACCATTTAGCAAATGTGAAGATCTTTCTGGTGAAGTCCTCTTTGCATTTACAACTAAATCCAAGAAAAAATTCAAATAATCATCAAAAGCTGGTTTAATTACCTGACTAATTAATTTATCACCACTTTCACCTAGAGGAATCCTAGTCCAAAGAAAACCTGGAGAAAAATATTGTCTAGCCTCCGATGGTATATCTCCCCCTAAAGGAAGTTTAGATTGCCAATTAGCGTGTATAGAGTTTAACTTTCCTAAAAAATATTGAGTATGAATCTGATCATCTTTTAATGCAGGTTGAAGATCTAATGCAATAAGATGTCCATTTGGAAGTGTTACAAAATCGGCTCCAAAAAAAGGTAGATCATAATTATTAAAAGGTGAAATTACCAAATTCATCACAGAAGTGATTTCACCAGCTTGAAGGCAGGCGCACCTTGCCTGGCGTATTTTTCTTGTCTTTAAACCCCATGTTTCTAAAATAACTTTTTTAGGATTCGAACGTGAACCAAAAAAAGATTCTTTCAAAAGGAAATCATTCTCTATTGGATAAGGGCTAGGTTGAAAAACAGAAAAACCCTTAATAGTTTTATCTAGGAAGTAAGCCCAACGCCAATTACAAATTGAAATAGGATCAAGACTATTATTTCGATTACTTTGCATTTAAAAATTAAAATAAATAATTAATTTTTTCTAGACTTAGGGGAAATAAAAACTCTTTCACATATTTATCTGACCATTCTTTACCAAAAAAACCAGAAAATAAACCATGAGCAGGATCTTTTTCAGCACTATATTTATCATAATCTATATGTAATAAACTGATATCCTGAGATTTAATATGATTTTTAGTAGCTTTAGATAAATCAAGATTTACCCAATAATATTTAAGAAAAGAGCTAAAAACTTTTGGTAAAATATTTTCGGCTTCAAAACTACCACCTTTACAAAATAGAGCCCATGGAGAGAAGTACTTGCTTGGATCATATATATTACTTTTTATATCTGAATTAAACTCATTAAAACATTGTTTAATACTTTTTAAGCCATGAAAATATCGATCAAAATATTCTTTATCTTGTACAAGAGGCTGAAAGTCTAGAATAGCAACTAGCTTTTGTTTTTTTTCAAACCACAAAAGGTCAATACCCATAATTGGCATATCATTTTGATCATGA
>QCHN01000026.1 GCA_003279565.1 Prochlorococcus sp. AG-402-C09
GTGCCCTAATGGAGTAAAAAAGCCTTTCTACTAGACACTTGGCCCCAGGCCACCAATATCCAGAAGCTTCCAAAAGAATCGGTAAAGGAAAAAGGGCCCCCTGAGGCCCTTTTTAAATGTCTAATAAAAAAAGAGATTATTCTTTCTACGGTTTCCCTACCTAAGACGTACGGTCCTACAAAGCTAATGGAGAAAAGGAAATTTTAGGATAAATGTACGTCAGGCAATTAATTGTTGTGGTCATCAATTAATTGGCTTCTGGGGGGGAGCACTGACGTTTTTTATTCAAAGAAACAACCTTCTAAAGCTCAGTATAAAAAGAAGGTTGTCCTGAGAAGTTCAAAAAATATAAGAACAAACCACTGCCAGCCGTGTAAGAATAATTACTTAACATCTATTACTCATAGGTAACGTTATTATCTTTTTTGATATTGATTAGCAATTTTTATGTTCGCAAACTTATTATTATCATTATTTCTTTTTATGGAAGTATACCGAAAGGCAATTACCCCTATCGGTCTTTACGGTCTCTGAGGCTGATTGGTAGTGGTTAAATTTGCATCTGATTTATTTTTTCGATGTCTAAAGAAACTTACCAAGAAATTAAAAGAATCAGCGGAGAAGAACTAAAAGAGTTGTTATCTAATTTGGATAATGTATTTGATCTAGGTACTGGAACCTTGTTAGGTGATAGTTATTTTGCTTCAACAGATTATTAAGTTACTGTTTATTGGTTTCTGTGCTGTTAAATTTGTCATTTGATTTTTTATCCTCTACATTTGAAAAAATCAAGTTCACAATGAATAATATTTTGGCAACCTATATAGATTTTGTTCAAAGTGTTGCCTTTATTTTTTTAGCGACCATGACAGTTCTAATCGCAAGAAAGCTATTTTTAGACAATAAAAAAGATAATTACATTGAATCGGTGAAGATTAAAGTTGACGAATGAATTTTTTGCTAGAACTTAAAAAAATAAGAAAATGCCAAAAGCTTTTGAGGAATTTAAATTCTCTGATGATCAAAAAACAGGAGCAGTTTCAGTATTTTGGGAGAACGTTCATCTTGCAGCTAAGGCCTTAAAGGAAGATACTAATTGCCCCAATGAAATCATTGCTAGTGGTTTAAGAGCCGTTGCGGCTGAATGGGATTGATTCTGTGGCTAGCTAAATAATTAGGAGTCTTTAACATCTAATTTTGTTTGGGCTCTTCATTTGATTCGGAATTCTTTTTTTTATCTTCTTCTTCTTTAAATTGCTTCATTGCTTTACTGCCTATCGCATCTTCGATTAATTCAAAAAACCAAGTTTTAATAGGGTTAGCCATACTTAACGAATTAGATAGTTTGTGAATAACCAGATAGCAATGATAAACATAGCGGCTCTTCCGTGAATAACTTCTGATCTACTTAGACGAGCAAAGATTGTCATTAATGACCGTGCTGGTATCTCTTTTATATCAGCAGTTATCTGGATATGCATGGATAATTGTTAGGATCTTTCTTTTGTTTTAGGGTTTTAAACTTTTTATTAATGCTTTTAAATTCTTTTGCTACGAACCTCTTACGCTTTCAACTTTTTCTTTAAATAATTGTTTCTTATCTGTACGTGTATTAACTTTTAATGTTGTGTAAACACGTGGAGCACCTTTGCTATGAACTACCTCATGGCATTTCTTTACGCATTCAAAAACTTGATCCCATTCCCCTTCAATTGCAGTTCCATTTGGACCCAGTTCATACTCGAGCTTATGTTCCTCAATAATTGATAAGCACGCCTTTATGTATGGAGATAATGAGACACCTACCCCTATTGGTACTAAGCAAAGATCTATGCTTACCCACATATCAACTTAAGATTGAACGCATATCTTAAATTCTAGCTACTAATTTTTATACTTAAAGTCTTCTTAAATAATTGCTTCATACAAAAATAATAAGGTAGACCGGTTATTACTAATTTTTTTTCAGAGTTATTTTTCTCGTCTCTTTTGTGATTTTAGTAATATGTAAGAAAACTGATATTTATGAATAACAATCAAATTCAAATTCTACCTTTTCTTATTATTACCTTTGCAATACTTATCAGTGGCTTTACTGTTGTCTTTACTTAATTGATTGTATATATACTTCCTGTTAGAGTAAGAGACCAAATTAAAGCAATTTTTTTTCAATGAATTTTGCCATGATTGCAATCATTACGATTATTTCTACTGTATTTTTTTATATCATATTTTTAGTGCTTGGGGTTGGAGGTATTGCCAAAAATCGTAGAGCCCAAGGCCTTGATCAAAGTAAAAGAAGTGATAAATAATCGATATAGAAAATAGTTGAAGTAGTATTTTGATTTTGTAATTCAATCTTCTTAGCCTCTTCCTTTTTGACAAGTGCCTATAAAAGTTCTATTCCTTTGAGGGTATTCAACTGAGTATGTTCCATGATTTCCATTTATTTTGTAGATTTTCTCAACGCTGTTTCTATTATCTCTATGCGTAATTGTGTATGAATTACGTCTAATCAAAGTCCTTCCTTCTTTTTTTATTCCTTTATCATTAATAGTAGATATTAATCCATTTTGATTAATTGTTAGATAGCTCGTTTCCCAATCTGGCTTGATTAGAGCACCTCTATTTATTTCATATTTACCAACACATTTTAGAAAAATTTCTTCGGATCTAGTTTGTTGCAATGGTAGCAAGAGCAATCCTGATAGCAATAATAAATTGAAATGATATCTCTTAGGTTGTATAGACTTAAATAAGTAGTTGATATTATGAATTAGAATTTTAATATCTTTATTCATATCTTTCTTTTATTGAATTTTGCTTTTATGAGTTTAATCTAAATCCCTATTTTGTAGTTGTTTGTTTAGTTACACACAATTTTATTCTCGATAAAGTCGTCAGTGAAACTAACTTAATCTTTCTTTCCTCTTAAAATCATTGTTAATGGTACACCCACTGTAAATAGTATTCCTATTGTTAGGATCGTTAATCCCATTGGGGAGAGAATATCTACTCCTCCCATGACTTGAGATGCTTTTGGCGTTATGGCGATAATCATTAATTTATGGCGTATGCCCAGGGTATTGATAGGTTATTTTCTCCAAGATACTTTTGCAATCTTCTTGAATTGATTTTCAATACTAGTCCGCTTGTTGGATAGCTTGTAAATAACTTACCCTCTTTCCAACATTGAAGATAGATTTCGATCTCTGAAATTAAGTTTGTAAATTGAGTTTGAGGAATTTCAAAATTAAGATGTTTTAACTCTTGAAGTGATTGAAAATGATTAATATTGCAATGACATATTTGAAAGGCGCAGAATTTAAGTCTTTTAGACTGCCATTTAAAATTATGAATTTCTAAAAATTCAGTTTCATTTGTTCTGATTGATAAATTTTTATCGTTGTAAAGAACTCCTTGTATTTCTATTATTTTTTTTATCGCTAGTCTTTTAGGAATAATTTTTAGAGACCTTACACTTTCTGTAATGTCCATACTATTTTTATTTATCACCTTGTTTAATTCTCCATTGATATATTGAATGCCAATGATTGATCCAATGATTTTTGGTTCTAAAATTATTCGTGTATTCGGAAGAAATGTCTCCAACCATTCACGAATATTTCCTTGTCCTAATGAAAAGAAGGCTTTTCTTCCGCATTTTTTATTAAAGATAGAATTTTCAGGAGATATTCTTTCAAGATTCCTTATAAGATGATTTGATACCTCATTGTCTTCTCTCATATTTTAGTCCTACATTTATTCAAATTAGTTGCTTTTTACAATGATAGGCATATTTAATATAGATAAATTTTGTTTTTTGTAAGATCGGAAATGAGCCGATATTATTGCCCATTCTGCTCATCTCGTTATCAATTTCATAAAACCAGTAGTGATGGTGTTTTGATTTGTGGCCTCTGCGGTGACCCATTAGTTAAAAAGCCCTTATTAAATTCAAGACGAATTATTGGATCAGTTGCCACATCCGCATTTCTAGCTCCCTTACTAATAATGATTATTTTTATTATTAAAGATCTTTCTAAGGAAAAACCTCCAAACAATTCCGATTCATTAGTCTTAGTAACTATTGATAATTCATGGACAATATAAATCCCGACTATCGCCTAAAATTTCCTGCCACGACAAGGAACCGTGATTCAATCGCCTCAGTTTTAAGCAATTATATTTCTCCTAATAGCTTTCTTTTAGAAATAGCTAGTGGTAGTGGAGAACACGGAGTCTTCTTTCAAAAAAAATTCCCATCAATCACCTGGCAAACTAGTGATCCCGAATTAGTACATAGAAAAAGTATTAACTCATGGATTATGTATGAGCGGCTTTATTCAAAAATGCCTGAACCTCTTGATCTTGATGTAGAAATGCGTCCTTGGCCAATTACTAATCGACTTGGGGCTTTAATTAAAGGAATTGTGTGCATAAATATGATTCATATCTCACCTTGGGGTTGTACAAGATCTTTGTTTGAACAATCAAAAAAATATATAGATCAAAGTAATTTTTTGATGCTCTATGGACCTTTCTTAAGAAAAGAGAGACAAACTTCAGAAAGTAATTTGAATTTTGATCAATCCTTAAAAATACAAAACCCCCTCTGGGGGCTTCGCAACTTAGAAAACGTTAACGATATTGCATTTAAAAATGGATTTAAACTTGACAACGTCATCGATATGCCAGCCAATAATCTTTCAGTTATTTATCGCTTAAAGTAAAATTTCACACAAGTTTTCTTCTTTCTACAAAGAATTCTAGAAATTCGGTAGATGCGATAGGAGAATATGTCCATTACGCTTTTTTCTTGTGGAGTTTACTGGCCCAGATGCAATTGATAACGCTATCCAAGCTGGATTAGATCTAGATGGAAGTCCTATTCCATCAGAAATGCTAATTCTCTACAAGGATGTCATGGATAAAGAAAATGCGCGTAAAAGAAGTGGAGTTAAGAAATCAATGCGTAATCGTATTGTTAAAACTGGATCTAAACATTTTGACCAAGCCACTTTAAATACACGATTAATCAAGGCCGGTTGGGATGGATTAAAAGCTAAAGAAATTGACTTTTTTTATAACTGAGATCTGATAACAGAAAATAAATCTAGTGTTTATTGACACTACTGTCACACTTTTTGATGAGTCAATTGCTATTGTAAGAGAATTTTGTAATGGTTTGATTTCCCATTTGTGCACTCAAACTACTGCATTAACTAAGTTTTTTGTATCCGTTGCGTCTGAAATCCACATTCGTGAGGCAAGCCGTACCATAAGGGCTTTACGTAGGTTAACAATTGGTTTACATTTATTTACATATTCATTTCGGATCTCAACATGACTCCAGAAGCAGAAAAGTTCAACGGTTGGGCAGCCATGCTTGGCTTCGTTGCAGCCTTCGGTGCATATGCAACAACAGGACAAATCATTCCTGGAATTTTCTAAACCAATAACTACTAATAAGTAACTACTAAAACAATGCAACCATCTAACAAAACAATTCTAGAAAGAAGCATCGGCAGACCAGCCATGATGGCATTCGTTCTACTAACAGGTATCTACCTAACAACCGGTCAACTTATCCCAGGTGTCGTTTAATGAAAAACCAAACTACAGAAACTCCAAGAGTAGAAGAAGGCAAAGTAATTGCTGAAAGACTCAATGGCTACGCAGCATTTGTTGGATGCTGGGCACTCATCGGTGCATATCTAACTACAGGTCAAATCATTCCAGGTGTCGTTTAATGACTACTCAAAATAACAGCAACAGAAACATTGATCCTGAAAAGGTAACTGCTGAAAGACTGAATGGCTATGCAGCTTTGTTTGGATGCATTGCTCTAGTCGGTGCTTATGCAACAACAGGTCAAATCATTCCAGGTTTTGTTTAATGGAAAACAATTACTGGAAAACTGCTGAGCAAATGAACGGTCGTCTAGCGATGATGGGCCTTCTAGCAGCTGTAGTCAATTACGGATTCACTGGCTGGATCATCCCAGGAATTGTTTAATCTCTACATTTTTAATTTAATGGCATTAAGTTATTGGCTACGCGCAGAAGTTGACGATCTTCTCAATGAAGATACTTTTTTCGATAGCTCAGATTATTCCTGTCTGTTGGAAGATACTGATTGGGCGTAGATGTCTTAAATCAGTTATGGACGATGCAAACATCAACACTTCATTGTCAACTCTGCAAAAAAAATCTATTTGAAGCTTGTTATAGAAGAAAGGGTTTGATTCTATGCAAACAATGTTTTAATAAGCTTCAAACAAAAAATTAAAAAGCTCCTTTCTTTGGTTTTTAATAAATTAATTTTTAAAGATGGGTTTTATCAATAATTTATACTTTGTATTAATTCTCATATCAGATCTCGCAAAGTCATTTCACATTGACTACTTAATAATATGTTCTCATAATATTTAACAACAAAATTTATTCTGTATGAGTTTTATTCCTTTTCATTTTTTAGGCTAGTCAATATTATCTTGTTGTCTATTGGCATTTATTTTAATACTTTGATATAGAGTATTCGCTATTGAGAGTTTTTATTTGTTTGTTTACTTGCTTGAAGATGGAACATAAAATTCATTGGATAAAATACTTTTCACCTTTTATGGGAATTCTGTTTTGTCCTGTGACGATTCTTTTCTTATGGTCAATATGGTCAAGCCCAGTAGTTGAATCTGAAGTTGAATTTATAGAGGAAATACAGCCCTAGAGGAATGCTTTAAATATCAATTAATATTATTTGACTGCTTTTAACTTCTATTGTGAGGAGTTTAATAGCACTTTCTAATTCTTCTTCTGTCTGAAATCCTAATACTTCTGCCGGTTCGAGACCTAGTGAGCTGAAATCTGGTTCTATACCAAAAGGTTCTATATTTTCTAAACTTCCAACGATGTCCTCAAGTTCTTCTAATTCAGTCATAATATTTAATTAGATAATAAGTGTTTTTCTTGATATAAATTTAAGAGACTTCAAGTTTGAAGCCTTTATCTAAAAGTTGTTGATATGTGAGTCGTGCTTGGAATGCGAGAATTTCTATGGGTTCTTTATCATCCCTTTGCATGATGAAATAGTGATTGTCATCACCTTTTCTAGCAAAGATAACAATTTCAGATCCTCTTACTAATCTCCAACTTTCTAGAGCTTTATGCTCAGATAATGGTCCTAAATCCCAAGGAGCCTTTTCTGGATACTTCTCTCTTTTTACCCGTGGCATTAATCAAAAGTGACTATCTCTTTTAGCCTACACTTATGATCTTCAACGTCAAGAATTATTTATTAATCAGGAAAAGGCAGCCAATGAATAGCCTTCGTCAAACAATCTTTGATAAGTGAATCTAGCTTCATATTCTTTGAAAGCCTTTCTTATGCCATCATTCTTTTGTATGTATACATATTTATTGTTTATACGACTTCTTTTAAATGTATAAACGATATCCGCTTTTGATAGGATCCATTTGATTGAATTGTTGTTGCTTTGGTCGATATTTATATCCCAAGGAACATTCTCTGGATATTTTTCCAATATTGCCATATAAATTGAAGTCTCTTTTTAAAAATATGTCATAAAAGGTTTGTATACATGAGAATAAATACTGTGTTTCTTCAAAAAATCTCTATCTATCTTTCTCTCCATAAACTTTGTGAAGACGACTTAATTGCTTTACATATTCTGCATCTTTAATAAATCTAAATTATTTATAAGTAAAACTCCATGTATTCAATTTAGTCCAACTCTCATTCTTTTGGTTATAGAAAAATCTTTTAAATTGAGAAATTATGTTTGTTTTGATTTGTTTCTTCCTTATTTTGCTTCTCAAATTTTTAGAATCGCAAGCTGGTTTCATTTTTGATTC
>QCHN01000027.1 GCA_003279565.1 Prochlorococcus sp. AG-402-C09
ATTGGTGGCTTTCTTGTTACAGACAGAATGCTTGCAATGTTTAGCCGTAAAAAAACTCGTAAATAGGATTATTTCTTATGACTTTTATTGGTTCAATTAAGTTTGCTATTGATCTACTTGCGGTTTTATTACTTGCTTTGGGCATTAAAGGCCTTTCAAAAGTTAGATCAGCAAGGGAAGCAAACAGGCTTGCCGCCATTGCAATGTTATTGGCTGCTTTTGGGGTTTTGATGAACTCTCAAGGCACTATTGGGATTTCTATTAACTCTTGGGTTTGGATAATTAGTGGAACTTTGATTGGTGGCCTTTTAGGAGCCATTACAGCTAAAAAAGTTCCAATGACTGCAATGCCAGAAATAGTGGCTTTGTTTAATGGTTGTGGAGGAATGTCATCACTGTTGGTTGCACTTGGTGTTGCATTATTTCCATCTTCAGAAGGCACAGATGGAGTTGTAAGTGAGCTTGTCAGGAATTTTTCAATAGTAGTTTCACTTTTTGTTGGAGCGATTACTTTCTCTGGATCAATAATTGCAATGGCCAAGCTTCAGGGTTGGCTCTCAACCCCTTCTTGGACACAAAGTAAAGCAAGGCATTTCTTTAATATATTGTGTGCTGCTCTTGCTTTGATTGGAGGGATCTATCTTTCAATAGATGGACAAAATGGTCTTTTCCTAATTGTAGTTGCTTCATCTTTGCTTGGTATTGGAGTTACTCTCCCTATTGGCGGGGCAGATATGCCAGTAGTTATATCTTTGTTGAATAGCTACTCAGGAGTTGCAGCAGCAGCGGCAGGTTTTGTTGTTGGTAGTCAACTTTTGATTGTCGCCGGTGCAATGGTTGGAGCTGCTGGACTGATCCTTACACAAGTCATGTGCGATGGCATGAACAGATCTTTAGTCTCTGTTTTGTTTGGAGGTGCACTTGGCGCTAGCTCCGTTTCCTCAGGAGGAGGAGGAGGAGAATATACAAATATAACTAGTTGCAGTCCCGAAGAATGTGCACTCACGCTCGAAGCTGCAGAGAGAGTTGTGATTGTTCCAGGTTATGGTCTTGCAGTGGCCCAGGCTCAGCACACTCTAAGAGAGGTCACAAGAGTTTTAGAGAGTGCCGACATTGAAGTCACGTATGCGATACATCCTGTTGCAGGAAGAATGCCTGGTCATATGAACGTTCTTTTGGCAGAAGCAGATGTTCCATATGAGCAATTAAAAGAAATGGATGTAATTAATCCTGAATTTCCTGCTACGGATGTTGTATTAGTTCTTGGAGCAAATGATGTGGTTAATCCTCAGGCCAAGAATGATCAGACTTCACCTCTTTATGGTATGCCAGTTTTAGATGTTCAAGAAGCTAGAACAGTATTTGTTGTTAAGAGAGGAATGAGTGCTGGATATTCAGGAATAAAAAATGATCTTTTTGATTTGCAAAATACTTCTATGGTTTTTGGAGATGCAAAAAAAGTTCTTGGAGATCTTTTGTTAGAATTAAAGGAGCTTGGAGTTGGAAGTAAAGGATAATTTTAAAAGACAAGGTTTACTCTCAGAATTAGGAATAAGCCCTTTTAAAGAGCGTATCCCCTGGATTGGACCTGACCTTCAGACCCTAAGAGATACATTCGCTTCCGATGAATTGCCTGGTGTCAACTCATCAGAGATTCGTATCAATGTTCCACCACTAAAAAGTAGAAAAACAGGAGGAGGTTCATTAGTTGCGTATTTGGATAAACCATCAAGTTCCTTGTGCATCAATGGTTTAGTTCTACTTTTGCATGGACTTGGTGGTTCTACTCGTAGAAGAGGGTTGACTAGGATGGCTAGTGCTTTGGTGCAATCAAACTTCGCCGTTTTGAAACTTAATCTGAGAGGTTCAGATCCTTGTAGAAATTATGTTGATGGTACCTATGCTGCTGAGTGTAATAGTGATTTGGTTCCTGTATTAAGGCGTGCTAGAGAGATTTCATACCAATTAACTAATGACTATAACTGTTCAAAAAACATTCCTCTTTTTGGTGCTGGGATTTCTTTGGGTGGAACTATTCTTTTAAATGCTTGTATGAGTGATGAGTCTTTATTAGATGGATTGGTATGTATTAGTAGTCCTTTGGATTTGAATGAATGTAGTTCATCTATTGAAAGACCGAGAAATTTTATTTATCAGAAATGGTTGTTAAATCGTTTGATTAGGCAAACTTTAGAAGATCCTTTTGGGATAGAAGAAACTGAAAAGAATGCGTTAGTAATAAATAAAAAAGATAAAAAAAGAAAAATAAATGATATTAGATCCTTTGATAATTTTATAACTGCTCCAAGGTGGGGATATGAAAGTGTTGAGGAATATTATGCGAAAGCATCTCCATTTTTCTCTCTTATTAATAATGAAAAACGTATTCCTAAAACATTATTTATTCAATCTAAAGATGATCCTTGGGTGCCTTTTTTAGCTGCTGAAAGACTAATGGGAAAAATGAAATTTTCTAAAGATCAAAATTTTAATAAATTTATTTTTACTGAAAAAGGAGGACATAATGGATTTCATGGGGTTCAAGGTTGCTGGGGGGATCAAGTTGTTTCTAAATGGTTTTTAGCTTTGAAAACTATTTAATCTAAAACTGCATTTTTGTAATAATTTTTTCTGAATAATCTAATACTTCTTCTCTTGCCCAGCTGTCAATTTCAAGAATTTCACTCAGGCTTGGATTTAGATTTAGGTCGCATTTATGTTTCTCGCAAATCGCCTCAATTACTTTTGGAATATCGATAAATTTAAACCTTTCTTCTAGAAAGAGCTCTACTGCTTTTTCATTAGCGGCATTAAGAACTGCTGGCATTGTGCCCCCTAATTTTCCTGCGCTGTAAGCAAGTTCCATGCATGGATATTTTTTAGTATCTGGTTCTTTAAAAGTTAAATTGCCTATTTCAGTAAGCTTTAATCTTGGCCACGGTGTTTTAAGTCGACCAGGCCAACTTAAACAATACAAAATAGGGAGTTTCATATCTGGCCATCCCAATTGAGCTAAAACTGATGAATCATCCAATTCAACCATCGAGTGAATGATGCTTTGTGGATGGATAATGATTTCGATTTGATCATATGAAAGGCCGAAAAGATAATGCGCTTCAATGACTTCGAGTCCCTTATTCATAAGGGTTGCAGAATCTACAGTTATTTTCTTTCCCATGCTCCAATTAGGATGGCTAGTCGCATCCTCAACAGTTGCTTTCACTAAATCTTCTGCTTTCCAATCTCTAAATGCTCCTCCTGATGCAGTTAATTGTATGGATTTAAATCCTGGAGTAGGCACTCCAGTTGAGAGTCTTGCATTGTCAGCCCATGGCGTTCCTTGGAGACATTGAAATATCGCTGAGTGTTCAGAATCCGCAGGCAAGAGCCTACTTCCACTTTTTTTTAAAGCAGGAATGACAACTGGCCCTGCTGCAATCAAAGTTTCTTTATTTGCTAGAGCTAGGTCCTTCCCTGCTTCAATAGCTGCAAGTGTTGGTAGGAGGCCAGCGCAGCCAACTATTCCAGTTACAACAAGATCTGCACTTCCCCAAGCTGCTGCAGTATTAAGTCCTTCGGCTCCCGCCAGCAATAAGGGCTTCTTGAATATTTTTGAATCTTCAGTAATACTTTTTATTCGCCTAGACAGTTCTGGCAAAAGAGACTCATCGGCTAGTGAAACGACTTCAGGTTGATGAGTTTCAATTTGTTTGATTACTAAATCAAGATTCTTTCCTGCTGTTAGGGCAACAATTTTGAATTGATCAGGAAACTCTTCTGCAATTTGAAGGGTTTGAGTTCCAATAGATCCTGTTGAGCCTAAAACGCTTATGGCTTTCACATTGTGAAGTCAAGTATGACCAGTCTCCCATTTAAAGGTATAACCCAGTTATATGTTTACCAGTTTCTTCTGGATTTTAATAGAGATTTATTATGCAAGAAAGGGAACAATGGAGATCAGGACTGGGATTCGCACTCGCCGCGGCAGGTAGTGCTGTAGGCCTTGGAAATCTTTGGGGCTTTGCTTATAGGTCATCTCAAGGTGGTGGACTTGCTTTTCTTATCCTTTATGTATTGGTTGTTTTAGTTGTTTGCCTACCTGTCTTAGTTGCAGAGATGGTCTTAGGGAGAAGCACTGCAAGTAGTCCTTTCCTTGCTCCAATCAAAGCTGCTGGAGAGAATTGGAAGCCTCTAGGTTGGTTGTTTGCAATAGCTTCTTGTGGAATTCTTTCTTATTACGCAGTGATAATGGGATGGACAATTGATACTTTCTTCCATTCCTTATTTATTGGCCTACCCTCAGATATGACTGAGGCGGGAGAATTTTTTGGTAAAATTAGCAGTGGTAATAGTGTATTTGTAGGTCAAATAATCAGCTTATTGTTAACTGCTTTTGTTGTTGTTGCAGGCGTTCGTGGAGGCATAGAAAAACTAACAAAATGGGCAATGCCATTTTTATTTGGACTCCTTTTGTTGTTAGCTATATGGGCTGCAACTTTATCTGGGGCATGGGAAGGGTATACATCATTTTTACTTAAATGGGATTCATCTCAACTTTTTGATAAAAACACAATAAGTAATGCATTTAAACAAGCTTTCTTTTCTTTAAGCTTGGGTATTGGAATTATGGTTGCCTATTCTTCATATCTAAACCGTAAAAATCATCTTCCTAAAGAAGCTTTGAGAGTCGCAACTTTGGATACTGCTGTAGGTTTACTTGCCGGGCTGATTACATTCCCTGTCGTTATGAGTTTTGGTTTAAAAGATGTTATCAGTGAATCAACTGTAGGGACTTTATTTATTGCTCTTCCAACAGGATTTGCAAATCTTGGATTGTTTGGGAGATTGATTGCTGCCGTTTTCTTCGGATTGGCTTTTATAGCTGCTATTACTTCTTCTATTTCATTAATGGAAGTACCAGTATCTTCTTTAATGGATAGGCTTAATTGGAGTAGGAAGAAGGCCGTTTGGACTTCAACATTATTGATCTTCTTGATTGGAATACCATCTGCTATTTCTACAGACTTTTTAGGTAAGTCCGATGCTATTTGTAATACACTCTTGATATTAGGTGGTCTTCTAATTTCAATTCTTTTGGGTTGGATTGTTCCAAATCGTTATGATGAGGATCTTGCAAATTCTAATGCTAATTTAAGAGTTAGAAGGTATCTAAAGTTTATGCTGCGCTGGGTGTCTCCACCAGTTATTGCTATAGGACTTTATTTAACAGTCTTATCTACAATAGAAACACTTTCTTAATCTGAAAGTTGTTTCCATTCAGTAACTCCTTTAGGTTTATCAATTAAATCAATTCCAATATTTTTCAAATCAGCTCTTATTTTATCAGCGAGTAAAAAGTCTTTATTAGCTTTTGCTAAGGATCTATTCTTTATAAGTTCTTCAATTTTATTAGTGTCAAGTTCAGTATTGTTTTTTGGTTCTTCTTGATTTAAATTTACTTTTAAGCCAAGAACTCCTGCCAACTCAGAAAGTAGTTCCCATTTATTAAAAACTTGATTTAAAATATCTTCGTCAACTTCATTGATATCTTTACCTTTTAATAAATTTAGGCACTTTCTAATAGGTTGAGACAATTCAAAAAGTATAGATAATGCTCCAGATGTATTTAGGTCGTCATCCATATAGGTTTCAAAGTCTGATAATAATTTAAATGAGTCTTTATCAAGTTTACTGCTGGCAGATCTTTTTATCGGTTTATCTAGGTTGATTTCGTTTTTAGCTTGATCTTTAATTTTATAAATATAACCAAAAGACAGGCAATTATTTAATCTTTCCCACCCTTTTGAAGCTGCTTTTAGTGCTTCTTCAGTAAAATCTAGGGGCTTTCGGTAATTAGTTTGTAACACAAAAAATCTCAAAGTCATAGGTGAAATACCTTCATCTAATAAAGACCTAATGGTTGTAAAGTTCCCTAGTGATTTACTCATCTTTTCTCCCCCCACATTAACCATTCCATTGTGAAGCCAGTATTTTGCTAACTCTCTCCCATTACAGGCTTCAGATTGAGCTATTTCATTCTCATGATGAGGAAAAATCAGATCTGATCCACCAAGGTGAATATCAATACTTTCTCCTAATTCTTGTTTAACCATTGCTGAACACTCAATATGCCAACCTGGTCTGCCGTTTCCCCATGGCGAAGAGTAACTAACCTCACCTGATTTGGACTTTTTCCAGAGAGCAAAATCAAGCGAGTTCTTTTTACTTTCTTTTTGATTTGTTTTTAATCTCCCTGCTGCATTATCTATCTGATTCTCAATTTCTCTTCCACTTAGTTTCCCATAATTTTTATGTTTA
>QCHN01000028.1 GCA_003279565.1 Prochlorococcus sp. AG-402-C09
GTTTGTTTATATATGCAAGTTGAGTTAATCCATTGTGTATGGGATGAGCTGCTGCTGTTCTGCATTTTGAACCACCAAGCCCTCCAATTATTCCAGCAGTAAGTGCACATCCTTCCGCAACAGTTTCCCAAGAATTGCTTAGTGGATCTAAGAAAGCTTGGTAGCCTTGTAAAAATAATTGATCTCGTAAAACCCGAGCCATCTGAACTGCTTGTTGAACAAAACCGTCTTCGCTAGTACTGCTTGTTAAAGATGACTCGTACCATTTTGCTACTGCATCTGCCATGCCACTAGCAAGTGTTCTTGGAGGGGCAGCTCTAACAATTGTATGATCAAAGATCAATAAGCTTGGACAGCTTTTTAAAGTTACATCTTTTACGAATTTGCCATCTGGGGTATAAATATTAGACAATGCAGTCCATCCTGCACATGTAGAAGCGCTTAATGGCACAGTAATGCAATTTATGCCAAGTAAATCAGCAATTAATTTTCCAGCGTCAAGTACTTTCCCTCCTCCTGCTGCAATAATCCCATCACAGTTGTTTTTTTTTGAGATTAGATATGCATTTTGGATATCTAATTCACAACAATCATGATCTAATTCTAGAGAGATTGGTTGAATACCTTTCAAAAGAAGATCTTTTTTAAATGAATCTCTTATTCTTTTTGTAGTGCTACTTTTACCGAGTATTAAAGGCCTTTTGGATAATTTTATAATTAGATCAAGAGATTTAAACCATGCTTCCGGTCCCCTAACGACCTTTGATGGTGAAATACTGTGATTATTTGTAGACATTTAACTGATCAATTTAAATTTAAACAGCGGCACTAGCTAATTCTGGCGTAGAACTATCTTTCCCGAGATGTTTGACAACTACTTTTTTACTTTCATCAATATCTACCTCCGCTTTGTCCCCGTCTTTTATTCTTCCAGATAATACTTCTTCAGCAAGGCTATCTTCCAATAACCTCATCACCGCTCTTCTTAAAGGTCGAGCTCCATAAGAAGGATTGTATCCCTCTTCAACTAATCTTTCTTTGAAATCATCTGAGACAGTTAACGATATTCCTTTCTCTTTTATCCGCAAGAATACTTCTTTTAGCATTATTTCAGCGATGTCTTTCACTTCGTTTCTAGAGAGTTGTCTGAATACAATTATTTCATCAAGTCTGTTAAGAAATTCGGGGCGGAAGTATTGCTTTAGTTCTTCATTTACTAATGATTTAATTCGATTGTATTGAGTATCTTCTAAGTTCTCACCTGAGAATTCAAATCCCAATCCGCCGCCGCCTTTTTCTATAACTTTAGATCCAATATTAGAAGTCATTATTATTAAAGTATTTTTGAAATCAACAGTTCTTCCTTTTGAATCGGTTAACCTTCCCTCCTCTAGTAATTGAAGTAGGAGGTTAAATACATCCGGATGAGCTTTTTCTATTTCATCGAACAAAACAACTGTATAGGGTCTTCTCCTCACAGCTTCTGTTAGCTGTCCACCTTCATTAAAACCCACGTAGCCTGGAGGAGATCCTATTAATTTGCTAACAGTATGTCTCTCCATGAATTCAGACATATCAAGGCGTATCATTGCTTCTTCACTTCCAAAGAAATAGGCCGCTAACGCTTTAGTGAGTTCAGTTTTTCCTACTCCCGTTGGACCAGAAAAAATAAAACTAGCAATTGGTCTATTTGGATTTTTAAGACCTACTCTTGCTCTTCTAATTGCTTTTGAAACAGCTTTTACAGCTTCGTCTTGACCAATTAGTCTTTGATGCAGAGTATCTTCCATATTTAGAAGTTTGACTGATTCACTTTCAGTTAATTTTTGAACTGGTACGCCTGTCCATGACGCAACAATATGAGCAATATCTTCTTCATTTACTATAGGTTGAGATATTTTTGATTCATCAGACTGATTGATTGCTTGGTTAGTACTCTCATTATTTGAATTTGTACTATCAGTAGAATCGGGTTCGGAATTAGACGATGTTTTTTGTCTTATGTTTTGTAAGAGGTTTCTAATTTTATCTCTAAGTTCAACTTCTTTTTCTCTAAGTTCTCCTGCTTGGGTGAAATTTTGATCTCTTACTGCTTCTTCTTTGCTCTTTTGTATTTTTCTTAACTCTTTATCAACTTCTTTTGCCTCAGGGGGCAATTTGGAATTAAGTAATCTGACTCTGCTACCTGCTTCATCTATTAAATCTATAGCTTTATCAGGTAAAAAACGGTCTGATATATATCTATCTCCAAGATTCGCGGCAGCATCAAGAGCTTCGTCAGTAATTTTTAATCTGTGATGTTGCTCATATCTCTCTCTTAATCCTTTAAGGATTTCAATTGTATCTTTGATTGAAGGTTCTCCAATCATTACTGGCTGAAATCTACGCTCTAATGCAGCATCTCTTTCAATATGCTTTCGATATTCATCTAGAGTTGTAGCTCCAATACATTGAAGTTCCCCTCTAGCTAAAGCTGGTTTTAAAATGTTTGCAGCATCAATTGCCCCCTCCGCAGCTCCTGCTCCAATTAGAGTATGAACTTCATCAATAACTAGAATTACATTTCCAGCCGATTTTATTTCTTCCATTATTTTTTTTAATCTTTCTTCAAACTCACCTCTGTATTTAGTACCAGCGACAAGTAAACCAATATCAAGGGTTAAGACTCTTTTCTCTTCGAGAATGTCTGGAATATTTCCTTGTTGTATTCTCTGAGCAAGTCCTTCGGCAATAGCTGTTTTCCCTACTCCAGGCTCTCCAATTAGAACAGGATTGTTCTTTGTCCTTCTTCCAAGTATTTGAATTACACGGTCTATTTCCGAATGCCTTCCCACCACTGGATCGAGCTTTGATTCACTTGCTAATTTGGTAAGGTTTGTTCCAAATTCATCAAGTGTTGCTGTTTTAGCTGATCCTTTTGATGAACCGGCTCCAGTTGTAACTTCAGCAGTTTCTCCGAGCATTCGAACAACTTGTGTCCTGACTTTAGTTAGATCAACACCTAAGTTTTCAAGAACTCTTGCTGCAACTCCTTCTCCTTCTCTAATAAGACCAAGTAATAGATGTTCAGTCCCAATGTAATTATGACCTAGCTGACGGGCTTCTTCAAGAGAAAGTTCAAGTACTCTTTTTGCTCTGGGAGTAAAGGGTATTTCTACAGCAACAAAACCAGAACCTCTTCCTATGATTTTTTCAACTTCAACTCTTGAATCTTTTAGATTTACCCCCATAGATTTAAGGACTTTAGCTGCAACGCCAGTTCCTTCTCCTATTAGTCCTAAAAGGATTTGTTCCGTTCCAACAAAATTATGGCCAAGTCGTCTTGCTTCTTCTTGAG
>QCHN01000029.1 GCA_003279565.1 Prochlorococcus sp. AG-402-C09
ACACCAATTGCATCAGCACTTCTTGCAAGTGAATAACCCTCACTTGATTTGATTTTATTATTGCAATTTAGAGGGACTGCTAATTCTGCAGAAGGCCAATAAATCCCAGCAGCTGCGCCTAAAAAAAACTGGCCAGAAAGATAGGCTTCATAACTCTGCGAATAAAAAAGAACAAAATCAGATAATATTGCGATTAAGCATGCAGCTTTAATTGCTTTTGCATAGCTAAAGTTCTTGTCAAGTAAATATCCCGTCCCAAATCTTGTAGTTATTCCAGCAAATGCAGCCGTAGTAATCCCACTTCCAATTTGTTCAGCTGTAAAGCCTAAACTATTAAAAATTATTGGAGTTAAATACAATACCCCTCCTGCTCCTATTGCTGTCCATAGTCGTGCCTTTATGATTAATCTGAGGGATAAAGGGAATCTTTCCCAATAATTTCTAAAATTAGAAGTTGAGAACCAATTCATTCATTAAAAAATTAGTTGTTCTTGGAACAGTTGGAAGCTTACTAGTTCCTCATTGTATTTATCCAAAACTTCAAGCAGCAGAGAGATTCGAAATTCATTTTGATGGAATGTCGATTCCAATTTCTATCAAAGAATTGGTTGATTGGAGTAAAGGTGCAGAGGAAACAAATTCAGAATTAGCAAGCTGGCTCAATTTGCTTGGCTTTAAAGAAAGGAAAGGGTTGGAAAAGTTTTTAAATACACCTTTGGTAAGAGATAAAAGTATGGCAAGACAAATTTTGCGAAGTTGGTCTGGTCGAAAATTACTTGATGAAGTAAGTGATCTAATCCTGATGGATGAAGATAGTTCTGGCGAAAGTGTCCTAGATACTTTGGAAAACCTTTTAGAAAAAAAAGATGAGGTGACAACTTATGATCTTTTAAATTCACTTTCAGTTAAGGCTATTCATATTGATTTGGATGGGTGGATTGAAGTAGCTAATAATTGGAGAAATGAATTAAATAAACAACAAAAACTCATATCTGATTTGTTAATCATGGATGAAATATCAGTTAAGAGAGAAGAGAGCAATGTTTTACCTTTTGAGATTAAAGAAACTGAATATAAATTGATTCCCTTAATTGTTCCTCATCGAAATGAGCCTTTGAATTTAGAGGTTTGGAATCCTTTCTTTAGAGAGGAAAACAGAAAAAACTGGATTTTGTTAATGCCAGGCTTAGGAGGAGATCGTAATCATTTTAGTTGGCTGGCAAGAAGTCTTAGTCATAATGGTTGGCCTGTGGTTGTTATTGATCATCCAGGTAGTGACTCTCAAGCATTAGAAGCCTTGGTTGAAGGAAAACTTCCTCTCCCCGGTGCTGAAGTTATCCCTGATCGATTGAATGATTTAGATAGTGTCATTAAGGCAAAAGAATCGGGAAAGATTGATATTTCTGTAGAGAACTTTGTCTTGATGGGGCATTCTTTAGGAGCGCTCACTGCCCTTTTAGCTTCAGGAGTAAAAATAGATGATCAGCTTGAGAATAGATGTCAGAAGGTACTTGATAATCTTTCTCTTACTAATTTATCTTCACTTTTACAATGTCAACTAGTCGATATTACCCTTTCAGATAGAGAAAGCATGCAGAATCTTTCATCTATCATTGGTATGAATAGCTTTGGGAGCTTTTTGTGGCAAAAGAATTTAGATAATCAGATCAATATTCCTCTTTTTCTCACTGGAGGAACTTTTGATCTAGTTACACCATCTATTAGTGAACAATTAGGGTTGTTGATCTCTGTGAGTTCTAGCCCATTGAGTAGAGTCCTTTTAATTGAAGGGGCCAGCCATTTTTCACCAATTAGAGTAGAGGGGCAGATGTATCAGTCTGAAGGTAAGGATTTATTTAATCTAGGAGAATCAATTGTTGGCTATCATCCACTTTCTGTGCAAAGTTTATTATCTTTTGAGATAATAAACTTCCTAGAAAAATTAGAACAGAAAAAATCAATTCCTTCAAATACTAATTTAACTAAAGATGAGCTTAAATTTCACATCTTGGATAGGACTATTATTGAAAAACTTATCGATATTCAATAGCTGACTCTTGGGTCAATACATGCAATAGCAATATCTATACCAACACTTATAATTACAACAAGGCTTGATATTACAACTACTATTCCTTGTACAACTGCATAGTCTCTTTGATTAATTGCTTCTTGGAGACCTAGAGCAATACCAGGCCAAGAGAATGTTATTTCAATTAAAAGTGCACCACCAATTAAAGAAGAAAGTGTTAATCCAGTAATTGTCAATATTGGTAGTAGTGTATTTGGCAAAGCATGCTTAACAAGTATCCGAGAGTCATTTATTCCACGACTTTTAGCGGCTTCAATATAATCTTTTTTTAAAATCTCCTCCAAGTTTAATCTTAATGAACGACTAAATACTCCGCTTAATAATATACCTAGGGTGACTGAAGGTAATATTAAATGTTTAAAAGAATTAAAAAAAGTTTCAATATTTTTATTTAAAAGACTATCTAAAAGAAAAAAACCTGTAAATGTAGGAGGAGGACTTAGTCCAGGGGGTAATCTTCCAGCAATGGGTAACCAACCTAGCAATACTGCAAAAATTATTTGAATTAGCATCGCTGCCCAAAAAGGTGGTATTGCATAGGTGCCAATACTAAAAATTCTCCCCCAAAAATCTATTTTGCCCTCCGGTTTAACTGCACCTAAAAAACCAATTAAATAACCAACTAATGATGCTATTAAGATTGCAAATATTGCTAATTCCATACTTGCTGGAAGAGCTTTCGAAATAATTATTTTTACAGGTTCTTGTGTATTTAATGAGATCCCTAAGTCTCCATGAATTAAATGATTTAAATATTCAAGGTATTGATTGATTAAAGGTTTGTCTAAGCCAAGTTTAATTCGTAGACTTTCGCGTGCTAATTCATTTGCACGCGTACCTAGGATCGCATCCACGGGGTCGCCTGGTGCAATCCTAAGCAATATAAAAACTAAGCTTGAAATAATCCAAAGCATAATTGGCAAAAGAGCTAATCTAGAAAGGATATATTTAATAAGTTCCTGTTTAGTTGACAAAATTAGTCTCTTTTTAAGTTTTTTAGAATAATTAATCCATCGCTTGAGAATTCTGGTTGACTTATATCTTTTAAAGACCAAGCTTTAGGCTTAACCAGCCAAACAGGCAAGTAGGCATTACCTTG
>QCHN01000030.1 GCA_003279565.1 Prochlorococcus sp. AG-402-C09
AACCAAAGAAGAAGTCATGGAAGGCGTTCCTGAACTCATCCATGAAGTTCAAATAGAGGCTGTTTTCCCCGATGGAACGAAGCTCGTAACACTTCACAATCCAATTAGCTAACTACAGTTATGTCTTATTTAATTCCTGGAGAACTTATTCCAGAAGATGGTTTTATTGAACTCAACAAAGGAAGAGAAATCACAACTCTAAAAGTCGCTAACACTTCCGATAGACCAATACAAATTGGCTCTCATTATCATTTTTTTGAGTCAAATAAAGGTCTAGGATTTGATCGTCAAAAAGCTCTCGGCAAAAGATTAGACATCCCAGCTGGTACTGCTATCAGATTTGAGCCAGGTGATGAAAGAGAAGTTAATCTTGTTCCTTATGCAGGAGACCGAAAAATTTTTGGGTTCAACGGACTTATAAACGATTCACTTCAACAATAAAATGCCTTTCAAAATTTCTCGCCAAGCCTATGCAGAGACTTATGGTCCTACTAAAGGCGATCGCATTAGACTTGCAGATACAGACTTAATCCTCGAAGTTGAACAAGATCATACTCACTATGGAGACGAAGTTAAATTTGGTGGTGGTAAAGTTATTCGTGATGGAATGGGACAATCACAACAAAGCAGAGACAATGGAGTCGTAGATACTGTTATTACAAATGCACTTATCCTGGATTGGTGGGGAATTGTTAAAGCAGATATTGGTATTAAAGACGGGAAAATCTCAGGCATCGGAAAAGCTGGCAATCCTGATACTCAAGAAGGTGTCAACATTATTGTAGGAGCTAGTACAGAAGCAATCGCAGGAGAAGGAAATATTATCACTGCAGGAGCTATTGATAGTCATATTCATTTTATCTGTCCACAACAAATAGAAACTGCTTTAGCTAGTGGGGTTACCACAATGCTTGGAGGAGGGACAGGTCCAGCCACTGGTACTAATGCAACTACATGTACGCCAGGAGCATTTCACATCTCAAGGATGCTGCAATCCGCGGAGGGTTTTCCTGTTAATTTGGGATTCTTTGGAAAAGGCAATGCGACTAATAAATCAGCGCTAGAAGAACAAGTAAGAGCAGGAGCTTGTGGATTAAAACTTCACGAAGACTGGGGAACGACTCCAGCTTGTATTGACTCTTGCCTCAGTGTCGCAGACCAACTAGACGTACAAGTTTGTATTCATACAGATACCCTAAATGAAGCTGGTTTTGTTGAAGATACAATTCGGGCAATAAAAGGAAGAACAATTCATACCTTCCATACAGAAGGAGCTGGCGGTGGTCATGCTCCTGACATTATAAAAATTTGCGGGGAATCTAATGTGATCCCTAGCAGTACAAATCCGACTAGACCCTTCACTCTAAATACTCTTGAAGAGCATTTAGACATGCTGATGGTTTGCCATCATTTGGATCCTAAAATTCCTGAGGATGTTGCATTTGCTGAATCAAGAATACGTCGTGAAACTATTGCTGCTGAAGATATCCTTCACGACATAGGAGCCTTTTCTATTATTGCGAGTGACTCTCAAGCTATGGGAAGAGTTGGAGAAGTTATTAGTCGAACTTTTCAAACTGCCCATAAAATGAAAGTTCAAAGAGGATCATTACCTGAAGATAATAAAAGGAATGATAATCATCGACTGAAAAGGTATATATCAAAGGTAACTATTAATCCAGCGATCGCTCATGGAATCAGCGGTCATGTTGGGTCGATAGAAGTTGGAAAACTAGCCGACTTAGTACTATGGAAGCCAGGGTTTTTTGGAATCAAACCTGACTTAGTAATCAAGGGAGGAACTATCGCATGGGCTCAAATGGGAGATGCAAATGCCTCTATTCCTACCCCTCAACCAGTGCATGGTCGCCCGATGTTTTCTACCTTTGGAAAGGCAATAAATCCGTCATGCCTTACTTTCTTAAGTGAAATCGCAATAGACGCTGATGTACCATCACAACTCAAATTGGAACGTACTATTGCTGCCGTGAAAGACACAAGAAATATATCCAAGCAATCAATGAAACTCAATGATGCAAAACCAAAAATAGAAGTTGACCCTCAAACATATGAGGTTTTTGCAAACGGAGAGCTTTTAACCTGCGAACCAGCCGAATCACTACCACTAGCGCAAAGATATCTATTGCTTTGAATAATTAAATACTCACAGAAACTAAGCCGCAACTGAATCTTTTGTTTTAGAAGAAGATACTCTTAGGCGTTTCTCTAAATTTGGCCCATAAGACTCTATACCCCAAATTTCTAACTGAGAACCTTCTGGTGCAATGGAAGAAAAAATCTCTTGGGGAAAAATAGCTCTTTCCATAAAAAAACTATCTGGTCCAATGCACTTCAATATGACCATGCTGGAGCTGACATTTTTGTATGAGAAATCGACCATAACGTACAATTATTTTTTGAAATTAAAACAAATAAATAAAAAATTATTTGTACTTTTTTATACTAAAAACAAAGGTTAAAGTATAAAAAAAACCTAAAATAGTTCGCAACGAACGACCGCATTAAGCTCGATTAGTTAGAAAAAAAATAAAAAATTTATGCTCTCTACTGCAACAAGACTTCGAATTCAAAACATACTCAATAGGATTGAAAATGATCAATCGGTTACTCTAGAAGAGAGAATTTTCTTAAACAAATTATCAAGCATTTCTTCATTAGTATCAGGATGGGTTGCTTCTTCGTTAGGTCCTGAGGCTAACTCCATAGATAATGATTATTATTAGAGCAAAGTGGCTTAA
Source organism: Prochlorococcus sp. AG-402-C09 (assembly GCA_003279565.1). Taxonomy (GTDB): domain Bacteria; phylum Cyanobacteriota; class Cyanobacteriia; order PCC-6307; family Cyanobiaceae; genus Prochlorococcus_B. The sequence continues at coordinate 2,760 of QCHN01000030.1, forward strand.
TTTTTCAACCTTGTCTTGA
>QCHN01000031.1 GCA_003279565.1 Prochlorococcus sp. AG-402-C09
GAGAAACTTCTTCTACTTTCACCAAAAATAATTGGCCTTAATAAATATCAATCAGTACAATTCAGTCTTTCTTATATCAGCAGGCAGATTACACTCATATCGATACATTTGAGACAAAACATACAAAGAAGTTCGAAAGAAAATCAAACTAAATACTCATTCAAAATCTGAGAATCATTAGAACAAGTAAGCCAAAATCCTTTTTTAAAACTCTATCGCGGCCATTTATACCAACCTATTACAAATTGAAATCACGATCAGGCCCATACGACAAAAAGCCAGTCTATTTAAGAAACCTGGAAAACTTACCAAAATCTAAAATGATGATGAGATATACATTCAATATTTTTAAGCCTAAGGACAAATTAGTCAGTTAAATACTTAATATTTGTTGCCCATTAAACAAAGATCAGCTAGAAGATGTATCAACAACTACAATTCTGGCTTCGACCCATGATCAATGAAAACCTTGTAGAAATCCTACTCGCTGCAATTCTTGTTTCAAATACCTATGACAAGGATCAGCCTGTAATCAAATGGGGTGGGATAGTAATAGCTGTTGCTGGTGTAGCGTCAGCTTTATTTGGTTGATAATTAAAATCCTTTGATTTTGGCATATTTCAAATAAATCAAAATTCTTAATATGAGCTGCAAATATTTTGCAGCTTTTTTTTGGCAGGAAAGATAATTTAATTACAGATTGGAACCCCGTTCAAAATAAAACATCTTCAAAACAAGGAGCAACAGGAAAAACACAGATTGCTCTAGAAAGTTTTAAAGCAATGCCAGAACTTAAAGTCATATTTCAAAAAAGCCAAAGGATATACCGTGTTTCCAACAGTAGGCAAAGGTGGACTTATGTACAAAGCAAGCATTAGTTATCAAAAATTTAGCTATGAATCTTATAACTAAGAAAGTAAATATCAAGTTACCAAGTGTTTTTTCTAGGTATTTTCTCCTCCCCAATTATTCACTCCTAATCATCTAGAGTCTTGAACGCTCACCACATATATATAAGAGAAAAGAGCTCGCAAGAGTCACTATCCTCATCGTGATTTTTTGATTCCTAAATCTCAAGCCGAAAGGAATCAAAGTTGTTGCCTCTTGAATGATTAAACAATGCATACAAGTCTGAAAATATTAAAGAAAAACCATGCAAAGTCAATTAACATAGTTTAAAAATTAGAAACCTTAATTATTCATGAGTCATCAGGCTCCAGTTTCCAGAGAATATTCTGCACTTGAAAATCAATTTTACAAAACATCTAATCCTATACTTAATTAAAAATAAAAGCCTTTATATAAATGTCTACTTATGAAGTTAATGATGATATTTATCCTTACAGAGCTGTCGTATATATAAGAAATAGATGGGGAGATAAATGGTTCTCAGGGAGTGGAGTAATTGTTGGAAACAACGATATTTTAACTGCATCACATGTTGTTTACGATAAAAAGCTAGGAGGTTGGGCAGATGAATGTCGAGTATATCCTTCTTGGGATTCTGATAACTCAGATTATTCCAGTGGTTATTATTCCAGTAGTTATAGAACTGGATATCTAGATTGGGACGCCAATGAAGATGGATCAATAACGCAAGGAGATAATAAAGAGGGATCTCTATTTGAACTGGAAAAAGACATAGCATTGATTTCTTTAAGTAAAAATATTGGGTCGATTTACGGCAAGATGGGACTCAAGTTTGATTTTAGTAGTGGAAATGCGTCTAAACTTGGATATCCAGGGAAATACTCCAACAATCTGATGTATGACGATGGCATCGTCTACAAAGATAATATAGATAATTATTTTCGATATTCTTTAAATGATATTGAACAGAGCAATGGAGACTCTGGAGGACCTATTTATATAAATTCAGGAGGAGATGCTGGATATCAAGTTATAGGTATTATATCTTCATCAAGTACTTCTTATGGATATGCTTGTGCTTTAAATGCACATAGCTGGATAAACGAAGAAATAGAATCAAGTAACTATCTTTACAATAATAATTTAGCCTCAATAACATCGTCTACTCATGTTGACGAGGGTAGTAGTATTTCAATCACTTTTACGACCCATGTAAGTGAAGTCAATAAAGTCTATACATACAGTATTAGTGGAATATCTTCAGTAGACATTGTAGATAATAAACTTACAGGAGAAACAATAATTAATTCTAATGGTAAAGCAAATTTTCTAATTAACATCTCTGAAGATAATTTAACAGAAGGTGCAGAAACTTTTATTCTTTCAATAGGTGAAAAAACAAAGTCAATCGTAATTAATGACACATCAAAGACATTACTTATAGGTACGAATTCCAACGACTCAATTTTAGATAGGGACGGCATGGATAACATCAATGCTCTGGGAGGAAACGACTTAATTAATGGAGGAGAAGGGAACGATATCATTGATGGAGGTGATGGTACTGATACCGCTCAGTATTCGGGAAATTTTTCTGATTACTTGTTTACAAGAGATAGCGCTTCTCTAATAGTTAGCGACCAAAGAAGAGCAACCAATGATGGAACAGATACTTTAAAAAATATTGAATTTATTCAGTTCTCTG
>QCHN01000032.1 GCA_003279565.1 Prochlorococcus sp. AG-402-C09
AATAAGATCAGATAAAAAATCTGACAGACGGAATTTAGCTGCTAAATCAGATATGTCGGATGGGTAAACTCACCAGATTTTGGTTAAAGGGAATTAGTAAATCTAAGGGCTTGAATAAGCATTACTTATTCTATAAGTTCCCTTGCCCACTAATGGCTTGATAGATAACTGCACTCGATATTATTTAGACTTATGTGGTTAGCTAAGCATCCTTTATCATTTATTTGATTCTTATTCTATTAAGTTATTTGGGGTTAATATGTTTAATGATTATCAGCCTAAGAATGGATATGATGAATACTTTCTTCTGATGATTTTTGCCCAGATCATCTTTGGAGCCATTAATTTCTTCTTTAGGAGAGATGGGTTTAGATCAATTGAATATAAGTCATGAAATCGCAAGGAAACTTCTTCTTCGCCATGGAGCAACTTTCCGTCTCAATGATTCCGGTAACAAAGGTTCTGAAAGGATTCTCTCTTTTGATCCTCTTCCAAGAGTGATTGGTGCTTCAGAATGGTTAGAGTTAGAGAGGGGACAAATACAAAGACTTGAAGTAATAGATTATTTTTAGCGGAATTATTTATGGAAACTTGTAGATGTGTTGGTATCCCAAGTCGTTTTGTTAGCAGATATCAATTCATTGATCAACCTCCTGACAAGCATGAACTTCATGCATGGACAGAGGTTTTTATCCCTAGTTTTGGATGGAGAGGCTTTGACCCTAGTTGTTGCGCACTTATTAATCATAATTATGTTGCTTTTTCCTCTTCTTCAAAGTCTGAGCTAGCAGCACCAGTGAGAGGAGGTTATGAAGGACTATCTGAATTAAAATGTGATATCGAAATTACTTGAGTCGAGAATAGACTTACTATTCAACCTATATTTACTAGTATCTATAGGTTAAATAGTAACCCTATTCAATGCTCGAAAAGTATTTTTTTTCTTGCATATTTTATTGTTATTATTAAAGAAATGATTATAGTTAGCCAATCCAGATCTCCGAATAAATGACTAAAAGTCAATTTAATATAAAGATCTCGAAAGACTTATTGCTTAGAGTTAAGAGACAGGCAATGATGTCTGGCAAAAGTCTCACAGAACATATTACCGATTTAGTTACTGATTCCTTATCTAATAATGATATCAATAATACTCAATCGCTTTCTTCTAATAAAATTAATGAGTTGGAAGTAAGGCTATTGTCACTAGAATCAATAGTGAGTAATAGGGAATACTTAAGTGAAAAATTAAGACCATTTACTAATTCTGAAGCACTTAATTGTACAAATTTTATGAGAGGTGTTTTCTATAAAGAATTAGAAAAACGTAATTTTAATGATAAATCCGAGGCGTTTGATGATTTTCTTCAGTCAGTACAAGTTTTTGAAGTTTTAAAGAAGTCAATTTCTGATCGATTGAAAGAAATAATTCTTAGCGATAATCCATCTCCTTGGACAGGAAAAGAACTTAATGAATTAACTGGTGAGGATAAATGTAATTGTGCAATTAGAAAAGGCTTAATTGATTGGACTGGGAAAATAGAATGCCCTTCACAACAAGAGATATGTGATAAAGGAGAAGAGCTGGTTCCTTTTTTTTGACAGGATATTAAACATCTTTTATAAGCTTTTCGCTTATCTCCCATAATTTTTTTCTTGAAGTCTGATCTAATGCTTTTGGAGCATTTCTACATATTTTTGGAAAACCTCTGAAGTTAAATTTAGGCCCATATTGTTCTCCTCCTTTGGCGCCAGGTAAAGTAGCAGCTGTTATTTGAGGCAAAGCACCCATTTTTGCGCTTTGAAACATAGGATCCATCAATTTATAAGCAATTTCTTCTTGCCAGGATTGATTTGACTCAACTGACTTTCGCTGTAAATTTGTACGTGCTAATCCTGGATGAGCAAGTAGTGAAGATGTTTTTGAATTCTTTCCTTTAAGCTTTGAATTCAGTTCCAAACCAAACATTACATTTGCAAGCTTGCTCTGGGCATATGAAGCCCAACGATCGTATTTAAGATTTCCTTGTAGATCGTCCCATTGAATTTTTCCAAAATATTGAACTCCCGAGCTTACGGTGACAACCCTAGAGTTATTTTTTTCTTCAAGCATAGGTAATAATTCCAACGTCAAACTCATATGAGCAAGATGATTAACAGCAAATTGTATTTCAAAGCCTTGCTTAGTGAAAGTCTTTGGCGGAGCCATTATTCCAGCATTGTTTATTAAAACATCTAAGTAATTAAAATTATTTTTTA
>QCHN01000033.1 GCA_003279565.1 Prochlorococcus sp. AG-402-C09
GAGTGGTTTGGTGAGCCTTTGAAGTTACAGTTCTCAGTTGCACCATATTGGATAGACACTGCAGATAGCACTGGCATAACAGCTTTCTTTGGTCATACAACTAGAGCTGCTTTAGTTAATGTTCATTATTACTTTGGATTTTTCTTCTTACAGGGTCATTTCTGGCATGCTTTACGCGCTTTAGGATTCGACTTCAAGAAGGTTTCCGAAGCAATTGGTAATACTGAAGGCGCAACAGTCAGGGTTGAAGGCGCTGGTTTCAATGGAAGAGCTCCAAGATAGATTAAAAATAAACAAAAATATCCCTCCCTTTTGGGGGGGTATTTTTTTGTCTATTTCTAAGTAAAAAATAGCTTTTTTGGTAAAAAATGAGAGAGACCTATAAAGACCTCTAACTATTCTGGTAAAAACAATTCCAAAAAGTGTAAGGTAACCAAAATTTCGACTTTAATTCCTTAATTATGCAGACCTACGGAAACCCAGACGTCACCTACGGGTGGTGGGTTGGAAATTCTGTGGTGACCAATCGCGCTGGTCGATTCATAGGGTCACATATCGGACACACAGGCCTGATTTGCTTTGCGGCTGGAGGAAGTACCCTTTGGGAGCTTGCTCGTTACAACCCAGAAATACCAATGGGACACCAAAGTTCCATTTTTCTTGCACATTTAGCCTCTCTTGGCCTTGGTTTTGATGAGGCGGGTGTTTGGACAGGTGCAGGAGTAGCTACAATTGCTATCTTTCATTTGATTTTTTCAGCTGTATATGGAACTGCTGGATTAGCTCACTCACTTTTATTTGATCCCGACTTGAAAGATGGTCCAATCCCAACCACCAAGAAGTTCAAACTTGAATGGGACAACCCAGATAACTTGACCTTCATTCTCGGACATCATTTAATTTTCTTTGGGGTGGCAAATATTTGGTTCGTTGAGTGGGCAAGATGGCATGGAATTTACGATCCAGCCATAGGCGAAATCAGAACAATCTTCCCTGGATATGGTGATTTTGGAATGGTTTATGGACATCAGTTCGACTTCCTAACCATTGACAGCCTTGAAGAAGTTATGAGCGGACATGCGTTTTTGGCATTCGTTCAAATAAGTGGTGGTGCATGGCATATCGCTACAAAACAGCTCGGTGAATACACTGAATTCAAAGGAAAAGGATTGCTCTCTGCTGAGGCGGTTCTTTCATGGTCTCTTGCTGGTATTGGCTGGATGGCAATTGTTGCTGCATTCTGGTGTGCACAAAATACAACTGTTTATCCAATTGATTGGTACGGAGAGCCTTTGGCTTTGAAATTCGGAATTTCTCCTTATTGGGTAGATACAGGAGATGTTTCAGATAGCACTGCGTTTTTAGGCCATACAACTAGAGCAGCTTTGTCAAATGTTCACTATTACTTTGGATTTTTCTTTATTCAAGGTCATATCTGGCATGCTCTTAGAGCTATGGGCTTTGATTTCCGTCGTGTTGTTGGATCAGTTGCTTCTCTAGCATCAACTGAGAGTTAGTAGATTCAAAATCAAATTTCAACCAAAAAGCCTCATCAATTTGATGAGGCTTTTTGATGGGAAATAAATCTAATTAAAAATTAATCCCTTTCTTTATCTATATTCTCTTCATCAATTGACTCTTTAGAAGGAGTTTCTAATTCGCTAGTTGACATGATTTCAGGCTCAGGAGTTACTTCAGGCTCAGGAGTTGCTTCAGGCTCAGGAGTTACTTCATCTTCCAATTGAGCTGGTTCTTGATCTATTTTTGCTTGAATCAGTTCTTTAACTATCAAAAATAGTTTTTTAAAATTTGAGAAGAGTTGTTTAAAATTTTCATATATATCTTTAAGAATGCTTTTAATCTCTTGAGCTTTCTCACCTTTGTTGAAGAACAGTAAGGCGGAGACCACTAATACTGAGATTAATATGAAAATAAATAGGACACCCATTTTTTTTATCAGTTAGATATCATTAAGATCGCTCTTATTAGTGATGCTATCAAGTGTTTATTTACATTGAACAACGAAGATAGCCTTCCCTTCTTAAATTCAATCCCTCGTTAAGAGCTAGATTTTTTATGAATATTGTCAAGCTTACAATTTTTTTTGATGGAGGATGCCCATTATGTAAAAGAGAGGTTGATTTTTTGCAATCAAAAAATCAAAAGGGATACCTAAAATTTATTGATATTAATAATTCTGATTTCTATT
>QCHN01000034.1 GCA_003279565.1 Prochlorococcus sp. AG-402-C09
AGAAGAACGCACTTCTGGTGTTTGTAGAGATCATTTTGTATTAGCAGATAATCCCATGTCATCTACTAATATTGAAGTATTGAAGTATTGAAGTATTGAAGTATTGAAGAAGATTAAAAATCAAACGTGTCATTTTATTCCAACTAAAAGTATATACAGTATTTGTCTTGATTGATAGCTTTATGCCATTGTTATTGATGGGCTTGTCGCTTGGTTGTTGTATGGCTGAAAAGAAGGAGGAGATAGGAGAGATACAAATATTAGTTTTATATGTCATAATTAATAAAAATTTTGTAGAACCTTTTAGATGGGGAGAGGTCTTGCTCATGGACGAGCCTTCGAATTTGTTCTTAATGAACGAAGGGTTAGTGAAAAAGATATTGGATGGGTACTGTCTAAATTAGATAGTCAAGGATATTTATTAAATGAATGCCATTACATGGCACAGATTCTTAGCAAGGAGTCTGAAGCTAAAGCTAAGGAGATTTTTATTAATCGTTATTTTGTTTTAAATATGAAAGGAGTTAGTAGTGAAAACAAACTCAACGATTGCTTTCAAGAATGTATAGATAAAAAGAAAATGTGGACATTACTTGAAAAGAATTTTGGAGTTATTTGTATTGTTCTTCCAGATGCAAGTAAAAATGGTGAAACATATTTATTTGTATGTGGTCCTAATAAAAAATGTCCAGAGGTCTCTAACATAAATTCATTGATGTTCTTAAGTTCAAATGAGACAAAAGAACCAAAAAAGCAAAATCCTTTAGAAATGAGCTCACTTCGATTGGCCGGATAAAGATACAAATGAATCTGAAGATTAAGACAAACCTTGAAATACCCGCTAACGAAATACATTGGAGATTCTCAAGATCATCAGGAGCAGGCGGTCAGAACGTTAACAAGACAGACAGTCGAGTTGAAATTGTATTTAACGTATGTGATTCAAAAGCTTTAAGTCCATATCATAAGCATAGGATTTCACTTAGGAACGACGTCAAGCTGACCAATGGCTGTATTTGTATAGCTGTTCAAGATAAGAGATCACAGTTTCAAAATAGACAATTAGCTTTAAGTAGACTTGCTTCAACCTTGCGGGAGCTTTTAAAAGCACCTCCAAAGAAGAGAAGAGAGACAATACCAACACGTTCATCTCAAAGGAAGAGAGTTGACTTAAAGAAGAAACGAGGCGAATTAAAGAAAAATAGACAGTCAAAAATAGATTTTTAATTGTCTATTCAGAGCTGTCCTTGTAATGTTTCTGTTTTTGATCTTTTGGATTACAAATAAATTGTTCGTTTGTTGGGTTGTCCGAGTTTTAATAAAAAAGAATGTTTTCTATTCACGGAGCTGAATAGATGAGACGGTTTGAAATTGACTGTCAACAGTAGCAAAGTTGATACAAAAGGGATTAGAAATTATGTGAAATCATCAATACTGAGTAATCGGGTATTAAGACCTATTGCTATTATGTAGCTGTTGATACAAAAATATGGCTCATTCCAGAAATGGAGTTTAGTCATGCCACGTAAAAAACCATTCCACGTAACTGATCATGGTGGATCAATTCATTGCATAGAAGGTTTATCTGGCAGAATCTTTAGAGCTTGTTCAGCAAATCAATGCACTTACACCGGGGATCTGCATAGTGCCAAGTCTTATTTAGACTTTATTGAAAAAAATACTACTAAATTTCTTCCCTCTGGAAAAAACAAAGACAGTATTCCCTTTCAACGTAAGACGACTCTTAAATGGAATAATGATGGAAGTCTCTCTTCTGTTGACATGGCTAGGATATTAAGTCGTCTTGAGAAATCTAGTTTGACCGAATGTGAGCTTTCTTGCGAGTGGGGTACTTCCTAAAAACAACTTGAATTTAACGGATTCAATAGAGCAAAAAGGTGATCTTTATGACAACCCTCCATTCCAGTAGGACGGTTGAAGTAGGGCTAACCAGTTCGGGCTATTTATACTTATGAGGGTTATCAACAGATCTAATCATTCAAGAAATATCACTCTAATTAGT